>CAZBXE010000004.1:124926-172091 GCA_964496125.1 uncultured bacterium | reverse complement strand
TGAGAGCTAGGCCGACGCAGGCAGAAACCAACTTTTCAGCTTATTTGTGTATATGAACTTCAAACAGGATTAAAAGGTCGAAAAGAGCCTTACAGTAAGGCCATAAAGCATCAGGTCGCCCTGTGCCGCGTTACCAGTCAAAAGGCCGCTCTCCACAGAAGTTGGACATTGCCACTGGTTCCACCAATACTGTGCTTCGTAGGCAATCTCCATCGCCGATTCCACACCGCAAACTTCAGGCAGATAATACATAAAGCCCACCATAAAGTCCATTTTAGGACGAAGTCTTGAACTCTTTCTATTCTTATAGTTCAAATGAAGATAGCTAGGTGGAACAGCTGAATTCTGAGGATCCCCATCAAGGTCTGTAGCTGCGTGTTCCTTAACATCAAAGTTACCATAGAGTAGTGCAAAACTTGCACCCACAGAAAGACCCAGGCTGCGGCAAAACTGCCACGAGCCATCAACACCAAGAGAGGGCCCAACGCCATGAAAAGTGTTTTTCTTGATGTTGTGAGTGGAAACAGGCTCTCCCTCAATAGCAAATCCAGAGTAGGTAATCGTCTGTTGCTGTCGAATTCCGGCAAATTCAAGCCCCAAAAAATGTTTTGCCTTGATGCACTGAGATACATCCCAGTGCTTTCCTAATTCCAAATCAATCGTATCAAAATCTAGATTCCAGTGACTCTCAGCCAAAGTGTCAAGATGGGGCTCCTGACCGCTTTTGTCCAAGGCAATCAACAAATAACTAAGGGGGACAGTGATAGGGACTAGAATAGGTTGATCTAAAGGATTTTGGGACGTAGAAGGAACCCCCATTTTTGTCCTTTGATTTTGGTGGAAACGTGTCCAGCGTAGATCTAAGCTCCATTCAGAAGAGGGAAACTGAAAAAGCCCACCTAGCCTAAAGCCAGAGTTGAAGTTGAATTTTGGCTCGTACAAGCTCGCGTTTACTGCTATACCTGAGTTCATAGGATCAACGCCCGATCGTAAAGCAGTAATGAGCCCCTCAAGAGAGACAGAACCAGTAGCGCTATACTCCATTTGCTCTTGCGCCGCTTTCCAATAAATAAAATCTCCATAAAGGGTCATCCGCGCACAGTCTTGTGGAACGCCAAGCACGGTCTCTGAAAGTAGGGCGATCGCGCAAAGAGAAAGAAGTATCTTCTGAAAATTCATGAATATATCCCCTAGAGCCTACCGGACGATAGGAGAAAACGGCAAACTTTGCAACTAATAATTCCTGTAACTGTTGCTGCGCCCACTGTCCATAAGACGTCTATCTTCTCTCTCGCGGGTTTTCCACTCCCAGCTCTTGCGGCTATCTGTGCGCTTGGGGTGCTCAGGATAACTGCGGAGGCTTCTTGGAACATAATCTCCAAAGTCGGTTCCCTCTCTATTACGATCATAAAGGTCATTTTCGGCAGAATCGCGCCCCACAGCTAAGGTAGAAATACCACCTGCTAAGAAAACAAGGCAAAGCATCCATCTTAAAGCAATCGCCACTCTCATAACAACCCTCCCTCTCTTGTTCACCTGTATACCCTCATTTTCTCTCTTCTGAACAATAACCGCAAGGGGGAGGTGAACTTATCAGACTCGACACTTAAGAAGTGCACTATTCACATCCTCTTCTATCACAAAGAGTTTGTGGGCTTTTACGATATGCAGAGCTTGGCGAATGTCTTCATTTAACCCGCAGATAATGAGCGGTTTGTCAATGATTTGCCTCTCCCTGCGAATTTTGAGCAACCAGCCCATTCCTGCGCTGTCAATAAACCGGCAAAAGGTAAGGTCTAAGATAAAAGCTACGTCCTGAGAGCTCTCTTCCAGAATCCGGGTACAAATCTTACCCTCCACCTGTTCGCGGTCTAGCTGCCCAAACAGACCATACAAACTGTAGGTAGATGTCTGAACAAAGCTAAAATAGAGACTTCTGCGAAAAGGGGCAAGCGTGATCCTTCGGACCAAAGCCCCCACATGAGACTGAATAAGCGGGGAAAAAAGATCCTGCAACCGAGAAAACAGAAAAAGACGGTGGAGTGAGCCTGAAACATGAACAAAAAAAAGCTCTTTTCTTGCAGAGTCTCGCTCGTTCCAAAGGGAAATCAACTCACCTAGCTGGGAAGGCCTAAGATGCTCCCATCCCGCAAAGTCTAAAATCAAGATTTCTGCATTTTTCGCAAGTTCCGAATCTAGCAAAGCAAGAGGAACAACAGCAATCCCCTCCTCTCCGACACCAAAGTTTTGGATAGGAGCCTTCTCTTTTCTTCGATTCTTCGCAAATAACAGATGAGCAAACGTGTAGATCAAAAGGGGCGTGCAGATCAAGGAAAACTTCACAAGGTCAACAAGATAACGTGTAAAAAGGCGCCTTGGTTCCTGATAAACCCGGTACAGCCATTCAAGACCAAGCCGTTGCATAAACTTAGGCGCTCTCGGAATCCTACCGCTGATAAAGGCAAAAACCCCACCCACACCTATGGAAACAGGAACTGTGAGTTTCTTCTGCATCCTTTGAAACCAAATCTCTTGCTTTGGATTTCCAAGGGCAATCAAGAGAACATCTGGTTTTGCCTCATTGATCTTTTCTGCAATGGCACTATCCACAACATCTGCTTCTGCAAGATCTTCTCCTTCTACGCAAACAAAGGGAGAAGTTGCCCCGACGATCTGAAGTTCAGGATACTGCACAGCTACTTTCTGAGATGCCAGCATCATCTGAGAAGGACTTCCCCCTAAAAAGAAGACCTTTTTCCTCTGGCGAGCTAGCTCTTCAAAAAGAAGGGGGACAAGATCAGAGCCCGCTACCCTCTCTGGCAGCGAATCACCAAGAAGATAACTAAGAAAAACAAGAGGAGCCCCGTCTGCTGTGACAAAATCTGACTTTCGGAGGGCCCATAAAAGCTCAGGATGACGGGTCATGCTAGGCCATACAGACAGGGACTGCATGAGAAAGTCTACGTTGACCGTACTCACATAGCGTGGTCTTCGATCTTCTAAAAACTCCTCTTCGAGAGTTACAATTCTTTTGATACTCTCTTGCAAGCTTACGCAATCGATCGGCACCCCAAGAAGTGCAATGACCCCGTATCTCATTTCCGCCTACTCCAAAGAAAATGCCAAAAAATCTTGCAATCCCCCCAAAAAGAGTGGTGCATGCTATAAAAAGCATCGTGGATAGCCGAGAGTTCCGGGTTATCTTTATCTTTCGGGAGAGTATCCGATAAAGTGGCGATACCTGCTTTCGATAAGAGATATAGCTCTCGAAGCTCTTCAGGCATTCGCTCAATTTCCTCCACACCTTTCGGAGGCACCCCTACAAAATGGAGTTCCCCCCGAACCACATTCACAAGAGAGGGCAAAAAAGAAAGAAGAGACCGCTTCTCTCCATAGGAAAGCTTTACCCCCTCCTTCCAATGGATCTTGCCTTCCTTTGTAGGGAGAAGGACAAAGGAAGTCTTTCGAAATGGGCCGAAGAGTCGCATGAAGAAAAGAAGGGGGGAAAAAAGACAGAGCAAAATGGCAGCTACCCCCCTCTCGGCCACATGTAAAAAAGCTCTTGGTCCCTGTACACTTCTCAGGTCAGAAAGGATAAAATCGTCGACAAGGTCAAGTTCTGTATGTAATTCTAAGTGAAGAAGCAGATTCCCATCTACAACACTACTTTCCACCTCAAGCATCTCACCCACATAGGTATTGCGCCTGATTACAGAGTCTTTTACTTTTGTGTCCGCATCGACGATGCAGTTGCTCTCTATAACGACATCCGGTCCAATTTCTGCTCTCTCTTTAATTTCACAATTCTCCCCAATAAAAACAGGTGCTTTAAGAAGACTTGTAGGGTGAATCCTAGCTCCCCTCGATACCCATACAAGAGGATCGATCATTCTTGCCGATGTAGGGAACTTTTCTCTATGTTCCCTATGTCTAATCATTTTAAAATTGGCCTGTTGAAACTCTTGGAGAGTACGAACTGATAGGTGATGGTGTACAGAAAACGCGCGGTGTTTTCGGGTCTTAAGCATCTGCTTTCCACCGCCTTCTTCTGCAGAAAAAGCCTCTCTTGCTAATACCGAAGCTGGAAGAAGGGCCCATCCTGACCACTCTTTAGAGGGATAATAAAAGAGTGCGCAAGAGCCATCTTGCGCAAGCTTTTGGGCTCCTGCAAGGGAAAAAGAGGGGAGCTCATCGCCTCTTCCATAAAGAACACTCTCCTCTGCCCACTGTCCGAAAGTAGGGCGTAGGGTAGAGAAAGGATCCTCTTGCGACTTTGCAAGATGGTAGGTAATCTCCATCCCCCATCGCTTCCCATTTCCAAGCTCCTTTTCAATAAGCTCAGGATATTTGTGCAAAATGATATCACACTTTTTTACTCCTTCACTGACTAAAAATTCCAGAATATGCACAAGGATTGGCTTGTCTATTACCGACAAAAGGGGACTGGGAAGATTATGGGTTAGGGCGGTCTTTTCTTTAATACTGCCTGTAGCATTCAAAAGACAACGCATCCTCTAGTAGGCCCCCTTGCCTAAAAAAACCGCAGGAATTGTTTTCAAAAGAAGCTTAAGATCAAGAAGAAAGCTTTGACTCTCAATATACTCTAAATCAAGACGCAGCTGCTTATGGTAAGGAGTTTCAGACCTACCTGACACCTGAGAAAGACCTGTTAATCCAGGTACAATATCTAGCCTTTTCCTATCGAGGACCGTGTAGTGCTCTACCTCATGAGGAAGGGGCGGTCTCGGTCCAACAAGAGACATATCCCCTTTCAGAACGCACCAAAGCTGTGGCAGTTCATCCAAGCTTGTCCGTCTTAAAAAAATTCCCAAGTCCGTTACTCTCGGATCTTCCTTCATTTTAAATCTCTTCGGATCATCTTCATCGGAACGAAGATTCTTTTTTTCAAGATCAGCGCCAACACGCATTGTCCGAAACTTAGGGAAGGCAAACTCTCTGCCCCATTTCCCAACTCTTGGTTGCACGAAAAAAACAGACCCTCCATCTTCAAGTTTGATCAGCAAAGCGAGAAGAAAAAAAAGAGGCATTCCTATAATTAAGAGCACACTAGAAACAACAATATCAAGCCCCCTCTTGAAGATTTTTGTAAGCCCCACTACAAACATCCATGCATATTTTTTCCGCACATGGAGAGCTCTTCGGAGGGGGGCCTTATGGTTGCCATATTTGGCTTCCAGCCGTTCTAAAAAAGCCATACGATCCTGCCCTTTCAAAAGCTTTGGCTTGATCATTTGCCGCTTCTTGGTGTAAAAGAACGGACGGCCTCCTCAGGCGTATTGTAAATTTCAAATATTTTATGCATACATACAAGCTCGAACATGGCTCGTACCGATTTTGTCAATCCCGCTATTTTAAGATCTCCCCCTTGCCTATGCAAAAGGCGTAAAATAGAAAGGATGCTACCGAGTCCTGAACTATCGATAAACTCAATCCCTTTCAAATCCATGACGACTTTATTGATGTCATGATCAACAATCAAAGTGCTTATGGTGTCTTTAAAAACCGGGGATTCTTTTGCGTCTAAGTTCTGCCCCTCCATGCCCACCAGAAGCACATTATCTTTCACCTCATGTAGTACCTTCATCGGCCCCCTCGATAGATTAAAACGTTTCATAATTTGCAATCGGTTCACACCCCCATCCCCTCTTTTCGGAATATAGGTTACCCGATCTGATACTTGTTTAATGATATAGACCCCGAAGCCAAAACATTTATCCCCTGCCAAATTCGGCTCTTCTATTGCTTTTGGATCAAACGACTTGCCTTGATCGGTCAGCTCAAAAAGAATCCCATCGGAGAGCAGCCTAGACGAAATGGCAATCTTACCACTGGTTTGCCTCCCATAGCCATGAATCACAATATTGCAAAATGCCTCGTTCAATGCAAGTTGCAGCTGACGACTTAAACACTCCCCATCAAAAGGTGCCTCCAGGCACCTAGAGTGAACGTAATCCCTTAAGGCTGAAAGCTGCGAGAGGTCTGTTGAAAACAACGTACTTCGAGGCTCATCTCTTGTTTCCCGCACAATCTGATCGACTCTGAGGAGGATCATCGTCAAGTCATCGAGGAAATCTTCTCGGCCTGAAAAACTCTGCACTTCCTGTTTAATCTTCTGCAAGAGAGCTTCAGGGTGCAAGTTCTTCTCAGCTCTAAGCACCTGTAAAAGTCTCTTTTCGCCGTATAGCTCCCCCTCACGAGACTGCGCTTCAGTCACACCGTCAGAATAAAAGAGAAAGAAATCCCCTTGCGCAAAGGAAACCTGTTCTAAACTGTAGTGGCACTCCTTCACCACCCCCAGAGGGAAGTTATGGCCCGCAAGCGTTGTAAACTCCCCAGTATCTGCATGGTAATGGATCGGCTTTGTAAATCCACAATCGACAAAAGAAAGCCGCCTCTCTTGCCAGTCAATGCGCGCGTAAAAAAGGGAGGCAAAGTAATCAAGCTCTATCAGCTGATTCACTGTTTCCTGATGCAGATTTTCAAGAATCTGGACAGGAGATAAAATATCGTCCCACCATCCCTCTTTTTTTTCATAAATATGCACCGTATGGGAGGGAACTGCAAACCGGGCAAGCTGTGTCTTAAGGGCTGTTCCCACGAGAGCTGCAGGGATGCCCTTACCCATCACATCACCAATTACAAGATCTAAAATCTGGGAAGAGGGCTCATAAAAGTCAAAGAAATCTCCGTCGATCTCACGAGATGGGATCGTCATGGCCGCAATTGCAATACCCGGAATCTTTTCTGGGATCTCACCTAGCAAAAGCACCTTGTGGATCTGAGCGCCGAGCTTAAGGTCATTTTCTAAAAGAGTGTGCTGCTGTCTTATTTTTTCGTTCAGAAGCTCATTTTCTTTTTTTAGACAAAAGCTATCCATAGCAAGATGTAATGTGCGCAGTAGGGAGCGTTCTTCCCAAGGCTTTTGGATATACTCAAACACCTTCCCGACGTTGATCGAGTCCACCGCCGTCTGCAAGTCGCCACATGCCGTAAGAACGATCCGCACTGCATCCGGCTGGAGGCTCTGCGCCTCTTTTAGCACATCCGTGCCACTCATGCCAGGCATTCTCTGGTCACAGAGAATAAGAGCAAACTTTTCCCTTTTTAAAAGGGCAATAGCCTCCTCGCCCCCTCCTGCAGAAGAAAACGCAAAACCTTCTCTTTCAAGTAGTTGCGAAAGAGCATGTAATACAAATTCATCATCATCAACAAGTAAGATCTTATAGATTGTCTTAACTGAGGGGGAGGACATACTTCCTTTTTTTCAAAAACTTCATTTAATCAGAGAATCGTTTATAATGGAAGCATACGGAGGTGTCTTATGGATATGTCTCCTTCTCTACAGCCCTTGCCAAGAGGGAATCTACAACAGAAACAAACGCAAAGACTCATCATGCTGCCAGAAATGCAGCAGGCTATCCATTTTTTACAGCTTCCTCTTATGGAACTCAAGAGCGCTGTGGAAGAGCAGCTGATGCAGAATCCTCTCCTAGACTGGGAAGAAAAGACGAGAGACTCTGAAGAAGAAGAATCTGAAACTCCCTCTTTTGAAGAGGAGCTCTGCTTTGAAGATCAAGACTTTAGCGCCCTATCTCGCCTCGAAGAGGAGATGGAGGGTGGCATCTGTCAAACAGATAGCTATACACAAAGTGAAAATACAGCGGAAGAAAAGCAAAAGAAAGAATATCTAGAAAGCCGAATCCAATCGCCTTTTTCTCTCTATGAGTACTTGATGAATCAAGCCAAGGAGAGCTTTGAGAAGAAAAAAGACTTAGCCATAGCAGAAGAAATCATTGGTAACTTGGAAGAAAATGGACTCTTTACAACGCCTCTTGAAGATGTAGCAACAAATGCAAAAACGAGCGTAAAAAAAGCACAAGAAGTGCTCGCAGTGATTCAAGGTTTTGATCCGCCTGGCATCGCAGCCTCCACTCTTCAAGCTTGCCTTTTAATGCAACTTGCAAAATTAGGGAAAACAAGCACCCTTGCCTACAAAATTTTAGAAATGGGTTTTACCGATCTGATCCATAACAAAATACCTAAGCTAAAAAAAGCGCTCGATTGCTCTCAAGAAGAGATCAACAAAGCGATTCAAGATATCGCAAAGCTTGACCTTCACCCAGGAACTTTTCGCGAACCTACCGTGGCACAGCCCATCATGCCCGACGTGATCCTCAAGCAAGAAGAGTTAGGCATACGCATAGAGGTCAATGAGGATCCGCTTCCCCCGATTAAGCTGAATGCGGAATATATGCGTCTTCTGAAAAGTGGGGGCCAAACACGGCAAGATAAAGAGTTTTTACAAAGGAACCTGACAGCAGCCAAATGGCTTCTTCGAAACATCTACCAAAGGGGTGAAACCTTAAAAAAGATCACCCACTTCCTCTTGGACAAGCAAAAAGAGTTTTTCTTCTCTCCTGAGGGGAAACTCTCTCCGCTTACGATGCAAGAAATGGCAAGCGCGCTTGAGTTACACACCTCGACGATAGCAAGGGGTGTGAGCGGTAAATACATCCAGACGCCAAAAGGGCTCTTCCCCTTAAAATCGTTCTTTACTGTCAAATACACAACAGAGCAAGGGGAGGAAATTTCCTCCAAAACGGTACAGGGCGCCTTGATGAGGCTGATTGAAAGAGAGAACAAGAAGCGCCCTCTTTCTGATTTGGCCCTTTCTAAGGCTTTAGAGGATATTGGCATTCCTTGCGCTCGTCGCACGATTGCTAAGTACCGCTCTCTGCTTGGCATTGGCCCCGCCAAACACCGCCGCACTTTTTGAAGTTCCTGAGGAGTCTCTGATTACGTTAGGCAACTGTCTTGCAAATATCGACAGTTGGTTTGAACACGATCAATTTCAAATGGACAGAAAGTAAACCTGTTTGTACACTTGTCTTCTCAGCACATTAAAACAAAAGGATAGATTCATGTTCAGCCCAGAAATCGGGCCCAATAGAAATGGATCCATGCGTATAAACGCCCAAAGTATGCCTAGTAATCGTCCGGGTGTCCTTACTTCAGGCTCACAAATGCCCTTTCCTAGCGTCAGAACTCTCAACAATCCCCAAATGACACCTCAAGGCATAAGGTTTTTTTCTCGATCCCACACCGTGCCAAGCTTGCAAAACCACCGGTTTGCCTCTCACCCCCTCCCGCTTCTTATTCCCATGACCCTCCTCCGAGAGCCCTCAAACGAAAGCAACGAAACTATAGACTAAACAAAATAACACCCATAGATCATCTTCCAACGAAGGGAAAGATCCTTCTGTTGCATGACGTAAGGCATGATCTTCCTAAATTTCGAAAAGTGTTCAATCTCTCTGTCTGTAAGGCGATAGAGAACAGCTGATGCCTTCCTTTCACATCCCAAGACTGTATGGAGTGCTTGCTTGCACCTCTTGAAAGAGCGGCGCCTCAGCAAAAGGCGAATAAGGGCTGCGCTGCAAAACCCAAGAGGTAATGCTTTCAACCAAAAAAGCTTTTCATAAAGCTCTATCTGCCCCGTAAAAAGAAGAGAGCCGTCAAGAATCACAAGAAAAAAAAGAACAAGAAGAAAGAGAGAAGACTCCCATGAACTCTGAACTATCGGACCAAAAGTTCTTCGCAACCAGGAGGGAGAAGTTGTATACGCAATCATCTCCTCATATTTTGGTTCTTCAAAAAGCATGCGCCCTACATGAGAAGCTTCATGAGCTAAGAGCTCTTCCCTTGTATACATTCCAAAAATGTGGTTTTGCTTTTGCAAGCAAGTTCGCAGTTGAAAAAAGGCGCCTGTAGGTACGTCTTCCTCTCTTTGAAAGATCCACGCCGTCGCTCCGTGCCATGGAGCTAACTTGTAATCACTAAAAAAAACAGGGATCCAATCGGGAGAAATATCAAAGTTTTTTTTTGTTAAAGGGAACGCGCTCTGAAGAAGATCGACATGGTCTGCCTGCACTCCTTCTTGAAAAAGTGGTTCTTTAGCTAGACCTTGGCAGTAATGGACTCTTTTACAATACTCATCTTCCGTTTCGCTAGGCCCTGGAATAAAGCCTACTGCATTGTAGTGAGCAAGCTGTTCTATACACAAATAACCTAAAAAGTTGGTTTCTGCCTGCGTCGGACAAACTTTCAATTTTTGCCCTCCTGCATCGCTAAGGTTTTTAACCTTAGCTGTTTCGGTGCCGCATAGCTGGCAAAAATTGAGAGCGCCTCCTTGGCATATTCCCAACTTTTTAGGTTATTTGTGTATACTTTCAACGTTTTCATCCCTTCTAGTTTGCTGTAGTGGATTATTTTAGACAAAGAAAAAAAACTTGCCAGAGGGGGCCACGTTATGGCACCCTATAGCGCATGGAAGAGTTTACTACAGAACAGCGGAAGCTGCTAGAAAGATTTGTTACAAACACCGACTCCAATATCTTTGTGCTGCGTAACCTCCCCGATGTGATCAAGGGAGCCCTTTTTTCCCGCTACTCCAGATCCACACTTGGTCTTCGCACTCTTCTTCTCAAAGAATTTATTACAAGCGATGAAACCTCCTTTCATCACATTGCAGGTGAAGGAAAAGGACTCACCGAGGAAGCTGCCGAAAATCAGCTTCTTGCTGTTAAGAAGGCGCAAAATTTTTACGACCGTATTCTAGACGGGTATGGGGATGATTCGATTGGAGAACTCGGAGGTGCCCACATTGCGATTGAAAATGTCTCTATCCTTGCAACAAAAATTCTAGAAGACAGCCGCATCGGCGGCTCTCCTCTTGAAAAGTCAACAAGGTATATTTTTTTCGACCAAAAGAAAGAGGGGCAATACCTTTTTTATCGAGAGCCCGTGCTCATGACTAGCGCCTTCAAAGATCTCTATGTTGACACCTGCAACCTGCTTTTCGATACATACAGCAAGCTGATCCCGAACCTCACAGAGGTAACAGAGGCAAGATTCCCAAGAGAGCCAGAAATGTCGAAATCTGCCTACACAGCTTCCGTCCGCGCCAAGGTGCTTGACTCTCTCAGGGGGCTTCTTCCAGCGAGCACTCTCACAAACATGGGGATCTTTGGCAACGGTCGTTTCTATGAGTATCTCATCAACAAGCTCCAGATCCAAAGCCTTGCGGAATCTGCGGAAATTGGCAAAAAGATGTATAACGAACTTTCTAAAGCCATACCTTCCTTTGTGCGTAGAGCAGAACTGGGACATCGCCACCAAGAAAGCTTTGCAAGATTTCGCGAAGCCATGGATCAAAGAATCCAGCACATGGCCAAGCAATACACAAGCGGAAAGGGGAGAGAAACAGCTGTAGGTGTGACCCTTGTTTGCTCTGACCCTAAGGCTCCTGCCAAAGTGGCCGCAGCTCTCCTCTATCCCTACTGCCAACATGGGATGCAAGAACTATTAGAAGTTGTTGGAGATCTTCCTGAAGATGAAATCAATCAGATCCTGGAAACGGCTGCTAGAGACCGAGGCAACCGAAGGCAAAAGTCCCCGCGAGCGCTTGAAAACGCAGAATATACATTCGAAATCCTTACAGACTATGGCATCTATCGAGACTTGCACCGCCATAGAACATTTACACAAGAGAGACAGCTTCTTACCTGCTCTCACGGCTACTACACCCCCCCTGAGATTATCGATACACAAGCAGAAGCGCCTTACCACGAGGCCCTAGAGAAGGCTAAAAAAGCATACGATGTGATCGCAAAAGAGTTTCCAGAAGAGGCTCAGTATATTGTCCCCATGGCATACAACATCAGATGGTACTTCCATGGAAACCTACGCGCACTGCAGTGGATGTGTGAGCTGCGCTCTACGCCTGCAGGCCATCCCCATTACCGCTACATTGCGCAGGAAATGGCTAAAGAGGTCCTTAAAGCGCACCCTCAGTTTGAAAGATTCTTCAAGTTTGTGGACTATGAGGGGTATGAGCTGGGGCGTCTTGGGCAAGAGCTACGCAAAGCCGAAAAGCTCAATCTCGATTAAAGAGTCTTTATCTTGTCTTTACGAGAAAAGACTACAATTTCATCATGCTCATCGACGCCCTTAGAAACTTATCCAAAAACACCTGCCTTTCCGTTGACAAAAGCAAGCAATTTACAGTTGTCTCTAAAGGCTATTTTTTCAACCCCAATTTTGACAACGTCTGCAAAGAGGCAAATGTGGCTCTCAAATTGCTAAAAAACTGCCCTCCAGCGGACCTCCACCTACTTTCTAGCTTTCAAAGGCGCATCCAACACTACAGCATCAAGCACGGCATGACAGCAAACATGGCTGAACTTCTTGAAACCATCGAAAAACTCATGGAACCAAGAAGAGGGCTCATTGCCTCCCTGTTTTTTCACATTTTCCCCTCCCTTTTCTCAAGTGTTCTTACCTGCTATCAAAAGGGGGACGTTGCACCGGCTCCAAAAGCCAATGTGGAGGCTCTTCCGGACATACATTGTAAAGATCTTACTGTCCCAAAAGAAGGAGAAAAGCCGCAAGGAACCCTAAAACATTTCGAAGATAACATCGAAACATGCAAGTGGCCTCTTTTTGAAAAGATTCAAAATAAGCGTCTCTGGGGCACGATCCAGTTGCGCAAATTTAGTCTAAGGGAGAGCAGAAAACTACTCGATACTCCCCTAGCACAGGGCCGCCAAGTACAGGTATCCCTTGAGAAAAAGGAGGGATATGTTGCAAAAAGCTGGCTTGGATTCACGGTCAACCTGCTGGCAAACTCCTATCAACTGGGATGCGGCTGGCAAAACCCCTTTTTCCAGGAAGAGCACATCTTTGCAGGGGAGCACACAGCCCTTGGGCCTGTTTCTATGAAGGAGGGCCAAAAGTTTTGTTTACAATCGTTTTTAGGATCTCCCACGCCTCTTCTCATCTGCGGATTAAAGAAAATGTTTTCCTTTGATAGAGACAATGTAGATAAATTCACCACTCCTCTTCTGACAAAACAGGAAATCAAAAAAAGAGTTTCTGTTTCTCTGTGGCCAACCTCCTACAACTTTCTGGCTTATTATCTTCCCCCTGTAGAAACCGTAGAAAAGGTTCCCTATACAGCGGAAATGATCTTAAGTCTCTATGAGACTTTTTACACAAGTTTTTCTGGTGCTTTGCAAGAAGCGGAAAAAAGAAAACAGACCCTCTACCTGAACATCTCTAGTCTAGGAGCAGATAAAGGGCACAACGAAACACTCATCGCCATCATCCAGATTTTGTCGGCAGAAGCAGCAGGTTTAAAAAACTATCGTCTAATATCACAGAAAAAAAGCACTGGCCGAGCGCTCCAAAATGCCGAAAGGTGGGTCAAGGGAATCAAAAAATTGCAAGCCCAGGGCAAGATATCTACCATGGGGGAAGCTCTTAAGATCATTCACCTCCTCCACTTTAGGCACGCAGAAAGTCTGTAAAAAAAAACAAAAACTTGGTAGTATCGGTTAATTACCAGGAGTTTTTGTTGGCAATCACAGATAAAGGGAGTGTTTTTGGGGCTATTTTGTTAGTTGCTGGCTGCTGTATTGGCGCTGGCATGCTTGGTATGCCGATCCTCTCTGGACCCGCTGGATTCATTCCCTCCACAGTCATCTTCATCGTGGCCTGGCTCTTCATGATGACAACAGGGCTTCTTCTACTAGAGGTCAACCTCTGGTTTAAGGAGGAAGTGAACATCGTCTCCATGGCAGAAAAAACTCTTGGCAGATGGGGAAAAAGGATGGCCTGGGGTCTTTTTCTATTCCTCTTTTACTCTCTCATGATCGCCTACGTTGCCGGCACCCAGGCACTGATTGCCGATTTCTTCGGCGTGATCGATATCCCTGAAAAAATGCATGGTATCGGCCTTATCTCTGTAATCTTTCTTTTTGGACTTCTTATCTACGAAGGGACAGCTGTTGTAGATCGCTTTAACAGGACGTTAATGACAGGGCTTGTGACCTCTTACCTCCTTCTTCTCATTCTTGGCTTTTTCCACGTAGATCCAAAGCTCTTACTCCACCAGAACTGGGAAAAAACACCGGCCGTCCTTCCTGTGCTTGTTTTAATGTTTGGATTTCATAACCTTATCCCCAGTTTGAAGAACTATCTCCAGGGGAATGCGACAGATTTAAAAAAAGTCATCTTTTACGGCTCCCTTTTCCCACTTGTTCTCTACGTATTCTGGCAAGCCGTGATTTTAGGCATCATCCCGCCAGAGGGAGAAAATGGCTTTATTGCAGCAGCCAATCAGGGGAATCTACCTACAACCGCCTTAAGAAATGTGGTTGGCTACGCCTGGATCTACCATATGGCAGAGCTCTTTGCCTTTTTTGCGATCGTCACATCCTTTTTAAGCGTTGCCTTAAGCCTCGTTGACTTTCTTGCGGATGGACTTCACATGGAAAAAACAAGAAGAGGGCGAATTTTTCTCTGCCTTCTTGCTCTTGTGCCCCCCTACCTTTTCGCGCTTTATAATCCAAAGATCTTCATATTGGCCTTAAAGTACGCTGGGGGCTTTGGGGCCGTGATCTTATTCGGAATCATGCCGGCCCTGATGGTTTGGAAGGGAAGATATCTTTACCCAAGAAGCAAAACAGCTGGGCAGATCGAACTTGTGCCCGGTGGAAAAGCAGCGCTTGTTGCCATACTTGCCTTCTCCGCTCTTGTCTTTTTACTTCAGCTCAAACAGGAGCTTGCGCTGTGATTTTAAAACACAAGATGTTAGGCAGTATACTTCTCATTGCAGGAACAAGCATAGGCGCCGCCATGCTTGCTCTTCCTATTACAACAGGCCTTGCTGGCTTTTTCCCTGCTGTTCTTCTTTTTTTCCTCTATTGGATTTACATGACAGAAAGCGCCTTTTTCCTCCTAGAGACAACTCTATGGATCAAAAAAGAGACCAACATCATCTCTATGGCACACGAAACCATTGGCAAATGGGGAGAGCTTCTCGCCTGGGCTACCTATCTCTTCTTGCTCTCTTGCTTAACAACAGCCTACGTCGCAGGGGGAGGCCATCTGTTTATTCTCCTCATCAAGCACTATCTAGGCATCGAACTTTCAGAAAAGTTGACAATCTTCATTCTCCTCTTTCTTTTTGGCTTTGCCCTCTACCAGGGAACTAAGATCATTGACTTTCTCAATCGAATCATGATGGTAGGCCTCTTCCTTACTTTTGCCGCCCTTTGCTTTTATGTGATACCAGATGTGAATCTCGAATATCTAGCCTATAACGACTTGCCAAAGCTTCCCCTGGCCTTCTCCATTACAGCCACTTCCTTTGGATACCAGTTCATCGTCCCAACACTCTCTATCTATCTTGGCAGGAATGTCTCCCAGCTAGTGAGAGTTATCCTCATCGGCAGCCTCATCCCCCTCGGTGTTTATACACTTTGGATCTTTATCACCCTCGGCACCATCCCTCTTCCTCTCATTGAAGAAGGATACCGAGAAGGTGCTAACGGGGCGATCATCTTGTCGAATTTGCTCAATAACATACACATTCGCAATGCTGCTAAAATTTTCTCCTTCTTAGCAATCGTCACCTCGTTTTTCGGGGTGACGCTTTGCCTCTCGGATTTCTTAAGCGACGGACTAAAGATCAAAAAAACTGCAACAGGAAGGGTGCTCCTTGCCTGCCTAACGATTGTTCCCCCCTACCTCTTCACACTCTATAACCCAAGAGCCTTCCTCGTCGCGCTTGAGTACGCAGGTCTCATCGGAGTCATCATTTTGCTCGGTCTTCTTCCTGCTCTTATGGTATACTACGGCCGTTATAAAAGAGGGTTAACAGGCCCCTACGAGGCTCCTGGAGGCAAAGCAGCTGTTGTCGGATCGATTATCCTCTCTTGCCTACTCATGGCTACTATCATTTACACAAAGGTGATTGGATGACAAAACCGCGCATATTGACAGGCGATAGGCCCACAGGGAAGCTTCACCTTGGCCACTATTTGGGCTCACTAAAAAATAGAGTCCTGCTTCAGGATAAGTATGACTGCTACTTCATCATAGCAGACCTTCATGTTTTAACGACAAAGCCAGAAAAAGAGCATATTCTGCAAATTCGGGAACATATCTATGAGATGGTCCTCGACTATCTCTCTTGTGGTATCGATCCTGAAAAATCAACTCTCTATCTCCAATCGGCAATTCCTATTGTCTGTGAAATGAATCTCATCTTTGAGATGCTGCTTCCCTTAAATCGCCTTACAGGTTTACCAAGTCTTAAGGAGATGGCAAGGAACGCGCATCTCGATCCAGACAATATGCCATTTGGACTCCTTGGCTATCCGATCTTGCAAACAGCAGATATCTTGATGCCTAAAGCAAACCTTGTCCCTGTAGGCAAAGACAACGAAGCACACGTTGAACTTGCGCGCGGCATTGCACGAAAATTCAACCTCCTCTACGGAGAGGTGTTTCCCTCACCCGAAGTGCTGCTGAGTGAAACCCCCACCCTCATCGGGACTGACAATGCAGGAAAGATGAGTAAGTCCGCTGGAAACGCTATTTTTCTCTCCGATGACGCCAAGACCGTAGAGAAGAAAGTTAATAGTATGTACACAGATCCGAACCGAATTCGAGCTGATACCCCAGGTACTGTCGAAGGTAATCCCGTCTTTATCTACCACGATCTCTTCAACACAAACAAAGAAGAAGTAGCAGACTTAAAAGAACGGTACAAAAAAGGAGGGGTGGGTGATGTAGAGGTGAAGAAAAAACTTACACATGCCCTAAATTCTTTCCTCGAGCCTTTTAGAGAAAAAAGAAGCACGTTTGAAAAGGATAAGGGGCTCGTCGAAGAGATTGTCTACCAAGGGACCAATAAAATGGCCCGCATAGCAGAAGAGACGAGAAACGAAATGCTCTCTGCCATGGGTATATCAGGAACATGGAAAAAAATTTCGCGTGTCGCAAGAGAGCGGCAAAAAGTCGATGCCTAAATTTCAACTCGTATCAGAGTTTTCCCCAAAGGGAGACCAGCCCAGTGCAATTAATGAGCTCACACAAGGTGTTTTACAAGGGATCAAGTCACAAGTTCTCCTTGGTGTAACAGGCTCTGGGAAAACTTTTACTATGGCCGGTGTGATTGAGAACGTACAGAAGCCAACACTTATTCTCGCCCACAATAAAACACTTGCAGCGCAGCTCTACCAAGAATTTAAACACCTGTTCCCACACAATGCGGTAGAGTACTTTGTTTCCTATTACGACTACTACCAGCCAGAAGCATATATTGCCCGCACCGACACCTATATCGAAAAAGACATGGCCATCAACGACAAAATCGACAAGATGCGCCTTTCTGCCACAAGATCTCTTCTCGAAAGAGATGATGTCTTAATTGTCTCTTCCGTATCTTGCATCTACGGCCTTGGTATGCCAGAGTTCTACCGCGGCATGAATCTTACCCTTACAACAGGGCAAGAGAGAAGGCGTGATGAAATTCTACTGCACCTTGTCGAGATGCAGTACAAAAGAAATGACTACGATTTTGCAAGAGCTACTTTTCGTGTGCGCGGAGATACCCTAGAAATCTTTCCTGCCTATGAAGAAGACAAAGCGTTTCGCATTGAAATGTTTGGCGATGAGATCGAAAAAATCTCCGAGATTGATCCTCTCACTGGAAAAACGATCACCACAACAAGTAGTGTTACCATTTATCCAAGTTCTCACCATGTCACCCCAGAGCAAGTGCGCCTAGAAGCTATTGAAACGATAAAAAAAGAGCTCAGAGAAAGAGTTGAATTCTATGCCAAAGAAAATAAAGCCATTGAGTTGCAGAGAATCCAAGAAAGGGTCATGTATGATTTAGAAATGATCCGAGAGATGGGCTTTTGCAAAGGAATTGAAAACTATAGCCGCCATTTTAGCCGCAGGCAGCCAGGAGAGCGCCCCACCTGCCTCATCGACTACTTCCCCAAAGACTACCTCCTCATTGTAGATGAATCCCATCAAACCATTCCTCAAGTGCGCGCTATGTACAATGGAGATAAGGCAAGAAAAGAAGCCCTTGTGCAGTTTGGATTTAGGCTTCCTTCTGCCTTTGATAACCGCCCGCAGATGTTTGAAGAATTTTATGAACATCTCAACCAGGTCATCTATGTTTCTGCAACCCCTGCGAACTGGGAAATAGAAGAGTCGCAAGGGAAAATTGTACGTCAGGTGATACGCCCTACAGGACTTCTTGACCCGATCATTGAAGTGAGAAAAGCATCCACGCAAGTCGATGATAGCTTAGAAGAGATCAGGCAACACACAGAAAAAGGGGGCCGTGTCCTTGTAACAACGCTAACCAAACGACTTGCCGAAGAGCTCTCCAAATACCTTGTAGAGCTGGGTGTAAAGGCAAAATACCTCCATTCCGATATCGACACCTTGGAAAGAATGCAAATCCTCCAAGACCTCCGAGAAGGCACCTTTGATGTTCTCGTAGGAATTAACCTTCTTAGGGAAGGGCTCGATCTTCCTGAAGTCTCTTTAGTTGCCATCCTCGATGCCGACAAAGAAGGGTTTTTGCGAAGCGAAACGTCTCTCATACAAACCTGCGGAAGGGCAGCTCGAAACGTAGAGGGCAGAGTCATTATGTATGCAGATAAAATGACAGAGGCCATTACAAACACGCTTCGAATCACAGAAGAAAGAAGAAAGCTGCAGCAGGCATACAACGAAGAACACGGGATTACCCCTACAACAACAACTCGAAAAAATGCCCCGCTTGTTGCCCTTGATGCAGAGCAAAAAGAAGTCCTTCACGAAATCGAGCATCCTACCTCACGAGCCATCCAAGACCAAATTGAAGAGTATAAGAAAAAGATGAAGGAAGCGGCAAAGGAGCTTGATTTTGAGCAAGCTGCTTTCTACCGCGACCAAATGCGCAAACTGGAGAGACTAGAACTCTCCTTTGGCTAAAAAACCATGGATAGATATTACAGCGCCTTACTTATACACATCTACTGGTCGCATCTCAAGGGCTCGGCACCCCTCTTGCCTTCACTTTTCTCCTTCTGTGGTTAAGCATTGGTCTCTATCTGTACGATCTCATCCAAATCTCACGAAGGCTCAAGCCAGCCCTCTAAAAACAGAAAAAAACGAACGAGAAGGAGGAAAAAATCGGACAGAGGGACTAGCTTGACATGTGTTTTGAGATCAGCTTCATCATGGCAAACATTTGGACAGGGTCTTTTGTCCCAAATACTTTGGCAAGCTTGCTGTCTGGATTGATGAGGCGCTTGTTCGCGGGGTCTTGGAGCCCCTTTTCCTTAATGTAGGTCCAAAGCTGCTTTACAACCTCAGGACGAGCTAACTCTTTGGCCCCCACAACGTCCGCAAGTTCTGGGGAAAGCTTGCAGCTTGGCATTTCGCGTGTTACCTTCTTCTTTGTTTTTGAAGTGGTCGCTTTTTTCTTGGGTGCTGCTCCCTTTTTCGTTACAGCCCCTTTCTTCCCTTTCTTTACATACGCTTTTCTCTCATAGTTTACGTACTTTGTCTGCAAATCGTCTATATTGTTCACGATCACATCGCAATCAGGGAAGGTAGAGCAAGAGTAAAATGTCTTACCGCGCCATGACTTTCGAGACATAATGACACCAGGGCAGCCAAGAGCTGGGCATTTCGGCATATCGGCAGTTTCTACTACCTCTTCCCCTTTTTTTGGAATATTGATAATTCCCTTGCACTCCGGATATTTCGAGCAGCCTAAAAAGGCCCCAAAACGTCCGTGACGCACTTTCATATCAGATTGACAGACAGGACACTTCTGACCCCAATCGAAATCATCAGCATAGTCTTCTTTGTTGAACTCCATCTCCTCCAAGGAAGAGGTGTAGTCGCATTCTGGATAATTGCTGCACCCAAAGAAATATTTAGAGCGGAACCACACCTTTTGGAGTTTACCCGAACATTTGGGACAGTCAATATCGGTCATCACTTTCGGAACGAAGGCAGATTTTTCAGCAGCTTGCAACGTAGGCTCAAATTTGTCCCAAAAATCTCGGATCAATTGCTTCCATTCCTTTCGATTTTCTGCGACATGCTCCAGTTCATCTTCCATAGCAGCAGTAAAGCCAACATCCATGATCTCATGGAAGTTGGCTTCGAGCATCTCAGCTATCACAACCCCTACCTCTGTAGGCTTCAAGCGACCTTTCTCCTTCTCTGTGTACTGCCGGCTTTGGATCTTATTCATGATCGACGCATACGTTGCAGGTCTTCCAATTCCAGACTTTTCCAGCTCTTTAACAAGAGAGGCTTCCGTAAATCTAGGGGGTGGCCTTGTAAATGCCTGTTCGGAGTGAAGTTTTAGAAATTTCAATTTCTGCCCGCTCTGTAAGTCGGGAAGCTGCATCTCCTTCTCCCCTTTTTCATCATCGTCTATCTTCTCTTCATACGTAGCAAGAAATCCTAAGAACTTAACCACAGAACCCGTTGCACGAAATACACAGTCATGAGCTATTATGTCAGCAGACACTGTGTCATAAATAGCTGGGTTCATCTGCGATGCGGCAAAGCGGTTCCAGATTAGCTTGTACAGACGGAACTGATCTCTATCTAGGTAAGGCTCAACAAATTCGGGAGGGTGGTACAAGTTCGTGGGCCGTATGGCTTCGTGCGCATCTTGTGCGCTCTTCTTTGATGTGTATGCCTTAGGCTCATCAGGCAAGTAGGCAGCACCAAATTTTTGACTGATAAAGTTTCGAACGGCTGCAACAGCCTCCCCTGCCACGCGCACTGAATCTGTACGCATATAGGTAATGAGACCCTCTGTTCCCTCATTCCCAAGCTCTACCCCTTCATAGAGACTTTGTGCAACACTCATCGTCTTGGCAGAAGAGAAGCCAAAGTGGCGGCTTGCTTCTTGCTGCAATGTAGAAGTGATAAACGGAGGGACAGGGTAGCGCTTTTTCTCTTTTCTCTCGACATGACCAACATCGTAACTGCACCCTTTAAGTTTCGCAAGAACGCTGTCGGCTACTTCTTTGGTAGGGATTAAAAAGACGTTTTTATCCCCTTCCTTTTCCACCTTTTTACCGCCTACAGAAAATAAAAAGGCAGTGAAGGCTTTGCCTTGCCCTTGCGGCTCTAAATCAACAGAGATATTCCAAAACTCTACAGGCTTGAAGGCTTTAATTTCCTTCTCTCGATCCACGACCAATTTCAGTGCTACAGATTGGACCCTACCTGCTGATACCCCCCCCTCTTTACCCCTTTGAACACGGCGGTTCAGAATAGGAGATATCTTATAACCTACAATTCTATCTAAAAGGCGCCGCGCTTGCTGTGCATTGACGAGGGCCATGTCAATTTCCCTTGGGTTATTGAGGCCTCGCTGTACATCTTCTTTGGTATACGCATTAAACTCAACCCTTTTAAAATTCGTCTTCAAGGGAAGAATTTGGGTCAGATGCCAGGCAATGGCCTCCCCTTCTCGGTCAGGGTCGGGAGAGAGGTAAATCGTATCGCAGCCCTTAGCAGCCTTTTTTAAGTTGCTAATTACCTGTTCCTTATCAGGCATGATCACGTAAGTTGGATTGAAATCGTGCTCGATATCAATGCCAAACTCTTTCTCGGGAAGATCGCGGATGTGACCAACCGTATAGGCAAACTCAAAGTTTGCTGGCAAAAATTTTTTTAATGTCTTAGCCTTCGTCGGGGATTCGACGATGATCAAAGATTTACCCATAACCCATCCTATAGGGAACGGAGTATATATGAAGCAAGCTATTCCAATCCAGAGCGAATCGCATTATATAGAGATTCTTTGCTTATTCCCTGAAGCTTAAAGGGATCTTGAAAACCGCAGATCAGAATAAAAGTAAGCTCGCCTTGCGTTGCTTTCTTGTCTTTTTTCATGAAAGGGACAAGTTTTTCCAAGGGAAGATGGGCCGGCAAGCAGGTAGGTAGTCCAAAGTCGTCACAGAGTTTAAAGATCCTCTCTTTAATAGACTTCGGTAAAAATCCAAGCGACTCACTTAAACTAGCAGCAAGACACATGCCGATAGAAACTGCCTCACCATGAGTAAATTCAACGTAGTCAGTTGCGGATTCGATCGCATGTCCAAAGGTATGGCCAAAATTAAGAAAATTTCTTTTATTAAGATCCGTAAGATCACCTTCAATAAACGCTTCTTTACATGAAATAGAGCGTTCAATTACAAAGCGATACGCATCTAGATCTTTTGCTAACAGCTCTTTTGTATGCGTTTCGAGAAACTGAAATAACAACTCATCACGGATAATACCATATTTTACGACCTCAGCAAGCCCAGATCTTAGTTCACGCAGCGGAAGACTGAGAAGAAAAGTCGGGTCGATGAGAATCCTCTCAGCCAAATGAAACGAACCTACAAGATTTTTAAACGAAGGAAGATTAAGAGCGGTCTTTCCTCCAATAGCTGCGTCTACCATCCCCATTAACGTTGTAGGGATATGTACAATCGAAATCCCTCTCATGTAACAAGAAGCGACAAACCCCGAGAGATCAGTAACACAACCACCTCCCAAACTAATCACAAGAGAGCTTCGATCTATTCCTTTTTTTGACATCTCTTCAAAACAAAAAGCAGCAACAGCAAGCGACTTAGCCCCCTCTCCAGGTTCAACAAGAATCAAATCACAACAACCCTTGTCGCAAATAGCTTTGCCATAAAGGGAATAGACTGTTGTATCGGAAAGCAGTAGCGTCTTCCTTGGCATTACCTCCTCAAAGAGAGGTGTCACCATTTCCAAGACATCGCCAATCTGTATAAAGGATTTTAGTGTCATAGACCAGTAAAAAGAAAGGGCGGCTGGAACTCCCAGCCGCCATTAATATTTGGTTTTCCCTCCAAAACTAGAAGGAAACTGTGAGCTTTCCTTTCACAAAAATCGTCTCCTTTGCAGAAACAACATTTTCGATTTCAGAACGGCTCCTCTGTGATTCCTCTTGGGCTTTGACTAAGAGCTTAAGGTAGGGCTCAGTTGCCTCGAATGCTACCGTCTCCTCTTCCGTCGCAGCAAAAACACAAGAAATACTATTCACTTTTAAACACTCCACCTACCCTTTCAAGAAGGATAGTTAGTGAAAATCGCTCTCTTACTTTTCGGCCCCACTAATTTATTCCACTCCTCCAAGTCGAAACAGATCAGTAGAAGGTTACCTCTACTCACTTGAATTCGAGCGTATTCTGCAAAGAGCTATGCATGGATCTGCATAGTAGCGCGTCCTAAAACGCACCCTGTTCGGAGACTACCCCATAGCCCTTTCACAAGTGAAAGGCTACGCCACTATTCTCCCAACAACAACTCAAAGCAAATAGCGTACTCTAGCCGAAAAAAACGATCGCTATCTTCTCATTCACACGTATTCTCTCCGAGGTCAGTCTCTTTTTTCTTAAGAAATAGTCCCCTAAAAGAGCTCATTTTCAAAGCATTCAAACCCATAGATCGTGTTCGCGAGCTTAAGTGCACTCACCCCCTTTTCGCTCTACATGCTCCACCGTACATGGGGAAGCGGCTAGCGCCTTTTCAAAAAAAGGCACAGCCTACCCTGCGGAAAAAATCCAAAGGTTACTTCGTTTTATCAAGAACTGTTTTCTTTTTCAAGAAATTAAGAAGATCTAGTGGTTCCAAAGGTCAAGATACTCGCAGACACGGTCAACAAGCTCCTTCTCATTCAAAGAGTCTGGCAAGTCCTTGTTGATCTGCTTGTCAAAAGCACCCTTCAACTTGTCTGGCATCTGCTTGTTAAGCTCTCCTAAGAGTGAGGGTGCCGCTATAATTGAAAAACGATCAAACTCCTTGTTCTCAGACCCCCCCTTCAAGATCTGCACAAGCTGTCTTGCAAACTCTTGCGTTGCCTGCTTATGACTATCAATCTCAGAACTCACAGGAAAACTCCCACTTCCAGACGGAGAAAAGGTTCTCCCTGGTTTATCGGTCGTTGTCTCACCTTTTTTCACTCTACCATCAGGATGGGATATCTCTCGAAGCATCCGCACATGCTTTCCCATCCCCTTGATTTCAAATAGCTTAGCACTACCATTGTTTGCAACCAAGGCCCAGAAAGTTGTCATATTTCCTCCTCGTTTTCACAGTTTCATTATACGCTGTGCCCCCTTTTTTTGATTGGCAAAAAAAGGGGCATTGAGTGATAAATGTTTATGTGGATGAAGCGAAGCTATCAGACTTTTTAAAGGTTGCCCTACAGGCTGCAGAGGCTGCGAGTAGAATCGTAAAACACTACTGGGGAAGGCTTTCTCATATTGAAGAAAAAGGGTCTCCTGGCAACCTCGTCACAGAAGCCGATAGAGAGTCAGAAGCTTGCATTAAAAAGATCCTAGAAGCCCACTTTCCTGATCACGATATTTTAGGCGAGGAAACAGGACGCAAGAGGCTAAGTAACTCTCCCTTTCTCTGGGCGGTAGACCCGATCGATGGCACCACAAACTATTCGCACAATTTCCCGATGGTTGCCATTTCGATCGCTCTTCTTTTTCATGATAAGCCCCTACTGGGCGTCATCTATAATCCTATTCTGAATGAGCACTTTGTAGCCGCAAAAGGAAGAGGCGCCACTCTAAATGGAATAAAAATACACGTCTCAGATACAAAAAAGTTGTCTCTGTCTCTTCTAGCTACAGGATTCCCCTATGATCGGCATGAAACAACAGAAACAAACTATGAAGAATTTTGCCACATGACACATCTTACACAAGGAGTCAGAAGACTTGGGTCTGCTGCCCTCGACCTTGCTTATACAGCGGCTGGAAGGCTCGATGGGTACTGGGAAAGAGGACTCGGTATCTGGGATATGGCAGCCGGAGTGATTCTTGTTGAAGAAGCAGGAGGCAAAGTCTCTGGCTGGGACATGAGCCCTCACTCTCTTACCTCGGGAAAAATTCTAGCTACCAACGGACACATTCATTCTCTTCTTTCAGAAGAGCTTATGTATGTAAGAAAGATGAAGAAATAGTAATTCTTTTTTGAAATTCCCAAAGTTCGTAGGATGCGGCTATACTATGAATACCAAAGTCCGCAACAAACTTACTGAGCTTTTTGGGCTTGATCTTAGATCACTTGCCCTCTATCGCATTGGGCTTGCGCTCTTAATTTTAAGCGACTTAATCAATAGAGGAAGATTTCTTACAGCCCACTATACAGACTTTGGTGTATTGCCAAGAAGCGCCTTCTTCCGCTTCTATCCAAACCAAGCCATCCCCTCATTCCATATCATTACAGGAACTCCTGAGGTCATTGCCTTTCTCTTCCTTGTTGCTGCAGTCATTGCGATTTTACTACTTGTAGGGTACAGGACGCAGCTTATGGTCTTTTTATCGTGGCTCTTTCTTGCTTCCTTGCAAACCCGCAATCCCGTGGTCTTACAAGGGGGCGACGGGGTATTTAGACTCTTGCTCTTCTGGGCCATTTTTCTGCCCTTAGGAGGGACGTATTCTCTCGACTCTGCACTAGAGAAACGGACTGAAAAAAGAGAAGGTGCTGTTCTTTCCTTTGGCACATTTGGGTTTGTGATGCAAATCTGTCTTATCTACTGGTTTGCCATCTATTTTAAATGGAATCCCGCCTGGTTTTCAGGGGATGCTGTGTACTACGCTCTCAACCTCGATGAATTTGCCACCATCTTTGGTGTTGCTGCACGGCAGTATCACTGGCTAACCGTATTCTATAACTGGTCAGCTTTTCTAACAGAACTCTTTGGCCCGATTCTTGTCTTGTGCCCCTTCTATACACAAAGAGTCAGAACGCTTGGCGTATTTTCGATGATTCTTCTCCACTTTCTCTTTGCCGTCCATTTTAGGCTCGGGCTGTTCTCTCCCATTTGCATGGTAGCATGGCTTGCCTTGCTTCCTCAGCTTTTTTGGGACAAGGTCTTTGCCTACCTTGGGAGAAACAAAAAAAGAGAAATCACCATCTTCTACAACGAAAAAGAGCCAGATGCAAAAAAGGCGCTGCAAATTTATGAGACTTTCTTCCTCCTGCCAAACACCACCAAAACAATTCCGAGCACCTTAGGAGAAAACTGTTTTGTTGTAGTTAAGGAAGGAAAACAGGAAACAGGAGCAAATGCCTTTTTACTTCTTTTAAAAGCCTCTCCCCTTCTGCATCCTTTTGCCTTTGATGCCTATTTCCGCTGCCGACATCTTGTAAAAAAGGCCTTTACCGACCTTTCAAAGAAAAAAGATTTGATTCATAACTTTTGTGAACATCTTCCCCAAACCCCTGTTGCTCTTCATTGCCACTGGTACACAAATCTTTTGGCTCTGATCTGCTTCCTTGCCGTCTTTATTGCCAACCTCGATTCAGCAGACATCATGGTCAAAACAAAGCCAATTGTAGATCAGCTAGACCCGATCACAACAGCTCTTGGAATGAAACAAAAATGGAACATGTTTGCGATACCTCCAAAGGCAGGTGGCTGGTTTGTGGTAGATGCCACCTTAAAAAGTGGTCGCCACGTGGATCTTTTCCAGCGCCATGATCCCCTGACTTGGGAGAAACCAGAACTCGTATCGGCTACTTTCATCACACAACGGTGGCGAAAATATGTCATGAACCTCGTTGACCCAGCCCATGAAGTGCATCGGACTTTTTACTGTCAATACCTGCGCCGTAAGTGGGATGAAGCTCACCCCAACCCGAATGAAAAAATCGATACAGTCTCTTTCTACTATGTGCAGCAGTCAACGGAACCCAATAACAGAAAGGGACAGCCTACGAAAATCCATCTTTGGACGCTTTTGAGTGACAAACCCAAAGTATAAACAACAAGCTGCCGATCTCTTCGGAATGGATCTGCGCTCCCTTTTTTGCTTTAGGGTTGTGCTAGGGCTTACTTTGCTAGTTGATCTTTTAGGAAGGATGAGCACCCTTACCGCTCACTATACAGATGAAGGCGTTCTTCCCACGTCGGCTTTTGTAGACCTCTTCTCAAGGTATTCTTTAGAGTCGCTCCATCTTTTGTCGGGCAGCTTTTCCTTCCAGCTCTTTCTTTTCAGCCTAGCCGCTGTTTTTGCTTTATGTATCCTCTTCGGGATTTCTACCAAGCTTTCTTGCATCATCTCTTGGATTCTCCTCTCTTCCCTACAAGCGCGTAATCCCCTCGTTTTACAAGGGGGTGATACCCTCTTGCGTCTTATCCTCCTCTTTGCCATCTTTCTGCCATTAAAGGCTTTTCAAGCCAAAAAGGTACTCTCCCTTTCTACAGCTGCCTTCCTGCTGCAGGTTTGTCTTGTCTATTTTTTTTCTGTGTATTTTAAATGGAATCCCGTATGGCTAAGGGGAGAGGCCGTTTCTTATGCTCTTCATATTGAAAGCTTTGCAACAAAAGAGGCGCTTTTTTTAAGAGATGTGCCTTTTGCAGCACCTTTATTAACCTACCTCACGCTAGCGCTTGAGTTTCTTGGGCCCCTTTTTGTTTTCTCTCCTTGGAAAACAGGTGTCATCCGCACATTTTCCGTACTGACTATGATCTTTCTTCACGTTTGTTTCGCGCTCTTCTTACGAATTGGTCTCTTCCCTCTTGTCAGCATACTAGGTTGGATACCCTTCCTGCCCTCTTGGTTTTGGGATGGCGGAAAAACAAAAGACTTGCCTCTTGAGACCACTGACTCGCTCAGCCAGCTTGCTGCCGCGTCCCTATTTTCTCTTGTGCTCACGTGGAATATCACAACCGCTGCCCCCCAGCATCTCCCTCCTCTGCTTCAGCAAATCACCCTTGTCCTAACCGCAAAACTAGGTCTTAATCAAAAGTGGAACATGTTCTCCTTCCCCTACCGAGATGGGGGATGGCCCGTTGTCTCCGCGCTTCTTTCCAATGGGAAAGAAGTGGATCTGCTTCGTAATGGGGAAGAACTCTCCTGGGAAAAACCCCCTCTTGTCTCCTCACTCTACCACAATCAAAGATGGCGCAAATACATTATGAACCTTTGGAGTCCCGAGTTCAAAAAGCATCGCCCCTATTACCTCGATTACCTCTGCAAAGAATGGAATAAAACCCATAAAGAAAAGGTCACAGTAGCTAGGTTCTTTTGGGTCAGGCAAACGACGCTGCCAAACTTCCAAAAAGCCCTGCCAAGGCGTACAACCCTTGCTACCAAAAAACTCAAAAGTAATGTACAATAGCTACTATTTATGGGCTATTCACACACTACAGTTGCAGCAGCGATGAGCGGAGGGGTGGACTCCTCTGTAGCCGCGTTTCTCCTGAAAGAGCAGGGGTATAACGTTATCGGGATGTTCATGCGCAATTGGGAAGAGGAGGATGGCTCTTGTCCTGCGACAAAAGATTACGAAGATGCCCTTGAAGTAGCTCAGATTTTAAAAATTCCTCTTTATACAGTCAACTTCACTAAAGAATATTGGGACCGGGTATTTGCACTCTGCCTCGAAGAGTACAAGCTGGGGCTTACCCCGAACCCTGATATCCTCTGCAACCGAGAAATCAAATTTGAAGCCCTTCTTACAAAAGGACTGGAACTTGGCGCGGATTACCTAGCCACAGGCCACTACTGCCAAATTGTAGTACAAGATGGTTCTTACCGCCTTGCCAGGGGAGAAGATGAAAATAAAGACCAAAGCTATTTTCTCTACACCCTTAAAGAAAAAATCTTAAAAAGAGTCCTTTTCCCTGTGGGACATCTTCCTAAACAAGAGGTCCGAGAGCTTGCTAAAAAGGCAGGGCTTCCGACAGCTGAAAAAAAAGACAGCACAGGGATCTGCTTCATCGGGAAGAGAAACTTTCGCCAGTTTTTAAGCACCTATATCACAAGCACCCCAGGCGACTTCGAAACAAGCGAAGGGAAGAAAGTAGGTCAGCATGAAGGCATTGCTTACTACACCATTGGCCAGAGAAAAACCGGCATCGGGGGACCAGGAGAGCCTTGGTACGTGGTAGGCAAGGACGCGAAAAGAAATGTGGTGATTGTAGAGCAAGGAGCCACACATCCTAGGCTCTACCGGAAAAGCTTGACGGCAAGCGATGTCACTTGGGTAGGAGAGCCGCCCACAGCGCCCTTTACCTGTACAGCCAAAATCCGCTACCGCTCCGCGGATGCGACGTGCACTGTCCTTCCCCTTAAAGACAACCTCATCGAGGTGATCTTTGATAAACCAGAAAAAGCAGTTACTCCCCGCCAGTCGATCGTCTTTTATGACGGCCCTATTTGCCTGGGCGGGGCTATGATTCAATAAAATTACTGTCGTAGTCGACTCTATAATAGCAACTGCCGATCTTCATGAATCCACCGCTTTGCCCATCGGTTTTCATAAAGTCATTACCAAGTTTTTCGGCAACCTCGCTTTGGTTTTCTGCAAGGGCGATCTTCGGACTTGAGCTCAAACCTTTCCACTACGAAGAATTCATAACAAATCACCCATACTTCCGATCACTTTCGAGGTGATCTCCCTTTGTAATAGAAGAAGTAACACAAATGAGACATTCATTCAGGCTCCCACGTGCTTGGTTTTTTCCGTCAAATTGCTGAATCAAACAACTATAGAAATGCAAAATTGCACGCCTTACGTGAATTGCAAAAAAAACCGCGTCTTTTCTGCTTCTGGCTTTCCTCAAAGAAGGTAGTAAAAAATGGAAAACTACAGTATGTACTAAAAAAACCATGTTCATTTTAATCTTAACCTTAATCTTACCCATCACCTGGGCAGACGCGAACATGTTTCGTGATGACCTTAAAGCTAGAGCTTTTTTCTCACTGAATGATCTCCAAGAAGCCCAGAAAATCTGGGAAGAGATCCAAAAAAAAGAACTTACCCAAACAGAAAGAGAAGTCATCACCTTTAACCTAGCTAAGCTTGAGCTAAAAGAAGGAAAACTAGAAGACGCCATCGCCTCCTTCCAAAGGCTTCAAAAAACAGCCTCCCCCATCCTTTTAGAAGAAGTCAATAAAAACCTAATACACGCCTATACCAAGCTTGCCAAAGAGCTTGAAAAACCAGAAGGTGTACTCACAGTCGCAAGAAGCCTGCTTTCCCAACTAGTTCTGCAAAAAGCAAAAGAACTAGAAACAAAGCAAGCTCTGCCCCCTCCTTTTACCGAAAAGCAAGTACTACAAGAAGTAGAAACCTTCAATAAAAGGGAGAGAAAAAAAGAGGAAAACCCCCTGAAGGAGGCGCTCAATCTGCAAAAGCATGCCTATTATTTGCTGCAGCTCTTCACGCTTTTACAAGACAATAACGAAAAGACAAAAACTGTGATAGAAGAGGCGCAGTCTTCTGTTCGAAAAAAGTCAGACGAGGTCATTCCCTCTATCTTGCAACAGCAAAAAATAGAGGCAGAAAATGGCTGCACCTATCCCGTCTGGCAACAGGTTGTCCCTCTTTTCTATGAGGGAAGAGAAAAAGCGTATCTTCCTCCCACAGAGACAAGCCAAAGAGAAACAATCGCCTTCTGGGAAAAAGCCCTGACTAGTTACGAAGAGCAGAAAAATCAAGAGATGGAAAATCGACCTTTTCCCCTGAAGGAAATCGAACAGATTGATCCTCCAAAAAGAGAGAGAATGTCTTCCCCAACCGAGGGGGTAAATCCGTGGTAAGGATCTTGCTTCTTCTCGTTCTTCCCCTTGTTTTGCTGGGCGCAGAAAACCCCTTCAAAGTCGTAATCTCCTCCCTCGCTGACGAGAAAACAGAAAGGCTCCAAGGAACGCTCATCATTACGCATCATAAAGAAGATAAAGTTGACAAAGAGAGTTTTACTTTAGAAGGCAAACCTCTTTCCCTAATAAGCCTCGGGGAAAAGGAAGAAAAAGGGAAAGCTATTTCTACCTACCAGTTTAATCTCGAAGCAAGGCCTGAGGGGCTCTATGTTCTCAAGGAGATCAAAGGCAAAGTCGGAGATGTCTTTTATCAAATTAGAAATATAGCCTATCAAGTAAAAGCGCCCCTCCAGAAAGGTCCCCCTTTCTATCTGCAGGCGGCCATCAGTGGAAAAGAACCAGTCTTTCCAGGGCAAACTCTGAATTTTGTTTATAAAGTCTTCTACCTGGGCAGGTTTTCCTTACTCTCTCAAAACCTTCCGCTCCTTGATCCTGAGGGCTTTCGTAAGGTAGGAGGAATCCAGTTAAAAGAAGGACGAGAAAGGGGGTATAACATTCTTGAATTCTCTCAGACTGTGATTGCTAAGACTCCTGGAAAATTTCGTCTTGGCCCCTCTAGCATTACAGGTATGTTAGATGGTCAGCAGGTATCTGCAAAAGCCGATATCCTTACCCTCGAGGTAAATGCTCTACCGGAAAAAGGGAGACCCCCTTCCTTTACAGGAGCAGTGGGAGACTATACATTCTCTGTCGAGCTGAAAACAAACAAAAAGCAATCTGTCCAAGACCCCCTACTCCTTCATTTTAAAATCCAAGGAGGCAGCGCAGCCAATCCTCCCCTTCTGCCAAATCTTTCGTGCCAGCCCGGAATTTTGGGGTTTTTCCTTATCAAAGATACACCTGAGGCTGTTCAACTCGATCAGGGGATAGAATATCGGATGGAGATGAGAGCTATTTCTAGCCAAGTAACGGAAATCCCCCCTTTTCGCTTCTCTTATTTTGACCCGAAGCGAAAAGAGTATGTTACAATTGCAACAGCTCCGATCCCCCTCTCCCTTTCCGCCGCGCCCAAAGAAGAACCTTTAGAGACTGCCCTGCCAAAACAACTTCCAAGCCGAGAAGAAATTCCCCTTCGCCCCCTCTACATTCTCCAAGAGAAGGACCTTGCTCCCTCGCTTCTCTCAGGACCAAAATCCCTGGGTCTGGGGGGGCTGCTTCTCTTTTTTCTCCTGCTCCAATACCTTTTGAAAGAGCGGAGCGAGAAAAGAGCAAAAGAAAAGAAGACTTTAAACAGCCAGATGCTTCTAGAAAAACTCCTCCGAGAGGCAAAAAACGTACAAACAGCTCTCCCCCTCATTGAGCAAACTCTGCTCGTGCGATTGCAAGAAGCAGATCTTATTTCTCCTACGATCCAAGATATAGATCAAATTCCTCGGCACGGCGCTCTTGAAAAAATACATGCCTTCATGACAGAAATCGAGGAAGGATATTATGGTAAGGAAAAAAGGGGCAACCTACCCCAAATTCTAAACAAATTGAAGGAGGTACTTAAAGACGTATGAAAAGGATGCTGGCCCTCTTACTGTTACTTCCCCTGCTTTGCTGCGAGGCAGATCTTAGCAAAGCTATCCTTTCTTACGAAAGGGGAGAAAAAACAACCGACCTTATCGAAAAAAACAAAGCGTATAACGACGCTTTGGAAGAATTCCTTGTGCTTGAGTCTCCAAGCGGAATGCTTCTTTACAACATTGCAAACACCTACTACAAACTGGGAGAATTCCCGCGCGCCATACTCTATTACCTAAGGGCCCAAGAACTCGCCCCTAGAGATGAGAATATTCAAGAAAATCTAAAAAGAGCCGCCGAGCAATTAGGCCTTCCCACGGAATTTTCCCCTCCTCTTTTTGCCAGTAGCGATCTGTATCAAGTCTTCTTCTTTTCAACGCTTCTCTTTTGTGCCCTCTCTTCAATATTTATATGGAGAGGAGGAACCTTTCTACGAAAGCTCCTTATGTTTACTGCCCTTTTGCCCGCTGTATCCCTATCGCTTCTCTTCTATAGCTCATTCATCAAAGACCCTGAGGCGCTTGTCATTCTCCCGACTTACTTACACCGCCTTCCCGATATCCAAACTGAGGTCACATCACTAGGTCCCATCCTACCCGGGCAGGCAGTTTCTGTCCTCGATTTAAGCCAAGATGGAAACTGGTCTTTAATTGTGACAAAAGAAGGAAAAACAGGATATATCGAGATTAGCAACTTGCGTTTATACAAATAAACAAGGTATACTGAATCGATATACACTCCCAGAAAAGATATGGATTCAAATAGAAAAGCACTTTATAACTCTCTTCGCATGAATTGGCTCATCGATCCCGATCCGGACATTGAGCTTTGGAAAGTGGAAAATTGGCGCAAGAAAAGCACTGACTCGCTCTTTCAAGAGCTAGAAGATTTCAATATTCACCTCGAAACCACCTCTTTTATACACTTTGCCGAGAACTTCCCCTCCCCCGAGGCGCTGACTGAATCCTTGATTGCAGGCCAAGAAATTGATTCCGACGAAGAAGATTACCTTTACCTCCATATTTTCGAGCTCTGGAGACGCCTAAAGCCAGAAAAGCCTTCTCTAAGCCTTATCTGTGATGAGCTGGATACTCAAATCGAACTCCTAGAAGAAGGAGATACAACAACCCTAGAAGGGATTGAACAATCTCTTTCTACCCTCCGGCAAGTGCTTGAAGACAACGAAGACGAAGGGAAAGAGCCAGAAGGTATTTTCCAATGTGTGCAAAATGCCTGTGCCCATGACTTGGAAGCTTTTCTTTACGATTTTGCTGCAAGCCAATTTGATGAAGCTAACATAGACTACGCTACTGAGCTCGTTGAAGCCTTTCATGAATTTGTCTCGGATAAGAAGTGGTTCGATCTTCTTAAAATCAGGCTTCTCTCCGATACAGATCCAGAAGCTGCGCTTGGGAAAATGGAAGAACTGCTTCAAGAAACAAAAGATCTTCACGATTTAACCTTCAATCTAGAAACCCTCTCTTACCTGGTAGAGATTGGCGATGAGAAGCTCTTTGCAAGAATGACCAAAGAGACACTTGCTCTGATCGAGATAGAAGGAGATTTTCAAGAAATCTTGGCGATGTGTAAGGACTTTTACCATCTTTTAGACTATGACGAAGAAGCTGAAAAATTGGGAGCTCTTCTTAGCGCCCGGTTTGAAAAAGAAGTCGATGATCTCATTGCTTCAAACGACGACGACTTGAAAAAACTTGCAAAAATGATGGACTCGTTGCTTACCGCGTCTTAATTTTTACAAAAAAATTTCATTTTTTTAACCCCAAGACAATGAACAAGATAAGGTGCTTTCAAAAACAGCAGAAACATTTTTTTATTTTGCTCATTATCAACAGGTTAAGACAGATCTAAGAGAATGAAAAAGCCCGGTTTGAAAAATTTCTATGGATTGACTTTAATCCAAGAAACAGAGATACAAAGGCTTTCCGAACACAATATCTTGTGGTTTTGGAAGCCAAACAACACAAGATGTAGTGTTTGGCTGTATCCAGCCACATGTAAAACATTTGCATACAAGGGAGAAGTAAAAATAATGACAAAACCAACCACTAGGGCCCTTGCGACATCTTTGCGCACCTACCACCGACCTGTTAAGGAAGGGGGAACTTTACTAGAATCTTGGGACCAAGTTGTCGATCGTGTAATTGAACACCAAAGATGGCTTTGGGAAAACGCCCTCGGTCGCACTCTCTCTTCCCGCGAGGCTGGGGAGCTTGAGGAATTGCGCCAGCTGATTCAAAATCGGTATCTTGCGCCTGCGGGACGTACTCTTTGGCTAGGCGGTACAGACCTAAGCCGCAAAAGAGCCTCTTGCATGTTCAACTGCTCCTTTACCCATGTGGAAACAGTGTATGACGTGGTTGACGTGCTTTGGCTTCTCTTACAAGGATGTGGCGTTGGTTTTAAACCCATCACGGGCACATTAAACGGCTTCAGATGTCCTCTGCAAGAAATTATCGTCATCCGTTCCTCCCGTACGCAAAAAGGGGGAGAGCAAACAAATAAAGAGATTTTTGACCCCGCAACAAAAACCTGGACGATCAAGATCGGCGACTCTGCATTTGCTTGGGCAAAAGCAGTTGGTAAGCTTATTGCAGGAAAGTTCCCTGCAAAAACCCTAGTTCTTGATTTCTCTGAGATCAGACCTGCTGGGACAAGACTCAAAGGGTACGGCTGGATCTCTTCAGGCGATGAGCAAATTGCAAAGGCGTTTAAAGCGATTGCAACCATCCTCTCTGACAGAGCTGACCAGCTTCTTACAAGAATTGACATTCTCGACATCGTCAACTGGCTAGGCACCATCCTCTCTTCCCGTAGATCAGCGCAGATTGCCTTGTTCGAATATGGCCAGCCTGAATGGGAAGAGTTTGCTATGGCAAAAAAAGAGTGGTGGGTGACAGGTAAGGCCCACAGACAACAATCTAACAACAGCCTCCTCTTCCATGTAAAGCCCTCCAGAAAAGAACTGGAAAAACTGTTCCAGTTGATGCTGGATTCAGGCGGATCAGAGCCTGGGTTTATCAATGCTCTCGAAGCGGAAAGAAGAGCTCCCTGGTTCAAAGGATGTAACCCTTGCGTTGAGATCCTTCTTGGAAACAAGTGTTTTTGTAACCTTACAGAAGTAAACGTTGCTGCCTTTAAAGGAGATAAGGTGGGCCTAGAAAGAGCGCTTCATCTTGCAGGCCGCATGAACTACAGACAGACCATGGTTGATCTGCGCGATGAGATCTTGCAAGAAGCCTGGCACCTCAACAACGAATTCCTCCACCTCTGCGGTGTCGGCCTTACAGGAATCTGCGCAAGACCTGATCTGACTGCCTACGATTACAAGAGAATGAGAAACATCACTGTGAGCGCAGCTTACAGTATGGCAATCGAACTAGATGCTCCTCTACCTAAAAATGTTACCTGCATTAAGCCAAGCGGCACGCTTAGCAAAATCATGGGTACAGATAAGTGGGGCGAAGTGCCGGAAGGGATCCACATTCCTCTTGGACGCTATATCTTCAACAACGTAACGTACTCAAAACATGATCCCCTTGTGGATAGATTCCGTATGGCGGGTTACTCCGTTGTAGAAAAACCCTTTGAGCCAGAGTCTGTTCTTGTCAAATTCCCAGTAAAATACGACAACGTTCCCTTCACGCGCAAGACAGTTACCCGTAAAAACGGCAAAGTGGAAGAGGTAGAAGTTAACCTCGAAACAGCGATCGAACAACTTGATCGCTACAGACTCCTTATGGACACCTGGTGTGAGCAAAACGTGTCGAATACGATTTCATACGATCCTTCCGAGGTTCCTGAAATCATCGACTGGCTCCTTGAAAACTGGGATTCTTATGTAGGCGTGTCGTTTCTCTTCCGCAATGACCCGACAAAGAATGCTGAAGATCTTGGCTACGCCTTCTTACCACAAGAAGTCGTATCAAAGGATGACTTTGAAATTTACGTGTCCGGTCTTAGAGAAATTGACTACTCCGGTATAGAGTTTTGCGACAAAGAACTCCAAGAAAGTTGTGCCACAGGCGCCTGCCCTGTCAGGTAGCCGCCTCCTTGCAGGCGAGGGGTTCCTCCTCCCCTCGCTTGCCTTCACTAAGGAACTTATCCCAAATCCTTGACAAAAAAAAACACAGTGCTTAGAATCTCGGGTTGAATCTAAATCAATACGAGGGCTTCTTGTACTCAAATCACGATACGAGTTTTACAAGAATAGTTTCACATCGATTTTCAGCTCAACTTGATGCAAATCCAAGGCCTAGAATCCAAGTTGGAGCTAAACTCCCCGCTTCCCCTTGTTACGTATATGAAGAAAACAAAGTTATAGAAACTGATCTCTTCGGTTTCCTTGGAAACAGATCGGCCGTTTTGATCCTCATACCAGGACCATTTACTCCAACTTGTACAACTAAACATCTCCCGCCTTATTTGGAATCAATCAAGGAAATCAATACTCTTGGTTACGAAGTAATCATTTTAGCAAATTCTACACCCGATGTAATGCGAGCCTGGGGCGAAGAAATGATGAAACAAAGGAAAAATAAGGAAGGAGATGCTCTCTTCATCGCCACCGATGCAGACGCACCTTATCAAATGGGCTTAGGGATCGATAGGCAGTTTAACCGTGGCCTGGGTTATATTTTTCAAAGAAGCACTATTACGCTCAAAAACGGCGTAGTGCAATGCATTAACGTTGAAAGCGATCCAGAAACTGTGTCTGTAACAGAAAAAAACAGAGTTTTTAAGCAGTTATCAACCTTCTCTGTAGGCAAGTAAGTTTGACAAGCATTCCCATATGAGCAGTCTGGGGGGTACCTCTTCACCTCGCTTGCCCTTACCAAACGCTACCACTAAAAACCACTTTTTACGAATAACAAGAGGCTTGCTTAATAACAGAAATCAGATTACCATACACCACTATACCAGACCAAAGGAGATCTTCATGACACCTGCCGCTAGACTAGAACAACCACTTTTGTACACTTCTGCCTCCCCCTTTGCATCAAAGCTCAAGCCTAGAATTATGTCAGGAGACAAACTTCCCCATTCCTCTTGTCAAATGTACCAACCTGGCAAGGTCATAGAGACCCAACTTCAAAGTTTGGTTCACGACAAAAATGCCGTTTTGATTTTTATCCCAGATCTAAACAGTCGCACAAGTTCTGAGACACATATTCCTCCTTATATGTCTGCAATCCGAGATATTAATGCTCTAGGATTCGAAGTGATCATTCTAGCAAATTCTACGCCAGATGAGATGCAACTCTGGGCTGAAAAAATGAAGAAACTAGGTCAGGAGGGGCAGATGAGCTTTATTGCAACGGGTGGGGACGCCCCCCGTGAAATGGGTCTTGCAGTAGCTAAACAAGGGCTTGAAGATCATGACTACATTTTTCAAAGGAGCGTGATCATCTTACGCAAAGGCGTTGTGCATTTCGTTAAGGTCGAAGATGACGCAGCAAGCGTAAATGAAACGGCGTTCAGCAAGGTCTTCTTTTTCCTCTTACCTCGGCCGGCATTTTAGGACTATATACACAAATTTTATAAACTATTAGACCCAATATTCAAAATTTGTTACAAAAAAAAGGAGTTTTTGTGGCAAATCCCGCGTTCATCCATGATATCATCGCATACTCTCGTTCTGTAAATGATAAAAAAAAACCTACTTTCTCTCGTTAGGCTAGAGGGAATACAAGTCGCAGAGCAGCTTGCCTTAGAAGAGGCTCTTCTTCGGGTCGACTCTCGCAATTTCTGTATCCTTAATCACAATGTCCCTCCGGCTGTGGTGATGGGCATCTCCGCAAAAGAAGAAGAAGTGCTCGAAAAAAGTGCAGTCTGTCCCCTTATTAGGCGCTTTAGTGGAGGCGGGACCGTCTTTGTCGACGAAAACACCTGCTTTGTTACCTTTATTTTGAATCATGACACCGCACCAATCTCTCCTTATCCCAAAGAGATTCTCCAATGGACAAAAACCATCTACAAGCCGGCGCTCTCTCCGCTCGATTTCCGTATCGAAGAGAATGATTACGTCCTTGGAAACAAAAAATTTGGAGGAAATGCTCAGTATATCCAAAAAGAGAGGTGGCTGCACCACTCAACCCTTCTCTTCGATTATAATCCAGAGTCTATGCAAGTTTTAAAATTTCCTAAAAAAACTCCTCAATATCGAGCGGGCAGATCTCATGCTGACTTTCTCTGCTCGCTAAAACCCCATTTTTCCTCTATAGAAAGCCTGCAAGACAACATCATCAAAGAACTAAAGCAAGCGTTTTTTGTGCAAGAAATTAGTTTGAAAGAAGTCGAGGCCATCAAAGAAATGCCGCATCGGAAGATGACGAAAGTGCTGTATGGTGGGGTCTAAGTGATGCAAAGATCAACCTTGCATTGCTAAGTGGAAGCGCTCCCTCGGATGTGCGCACACAGCCCGAGCGTTGTGCCTCCCCAATCGTAAATTATCGTTGATGATGCCAATACTTAGGTATCCGCACCTACAGCAACACCAGTATACGAGATCAGTAGATTTCTTTAAAATCTGGAAGATTTCCTTGATAATTTCTACACCTATAGACGCAGGCTGCCTTTTGGGAGCCGAAGAAGGGGTAAACCCCCAAAAATTCAACTTCTCCAAAATGGGGTTGCAGCCGCTTTCTATAGCTTTTGCCACGATTTTCAATATCAGGATGCCTTTGAAGCTTTGGTTCAAGCCAGATAAAGAGCCCACTCTCCCCGATCTTGAGTCCTTCCCAGTAGGAAAACTGATTTTTTCTACTGCCTTGAAGATTGAGAAAAAAAGCCCTCTTCTTATCTTGATTGTAATAGCTCAAGAGGCTTGTCGTCTGGTAGTGGTTCGAGGCTAAAAATTCGTGGGAAGCATCATAATGAACCTGTTCTAAAACCTCTGAGAGCTCTTTCCAACCAAGTGCACCTCGAAATGGATTCATAGAATAAGGAAGGGGGAGAAAAAGGACGCTAGCCGTCATCAAAAGAGAAGCGGCCGCTCCTACAAGAACTACTTTTTTTTGCCACCCATACCAAGCAAGGATCACAAAGGCAGGAGGGTAGGCAAACGCGCACCAATTCCCCTGCATCCGTTTAAAAAAGGAGATGCCCATATAACTCAAAAGAAGAAGGGCTGCAACAGAGCCGCAAAACTGCAGGCCCTCGGGGAGCTCCTTCCATTTTTTTCCAAAGTCTATGTAGGCAAAGAGAAGAACAAAAAAAAGGATCGGAGAAAAAAGGGCCAGCTGTGCCCCTATAAACTCCAAAGGGTTAGGGACAGTCTTCCCAGTTGCTACCATCGTCTCCCCTACATGTCTAAACGTCGCAAAGTCGTGAGTCGCATTCCAGTACAGACTAGGAAGAAGACCAAAAAGGGAAATAAGCACTCCTAGCACAAAAGAGAGGGAAAATTCACGCTTCCAAAGAAGAACAAGAGGCCAAAAAACAAAGATTGGCCACTTAAATAGGGAACCCATCCCCACAATCAGACCAAGTAGGGGGTAGTTTGGATGGGAAAGTCCACGAACAAAGATAGCTAAGGCAAGCGTCCAAAAAAGAATAAAACCTGAATCTGTCGTCGCAAGTAGTGATGAAAGAAGTCCCAGGGGAGAAAGGGCGAGTAAAAGGGCAGCAACTAGAGAGGTCTCTTCTTCTAACTGGCATGATTTGGCAAGGAAATAGGTAAACCAGGCTATCAAAAAGGAGATCACAACAGCCCCAAATCGTATGCCAAGCTCAGAATTGCCTAAGAAAGCAGTTGTTAGGGCCATCTGCCAGGCAATCCCTGGCGGCTTGCTATAGTAACCAAGGCTTAAGTCTTGGCTCCAAGTCCAATACTGCGCCTCATCTGGAGCCAATGAGAGGGGCCCATATCCGATGAGAGCAAGCATCAAAAAGGCCTTCAAAAGAAGTATAAAGAATAAGATCCTCTTCGTCATGCAGGAGGATTGTAACTTATTCCAGGAGATCTGGGAAACTAAAAAGTTGTTTAAAAGCCTGCAGAGTCGTCTGCCGCCCGATAGCTGAAATAGCATCTGTCAAAGGAAGATTTTTTGGGCAAACACGAACACAGTTTTGTGCATTTCCGCAATCACTAATTCCCCCTTTCTCCATCATCACGCGCAATCTCTCTCCTTTTTTATACTGGCCTATAGGATGCAGGTTGAAATACCACACCTGCGCAACTGTGGCAGGACCGATAAAGGCTGAGTGCTCATTCATCTGGGGGCAGGCTTCAGCGCAGCAGCCGCATGTCATGCACTGAGAGAGCGAATACATCAGGTCTTGCTTGACCTGGTCAATTTTTGGCCCAGGTCCTCGTTCAAAGGTAGAATCAACATCTACCCAAGCATGCACCTTTTTCAGGTTCTGAAACATTACGCTCCGATCAACCCGCAAATCACGGACCAAGGGAAATTTAGAAAGTGGAGCTAAAACAATCGGCTCTTGCCCATTTTGTTCCAAAATTTTTTCTACAAGAGCGGTACATGCCTGCCTTGGCCTGCCGTTAATCAACATAGAGCAAGAACCGCAAACCTCCTCTAAGCACCCATCTTCCCAGACAACAGGGGTTACTTTCTCCCCCCTACGGTTAATGGGATTCAACTGAATATCCAAAAGAGCGCAGATGACGTTCATCATAGGATAGACATCAAGAACAAACTCTTCAAAATACTGCTTTCCCGGCTCGCCGCGAAAGATTTTAAAAACTGCCTTCTTGCTTATAATGGTAACTCCAGCTTTTTGGGCACATAGTCAGGCGCGGGAATCTCTCCGTGCGCTCTCTGGTAATCTCTCTTTACAGGCTTCCAGTAAGGCATGTCAACCTCTTCATACGAAAATTTGGGTGCATTTGCCTTAGAGTCGTACTCTGCGATCGTCGTCTTAAGCCAGTGTTCATCATCTCTTTTGGGAAAAGCCTCTTTAAAATGGCTCCCTCGAAATTCATCTCTTAGAAAAGCGCCTTTCACAATCACTTTTGAAAGAGCCAGCATCGCATCAAACTGATTAGCAAAGCAATACGTCCGATTAGCAAATTGCGCTCTATCATCAAGTGAAATATTTTTATATCTCTCTTCAATCTCCTCAATCTTCTGATATGTCTTTTCCAAATCGGGGTTAGTTCTTTCCACGGTCACGTTTTGCACCATAAAATGGGAGAGCTCATTATGCAAAGCGTGGACATTTTCCCCCCCTTTTCGGCTCATCAGGTCTGCTTTAAACGCTTTCTCTTTTTCCAAAGCACTTTCAAAATCGCTTTCCCTTGCCTCGCCCTCTACCGTATCCACAAAACGGGCAACTTCCTTCCCTGTAACAAGACCTCCAAAGATACAAGAGAGAAGAGAATTTGCCCCCAACCTATTGGCACCATGGTATTGATAATCAGACTCTCCGACATTGAAGCAGCCCAACATGTTCGTCATATGCCTAAATCTTTTCTCCCTATCGAAGGCATCTGCGGCTGGATAATCTACCCACGCGCCGCCCATCGAATAGTGCACAGCCGGGAAGATTTTCATCGGCACCTTCCTCGGATCTTCTCCTGTAAACTTCTGGTAGGTCTCAAGAACGGAGCTTAATTTCTTAAGCTTTTCTTCCGGAAGGTGGGTGACATCGAGGTATACTTGCATCTTTCCATCCACCCCAAGCCCCATATTGCAGATCCTAAGGACTTCCCGTGCGCCAATATCCCTTGGGACCAAATTCCCAAAAATGGGATACATCTCCTCGAGGAAATACCAAGGTTTTCCTGTTATCCCACAAGGGATACTCTTCCCATCGGAAAGACGGATCGACTTGGAAGAATCCCCTACAACCCAAACTCTCCCCCCCTCGCCTCGTACGGACTCAGAGATCAATCGAAGCTTATCTACACCCGGTATAGCTGTGGGGTGGATCTGGATAAACTCCCCATTTGCATACTTCATCCCCTGTTTATAGAGTCTGCCATTGGCTGCGCCCGTACAAAAGGTGGAATTCGTCGACTTCTTAAAGATTAGGCCCGGCCCTCCTGAGGCGATGACAACAGCATCTCCTTTAAGGATAGAGAGTTTAAGATTGAACAGATCCATCACCACAATACCGCGGGCATATCCAGTTTCATCTTGGCAAAGCCGCATGAACTCATGATTCTCAAATTTTTTCACAAGTCCTTTAGCTTCCGATCTTCTTACTTGCTCATCAAGTGCATAAAGCAGCTGCTGCCCTGTGGAAGCGCCGCAGAAGGCTGTACGGTTGTATAAGGTTCCCCCAAACCTGCGAAAATCCAAATTCCCTTCAGCAGTGCGGTTAAAGGGACAGCCAAACCGATCCATAAGATGGATAATTGCAGGCCCTGCCATGCACATTTCATAAACGGGCGGTTGATTAGCAAGAAAATCGCCCCCTCTCAAGGTGTCATAGGCATGAATGAGCGGAGAGTCATTTTCTCCCATCGTGTTCATGGCAGCGTTGATGCCCCCTTGGGCACAGACGGAATGAGATCTTTTAACAGGTGTGACAGAAACAAGAGAAACCGAGCAGCCACTCTCTACTGCTTTCACAACAGTAGAGAGACCAGCAAGCCCTCCCCCCACAACGACAATGTGTTTTTTTTTCCTGCTCATGATTTCAAATTGATCCAATACGTGCCAAAAATACTTGCAAGGCCAAGAAAAGAAACGATACCCATAAGGGCGTACGAAACTTTAAGAAAAAGTTTCTGAGACCTTTCGGAAAGAGTGATTCCCCATGTGATTAAGAACGTAAAAAATCCATTGAAGCCATGGTAGCAAGCTGCAAGAACAAAAATTGTGTAAAGTGTCATCATGAAAGGCATTTTAAATGTCTCTCTGACAACTAAAAGCTCCGCAGTTCCAAAATCTCTAGCAAAGGCTATCACCTGGCCTCCTGACTCTTCAAGTTGCACATGAAGCCGCTCTGCGAGTCGGATGAGGCCCGGATCTGCCTGCAAACGTACTTTATAAAAGGTCTCTTGTTCCCATTTTTCTGCCTCAGGGTACTCTACAATCCGCATGTGAACAACATGGGCAACAATGCCCACAAGCAAAATCCAAGAAGTGATCCTCTGCCACGAATATGCTTTATTTCTTGGGTACATGCCAAGCGAAGGGGTGGTACCATCACTTGCCCCTGAGTTCATCTTCCCCGTGCGGATAATGTGGATCCCATAGATGGCATGAAGAGCAATAGGAGCGCCTAAAAGAAGACTCTCAATCACAACCAGGTAGGGAAGATCATGTAAGGAGTTCACAGAGTGAATAAATCCAAGTCCATCACCCCCAAAAAAGAGGGCAGATTGTGAATTGATGAACAGGTGTTCGATAAGAAAGAGGGAGAGGAAGACGCCTGTAAGGGAATGGAGGCGGCGCCACACAAAGGCTTTTGGGATTGACTCTGTTTTCATCATCTTAAGAGTGATATCTACCTGATCACCAACATTTAGTCAATCAGAAGCAGCTTAAGAATTGCAAAATTGCAAGCCTGGCGTGAATTGCAAAAAAAAGACGGGGGGGGGGGAGAGGGTTAGGGGAGGGTGAAGAGGGAACGGGCATTCTGAGAGGTAACACGCGCAAGCTCTTCCAAGGTCACCCCTTTTAACTTCGCAATAAAGATCGCTGTCTCCAAAAGAAAGGCAGGCTCATTCGTCTTGCCCCTTTTGCTTTGAGGAGCAAGGTAAGGAGCGTCCGTTTCAATCAAAAGCCTCTCTAGCGGCATCCAAGAGGCAACTTCTTGCAGCATGTCACTTTTTTTAAACGTCACGATCCCGCTTAGCGAAAGATAAAGCCCACTTTCAATCACCTTTTTAGCCTCTTCAAGGGTGCCCGTAAAGCAATGGAGCACCCCAGCCCCGCCCTGATACTCCTCCCCCAAAATCTTAAAAAGATCGGGGAAAGCCTCACGACAGTGGATCACAACCGGAAGAGCATGCTTTTTGGCAAGCTGTAGGTAAAGACGAAGGTATTTTTTCTGCTTTTCCTTGGGAGAATGTTCGTAGTGATAGTCAAGGCCTGTCTCGCCAATAGCAACAAGTTTTTTTTCGCTCGCCGCTTTTTCCACAAGAGGAAAGAAGCTCTCCCCTTCCCCTTCGACATCATGAGGCGTCGTCGCCGCTGTCAGATAAAGCCCCTCATAAGCGGAAAGAGAATGCAATCCCCTAGCAAGAGTCTCTTGGTCGGTACAAATATTGACGACCCTCTTTACCCCCGCCTCGGCAGCGCGGGAAAGAACATCCCCCAAATCTTCATACAAGGGAGTTGCCATCAGATGGGCGTGAGAATCAATCAGCTCGATGGGAAGCAAGGGGATAATCCACAGGTGAATGGTTATCAACTTTATTCAGATAATCAGCCACAACCTCGGGCGTCAAAACTTGAGGAAGCACAAGCGGCGGTTTCTCCAGATTCGAATCAAAGAGAAGATAAAGAGGCACGCCGCTTCTTCCATATTTACGCAGTTCTTCTGTGATAGAAGGATCGCTCTTTGTCCAATCCGCCTTCATCTTCACAATTCGTCTTTCGCTAAACTTTTTACCCACCTCTCTACTTTCTAGAGTCAGTAAGTTCGCTTGGCAAATCAAACACCATTTCGCAGTAAAATCGACAAACACAGGCACACCCTGAGCACGGAGTTCTGCTACTCTCTCCTTGGAAAAAGGTTCCCAATCGGAATGCGCTACGGGAGAGCGTTTTGCTCTCTCTGCGTTTAGTTTTTTGCAGACAGCCAGGTCCACACAGGAAGAAGCCTGGTACGTCATGACCCCCCCTCCAACAAAGCAAAGAGCAGCTGCAAGCACTGCGGCTAAGCGAACAGGCTTTTTCTGAAAGGGGCTAGACCAGGTTCCAAAGGCCCACGAACCAAAAGAGAGCAGAAGAAATGCGCAAAGCAAGCCCATAATCCCAGTATCTTCTGTAAGGGCAGCAAAAACCCACACAAGCCACAGGACAGTTGCAAGCAGAATAAAACCCATCAGCTGTCTAAACGTCTCCATCCAAACACCAGGCTTAGGCAGATAAACAAGAAGGTTTGGGAAGAATGTCAAGACGAGATATGGTGAGGCCATCCCAAGGCCAAGAGATGTGAAAATAACCATTGCCGCCAAAGGAGATAAGGTAAGGGCAAACCCCATCGCAGAACCCAAAAAGGGACCTGTGCAAGGAGTTGCTACCGTTGTTGCCACCACACCCTTTACAAATGATCCAAAAAGGCCAAGCGAACTTTTTTCATCATTTGCTTGTTTTGCCTCAGCCTGCCCTACAAGGGATGCCACTTTATTTCCAAAGGTAAACACTCCGAAAAAACTCAAACTGAACACAAGTAAAAAGCAAGCAAGTAAACCTACAAAAAGAGGGTCTTGGAGCTGAAAGCCCCAGCCAACAGCTTGCCCATAGGAACGGAGAACTAAAAGAAAACCAGCCAGTGCCCAAAATGAGAGAACAACGCCTAGCGTAAAAAGAAGGCCATGCTGCCAAATAAGCGTCCGACTCTTCCCAGCAAGATTTAAAAAACTCAAGATCTTCAGAGAGATCACAGGCAAAACGCAGGGCATCAGGTTTAAAGAGATACCGCCTAGAAAAGCAAGAAGAAGAGCAAAGGCAAAGCCCCCTTCAAAATCCATTCGGATCTCTTGGGGAATGTGACTTACGAAGTCGGCCATCTTCTTCGTCTCCTTTAAGGCAGCCTGCTCTTCTTCTGCAAGTTTGTGCTCAATCTGGTAACTAAATGTCTTGCCAAGAGACTTCAAAACTAAAATACCACGTAGCACCTCCGGCGTCTCATTCTCCGCCTCAAAAGCAATAGGACCGACAACATACCGCTCAGGCTTTGTGTCTACTTTAGAAAGCCGTAGCTCCTGGTGGGGGTCAAAAACCTTCGATTCCTCGGGAAAGAAAAAGACTTCTACTCCCTCTACCGGCATACTACTAGGGGCATCAAAAACAACCTCCATTCCCTCTTTAGTGACAATCGCCTCCACAAAGAGCCCCTCTCTTGGCATCATCTTCCTTGCTTCAGCAAACAGGGAAATCGCAGCTGCATTTACTCTTGCCGCAGCTCCGCTCACAGGAAGGTCGAGAGAGATGGAAGCATCTCCTGGCAGGCAATTCTCTAAAGAACAAGTCAACCAGTCTAAATTCGCAGTCAAAGAGGCTGTAGATCCGGAAACAACCTCTTCCTTAGGCGTAATTTGAACCAAGGCAAGCACTTCTTTCTCATACCCAAAACCAATGACACTTCCTTGCTGAAACCTAATCGGCGTAGGCCAAAGAACCTCTTTTGCCTCAAAACCCTTGGGCAGGTTCCAGTTTACTGTAATAGGAATGCCTACGTCGCCTGGGTTTTTCCAATAAACGTGCCAGCCTTCATCAAGATTAATTTTTAAAAGAACCCAGAAAGGGTGCCCTGGCTGAATCGATTCCTGCTCAGAAATAAGCTCCACACGAAGCGGACTTACCTCCTCAATCTCTTCTGCATGCAAAGGGAGAGCCCCTAGTAACAGAAGCCAGCAGATAAAACAAAATAACCCTTTCTTCATCGTTCTCCTCAAATCGTGATTGCCCGCGAAATCAAAATTCGCTATTCTAACGCCCGCGACAGTTTTGAAAAATTATTACCTTATTTTAATGAAAATCAGCATTGCTAGCAACCCATTCTTTGAAGCTTATGTCCAATCCGACCTTTTTGGCAAAATTATCATGCTCACACTGCTGCTACTTTCCATTCTTACCTGGATTATCCTCCTTTATAAGATGTGGGAATCTCTGTCGGTGGCCTCGGAATCACAGAAATTTCGCTCTTCGTTTCAAAAATACAAAAGAAATCCTTTAGGTGTTCCAACCCAAAGTTTCAAAAAAACATTTGCTATAAACCCTTTTCTTGAGTCCTATGTTGTCCTCAAAAACAACACCATCGATCTCCTCAATAAGAACCACCACTTCACGGAAAACGAACAAGACGACAAGACGCCACCTTGCCTCTCCCCTAATGACATAGGGTATGTAGAAGCAAACTTACAAACCTCACTGGCAACCCACATCCGCAATCTCGAGAAAAACCTCTTTATCCTATCGACTGTGCAATCACTGGCTC
>CAZBXE010000004.1:106853-124916 GCA_964496125.1 uncultured bacterium | reverse complement strand
ATGGGGGATTTTGATCACCTTTGCAAATATGAACACCTATGGCGCAAGCGCTTCTAGCCAAGCCATGTTAGGCGGAATCTCCCTTGCCCTTGCAACTACAGTCATGGGGCTTCTCAATGCTATCCCTGCCCTCATTGGCTACAGCTACCTAAAAAATCGTCTTCGCTATTATGAAACAGACTTTGCCTGTTTTTGCAGCGAGATGCTCGCACAGGTAGAATTACATTATCGAAAAATAGATGTGTAGGCATTAAGCAATGGGAAGACCTCGTTTTTTCGCAAAGAGAAAAGAAGAGTTAGACTCTCCCGAAGTTAACCTCACACCTCTGATTGATGTTGTTTTTTGCATTTTGATTGTATTCATTGTAATTGCCCCTCTGCTCGAACTTGACCGTGTGGAGCTAGCAGACGGGGTCCATCACGTCGAAGGAAAAGCAACCCTTGAAAATAGCCCGATTGCGATCTACTTAAGAGAGGACAACACCATTTGGATCCACAAGAAAAAAGTGGATGTAGAAGAACTAGCAACGATCCTTAAACTTGAAAAAACGCATCACCCTCAAGCAAAACCGCAGCTATTCTCCGATAAAAAAGCGCAATTTGGAACCTATCAAAGCATAAAAAACGCAGCAGAACTTGCTGGCTTTCGGCACCTGGATGTTATTCTCAAGCCCACTTAAAAAAATCATTGCCTGTGTTCTCGGAGCGCATGTGATCCTTCTTCTTTCTTTATGTGTGTCAAGCCATGAGAAAACACCCCTCAATACAAAATACAAAATCCAAGTTCACACACATACGGATGTGCAAGGAGCCCCCATCCATGCACAAAAAGCTGTCTCCTCGCCACCCACAGAGCCTATTGTTAAAGCAGCACCTTCTGCTCCAAAGGTGACAAAAACAAAGACCACCCCCTCGCCTGCGCCCTCCCCCAAAGCAGAGCTTTTGCAAAATGCGAAAAATGCCCTTTCCAAAATTTCTGAAAAGCAGAATACTCTAACTTCTGGAGCAAGCTCTTCCCTTGCGCTTGAAAAAGTAGAAACATTACAAGTAGATGTTACGGCCCCAAGTGAATCGGATTACAAAACCCTATTTACAAGACATCTCCAGTTATTCTTGCGACTTCCCGAAAAAGCCAAGGTACACTTGCAAGTTACCTTGAATCAGGAAGGCAAAGTGATTGCTGTGGAACAGATAAAAAGTGAAAGCCTGCAGAACCAAATTTATGTGGAAAAAAACCTTAAATTGATCACCTTTCCTCCTTTTGGAAACCGTTTAGACAAAAAAACCGAGATCACCTTCTCTCTAACCTTGGAGCCCGAAAAATGGTCCGCCTAATCCTGATTATTCTCTGTCTCTTCCTTTCGCTTGCTGCTGAAGAGGAAAATCTCATTGTACGCGTCCAAACGGAGGCGGTTTTAATCCCCATCTCATTAAACACTACTGATTTACCAGCAGAGCTTAGCCTTGTTACCAAATTCGACTTTGAAAAGGGAGCCAGGCTTCTTCTTACATCAGACAGTGAGGCAAGCTACCAGGTCTCGTTCCTACAAAGCGGCCAGATGGTCCATGCGAGAGTTTTTGACAGACAGACCGGAAAAACAACCAAAACCTCAGCCTACCCCCTTTCAAGCGATGCTGCAAAAGACCGCAGAAAGATCCACCATATTGCCGACGAAGTACACAAGATCATCACCGGAGAAAAAGGGATTGCAAGCACTCGGTTTCTCTTTACTCTAAAAGGAAAAAGAGGGACAAAAGCAATTGCTGAAGTATTTGAAGCCGATTACGACGGGGCAAACCCAAGGCAACTGACACACGAAAATTCCTTTGTCGTCACTCCGTGCTATCTCCCTCCAAAAGAGGGGGGGATACCAACCCATTTTTTTTACGCTTCGTATGTGGACGGTCTTCCTAAAATTTATCTTTCCTCCCTAGATACAGGCAAGGCTGCGCCTTGCCTACAGTTAAGCGGTAACCAGATCATGCCCACGTGCGACCTTAAAAGAACAAAACTTGCTTTCATCTCCGATGCTGCAGGGAATCCCGATCTTTTCATCCAGCCGCTGCCTCTTGGAAGTGGAAAACCGCAGCAGATTTTTGCTTCAAGGCACGCCACACAAGCCTCCCCTTCCTTTAGTCCAGACGGAAGAAGAATCGCCTTTGTCTCCAATAAAGATGGGCAACCGAAAGTATATGTGATGGACATTCCAAAGCCAGGGACAAAACAAGCAGACTTACAACCTAAGCTCCTCTCCCGGTTTACTGTCGAAAGCTCAGCACCTTCCTGGTCACCTGACGGAAAGAAAATTGCATTCTGTGCTCTGACTAAAGGCATTAGGCAAATTTTTGTTTTCGACTTTGAAGAAGGCAAAGAGCGGCAAATTACAGAAGGATCACTTCATAAGGAAAATCCCACCTTTGCCCCGAATAGCTTACACCTGCTCTACAACACAACAAGCGGAGAGACCAACGAGCTTTTCCTCACGGACTTAATTCTTCAAAAACCCACACAAATCACCTCAGGCGGAGGTGACAAACAGTTTCCAAGCTGGCAACCAACCCACAACTAGATCACAGGATAAAGAAGAAATCGAGGTATCGTGTGTTCCGATTATCTCTTTACTTCGATATTTGTTCTGTGTTACCATGGGGAAGCAAAAAAACCTGGAAAACATGAGGGAGAACATGAAAAAATCATCTATGTTTGTTGCTCTGCAAATTGCCCTAGCAGCAACATTTCTTGTGGGTTGCCACCGCTCCACCGAAGAAGTTTGGGATGACACGAGATCTGCAACACGCTATGTTGGTAGAGGTCTCAGAGCCCTGGGCGGAAAACACGGGGACGACTCACGACAGATCCGTTCCAAAGGGGAGTTTTCTGGATTTAATGAAGATGCCGAAGAGTACTCTCTCTTAGATGAATACATCCCCCTGATTGAAAAAGAAGAAAACACCCTAGCAAAAAAGGGAAATCGCGCACTAGATGCGAAAAACGCACCAAGTCTAAAGGAATTTAAAGATCCTAAAGACAGCGAGCGGCTGGCAGAGATCTTCCGCAATATCCATTTTTCTTTAGATAGCGACAAAATCAGAGGTGATGATAACCTAAAGATTGTCAAAGGGATAGCCGATTACATGAAAAAGCAGAACAATGCCTACCTCTGCATCGAAGGGCATTGTGATGAAAGGGGTGCTCAGGCGTATAACCTAGCCCTTGGTACCAGAAGAAGCAATACAGTACGTTCACTCCTTGTGAAAGAAGGCGTTGATCCTGAGAGAATACAAACTGTATCCTACGGGAAAGAGCGCCCTCTTGCTAAAGGACACACTGAAGAATCCTTTAAGAAAAACAGAAGAGCCGAGTTCAAGATCTATCACTCGTAAGGGTTTTTTCGCATGATCCTTAGGCTTCTTCCCCTCATTTGTTTGCTTTTGCAGCCCCTCCCGAGCCTAATCGGGAGGGAGCCTAATCGCGCGGCAAAGTCCCATGTTGAATCTGATTTTCGCACGAATATACAAGAGGCAATTCAAACTGTGCGCCTCGAAATCTCTATCCAAGAAGAGATCGTGGAAACATTACAAGAAAGGCTAAAAACACAAGAGGAAACTTTGCTCGCTCTTCATGAAGAGATGGGTGACATCAAGAAAACCCAAAAAGATCTCCAAGTCCTCTCTTTAAAACTGTCGACTCTAGAAGGAAGGACAGAATCTCTTGTGGTCGATTTACGCAAGCTGCAAGCTCACTCAAATGACATCGTCACAGCATTTCAAAAATTCGATCAGAAACTACTAAGCCTTGAGTCTGCCTTCGCTCAGCAAACTCAGAATCTATCCCATTTAGAAAAAGCCCTGCACCATATCGTAGACGCTTCTTTGCCAAAAGATCCAAACGAAAGAATCTATAAGGTAAAGCCAGGGGATTCTTTAGAAAAGATCGCAAAGGAAAATCAAACTTCTGTAAAAAAAATAAAAGAACGTAACCAACTTTTAAGCGATCGCATTACCGTAGGTCAAACCATTGTCCTCCCTCCTGCCTTATCATAATCCTATTGGCATCTTCGACTCGGGTTTGGGTGGTTTGACCATTATGAAACACATCGCACGCAAATTCCCAGAAGAAAACTTACTCTATGTAGCAGATACGGCCAACGTTCCTTACGGCAATAAAAAACCAAGCACGATCAATCGTCTTTCCTTACGAATTCTAGCTCACCTTTTAGAAAAAAAATGTAAGATCATTGTGGTTGCCTGCAGTACAGTTTCTGCCGTGGCCCTGGAATCGCTCCAAAAAATCAGTCCCGTGCCTGTGATTGGAGTCATCACTCCCGGTGTCGAACTAGCAATCAAAGCAACGCGCAGTAAGAAAATTGGTGTCATTGCGACAAAAGCAACCATCCAATCGGCAATCTACCAAAGAGAAATACTCGCCAAGCTGGAAGGAGCCCATGTCTTCTCAGAGGCTTGTCCGCACCTTGTTTTGTTAATTGAGCAAGGAAAAGCATCAAGTAAAGAAGCAAAAGAGCTTCTTCGGACCTACTTGGCCCCGCTAAAAGAGGCGGGCATTGACACTCTCCTCTTAGGATGTACACATTTTCCTCTCCTAAAGAATCTGATTGCAAAGGAAATGGGAAAAGATGTTGCACTTATCGAGCCAGGTGCAGCCTGTCTCGTAGAGCTGCAGACAGAGCTTCAAAAAAATGATCTGAAAACTCCTCCCAATAACCAAGGGCAAAGAGAGTTTATTGTAACAGGTGCAAAAAAAAGGCTTGAGATGATGGGAGCTAAAATCTTAAATCACCGCTTCGAGTCCATAAGAGTCGCTCTTTCTAAACAGTAGGTACCATCTTTTGCCTGACTTAAAACCCCAGTAGCTGTCACAACGTGCAAGGGAGTCTCATACAAAAAATGGTTCTCTAGATCCAGCAGAATCTGTACTCCGTTTTTGTGAACGCAGCAACTCTTCACGTTTGGCAAGCTGGAAAGCAAAAAGAGCCCTTCTTGAGGGCAGATGACAAAGCCACGAATTGCAATCTTTTTATGAACTCCCTCAGACAAAGTCATAAAGGTTACATTCATAGGCATCTCGCCCCATAGAAAAAAGGGAAGAAGAGAGAGAAGAAACAACCTTTTCATTTCCAAAAACCAAAAAGTTTACTATCCTCTTGTTATGACACATTTCCTATTTACATCGGAATCTGTTTCCTCAGGTCACCCAGACAAAGTGGCTGATCAAATAGCAGACGCCTTACTCGATGCCTGCCTTTCGACCGACCCGGAATCAAAAGTTGCCATTGAAGCCATCATCACGCGCGGCCTTGTTTTCCTAGCAGGAGAAATTACTTCTCTCCACCAGCTTGCCCCGCAAAAAATTATCCGTGATGTGATCCGTGATATTGGATATGTGGGAAATACCTTCGGCTTTGACTATGACACGTGCGGCGTCCTCACAAGCTTTAACAGGCAATCTCCTGATATTGCAAGAAGCGTCACCCATGAAATGGGGATATTAAAAGGTCAAGGCGCTGGAGATCAAGGCATTATGTTTGGATTTGCATGCAATGAAACAAAAGAACTCATGCCTCTTCCCATTATGCTCGCCCATGCCCTTGTCCTTGGCTTAGAACAAGCTAGAATAAATAAAACCCTGCCCTACCTCGGCCCCGATGCAAAAACACAAGTCACGGTTGAATACAAAGAAGACCATACTCCAGTTCGTGTGCATACCGTCGTGATCTCTACGCAACATAAAGAAGAAGTAGACCACGATACCATCGTAAAAGATGCACGTAAGCTTGCAGAGCAAGTCATCCCTCAAAAGTACTTAGATGAAAAAACTCTTTTCTTTATCAACCCAACTGGCCGATTCGTGATTGGGGGTCCCTATGCAGATACGGGCGTTACAGGAAGGAAGACAATGGTGGATTCGTATGGGGGGATGGGTAGGCACGGAGGCGGCGCCTTTTCAGGAAAGGATGCCAGTAAGGTGGATAGATCAGCTTCCTATGCGGCTCGATACGTTGCAAAAAACCTCGTAGGCGCTGGATTTGCAAAGAGATGCGAAGTGCAAATTTCGTATGCCATAGGTGTTCCGTTCCCCATTTCCATCAAGGTCGACTCCTTTGGAACAGCAACGGTACCTGAAGAAGTCCTGGCTCGGATGATTCCTCTTGCTTTTGACTTGACTCCAAAGGGGATCATAGAAATGCTTCATCTTAAGCGTCCTATCTATAGACAGACAGCCTCTGGCGGCCACTTTGGCAGAGAGCTTGCTGAATTCACCTGGGAAAAACTCGACCGTGTTGATCTCCTACAAAATGCTCTAAGAAGCCTTTGATTCTATACACAAATAAGCTGAAAAGTTGGGAATATGCCAAGGAGGCGCTCTCAATTTTTGCAAGCTTAGCGTCGCCGAAGAAGCTAAGGTTAAAAACCTTAGCAATGCAGGCGGGCAAAAATTGAGAGCTAGGCCGACGCAGGCAGAAACCAACTTTTCAGCTTATTTGTGTATATGTACTGTTTTCAAGGGGTTTGTGTATAAATAGAAAGATCTGCTAGAAGAACAAGGGTGTAGAAAATCTTTTTAAAACTCTGCCCCCTGCAGGTGAAGGTTGCATAGCTCTAAACAGTGGACACTATTTTGTCTTGTACTCATAACTTGCCACACAGGTTATGGCGTCGAAAAACCCTCTCCCCTCGGCAGCCTTGCCAAAGAAATGGATGATCTCTCACTGCAAGCATCCGGCGGCCCTCCTATTCCCCCACGTCCTATGAATTTTTCTTCCCTCTATAGGGTATCTCCGCCTTCTAAGCCTGAATCCCCTATAACCGAAAAACTCTTTCAAAACGACGAAACGAAGGAACAAGAAAGAGTTTTAAATCTCACTGTCTCTCCCACAGAACAGCAGGCCAAGGACAAGAAAAAGGCGCCAGTTGTTCATGGATATGAAAAAGATCTCGTCATCCCGGAAAAACTCGATGAGAATATAGAAAAAAAAGTGTTCTCGCTCCATCGCTGCTGTTGTCCCCATAAACACGTCCGCTCTGGTTGTGGATCTCTTAGCTGCCATCTAGAACACTGCACTACTTGTGAAGAAGATAAGACCTGCTGCAATAGGTGTTGTGCAGATACATGCAGAGGATATGACAGCAGCGGATCGTATGACAGCGATAGAGGCTTTGAAGGAGACAGCGGATTTGAAGGAGACAGCGGATTTGAAGGAGACAGCGGATTTGAAGGAGACAGCGGATTTGAAGGCGATGGCGGATATGGTGCAGGTGCAGGTGGTGCTGGAACTGTTGGAGCGACGGGCACAACCAGCGGACTTGGTTACGGTGGTTTCACATCAGGTGGAACTGGTACGGACCTTACCACAGGCATACCCAAGGGTCTAACCACTGCAACAGCAAAAGAAACCACCACAACAACAGGCTCTACAACAACGACAACATCAGCAACAACGGCAACAGCTACTACTCAAACAACTACACCTCCAACGACAACAACGACAACAACGACAACAGACGCAACAACGACAGGGGCTACAACCACAACAGGAGGAACAACAACGACAGGGGCTACAACCACAGCTCAAGACACTTCTACAACAGGAGCTACAACAACAACAGGTGCAACAACTACAGCTCAAGACACTTCTACAACAGGTGCAACAACGACAACCGGGGCCACAACAACGACAACCACAGCTCAAGAGACGAGCACAACAGGAGCCACGACAACAACAGGAGCTACAACAACGACAACAACTGCTCAAGAGACGAGCACAACAACAGGTGCTACTACCACGACAACTGACTCTAGCACCTCTACCACCCAACAAGACACTTCAACTACAACTACAGGTGCCACATCAACAACAACGGGCGCTACCAGCACCTCAACTGACTCTAGCACCTCTACCACCCAACAAGACACTTCAACTACAACTACAGGTGCAACCTCAACCACTCAACAAGACACAACAACCTCTTCAACAACAGGCGCTACCTCAACCACTCAACAAGACACTTCAACTACAACAACAGGCGCTACCTCAACCACTCAACAAGACACTTCAACTACAACTACAACTACAGGTGCCACATCAACCACTCAACAAGACACAACAACCTCTTCAACAACAGGTGCTACCTCAACCACTCAACAAGACACAACAACCTCTTCAACAACAGGCGCTACCTCAACCACGACTTCTACAGGCGCTACCACAACAACATCATCATCGACTACGCAAACAGGAACAACCACAACTGCCTCTTCAAGCTCTTCTACGACGATTTCAGGAACTAGCACTTCGACAAGTACAACAAGTGTGGATCAGATGGATGTGCAGACAGTCGACCACATTGACATCGTGGACACCCTCGATCATACGACACAAGCAACCGTGGATATGAGCACATCAACATTGACAGGGGACACGATGATCCCCGAACCAAGAACCTACATTATTCTAGCAGGAGCACTTCTTCTTGGCGCTTACCTCAGAAGACGTTCCCGTAAAAGGCATAAAAATTAATCCTATTCTTCTTCTCTAAAACGGTAACCCACGCCTCGGACTGTTTCAATCCAAAGAAAGTTGGGCCCGAGCTTCTTACGTAAAGAGGCAATGTGCACATCAATATTTCTATCGACAATGAAGGCATCATCATTTTGCACATCGTCTAAGAGCTGATTTCGGGTCAATACTTTACCCGGATTTAGGACAAGGCGGCGCAAAATCCCAAATTCGGAAAGAGTAAGGGGTATTTTCTTACCACGCTTAGTCACAGTATACCGTTCGATCTCCATCGAAAACTGACCAAAAGAAACCACCTGAGGTGTTTTGACATCTTCCTTGCCACGACGGAGGACCGCTTTGATTCTAGAGAACAAGATTTTGGGTGAAAAGGGCTTTGTTACATAATCATCTGCGCCTAGTTCCAATCCCAAAACAATGTCTAACTCTTCGCTCTTAGCAGAAATCATAATCAAAGGAATATCTTTTAGATCGTCATCCTGCTTTACCTTCCGGCAGACATCAAGACCGCTCTGCCCCGGCAGCATGATGTCCAAAACAATGATATCTGGTTTCTCGCGTTCAATTGCTCGGTATCCATTGAGACCATCTGTTTCTACTACCAATTTATAGCCTGAGATTTCTGCTTGCAACTTGATCAAATCTGCAATATCCTCTTCATCTTCGATGAGGACAATTTTTGGCTTTTGCATCTTTTCCTCCTACAAGGGATTATGAACTTAAGAATCGTGATTAGACTCGCTGCATTAACACAACCCTTTGCACCTCTTATTTATGGCATTTCCTGGCATATTCCCAACTTTTCAGTTCACTTGTGTATAACAACAAGAAAAATATGCATATAAGAAGCAAGTTTATATCATCAAACAACATTAAAATCCATAAAATTCATTCAAAATTAATATTAAGAAAATCATATGATTTTCAATTTAACAAAATCCTGGTATAGTACAAAACATGGTAACCTATAAAAAAATAGTCCTTATAGCAACTGCAGCCCTTGTTTTGGCTGGAAGCTACTTCTATTTCACAAGCACGCCCTCGCAAGATCCAAAAAAAGCATATACTCTCTTCGAACAACAAGAGTTCCATCAACTAGAGAGGTTGTTTGATGACAAAAAAGCCAAGTTTAACCCTGCAGAAAGATGGCTCTACATCGCTTACTATCTCCGAGACAAGGGGGATCTAGCGGGTTCTAAAAAAGCCCTTTTAAGGGCGGGGAAGCTGTCTCCCTCAAAAAACACCTCACTACGCCAAGAAATTCTTTACAATGAAGCCCTAAACGCCTATTTGACCCACTCCAAAGAAGAGCTTGCCAAGTCTGTAAGCGCTCTTGCTCTTTTGGGATCAGACAATGGATGGACTTTATTTTTTTCTGGCCTGCTAGAACTCGAAAATCAGAAATGTAAAGAAGCACTTGTGCACTGGACCCAAGAAACGCCAAAAAAATTCCTTTCCCCTTGGATGACCCTAGTCTTTACCAAAGAATTTCCTGAGAGCTGGATTCGAAAGACACTAGCAGAGTGCCACCTCAATGTAGGAGAAACAAAAGCAGACAGAAAGGTTCTCGAAAAAGGAAGGGGGCAAATTAAAAATTCCTCAGACGAGGATCAAATCGAAATAGGTATTGCTCTCACTCTGCTTAAAGAGGGGGAAAAAAAACCAGAATCTTTTGACACTGGGTTCTCGTATCTCCAAAACGTACAAGACTTAAAGTTAAGGTTCCCCAAAGAAAGCGGCCTTATCTTTGATCTCATCACCAAGCATATAGCGCGCCTCATTCTTACAAAAGATTTTACTAATATACCCACCTATCTTGTTTTCCTTGAGAAAAGTGAAGCTACAGCTGAGCTGCAGGCTCTCGGCGCTTTCCTTGCCAACTATCTCGACCAATTATTCGAAACAGAATCCATTGAGAAGGGAGCAGAAACAACAGCTCTGATCTCTGCGAACATCAAGCAGCAAGAGCTTTCTGACGCTGCAGGGGCAGCCTTAGAAGATCTTACCTTCGAACGGCTCAAAGAAGGAAAAATCGACCGCGTGCCCCTTTATTACGAGGCGGCAATTGCGCTAGCTAGCAACAGGGCAGAATTCCAGGCGGATTTCAGAAAAAAATCAGGCAAACTGATCCTCCTCTCAGTACCGAACGACACAAACACCCTTACAAAAACAACCGCTTCGCTTCTCTTTTTAAAAGAATCGCAGACCGATCCTTCCAACTACCTTCCTATCTATATTGACATCCTAGAGAGATCGCACCATCTTTGGAGCCAGAGGGGAGAGGAAGAAAAAACCATCAGCCTTCTTAAAACAATCTATGAACTCACTCCTCCTCAGGACCGGGCAAAAATGCGAGGGGAGATCGCAAAAGCAGTGGACACAATCACGCTCCGTAGCCAAGAAACAGACAAGACAGAAAATCTACCGGAACTTCTAGAGTTTGCAAAATCGATTCACATCTCAACGCCCGCCCTTGTGAGCGTAGGAGATATCGCAGATCACCTTGAAGACGCAAAATATTTTCTCCAAAAAAACGATTTTCTTCAGGCAAAGCGAAAAGTTGATCTCTCTCTCTTAATCGCCCCTGATAATGCGCGTGCGATCAAGCTCGCTGGGCAAATTAATTACGATCTTGGAAACTATAAAACCGCTGCGGACTATCTAGCTAAAATCAAAGAACCCTCCCTTTCAGAAACAGAGAGGCTTGCCGTTTCTCTCATCCTCTCGGGAGATGGAGATGCGGGGGAGAAACTTTTAAATAAGGTAAAACAAAAAAAGAGCCTAAGTACAGACGCCCTTCTCCATCTCGGCCTCGGTCTTACTGATAGCGGCACTCCTAAACAAGGAATGGTTTGGCTCAAAAAAGCAGAAGAGCCAAATGGCGCCATACTCGCAGCGCAGGCCATCACCTATTTTGAAGCTGGTGACTACCAAAATGCAATTAAGACAACGAAAGAACTTAGCCCTTCCTATACCTCTCTTGATCCTCTCCAAGCAATACTCATCAGAAGTTATCTTGCGCTAAAGCAGTTCCAAAAAGCTGAAGAAACTCTTGAAAACTTGCCCTCACTAGACCATAGTGGGGAAGACATTCCAACACCCCTTGTGTTTTATCGCTACAAAGACCCGAGCTACAACCCTTATGTTGCTGCCGCAAAATATGCCTTTGAAGTGCAAAAAAACCCCAAGAGGGCCATTTTTTATCTTACTCAAATCACAAACCCAAATCCCTCAATTATACTCCTCCGAGCTAAAACCTACCTTGCCGCCTTCCAATATGAACCTGCGCTTGAAGACTTCTTCATGGTCTACGAAATGGCAAGTAATGACGAACAAGAAATCGATGCCCTTAGGGGGATTGTTAAAACCTACTTAAAAGCACACCGTTATTTCGAGGCAAAAGAGACCGCACAACGGCTCCTACAGAAAAAACCAGATGACATAGGAGGAATGATCGAGTTTGCCAAGGCAGAAATGGGGCTACACCGTTTTGATCTAGCTTTAAAAGAGTACACGAAGATCCACAAGACAACCCTTCTTAAGTCAGACGAGCTTCCCGATTTTGTTTATTGCCTTCTCCAAAACAGAGAAACAGACCAAGCCATTGAAATCATTTCACAAGAACTCACTGAAGGCAAGGGAACCAAGCTGAAAGATAAACTTAGTCTTGTCAGGCTGCTTGCTGAAACAGGGCAAGAAGGGGAGATTCTGAACTTAATTCCAAAGATTGCAGATATTAAAGCGCTGAATGGGGAGGAAAGTAAATCCCTTCTTGCTCTTCTTATCGCACTTGGAAGCTATCCAGAGGCGATGGGAATCGTCAAGGAAAAAGAGAGCGAATTAACCCTCTCCCCTGAAGGACTTCTGCTACTCTCCAAGCTTCACGTGTGCCTCTCTGACTTTCCGAAAGCAAGAGACTATGCACGGGCTGCCTTCAAGCTTGCGCCTTTTGATGCAGAGGTGATTCTTTCCATGATGTACCTTGAGAACGACCTAAATACACTTTCTACCCTTGCTAAAACAGAGTGGGAAGAGAAAAAACAAAATCCTCACGAACTTACCTATGCATACCTCTACTTCCAGACTGCTGCAAAGCTAGGATCTTTGAAAGCAAAGACAGAGCAAGAGATAAGGGAAGCGATGGATGATGCGATCCACATTGCCAAAAAATCCCCCGAAACACCCCTCTTTAACTTTTCATATGGGCAACTAGCTTTAGTCCTCACGGACGCAAAAACTGCAAAAACAGCTTTTCTCAAGTGCCTACTGCTTGACCCAGGCTACATCGCAGCAATCAAATACCTAAGCCACATCTACAATGCGGACGAAGAGTTTGCAAACAGTGTGAAAATCTTAAATAACGCACTCAACCTAGAACGAAGCGACCCAGAGACATGGGAACTTCTTGCCGTAGCCCAGGAAAATCTTGGTAATATTTACGAAGCAGTCGTTTGCAGAAAGTTTGTGTTGCACTACAGGCCAAAAGACATCACAAGTTACATAGAACTTGCTAGACTTTACCTGAGAGCTGAAAACCCAGAAGATGCACGAAAAATCTTGGAAAAAGCTCTTACCCTCGAACCAAACAATATTGAAGTTTTGAAAATGCTGCTGACGGTACTTTACGAACCCAGTGTGGAAACGCAGAGGACAAATAGGATAAAGCTAAATGAAGATCGGCAAGAGGTGCTAGAAAAACTGATGCGGGTCAGCCCTCTGGACGCCAAGAAACTCATCCAACAGCTTGAGGCCGAGTTCCCCCAGGACAAGACCCACCTCTAAATCTGAGAAGGAAACCACACACACAAAAACAGAAAGCTCAAGGAGGACCCTAAATTTTAAGCATGACAGATGAGACGGGGGAGAAAAGTAGGCAAAGCAGCTTATTGGGAGCTTATTTTACTAATTTTCTATAAACCCTAAGGTCTTGCTTGAATCCACTCAAATAATCACTTTATAGTGCGCCTGAGATTTTCTCATTGGGGTAGCTATTAATCAAGAAATTTGATACCATTTTACACTATGCACCTGGTTTTGCTCCTATATGCACTCTTTGCTAGCGGGTTTATCATCGCCAAGACAACCCTGTCTTATGGCCAGCCGCTCTTCCTTATAGGTTCCCGTATGATGTTCGCTGGCCTTTTGCTTTTAGGAGCAGAATGGATGAAAAATAGAACCTCTTTTTCCCTAAAAAATCTCCCTTGGAAACGCCTTATTGCCCTCGGAATCATCAACATCTACCTCACAAATGCCTTCGAATTCTATGGACTACAACACCTAACCTCCTTCAAAACCTGCTTTCTCTACAGCTTTTCCCCTTTCCTCTCTGCCCTTTTCTCCTACTTCCTCTTCTCCGAGCGGATGACAAGTAAGAAATGGCTAGGCCTAACTATTGGCTTTATCGGCTTTATCCCTATCTTGCTCTCCCAAACCGAACTAGAAGAGGCCACAGGCCAGCTTTTCTTCTTCTCCTGGGGAGAGCTCTCCGTAATAGCCGCCTGCATCTGCAGCGTATATGGGTGGATTCTGCTCAAACAAGCCGTGAGCAAAGACTCCGTTTCACCCCTCTTGGCCAACAGCATCAGCATGATCGTAGGGGGAGTGTTTGCCCTCTGTCATTCTCGACTTGTTGAGCCTTGGAACCCAATCCCTGTAACAGAGCCCATCCCGTTCCTGCAGGGAGCCATCCTTCTTACCATCGTCTCAAACCTCATTGCCTACAACCTCTATGGCTACCTACTCAAAAAACTAAGTGCTACCTTTATCTCCTTTGCCGGCTTCTCCACCCCACTCTTCACGGCGCTATTAGGGTGGTATTTCCTCGGAGAAAGCGTTGGCCTTCCCTTCTTTGTTTCCTCGGCTGTAGTATTTATGGGGCTCTTTCTCTTCTACCAAGAAGAGCTGCTTGCCGAGCCCCGTCTGACCACAACGTAAGATCCGAACTCATCTTATCTGCGATATTCAGAGCCTCCTCAAGTGGTTTGTGTATAATTGCTTGCATTTTCTCTGCTAATCAGGTAAAAAAAGCATAGTAGTCTATATTTTTGGAAATGCGCATGACCTCTATTGACATTCAGGAAGAAACCTTTTCTGCACACCACCACTCTCTTCCCACCCAAAAAATTGACCCCATCATCAAAAATTATACAGACGAATTCTATAGCCAAGTGCGCTCCTACGTGCGCTTCTCCCTTCTATTTCTTGGCTGCATCCTCCTCGAGAGTTTTTTACTCGTTACCTGCTATGCCTCGCTTGCTAAAACTGCCTTTGTTGCCGCAGCTCTTGGGCTTTTATTTCTGACTCTTTTTCTCTATTTTACCCTCAAGATCTACTATAAAACAGCAAAACCAGAAAGCCTAAAAAAAATTCAGAACCACTTTGCCGAAGAGTGCAAAAGAATTCTTCTACACACAGGTGGCACCCGAAAGCATCACCTCAAAATGGCAGAAGCGTGCGCTAAATTCGCCTCTCTGCTCAAAGGAAAAGAATACACATTCTATCGACCCCCAAAAGCCCTAAAATTCTTAGATACTCTCTTTGAACGCGCCTCTTTTTATCTTTTCTGGCAAGATTTTCTCGAGATGAGAGAGGGCCTGTTATTACAAGCAGCTGCGGAGTACATAGCCCTTGTGAAACTAGAACCCACAAACCTCGAAATGCATGCCTCCCTTGCCAATGCGTACATCACCTTAGCTAGCCTATATCGCGAGCATAGAAAAAACGAAGAAGAGGATTTCTTCCTGCTCAACGAATCTGTCAGCAACCATCTGGAGGAAAAGTTTAGACAAGCATCAAAACTTGCCATCGAAGAATTTAAAATTTTAAACGAATATGCACCCGATGATCCTTGGATCCACACGCAGCTTGCCTACAGCTACCACGATCTAGAAATGCCCCTAGAGGTGATCCGAGAGTACGAAGCAATCTTATCTCTTATACCAGGCGACAAGGAAACTCTCTACAAACTAGGTTCCCTCTACTTTGAACAAGGGTTCAATGCAAAGGGCTTGAAGATTTATGAAAAACTAAAACAAATGAATTATAAAAAGGCAGAAAGCCTTATCCTTTTATACGGTGCAGCCAAATAGATCTCATTGCTTAAAAAGGGGGATTCTAGCTACATAACAGGTAAGGAATTGATATGGTTTTAGGAAAGCAAGGTATAGTTTGGATTGCCCTCTTTACGCCTTTGCTTCTTGTTGCCGTTGGGACATCTTATTATTTTTTTAAGACTGAGGATCTTCAACCTGCTTATACAGCAAATAAGCAGCTAGAAGCCCTTGGTTGCGGCAATACAGCTCTTGCCTATTACGCCTTCTGTGCAGAAGAATTCCAAGCCGATACCAATTACGAACAATTTCGTTACTTCATCAAAAAAAGACCCGCCTTGCAGCAAAACAGGCGAGCCTCCTTCCACAAAGTGGAACAGCTGGGAGATGTAGCATACCTTGAGGGAACCCTTACCTCCGAGGAAAAAGGGGTAACACCGATTGAATATGTGCTTTTAAAGCAAAATGGGCGCTGGAAAGTAGCACAAATCCAAGTTCGGGAAAGTAGTTCTGACCAGGAGGAAGAGATAGCCTCAGAACCACCCAAACAGAGGCAAAATCCACCCCTCGTCCAAGGGGGAATACGGGATATCCCTATCGTAAAACATGAAAATCCTCCCCCTATTGATGAAGAGCTCTTCCAGGGGCTCAATAGAATCCTACTTGCCATCAGAGAGGGCAAACGGAAAACAGCCTACAACGATTTCATGACAAGAAACTTCAAAAGTTCTATTTCCCTGAGCGATTTCGAAGAATTTATCTTTAAATTTCCTGAGCTTACCCAGTTTACAGAGATTAAAAAGGGAAAAGAGACAATTGGAAAATCAACAGCCCAAGCTGAATTTACACTTGTTTCTTCACGCGGATCTACCCCCATTTATTGCACTCTAGCCCTCGAAATGGGGAAATGGAAAATTGAAGAGATTGAAGTTTTTGCAACTGAACCACTTCAACTTCCTAAAGTCCTGTCTAAAAAAGACATGGTCACAACTATTGAAATGCAGATGGAAAAAATACGTCAGAGGGATCTAAATTTTGCCTACGCCCAATATACCTCAGAACAGTTTAAAGAGACAACATCCCTTGCCTCGTTTGAACGTTTCGTTATCGCGCACAAGACATTTTTAGAAAACCAGCAGGTGCAGCCACTCGATTTACAACTCTCAGAAACAGAAGGGCACCTTAAAGTGAAGCTCTCCGATGGGGGCGGCAACTATGCTGTTGTGGAATATACATTGATGTATGAAAACGAGACATGGAAAATTCTGAGCATCCACATTATCCGTGAAGAATTTCTTCCCACAGTGAAAGAATATGCACCAAAGGGAAGAACCCAGATTAAAGATATTCTCATTGGAACAAAAGTAGACACAGGCAAACAGATCATTGAGCCCAAAAAGCAGTTCCTGCCTGATTGGAGTACGCTCCACGTAAATATCGTCATCGAATCTGGCGAAAAAGGAGCCCCTATCTTCCTTACCTTGGAACACCTCGATAGCGGCGCACATCTTGATCCGATTGACGCGCGCCTTGAAAGCGAGGGAGATTCGTTTGTCCCATTTCTCTTTACACCGCCGATTAATGGTTGGCCTCCTGGAAAATATCAATTGATTGGAAAAGTGGGGAATGCTGGTAGTAAGATTGTCCCCTTTGAAGTAGAATCTCTTCCATGAGCATCGCCGTCATCTTAATTACGCACAACGCAGAAAAATTTCTGCCTAAAGCTATGGATGGCTTACAGAAGCAAACCCTGCTCCCAAGCCAGATCATCTTAATCGATAGTGGATCAAAAGACACAGGCTACCTGCTTTCCTATAGGAAATGGAAAAACGTCCACCTCCACATTGAGGAAAAAGATATCGGTTTTTGCGCAGGCAATAATCTAGGCATGGACTTTCTCGATACAGAGATCGAATTTGTCCATTTTCTTAACCCTGATGCTTTTTTAGAAACTGATTTTTATGAAAAGGCAACTCTTGCCATGAAGGAGCATCCAAAGGCAGGCGTGATCACAGGCCCCCTCTATAGTTTCGATATCGATCAAAATGCCCCACGAGGAACCTACGACTCTACAGGAATTTTCCAAACATGGTATGGAAAATGGTACGATCGGGCTCAAGGGCAAATGATAAAGAATGAAGAATTTGCACATATAGAACGTCTTCCTGCCATCTGCGGCGCAAGTATGTTTTGCAGAAAAAGTGCATTAGAGTCAATAAGACTGTCCCAGGGAGCAGTCTTTGATCCAAGCTTTTATATGTACAAGGAAGATATAGACCTCTCCCTTCGGCTGACTAAAAACGGATGGGACCTTCTTTTCATCCCCACGATCAGAGCCTACCACTGTAGGGGATGGAACCGAAAAAGGCGGGAAGTGCCAAGAAAGTACAGGCTCCTCTCTGCCTGCAATGAACTTCGTATCATAAGAAAAAATCCCTCTTCCTCCATTTTTTACTCCCTCCTCATTGTTTTCCCCT
>CAZBXE010000004.1:73131-106843 GCA_964496125.1 uncultured bacterium | reverse complement strand
CTCCTTAAGTACTCTCTTGTTAAGCTCTGTGACTTATGATCTCACTCTTTAGACCAGGCGGCCCGCTCTTTGTCTTGATTGTGCCATGGTCTGTTGTCCTTGGTCTCAGTTCTCTTTCTCTCTGCCGTATCTATACCCCTCATTTTTCACTTTTTCACATGCTCGTCCTGGCAAATATAGCAACAGCCCTTCTATTCGCTATTGTTATCCACTTCCTCTTTCCCATGCGCCCTCAAAAGCAGAAAAACTCACGCGCTGACATACAAATCTCCAAAAAAATGGCGCTTACCTTTTATAGCCTTATCCTCTTTTTTTTCTTAGGTCAAATCCTGCAAGCACTCATCAATCAAGGGTTTCCCCTTCTTACCTTACTGACAAAGGGGGAACTGGACTATAAAACCTTTGGTATTTCCTCTCTCAACGGTCTGCTCTACTCTTGCTATCTGTTAGGCGCAAGCGGCATCTATTTGTTGCACCTAAAACAAAAAAGCGTAGCGTCCCTTCTCATGCTTACTCTTCTTTTCAGTGCACCTATCTTACTCTTAAGCCGCTATCTTCTTATCACTCTATTCTTGCAGATAACCTCAACACATCTCTTCTATGAACCAAACAGCATCTATAAATTTATACGGAGGACTCTACTTTTTTTTGCAGCGTTTATCATTCTTGGCAACTTACGTACAGGTCTTAACATCTTGATCCAAATCCTCGGCCCCACAAGAGAGGTCCCAGAACTTTTCTATCCCTTGCTTTGGATTTATGCCTACCTTGTATCCGCTTTTTACAATATCCAAGAGTCTATTGACTTTATCCGGCCCACAGGCACTCCTATCTGCGAAGTGATTCACCTTGTTCCCTCTTTTCTACGAAACCTTTTTTTCTCAGAAGATGATCTTTTGATGATTGCAAATTTTCAGCTTGTGCATGAGAACTTAACCGCGTGCACTTTTTATTTTGAACCTCTTGTAGATTTTGGCCCCCTCTACGCTTTTTTCTTTATGGCGTTCTTTCAAGTCTATATTCTTTTTGCTTATCGGAAAGCAAACAAGACAGGGGCCACAGTAGATGTCTTATGCTACTCCATCCTTTATATGATCGCGGCCCTTGCGATTTTCTCAAATACACTTCTTTCTCTACCCACACTCGGAGAGCTCATTCTTCTCCAATGCGCTCGTCTCTCCTACGATAAAAATAGGGGCTTATACCCTTCTTGTTTGAAGAACACGAAAAACTAAAACAAGACTTGCCTGCTGATGAAACAATTTGCTTCATGGAAAAGGTTCATCCCACACACCATGTGCAACCCGTCTAGGGTTGAATTCCAACAGGAATTAGCAAGCAAGTCCCTGCTAATAACAGCTGATCTCGGTTCTTGCTGCTGCTTCGAAATTAGGTCAGCATTTTAGGAGCATGCATACACAAATGAATTGGAAAGTTTGTTTCTGCCCGCGTCGGACAATCCCTCAATTTTTGCCCGTCTACATCGCTAAAGTTTTTAACCTTAGATGCTTCAACGCCTCTACCGCTGGCAAAAATTGAGGGCGACTCCTTGGCGTATTACCAACTTTCCAATTCATTTGTGTATAAGCGATACATTCAGGCCCATCAACTCTCCACTAATAAATATTTTTACAACCATAGAGCCCACAGAGGACACAGAGAATGAAGAAGGCGCACTTACAGGAAAAAGCATCGGAACAGCACTAGACGCTCATCGTCTGCTTGGTCCTGGCCTTTTAGAATCTACCCATGAAGCCTGTTAGTATACGAACTACGCCTTAGGAAAAATAGAGTAGATCTGGTTGTAGAAGACCAGGTGATTGTGGAGATTAAGCCAGTCTCTGGAATAGCAACCATTTACGAGGCATGAGTTGTTGCCCTGTTGAAACTGTCAGATTGCAGATATGGGCAAGTGATTAATGTTAACGTTAAGATTTTAAAAGAAGGAATAAGAAGATATAGAGATTAAAATATTCTCTTCACGCCCCGCGATCATTTTAGTTAAACTTTTTAAAATCACAGAATTATGAACTTTTGGAACACAAAACAAAACACCATTAACTTGTTGACAAAAATATATGGTTTTATAATAATGCAACATATTAAAAAGGAGAAGTTATGATTTCTTTTGATTTTGTAAACACGACTAGCATATACTTTACAAACTCTTTCAACGCAGTTGATCAAACTCTGGAAGATCTTGTTCAAAAAATTCATGACATTATTGCATTAAGCATTAAATTCACTATATCAGAAGACACGCTATCTGAGGCGAGAAAAAACCTCCACGAACGGTATATTCGATCTTTTAAAAAGCCTATGGACCTAGCTTATTACTCGTTTTGTCAAAAAATCGGAGGCTTTATACCCGATGCAACCCTACTCACTCTCAGGGTAAGGCAAGTAGGCAACAAGCTTGTAGAGAAATCAGATTGTCCTGAAATCGCTTTTAGATTTCATCTAGTCGATTGTCCAATGGTAAATGCCATGAATTCCGATGGTAACATTATGATCACAAAAGGTTTATTAGATCAGTTGAAATCTGATGACCATTTGGCAAGTGTTCTTGCACACGAGATCGCACATAGCTGCACAAGCGATTGGATGAAAAAGATTGACCACGTCATTCTTAGTGCCTTCCTTACATTGTTTTCCATTACTTTGAGTTCTACTATTACTTATAAATTCACGCACTCATTCATTAAATCTTTCTTGGCATTGTTTCTTACAGGATACACAACCTTTTCTATTGCTCGTTCATCATTTCGTCAGCTAAAACACCATGATGAGTATCAGGCAGACTCCAATAGCATTAATTATATGATGAGGGCAGGCTACAATCCTGAACGATTAATTGATTCTCTCGAAATTCTGGAACGCATGAATAAAAGAAGCGAATTGTCGTATCATCCAGCTACAGAGGACAGAATTCTACGGATAAAACAAAAGATTGCTGCAATCCCAAACACATGCCTGGCCAGTGCATTTGAAGACTTTTTTGAACCTATGCCTCTATGTCCGTTTGAATAGGCCGAAACAATCAGAGACTCCTTAATGCAGCCTATCAAAAAAGTCAAGAAGCGATGCTACCGTACATAGAGGACGAACCTCTTGCTGCTTGGCTTCTTGTATCCCTTTCATCGCAACTAGAATGTCAGACTGAGAAATTAGGTTTTTGTCCCTCGAGCTTACACTGAGCCTCTTAAGGAGGAGACAACTCTCCTGGCAAACACCTACAAAAAAGTCAAAAAGCCACATTTGCGCTGACTTTAAATCCCTATATCGCACGCTTATTCCAATTGGCCAATACTCCTCTGGATCCCTTGTTATCTCCATTTTGGAGTCGCATATGATTCGGCCCCTTACCTCTAAAAAATGATGGTAGGCAAGACTGCCACCCAGTGCTTGTTTGGTCAAGTAGAGGGAAAGAGAAAAAAGATCAGCATAAGGAGTCGCCAGGCTTTCGAGTAGCATACTAGGATCCCAAGGAGAATGATGTGTTACAAAATGGGGATCAAAGCCTATAGGACTAGCAGAGGCAAAGTTTCCAAGCCTTCCCCGTCTTACCCCAGAGCTATCGTCTATCCACACGTTAGAAGGCTGGCAATTCTTATGAACAAACCCCCTCTCATGCATCCATCCGAGTGTCAAACACAGATCTCGGATCAATCCTATGAACTCTTTGGGTGTGTTCACTTTTTTATCACTCATATAGGTGTGAAGATCTCCTGCATAGCCTTCTTGTAAAAGAGTATTCTGGTCAAGTCTTAGAGGTGGTTTAGCCAGGAAAACAGTATCTGCTGGGTCATCTTTTGCCCGCTCATACAAATCGCTATGGATAGTTAGACCTCTCTCATACGTGTAGTTCAAGCTTTCCGCTCCCGTAGCAACACGCCTTGTCGCTCGTCCTTCTTCGACTCTTACGGGGTAAAGAGAAACAGCCACACCATAGGAAGCCAAAACAACATGCTCATTTTCAGAAGGCAAAGAGCGGGCAGGAGATTGCTTGTAGTCAACATCAAGCCTTTTCCTGTCCGCAGAAACTCGGCAATAGGCGAGAAGTTCTGAATCTCCCCCAATCGGATGGTATACACCAAGCTGCATCTCATCTTTTAGGCAAAGACACGCCATCTTATAAACACGATCAGAAAGACGATCGGGAAGCATGTGCCCGAATTCATCACGCAAAGCTAGCTTTATTCTATACAAGCGATAAGCTCTCTGGATTGTGAGAGCTGCAACAGCTTGAGCTACGAGTCTTGTTGGTGTCATAGAAAAGCAATTGTAGCGAGTACTAACATTACTTACAATATTTACCGTACGTATTGACTTCTTATCCATGAAAAGCTTAAATCCAGCTTATGGACCTTAAACTTTCTGAGTTCGAGGAACAGTTTTGGAATCCCTTTGTCCAATCTTTGGGACTAGAAGAAATTTCTGCAGCTCTTAAAAACAAAGTATTCGCGGTATGCGAGCTTGCCATCAAAAACCAAGACCTAGAATGTGTCAAAAGAGAACTGAAAGAGGTTCAGGTTTTAAAGGCACACCTCGATAAAGTTTCTGCATTCTGCAAGCAAAAGTTTAGCTCATCATCCCCTCTCCCGCCCCCTCCGCCTCCACCTCCGCCACCTCTTTTTTTCGAAGAAGCTGAACCAGGAGCTGAACCCTCCTCTCCCACGCTAAGCGGTTTGGAATCTGCTCTGCAACAGGGCAAGATAGAAATGAAGATCAAAGCAAACCTCAGACAACTAGACGCCAGGGAAGCAGATACCAAAAAAATCGTTTCTGAACTCTGCTCTCTCGTCCGAACTGTTCCCACGAAGGCAAGCGCACTCTACGAAACTCTTCTCGCAATCAATGACCCTGCCGTCGATGCCGCTCTCAAAGAAGAACTGAAGAAAAGGGACCCTCTTTTAGAAGCAGACATTAGACACACTCTTAAAGAGGCAAACGTAAATTCTCAGGTTTGGAAAGCTCTAGAGCTCACAGAAAGCAGATTTTCAGAGCTGAACGTCCACAATCCAAAAGAAGTTGAAAATGCTGTACGCGCAACCTCTAAGATGCTACTGAAAAGATCAAGCTACACTGCTGAGGTATTAGAAGATCTTTTCTACACAATTGGTGCATCTTTCTTTCTAAATCAGCCGCCCAAAGAGATTCACCAAGCTATTGCTAGAGCTCTCCAAGAAGCCTTTAATGACCCTGAACTTGGAGAGAACCTTAAGGATGATTTTCTAACCTTTATCCACCTGTATGAAAGTCCGCAATTATTTTTCAACATCGGATTTACCCCAAGTACGCAAACAATTGAGGTTTGCGATTTAGTAAAAAGGGACCTCGGAATTTCACTAGACAAACGTATACAAACAGATCCAAAGGCTACCAAAACCCCAATCATTTTCCACGGGATGTCTGACACTGCCTGGTTCGAGCAAAATAACCCGGGCGACTCACACCAAATCGATGAAGTTGAAGGCGCGCTTGACCTGGGGCTAAAAAAATTACACAACCAGCTCCCAGGGGAAGCAGTTCACCCCATTTTTATCGGGGTAGAAGGAGTGAGAGTTGTCTCTTCCGAAAAACAAGCAGTCGAACTCTTAGACCATTTTGCTGCTATCAGTAGAAAATACCCCAATGTACTCATGTTTCCAGGAGAAATTGTCTGGACTCTGGTGGATGAAAAGACAGGGGAAGCGCTCATTTTTGGTGGGGCGCCTGTATTCGAAAACGGAAGACTAGTTCATCTGTATAGTAAAAAACATGAGGCCAAAGGCGATGCTCAGGGCACCTTATCTTGGACGCGTCTTAAAGGAAAAAACCACTGGGTTATAAGCGACCCTGAATTCAAAGAAGCTGCTGCTGCCTACAATAGTAGTGTTTTTGTGCACCACAACAAGGTTATGGGGATTGAGATTTGCAACGACCATATCCACGGCGCTGTTCAAACCGAATGTAAAAACGTTGATTTCCAAGTATTGATGGCACATGGTAGCATTCCAAACCCGCAAAAGACGGGGGTAAGAGAGGGTGGTGTTTTTGCAGCCCTCGACCATGCGGGATCCGCTAAAAGCAAAGCCGGGACCATCCACCATAGACAAGACTATACAACAGCCGACTACTCTCATAACCAGTTCAATGATAACCATAGTGTTCTCGGGGTGTTGAAGAGCCATATTGCACCCACCATCGAAATCGCCCCTTCCTTTTCTCCTTTTCCGGAGCAGGATCAAATGGTAGAGCATGGAAAAGGGGTCGAGGGCTTTTTTAAAGCCCTCGAAAGCAATCTCGGTGCATCTGCTCAAGAATTGCAAGACATGCTTGCTAAATACCTAGAAGATCATGCTCTAGAATACACCCCGAAAGGAGCTGTCCCTGAAGTGGAAGATTGGAGAGGAGAAGAGGCCAAAGGGTTTTATAAAATGCTCCAAAAACGGTACCTTTTTGGAAGTCAAGACGAGGTCAAAAAAGCAGCTGGTCTTATTCGAAAAGGGGAAAACGCCCCCACACTTTCCCCTCTTTTACCACAGCTAATGAGCGAGGTCTTAGGGCGACAAATAACTTTAAAAAGAGACCTTGCAGCTATGCCACAGCAAGAGATCTCCCCAGGCTATGAAAAACAGGCCAAACCCAGGAAAGACAGCCTTGTGATTGGTTATTCCGGAGAAAAGGACGCCTTCTATTCACCTGCAGAAAAAAAGAAGAAATGAACCTTAACTTAAGACTTTTCTCGGAAGGAGATCCTTTTTTTTGCCTTTTGTTTTTACTTTTAGGGTAAGCTTTTCTTTCATAAGTTCATACTCCTCCCCTGTAGCTGGGCAAACAGCCATAAGAGGCTCTTCACCCTCATGACTTAAGGGAAGATCAAGCTTCTCCCCATAACGGCTCATCCATCCGACGTGCTTCGCAGGCGAACCTATCATCAAAGCGTAGGGTTTTACATCGCGGGTAATGACAGAGCCAGCAGCAACAAAACAATACTCTCCTAGTTTAAGCCCGCATACAATCGTGGCATTGGCGCCAATGGTAGCTCCTTGTCTTACGTGAGTTCTTTCAAACTTATCGCGTCTTGAAACTTCAGCTCTTGGATTCGATACGTTTGTAAAGACAGCGCTCGGACCAATAAACACATGATTCTCGCAAACAACCCCTGAGTAGATGCTCACATTGTTCTGGACTTTTACATGGTCTCCAAGAGAGCTGTGAGGGCTTACGACCACATTTTGCCCTAGATTGCAGTTTGCACCGACTCTTGCTCCCTTCATGATGTGGGAGAAGTGCCAAATATGTGTTCCCTCACCAATCACGGCCCCTTCATCAATAACAGCCGTGGGGTGCGCTACATACTTCTTCTCCTTAAGATTACCAAGGAAAAACTCTCTTGGATCGTGTTCTTCCCCTTCTTCATTCAGACTCAGTTGAGCAGATTCGAGCACCTTCAAGACCCGTAGTCCTTCCTCCCCATCTGTTCGGGGGGTTTTCCGGGTTTCTACACAGGTTAAAAAGTGCTCACACTCGACACGAAGGGGCTCGGCTTCAGGCACCAGAATATATTCTGGCTCGCAGGGATTAGCCACGGGGGTATTCCCGCCCTGCCAAACCACATGATTGCGGTATAGAGCAAGCTTTTCCCCCCAAGGCCTCATGTCATCGAAGACTAAAATACCCAAAGATCCTGTAACCGTGAGCTTTCTCTCTTTAAAAGGATTCAGCCAGCTCACAAAAATATGCGCACGCACATTGTCCTCAAAGCGCATCGACGTTAAGCTTGTGTCATCCACACCTTTAGAAAGATAAGAGCCGCCTACGGAACGAACCTGGTTGGGGAGTTTATTGCCAGTTAAAGATAAGATGATCGAGATATCGTGGGGAGCAAATGCCCAAAGAGAACCTTCTTCTTTCGTGATGATCCCAAGATTTAATCGGTTAGAAGTAATGTATTGGAGTTTTCCAATCTGCCCTTGAGCAACAAGCTCTTTTAAACGAACTACATAAGGATGGTACTGTAAAAGGTGCCCGACCATGAAGATCCGGCCCTTCTCCTTGGCAATTTGGATCAGCTCTTCCCCTTCCGTATGATCAAGGCAAAGAGGCTTCTCCACATAGACATCCTTACCGGCAAGAAGTGCTTCTTTTGAAAGTTGGTAGTGAAAATTAGCTCTTGTGGCAACGACCACCTGCCCAATTTCTTTGTTCTCCAGCACAGCCCGGAAATTAGAGGTCATCTCTACTTCAGGGTAGTGAGACTGATACTGATCAAGTAAAGACTCATTGACATCGCATATGGTATGCAAAGCACCAAGAGCATGAAAATTTCGGGCCAGGTTTTTTCCCCAGTAACCAATACCTACAAGCGCAAGAGAAGGCTTTCGTTTATCCATTTATACCTTTTGCAATAAAGCTTGCTGGATTGCTTCGATAATCGTGACTTGCATCTCTTCGGTAAGCCATGGGTGCATCGGGAGGCTAAGCACTTCTTTTGCAAGCTTTTCTGCAACAGGCAAGCCTCCTTCCTTGTAGCCCAAATCTGCAAATACGGGTTGCTGATGGACACATTTTGGATAATAGACAGCGCTAGGAATACCTCGGCTTTCGAGTTCTTTCTTAAGCGCTTCCCTATCTGCAACACGGATGGTGTACTGCGCATAGACGTGTGTATTTCCAGGCTGTGTAACTGGAACGATACAGCACTCTTTTAAGCCTTCGTTATAAAACTCGCCAGCTCTTCTACGACAGGCAATCTCCTCATCTAAATAACGCAGCTTTACACGTAAGATAGCTGCCTGGATTGTGTCCAATCTCCCATTGATCCCAAGACAAAAGTGATCATGGCGAATAAGCGCTCCATGCACGCGAATCGCTCGCATTTTCTGCATGAGAGCTGCATCGTTTGAGAAAATTGCCCCCCCATCCCCATAGCAACCAAGAGGCTTCGAGGGGAAAAAGCTTGTGCAACCAATTTCTGTTACACTGCAGCTTTTCCTTCCATGCTGCGTTGCCCCAAAGCTTTGGGCTCCATCTTCAATGACAGGGATGCCATATTTTTTAGCAATCTTGTTAATTGCTTCAAAATCAGCCATCTGTCCGAATAGGCAGACAGGCATAATCGCCTTGGTACGAGGTGTAATGAGTGTTTCAAGCAAACTGGGATCGATATTGCCTGTAGACTCCTCTAAGTCCACAAGTACAGGCTTAGCCCCAAGACGTTTGATCACCTCAGTTGTTGCAATCCAAGTAAAGGGTGTTGTGATTACCTCATCACCTGGCCCAATCCCATACGCCATGAGGGCAATCAGCAAAGCATCTGTTCCGCTCGATACACCCAAGGCTTCTTTTGTCCCTGCGTATGAGGCCAGCTCTTTTTCCAAAAGAGGAACATCTTCTCCCAAAATGAAATGCGCCGAATTCAAAACGCCTTGGATCGCAGAGTCAATTTCATATTTGTAGTTTTTGTATTGCGTTTCAAGATCGATGAACTTCATAGGGGCCTCTTTTTGCAAGGAATTATCTCCAAGAAACCATTTGTTCTCAAGCTTTTTTGGAGGAGAGAATCTCTTGATAAAGGGAAATGATCTGCCTTCCCACCTTCTCTGAGCCAAAGTTTTCCCGTGCATAGCAACGGATAAAGCTTGGGCTATACTCCTTGTAGCTACTATGCATGTGCAAAAGGGCTGCAGAGAGACACTCGGGTGTCATGGCTGGGATAATTTTTCCGACCTTATCGTTCACAATATCCTCCGCCCCACCACATTTTGTTGTAATCACCGGCTCCCCCGATGCGAGCGCCTCGATAAAGACAACCCCAAAGTTTTCATGGAGACTTGGCAACACGAAGGCGTGGCTATGCAAATACCGCTCCTTTTTCTCCGCATGAGAAATCCTCCCTAGAAAACGGACTTGACTTTGCAAACCAAGTCTTTGTGAAAGCGCCTCCAGATCCCTCCGGTCAGGTCCATCCCCCCCAATTTCCAAGTGGACATCAGGCTTATCTCGAAAGGCATCCGCAAAGGCGTTCAAGAGAAGTGGCAGGTTCTTTCTAGGTCGTAGATCACAGAGGGTAAAGAAGCGAAAAGGGGAAACAGGAAGAAGAGGTTTTTCTGCTTCAAACTCCTGCTCTGAAAAAAAATGGGGGATCACTGCCAATTTTTTGGGATCTTCAAGGTGTCCTGCAAGGAGATCTTTTAAGGCATGGCTTACCGCAATCACACGCTTTGAGTGGTTCAATGCACTTGCAAGAGAGCGCGCAAGCCACTTTGGCTCCTTTTCCATCTCTGCCTTAGCTGGAAAATAACTTCTATGTTCTGTAAGAATGTAGGGGATTGAAAAGCGCTGTGAGAGCTCTTCTGCTGCAACTCCTGCATACAAAGTTGCGTGAGCATGGATTAAATCAGGGGTACCATAGTCGGCGATATACTCTTCTGCAAGTTTAACTGCCTTCTTGACCCAAGCCCGCATTTGCATATAGGGCCATTTAGGGAAAAAGTTGAGGCCAAAAAAGCGATAGTGAGGAACATCTTCCTCCAAAGTAATTTTCTTTTGAAAAAGCTCAGAGAGCGTGATCTTTCTCCATTCCTTCAAAAGAAAAATGTGAGGAGCTACAATCCCGATACGACACCCTTGTTTTCTCAGCTCCTCGACCTGTTCTTGAAAAAAACACCCAGCATAAGGGTTTTTCACTGTTTTGTACCACGAGGGTATCACAAGAACGTGAGGCTTATGTTTGGGCATAGTGACCCTTCTGTGCAAGCAAGTGTTGATAGAATGCGTACAGTATCGCAGTTCCAAGAGAAAGGTGCAACGAGATAAGAGGAGAAAAAAAGAAGTAAAACACAAGAATCAAAGGGAAAAGAGCCACACAAGGAAAAAGCTTTGCTAGACTTGCACGCAAAAAAAGGTATACACACGACCCAGAGAGAGATAAAAGCCAGGTGAAAAAAAATAAAGATATCAAGACCCCAGAGAAAGAAAGGAGTGCTACCGTAAGACGAAAGTCCTTGAAATACAAACCGAAAAAGACAAAGACAACCCGTAATATAAGTTCATAAAGACTCAAGAAAAAAGCCTTTTTATGGGCACCTCTTGCTTGTGCAAAAGAACTGAGGGGCGAGACAACAAAAGAGAGACAAAACCAAGGGGCTAAGAGGGGAACAAGCTCTCCTGCCATTTCCCATGCAGCACCAAAAATCAGAGGGAAAAAACAGGGAGAATAAAGGGCCGCAAGGCCAAAGAAAAAAAGAGAAAAGGCAAGAGAGTACGAACCCACCTCCTGGAGAAGCGCACGGCCCTTCTCGGTAGAGCTCTCTCTTCCCACCTTTGCATAAAACACTTGCCCGATTGCCTGCCCGAGAAGAAGCTGCGGGAAGTTAAGAGCTCGCATAGCAAGGGAAAAACTACCCACACAGCTTACCGGAAAAAAAAAACTTAAGACTAAGGGAGGGAATTGAAGACTCAGGGTGTTCAAAAGAGAATTTGGCATCGTAAACTGCAGAAAATGACGGTGCTTTTTCACAAGAGAAAAAAGAAACTGCGCATCAAGGGGAAAATCATTTTTAAGTCTACTTTTCTGATAAAGAGTCAAGGCTGCGTAAAGCTGCCCTACAAAAAGGCCCAAAAAGAGCCCCTGCTCGTCTAGCTTCCAGTAGCCAAAGCAAAGCTGCAGAGCACTTTGCAAAACACTCTGCCTAAACCGGACGCTCGCTAGAGCATCAAACTGAAAGGCTCTTGCTAAATAGTGTGTAAAAAGAGAAGCTGCTCCTTGAAAAAAAAAAATACAAGCAAGAGCGCCGCCGAAAAAAAAAGCCAGGGGAAAGGCAAGAAAAAAACAGCAGCAAAGACCTAAGAAGAGCACACCTCTTGCCCCCATCTCCTCGGACTCAAGTGCCAATGCTAGCTCCAAACGAAAGCTTGCAAATACGCCAAAAAGAGTAAGCTGTGCCATCGTTACAGCAAAAGCCCCAAACGCCTCTACTGTATAAAGCCTTGTCAAAAAAAACAAAGAAACGAATGTGATGAGTTGCGAAGAAAAGGTTCCCTTGCAGAGGGAGAAAACGCCTTGAAGCATCAAAGGCTACTCCCCTGTTTCACTCGGGATGTAGCGGTAAAATGGATAGTCTGCAAACTCGAGAAGCTCTTTATCTCCATCGCTATCCCCGTATGCATAAATTTTATATTTTTGCCTCTCCCCAAGAAGCTCGGCAAGACGTAGTTTTTTTTCGAAGCCACGGCAGTTTTTTCCAAGGATCTTGCCTGTAATCCTCTTCTGTCCGTCCACTTCAAGGCGGGTTGCAAGAACATCGTCAAAACCCTCTTTCTTGCCCCAGCGGGAGAGAACGACATCAAGGGAGGCGCTAATCAAAATGAGTCTATGTCCCTTTGCCTTATGCCACTTGACGCGCTCCATCGCATGCGGCCTCAGGTAAGAGGAGAGCTTATGCTCTACAAACAAATCGGCTTTTTTTTGCAAATCGGTATAAGATACTTTTGCAAGAAAACGAGTCAGCATGCGCTCTTTTGTCTCTTCACGCGTAGATCTGCCAATACCCCAGAGAAATAAAGAGGGCAGGAGGGTGAGCAAATAGAGGGTTCCCCAAAAAGGCCCAACCGCATACACTAAGAAAGGAATTGTCGTATCTGTCCTTGTAATGGTTCCATCAAAATCAAAAGCGGCGACGACAAAGCTTGATGACATAAACCCTTTTTTGCCTTAGAATAGGGAACCTGTTCTTTTCCCACTAGGAGAAATATGCAAAAAAAAAGAGTCTTGGTCACTGGAGCTGCAGGATTTATAGGGTTTCACTTGGCTAAGGCCCTTGGGGAAAGAGGAGACTTTGCCCTAGGTGTAGATAATTTTATCCCCTACTACGACCCCTCGCTAAAGCTGGCCCGAGAAAAGGAGCTCAAAAAAAGAGGCATCCACATACTTCATGGGGATATCTGCGACAAAGAGAAGCTTTTAAAAACTATTGAGGAAAACAAAATTACCCACATAGCACACCTTGCTGCTCAGGCAGGAGTGCGCTACTCCCTCACCCATCCAGAAGCCTTTGTCAAGTCCAACCTAGAAGGGTTTGCCTCTCTACTTGAGGTATGCCGAAAAAATCCCCATATTCCCCTTGTCTATGCCTCCTCTTCCTCTGTCTACGGTAAAAATGAAAAGATCCCATTTTCTATAGATGATCCAGTAGAGAAGCCAGCTAGCTTTTATGGAGCGACAAAAAGATCAAATGAACTGATGGCTGCCTCGTACCACAACCTTTTTGGGCTCTCTGTCACAGGCCTTCGTTTCTTTACCGTATATGGTCCATGGGGTAGGCCTGATATGGCCTATTTTTCATTCACGAAAGCCATACTAGAAGGACGACCCATCGATGTGTACAACCATGGAAAACTAGAAAGAGATTTTACCTACATTGACGATATTATTCAGGGTACTCTCTCTGCCATCGATAAAGAAGGGCGCCTTGAACTATACAACTTAGGCAACCATAAGCCCATATCCTTAGAAAACTTCATCACGACCCTTGAAGAATCGCTTGGTAAAAAGGCCATCAGAAAAAACGTACCCATGCAACCTGGCGATGTACACAGAACTTTTGCTGACATCTCTAAATCAGAGCAAGCTCTTCAATTTTCCCCTAAGACAGACTTAAAAAGGGGACTGAAAGAATTTGTTGCCTGGTACCTTGAATATTATCCCCACGAAACGATAAGGTGACTCTTTATGAAACCTGTTTTTTTATTTGCCTCTCTTGCTCTTCTCTGTAGCTGTTCTTCACCCACTCCAAGGGAAGAGGAGGAGCCGACCCTTAGCGACTTCTGCGAGACATATGAATGCACAAGTGAAGCGTTTGCACCGCCTCAGTTTTATGCAGAGTGTGAGCGGGAGTACAACGAGTGCTGCACGCAGCAAGAGCCCCTTCTAGACGATGTTGAGCTTGTCACCTACTCCGATGCTCCCCTCAGCCTCCCCTCTAAAAAACAAAAGACCACATTTTCTTCAGAGCTTCCCTCCATCCCAAAAGAGAAGCGAACAGACTTTGCCTCCCTGGACTACGTACCAAGTGATCTTGAAGGGCTCTACCGCTCATACCAGCTCATCACTGAAAGCGACAAGGAAGAAAAGAAAGAAAAACATCCCATGTCGATCACACCCGAACCTAAAATCCATGAAGAGCACGAAGCGGAATCAAATTTCTTTATCGATAAAGAAGATAGCCCCTTTACGATCCAAGACCCAAACCGCTATAGTAGACAAGCTGGCCAAAGAGAGTCGATCAGTGACATAGTCACAGAAGTTTTGGTAGGGGTTACAAATGACATCAACAAATACCTCTACGACCTGCAAATTTGCAATAGCACAGCCTTCTGCCCTCCGAATAGACACAAAATCTATCTAAGCTTTCGTTCCATGGAGACATGCGAACCAAGAGAAGCAAGACAAATGCTTGTCCAAGTGGTAGAGCATTTCTTCCGCAGACTGGAGGATAGGATCAGCATCTCTCCAAGACTTGGGAACTTTGACATCCGTAACTTATATGTTACGATTGATTATGATAGCTTTATGGTCACCAAATATGACAGACAATATGTGGGGCAAACCATACTAGAAGATGGGATTTCCCATTTCTATGCTGCAGATGCAAGCGTAGAAGCGAACAAAGACCAATGGCATAGAATGATTGAGCCTTACCGCAAAAGCCTTATTGCAACCGCAGCTGAAGATAAAGCTGGCATGAAGAGAACAAGACGTGGTCGCGGGGTAACAAAGCAAGTGGAAAACTCCAAAATCTTAAGCATCATCACAGAACCTGAGGAGTTTTTAGAATAGCCCTTCTTCCTCATTAAAGAGTGACGAATACCCGATCGGATCAAAGCAGCAGTGATGCTCTTTTTTACACTGCTATCAACTGTGCCTGCAAATGATTGAAACACAAAGACAAAAAGACACAAAGAAAGGGTTGACAACCATGTTTGATCATTCCGCGTTTGAAAATGTCTGCGAGGGGAAGGGCTGCTGACTTTTCGTGCTATCGTAAAAGGAGGCCCTTTCCGGGCCCCCCTTATTCCTTATTTCCTTAGATACCCTCTTTCTCACTCAAGTAAATTCCAGAAAAGAGTCCCATAACGACTAGAATAACAAGTGCTGCTTGAGTTATCTCATAACAACTACAACCCCTCTTTTTAACCTGATCTGTAGCGTCTTCTGTGCTCGATTGAGCAGGAGGAGGTAGAGTTTGCTCTCCAGGCCAATAAGTAGAACCTATGATAATCCTAATACCCGGCTCTGAACCTTGACCCCTACTTTCTCTTGAAGTCGTAGGGTCATATGGCAATCTCCTTCTTAGACCACTCTCAAACGGATTAAGAAAGTCTTCAGCATTACTAAACCTTCGGTGCGTCACTTGAGTCGATGAGCTTGAGCTGGATTGACCTGCGGTTTTTCCTCCCAGCGAAGCTACATTGTCCCGGCTTTGTTGCTTGGGCTCTTGGCCTGATGCACTCGGCACAAACGAGATTTGTCTTGAAGGTTCAGGTGGTTCTGGTCTAAATTGTATCGGTAACTCGATAAGCGGTGGAGGCTCAAGCTCTTCTATGTCTTTGGAAACGCTGTCCCCATTCTCAGTTTGCTGTGCTAATTCTGTCGCCTCTTGAGTGATGCTTTTTGCTTTCATTGGTGGGGATACAGAGAACGGAAGAGTCTGCGCGGGTTGCACCGGAGCGCTCCCGAGGCTTAGCATCGTGGTCAGTCGGTTCAGAGGACCCTTTTTTTGTTTCTCACTTGACCCTGTAGGGTGTACAGGAACAGCCGTGGGGCTTACGGTTTTTGGTGGTTGCATATTTTTCTCCTTGTAAATTGTTTTAAACAAACAGCATCACGATGCAGAGCCAAGGGATTATAATCGCATTGGATTAAAGCTCAAGAATTTTTCAATAACCAAAGAAGGCGTAGGCACGCCCTATACAAGAAATGATATCGGATGCGATTACAGAGTGTGAGGTGTGGATTGCCCCTGCTGCAGTGCCTGCAAGACCATGCATATAGACGCCAAGGCCTGCAGCATCAGTTGGATCCATCCCTTTTGCAAGAAAAGTAGAAATCATCCCGGAAAGTACATCTCCAGAGCCAGCTGTCGCCATGCCCGGATCCCCTGTGATATTCGCATAAATTGAGCCATCGGGGGAAAAAATAAAGGTAGGCATCCCTTTCAATACAAGCGTAATTTCAAATTTTTGCGCGTATTCTTGGCATTCACTAAGAAGCGCAAAGTTCCGCGTAGGTTTTTCCCTTTTCCCTAAAAGCCTTGTCATCTCGCCGAGGTGAGGCGTTAAAACGGCTCCTTGAGGCGGCTTTAATCCTCCCTCCGCTAGGAGGGTCAAACCATCACCATCAATCAGCAAAGGACAGGCAAGATGAGAAAGTAGATGCGAGAAAAGCTTTGCTGTTTCTGGCTTTCGTCCTATCCCAGGACCCAAACACGCAGCGTTTGCTTTGGAAAAAGCCTCTAAAACATGACTAGGGTCGGATGCTTTGTAGGGCACACGGATCACTTCATAGGCAGTGGCAGCAAGTTCTGCCTCCATTCCTTCTGGATGAAGAAGATGCACAAGGCCAGATCCTGTTTTCAATGCCGCAAGACAGGTAAGCTGAGCTGCCCCGGGCATTCCGGGTGAGCCAACCAAGGCCACGACAAGACCCGCCTCATACTTGTGCTGGTCCCGGTTTAGCTTCGGAACAAGGGAATAAAGCTCCTCTTCATCAAGCATTTCAAAAGAAGACTCTGCTTGCTCGATAAAGTCTTGCGGTATGGGAAGAGGGACAACATGAATATCACCTGTGTGTCTCGGACCCTCTTGTAAGAAGAGTCCCGTTTTAGGAAGACCTATGCATATCGTCTCATCCGCTGTAATAGCACTGCCTTGCACCTCACCTGTCTCCCCATGTACGCCAGAGGGAATATCAATGGAAAGGATGGGAAGTCCCAAAAGTGAGGCAAAGTCTAATGCTTCTGAAAAAGGAGGCTCTACCTGCCCATGAAACCCTGTTCCAAATACACCATCTATCAAAACTCCAGGAGCAGGGGGGGAGAAGGATTCTAAATCAGAAAAGAGATGAAAAACCCCTTTTTTCTCAAGGAAACGCTCCATCTGCTTTTGACAAAGAAAAGAACACTCCTCTACTCTTCCAAGCTGGATTGCCTGCACAGAAAATCCCTCATCCAAAAGTTGGACACCAGCTGCATATGCATCCCCTGCATTGTTTCCAAGGCCTGAGAGAAGAACCACTTGCTTTTCAAGACCTCTTGCATGGATAAACTCTCTTGCAATTTCTGCCACACCTGCGCCTGCAGCCAGCATACACATCTCTTCGCTTGCGCCTGCGAGAAAGGCCTTTTTCTCAACTCTAACCATTTCCTTCGGTCGTACAACATGCATATTGACTACAAATGCTCCTTCTTCACAGTTCTTAAGAGTAGCATCGGAACGGCATCTTTCGGCAAAAGCCCCGCATAGAGAATCTGATGGATGGTTTCCGTAATCGGCATCGATACACCATGTTTCAAAGCGAGCTGCAGGGCCGAAACACAGGTATAAATTCCTTCTACCACCATTCCTATCTCCTCAAGAGCCTGCTTTGCATCGAGTCCTTGCGCTAATTTATAGCCAAACCGAAAATTACGACTTTGTTCCGAGGAGCAGGTTAAACACAAATCTCCCATCCCTGCAAGACCTGTAAGAGTATCATCGAGGCAGCCGCATACAACAGAGAGCTTTCGAATTTCATGAAGACCTCTTGTAATAAGAGCAGCTCTACAGCTATCTCCTAAGTTCAGGCCGTGCGAAATGCCGCATGCAATCGCAATGATGTTTTTCAAAGCGCCGCCAAAGGCTACACCCAACACATCCGTATTTGGATAAACGCGGAATGTGGGCATGCTAAAAACATCTTGAATCTTTTGTAAAACCGAAGCGTCATAGGCGGAGGCGACAACAGCACACGGCAGACCTCGAATGACATCTTTAGCAAAGCTTGGACCGCTGATGCACCCGACAAGGTGTGATCGCTTTTTTCCCCAAATTTCCCTGGCGACTTCCGGAAGGATCATCCCCGTATTTTGCTCAATCCCTTTAGAAGTAATTACGAAAGGACACTCTGGAATCCCCTTTTCTCGAACCTCTTGGAGGACGGGTCTTAACCCCTCTGCTGTCACAGCTTCCAGTAAAATATCTATCTTATGGAGCGCTTCTTCTAGTTTTTTTGTGACTCTCATGGTACGGGGTAGAGGAAACCCTTTAAGCTTAGGATGCTCCCCATGTTCCCAGATATATTCGGCAATTTGGGGGTAATTCGTCCACGCAATCACCTCATGTCCCGCCTCTGCAAGCAAAGACCCCACTGCATATCCCCAGGCACCGACGCCTAAATAACCAATTTTCATATCGAGAGATTATACACCATTGTTAGAATTCTATGTACTCTTTTTCAGGTAAAGCTCGCCCCTTCCACACCCCTTCCCTCTCAGGACTTTTGTAATAAAAAGAAGCAGAGAGCTCAAAAGCCCGATTGGGGGGAGGCTTGCCAGACCACTCTTCAAAGAGGAGTCGTTCTGCTTGCTGCACCCTCTCTTGCACATCCGGTAGACTCCACTTCCCTTCTCTATTCTTTAAGGGCGCAAAAGAGGTCTGTCTCGGATAACGCACTAAGTCTACCCCCTTCGCAAAAGGCAATACATCAAAAATAAACCACTCAAATTTATACGCCTCTACCTGTTTTTTTTGCCCTTCTTTCGTAAGGCACTTAACCTCCCGCTTTACAACATGAAGAGGAAGATCTACTTCACTTATCTTCTTAATAAAAGACATTGCAAAGCTAAAAAAACCAATGTTAGCGCATGGAAAGGCATCAGAATCAACTGGTAGCTCTGTGTATTCCAGAACACACATCTTCCCTTGGTGTTGCGCAAATACCCCTACCTTCTCCCCTTTGTGTTCCTTTTCTATAAAGGCAGAAGCTACATCACCCCCACGCCTCTTATGGAACCCTACAAGATAGGGATCGAATGGATTGGCAAGGGGATTATCGACAAGTAAAACATGCACAAACTCGATGCCTTTGTGCATCCAAGCAGAAAAGATCCCAGACTCCACAAGGGCCTTAAGGGCACCCCCATTTCCGTCTGGTCCCTTGGCAATGACTCCTGGCGCCTCTAGGAACAGATTCCCCTCTTCGTTTAAAAGGGGAAGAGTTTTTTGCATGAAAAAGAAAACCTGTGACGGACGCAAACCAAAAAAAGCCTTGTTCTCAAAAAATGCAACTGTTTGTAGATGATTTTCAGGAGACGTCATGACCGCAAGAGGAAGATCCCTTCCTGCTAGGCTTGAAACCTCGGCGGTTTTTTCTGCAAAAATCTGAAATAAGCTCTTTTTGCAAAACTTGCTGATGGGAAAGGCTCCCTTTGGTCCTTCAAAGCCAAGGCGGCTTCCTTGTCCTCCGGCAAGCAAAAGACAGCCTACTTTCCCATCACGGAGGAGCTGAAGACCTGTTTCATAATCGTCCTGTGAGCGTGTAGGCGCCCCCAAAATAGGGCTATACTCTTCTTTTTTTATATGAGGGGGATGAAAAATCAGCTCCTGCTGCCTTTTAAAAAGGAGAGAATCGATTGCAAGCAGCTGAGAGAGAAAACGTTCTTCTGCTACCTCAGGAAGAGATGAAATCTGTTCCATCAATGTCTCTTGGCCAAGGTTTTTCAGCTCTCTCTGCACGCTATGTAACAATGCTCTCTCCTTTGGAAAGAACCTTCTTTATCAGCACTTCTACTTCATCGACAGATATCCCCCTCATGCAGCGAAAATCGATCGGGCACACCCTCTTATAGCAAGGAGAACAGGCAACATGTTTATGGAGTACGATTCCTCCATTGTAGGGGCCAGTCTTTACATCGCTTGTGGAACCAAAAAGAGCAATCAAAGGAACATGAAGGGCCGAAGCAATATGCATGGGCCCGCTATCATTTGTCAAAAAGAGTTTGCACTCCTGGATCAAAGCCATCAGCTCACGGAGCGAGGTTTTGCCAGCAAGGTTCACAACCTGATCTGGCATATCGCTACACACACTATCTACAAGAGATCTTCCTGCAGGATCCCCAAAATAAAGCACTCTCACAGATGAGTCTTGAATCAGTCGCAAGGTTAGCTCTTTAAACCTCTCTGGCAACCAGCATTTTGCAGTTCCAAAGGCAGCGCCTGGATTGATCCCAATAAGTTGCGATTTCTCCGTTACTCCTACTCGTTTTAAAAGCTCTTTTGCTACTTTTTTCTCTTCTTCTGAAACAAAGAGCTGAGGCTGAGAGGAAGAGAGTGGCACGCCAATTGGCCCTAAGAGCATCTTATAGATTTCAACCTGGTGTTCTTTCCCTTTGGGGTAGGGAAGAGACTTTGTCAAAAGTAGGCTGCGCAAGTGCCTCCTATAACCAAGCCTTTCCTTCACACCAGCACGCCAGAACCAAAAAGCAGAAGAGAAGGAATTTGTAAAGAGCACCCCTAGATCATACTCTCCTCTTTCTATAGAAAACAGAATATCACGGTCCGATTCCCGCTTCAGCCAGCCGCTAGGCCGCGTGAATTTAAAAAGCTCGGTAATAGTCTTGTCATACTTAAAAAGAGGCGCGATTTTATCAAGACACATCACTGTAATATCAGCTTCCGGGTAGTGCTTTCTGAGGTCGTGCAACGCAGCAGTTGCCATCACAGCATCCCCTAGCCAATTCGGCATTCGGACAATAATGTTTCGTACAGAATTCATCATATTGCTCTTGATCTAAAGGTTTTCTTGGCTGTAGGATAGCATTATTCAAGGCAAAAGGAAACCCCAAAGGTGCGCACCCAGGTAAGATGATGAAGGCCAAGCACGTAAAAGACCCACTTTCAAATCAGGATCTCTTTAAAAACTTGCTTAGCCAACAAAAAAATTGGAGCGCCAGCCACACGTCTCAACAAGCCCCTCTTTGGATTGCACGCAGCATCAATAAAGAGCTTTCTGAAGAAAAAGCTAAGAACCAAATGCTTGAACATGAAATCGATATGCTAGAGAAAAAACTAGCCGAAGAAAAACTAAGGCAAGAGGATAGGGGATTTCTTTCTGAAGAGGTGGAAGACCTTAAAAATAAGTTTCTCGAAGAAAAAAAAACACACGACTTTGCAAGACTTCAGAAAGAACATTTTTCCCTAGAATTAGAAACAAAAAAACAAGAGCTTATCCGCCTCCACGATCGGGTCACCCGTCTCGAGGAAGAGGGATTTCACAGCCGAGCTCTCCTTGCAGATGAAGCCATCAAAAGATCTGGGCTACAAGATTCTTATCTTACTCTAAAAGAAACCTTTTGCGTCCTTGAACAAGAGCTCATCCAAGCGCGCCAGCAGCTTGCAAGACTTGAGTTTGTAACCACACAAAACAGCGAGCTTGAAAACAAGTGCCTATGTCTTAAAAAAGAAAACGAAGAGCTTACCCAAAAGCTCAGTGTGATAAACTCTCAGCTAGAAGAGAGTAAAAGGCATGCGGAGCATTTTGAAAAAGGAATTCAATATCTCCGTGAAAAGCTAGAAGAAAAAACTCTCGACCACGACGAAACAAAAGAAGAGCTTGCTCGCGCTCAAGAAACCATTACTCAAAAAGATGACCAGCTCCACAGAAGAGATGCTGAAAAAAACTCTTCTTCCGATCTTCTCTTAGACGAAAGGAAAAAAAGAGAGCAAATTGAAGAAGAGCTCTGCGCTCTCTTACAACAGCTACAGAACCTACGTACCCTTTTTACAGAAGCGAATGCCGAAAAAGAGCAGGGGAAGATCAAAGCAGAAGAGCTCCATCTTCAACTTGCCAAGACGTGCGAAGAAAACGAAAAAAGCAGAGAAACCTACGCGGAGCTTCGACAAAGCCTAGATCAACTGATCGAACGGGAGGCACAGCAAAGAGCCAAACTCCTTGCCACGCAGCAAGAAGCTGAATCTGCAGAGCGGGAGATTGAAGAGGGCAAAAAAAAGATCGAAAGAAAAGATGAGGAGATCACCGCTCTTAAAAAAATCCTTGCAGAAAAAGAACTGTCAGAATCCCAAGTAAGCGATAAACTTGCCCTAAGCCTGCGCGAAAAGGAAGAAATCCGCCAAAAACTGATCCACCTGCAAAATCTTGTCGACGAGAAAGACCAGCAGGTACGTATGGCACAACAACACCTAGCAAAAAAAGTCAAAGATACCTCTCTTGCTCTTGAAAAAAATGAAGAACAGAAGGGGCATATCGATGACCTCAAGGCAAAGCTTACGATCCAGATGCAAAAGGTAGAAGAGGCAGAAGCCAAGCTACGAGAAAAAAGAACAAGCGAAATGCATGAGATGCACCTTTTGCAAGAAAAAGTGCGCACCTCCGAAAAGCAGATTGGGCTCTGGGAAGAGAAGTATTTTAAAATATACGAAGAGCTCCGTGACAAAGAGCTCCACCTAAAAGAGCTAGAGAAAAGAGAGGAAAAATACATAGAACTAGAAGGGGTTCTCGCAAGCCTTGGCCACGTGATGGAAAATTCCAAGCTTGCTGAAAAAACCGTCCTAAAGCAAAAGCCGCAGCCAAAGAAACCAAAAAGCGACCCCGTCGAAGAGAAAAAACCTCCCCTACTCAAAACCCAGGATTTATTTGAACCACAAAAAAAGCCTCCTAGCCACTACCAGCAAAACTTCTTCGACTAGAACAATCATCCTTGGAATTGACCCGGGTACAACCATTACAGGGTATGGGGTGCTAGCTAGGGAAGGAAATGCCTATGAAGCGCTTGACTTTGGCAGCATTAAACCCCCTGCAAAGGCCCTTTTGAGCACACGCTACCTTATTATTTTTGACAGTCTCTTAGAGCTAATCGATACGTTCAAACCAACAGAGATGGCGATTGAAACACAGTATGTGAAACACAATATCCAAAGTGCCATCAAGCTTGGAATGGCACGGGGATCTGCGCTTCTGGCAGCCAAGAAAAAAGGGCTTTCTGTCTACGGCTACGCGCCAAGCCGCGCAAAACTTGCTGTTGTTGGCACAGGCAGCGCAAGCAAACAGCAAGTGCAAGGGATGGTACAAAGGCTTCTGAACCTCTCTCTCTCTGTATTTCCAGAAGATGCTGCCGATGCGCTTGCCCTTGCCATCTGCCATGCACAAAACAAAAACGGAGAGGAGATGTAATGTACGCCTATATCCAAGGAACACTCACCGCAGCACACCCCTCCTTTGTCATCATCGATGCAGGGGGAGTTGGCTATCATATCCTCATACCACCACGTGTTTTTACGCACCTACCTGAACAGGGAAAAAAGGTGCTTATCTACACCTCTTTTATCGTAAGGGATATCTCGCAGACACTCTATGGATTTCTCACTCAAGAAGATAAAAATCTCTTCGAGACACTTGTTGCGATATCAGGGATCGGCCCTAAAACTGCCTTAAGCATCATAGGCCACATGGAGCAACATGATTTTCAAGAGGCGCTCTCCAGTGGAAGGATCGAAGCGCTTTGCAAAATCCCTGGGATTGGAAAGAAAACAGGGGAGCGCCTGCTCCTTGAGATGCGAGACAAAGTGCCAAAGCTCTCTCCAGCTTTTCCCCATTCCCAAACAAAAAATCCAAGACTACAGAAGATTGAAGATGCAATGCAGGCGCTCATCCACCTTGGCTATTCTCAAGCAAACGCGGAGAAGGCTGTCAAAAAAGGCCTGCAAAGCCAACCTGAAGATCTAGATGTTGCAAGGCTCATCACTGAATCCCTAAGGTGCCTCTAAACAACACAAAAAATGCTTGCAAATGGGACACACCTGTGGATCATGCCCACGAGCCGTACAATACTCTCTGCCAAAATAAATCATTTGAAGATGCAATTTTTCCCAATCCTTCTTAGCAAACACCCGCTTTAAATCCCTTTCCGTTTGCTCTCGCGTCTTTCCCTTCGAAAGCCCCCACCTCTTAGCAAGCCGATGAATGTGTGTATCGACAGGAAAGGCTTCCCTACGAAAGGCATGAATCATCACAACAGATGCAGTCTTATGACCGACGCCCGGTAATGACTCAAGATCTTCAAATGTATTAGGAACTCTTCCCTGAAACTCCTCTAGCAATTTCTTTGAAAGGGCCCGGATATTCTTGGCCTTTGTATGATAAAGCCCACAGGGACGGATAATCGCCTCTAACTCTTCTATGGGCAAAGCGGCCATTTCACCTGGCGTGGAAGCCCTGGCAAAAAGGTTTTTTGTCACCATGTTCACCCTTCTATCTTGACACTGGGCTGAGAGAAGAGTTGCTATCAGAAGGGTAAAAGGATCTCTATGATCTAATGGAATGGGCGGATTTGGATAAAGCTCATCTAAAATCGCCTGGATCTTGTTTTTCATTTCCCAACGCAAAAAGTGGAAAAAATTGCAGAAAGCACATCTTCTGTAATATCAGTACCAATAATTCTACCAAGATCTTGCAAAGCCTTTCTCATATCCATACTGATAAATTCGGCTGAAAGGTCTGTTTGTAATCCAACAATTACCTTTCTGCAGGAAGAGACGGCCTGTACTAAGGCGTTTTTATGCCGCACATTTGTAATCACAATCTCTTCTTTAGAAGGAGGTTTGCCACGCCAAATCACAGAAGCAATCGCTTCCTTAAGCTCCTCTAGGCCGCTTTGCTGTTTGGCAGAAACTCTAACTGTATAAGGGAAAGAATAGGAACCGACCTCAGAAGAGGGAAGGTCTATCTTATTCCAGACAAGAATAGTTTTTTCCTTAGGGACAGATGCCAAAAGAGCTTTATCGCCCTCATCTAAAGGTCGAGCTGAATCCATCACAAGAAGGATTAAGTCCGCCTTTTCCATAGCCTTCTCCGTACGCCGAATTCCTTCTTTTTCAATGTGCTCCTCTGTCTTCCGTACCCCTGCTGTATCCACAAGACGGAAATGGAGGCCATGCAGTTTTAAATCTTCCTCAAGTGTATCTCGGGTTGTCCCTGGCGTTTCTGAAACAATAGCCCTCTCGGTATTGAGAAGAGCGTTCATCAAAGACGATTTTCCCACATTTGGGCTTCCTAAAAGGCAAAGATAGAGCCCATCTTGAATCATCTTTCCCTCATGAAAAGTGGCAATAAGCTTTTCCATCTCGTTGCAAATCGCTTCCAAATCGGCTTGTACTTCGGAAAAGCTTGCAAACTCAAGCCCTTCATCAGGGAAATCTACCCACGCCTCAAAGATAGCCATAATTTGCGTAAGCCGTTCTTGATACCCCTGGACCCTTGAAGAAAGATTTCCATAAAGCTGTTCAGAGGCGGCGCCTAAAGCAAGTTCACTTTTTGCAGCAATAATCTGTTGGACGGCCTCAGCCTGTACAAGGTCTATCTTATTATTCATAAAGGCGCGCAGAGTAAACTCTCCAGGACCTGCTGGCCGTGCACCAGCAGAAAGAGCTGCGTCAAGAACACGCCGGGTAATAAGCCTGCCCCCATGGCAAAAAATCTCTACCGTATCTTCCCCTGTATAGGAGCGAGGAGCACGCATGACCATCAGCAGACACTCATCAAGAATTTCTTTCTCTAGACTGAGAACCTTGCCAAAATATGCCCTATGGCTTTCAAACATAGCCACCTTTCCCGAAAAGATTTTTGCGGCAATCGCAATCGCCTCCTTTCCTGAAATACGAATGACGGCAACCCCTCCTTCCCCGGGAGGGGTTGCGATCGCAGCTATAGTTTCTTCTTGTGAATAACAGTGCATATCCTTTAGCCTTGCAAGCAAACATTTTACACAAAAGAGCATAAAATTGCACACCATCCTCAACAGAAAAACAGGCAAAACAGAAGAAGAAAAGACGTATGGTGAAAGCTTTCTGCGTTTTCTCTACGGCACGTGTAGAATGGGCAAGCCTTTTGTTCCTATTTTTTCAAAAATTTCCTTTCTCTCAAAATTTTATGGTTACCTCCAATCTCTTCCTTGGAGTAGGCGAAAAATTCTTCCCTTCATCCAGAAGTACGAGGTGGATGACAAGGAATTTTTAGAACCCGCAGCAAACTTCCGCTCCTTCAATGATTTCTTCATCCGCAAGCTAAAAGAGGAATGTCGCCCGCTTTCCCACAAAGAGGCTATTATTCCTGCCGATGGAAGATACAACTTCTCTCCAAACGGCGCAGAAACGGTCTTTGTAAAAGGGAAAAAGCTCGATTTAGAAGAGCTTTTGGCAAGCGCGTCTTTAGCCAAACAGTACAAGGCTGGGGCTTTTGTGCTCGGAAGATTATGTCCTTCTGACTACCACAGATTTCATTTTCCAATAGACTGCACACCAAGCACACCTCGTCTGATTAATGGCCCTCTCTACTCGGTAAATCCCCTTGCTCTCAAAAACAACCTTCGGATTCTCACTGAAAACAAACGCATGATTACAGAACTTGCCAGCCCCCAATTTGGAAGGGTACAATACATTGAAGTGGGAGCCACTTTTGTGGGGAGCATCCACGAAACGTTTACTCCTGGCAACTCTTACAAAAAGGGAGAGGAAAAGGGGTACTTTTCTTTTGGGGGCTCTGCGCTCATCCTTCTCTTTGAAAAAGGAGCCATCACACTTGCCCCTGACCTTCTAGGGCATCCATACGAAGTACGCTGCCTACTAGGCGAGGCTCTTGGAACTCTACCCAACTAACTTTTGATTCCCTTTACTCAGAAACCTGTGGTGCATAAAAAATTTTTTTCACTCCAAAAACAGTAAAATATTCTGAAAATTTATCCTCAGCACTATCACAACAAACAGTTATGGATGGACTGTGAATATGTATCAAACGATCTCCTGAAGACCCTTGATATAGTATACCCACATGCTCAATTGCTTTTTTGGGGCCTTGCATAAAAAAGAAACTTATTGATTTATCATGAATTACTGAATCTTTTAGATTTTTATTGTAAGAATGCTTTTCATAGTATTCATTTTCTTGTTCTGAAAATCCCAGACACTTATTAATCGAAGTTGTACCAAAAACTCTTAATTGCTCCTCCAATTCAGGAGTCTCTCTTTGAGACCCTTTTTGCTGTAAAATCGATGTATGCAAGTTGAAGACTATTGACGAATAGTATCTCTTATCCCAACGATTGGCTAGATATCCGGAATAGAAAATCAACTCCATGCAATTCAAAGTTTCACTAAAAGGAAAAATGGTCTTACCAGGACTTAAGGTCCATTTCATGTAATCACTATTCATGCCTTGCCAGACATGAGAACCAGTAAGAAGACAAGCCATCATTAGATGAGCAGATCCAACGGGCAATCTTTGCGATAACGATTCTCTTAAGCTCCGATTTTCTATCACCTCTTGCTTTCTTCTTGTAACTAAGTTTTGATCTGTAATTAAATTAAACCAATAATCAAAATTAATTCTATCTCCTAAGTTCACCAATTCTTGCAACACAGAAAACAGACCAAACTCCTTACCACTCAAAAGCTCTACTACTGTTTTCCCAGGCCCGTGTTGTTTTTCAGGTTTAATATTAAATGGCACACCCAAGTTAATAAGATAGGCAACACAAACCCATTGTTTATTACAAACCCCATAATGCATGGGTGTATAACGTTCAACTGAGTTTCCAGAACCTGGAGATGCTTGAGAGGAAACTGGCACAGAATAAAGATCTGACAACACATTTCTAGAAAGTTTTCGCAGCTCCTCTAGTCTTCCACTTTGGCAGGCTTTTAATATATTTAGACCATAAACAACCTGAGTATCAACACTCATGTTAGCCTTTGTTGCTGTTTGGACCATAACAACCTCCCCAAAAAAATACGAAAACAAAAAAATTTACAAACACGAATTAAGAAAAACAAAACACAATAACAAATAAAACATAATTTATCAACTGAGTTCTTTACGCAGAATACACAAATAAACTGCAAATAAATGCTTGGCAGATTTTACAAAAAACGGGCCATCACGCTTGCCCTCGATCTTTTGGATCATCCTTGTAAAGAGCGCTGCCTACTTGGGCAGGCACCTCGGAATCCTCAAAGAAAACCCTCTGAGAAGCAAGGGGAATAAAGAAGATTTTTGTAATCTCATGAGTTCTAAAATACGCAGCAAAAATAGGTTCTGCCTTCTGGCAATCAACATTCCGAGAAAGCTCGTCAATATGAATCACAGATCCTTGATACAAAAAGCCAAAATGGGCAAAAGGTCCATTTTTTTCCTGCATCATAAACACGTAAATCGAAGCGGGGTCTATGGCAGAAAGCTCTCTTTTATACGTTTTTTTTGTGCAATAGGCGCTCTCATCAGAATATCCTAAAAACTCTGCAAAAGCCCTGGTTACCACAGTTTGTCCCTGTAATCTTAATGCGGCAGTCATCTCCTTATCCTTAACCAAAGAAGCAACTACCTTAGAAACACCCTCTAGAAAAGAGGCAAAATCTTGTTTCTGCATATTTTTTGCAAGTATTGCTGCATAGATGACAAACTGACTACAGTTGATGGGCGAATGAAAAGACATGATCTGACTTTTTGAGAGAGTCCACTCATGAAACTTCCCTGATTTTCCCTCCCAAACAAGAGACCCCTTAAGAAGAACTGCCATCATGAGCTGCCCCATTCCTGAGGCCATCTTTTGACTTAAAGCGTCCCTGACACTTTCGTTTCGGATCACTTCTTGCTTTCTTGCAAGAGGAAATTGATCATCCGCAATTAAGGCAAACCAAGGATTGAAATTTACCTGATCGGGCAATAGGGCAAAAGCTTCCAAAACATAAACCAAACTCTTTTCTAACTGGCTGAGCAGTTCAAAAGCCGTTTGACCAGCACCATTTTTCTCTTGAGACTTCACATGCAAGGGCACTACTTCATTGATCAAATATGCCACACACGCAAAGCGTTTATTAGCAATGGCATAGTGAAGCGGCGTATATCGAAAGCTCGCGTTTCCAACTTGCACATGTTGTACTTCTGAAAGGACCTTTCGGGTCCCCAAAACATGGAGCTTACGAAGCGTTTCAAGGTCTCCCTCGGCGGCCGCGAGCAATGCAGCGTATCCAAGAGAGGCTTCATCTAAGAAGCAAGGCTCATTTATTGCATTATAAGTGGAAGAAGAAATACTATTCATTCAGTAACCTGACTCCTATAGAAAATTTTTGTGATATGCTGTGTCTTGAAATAATCAGAAAAAACATCTTCAGCACAATCGCTTCGAACCGTTACAGAGGGTCCATAAATGTGAATCAACCGGTTTCCTAATGACCCCTTATATAAAAATCCAAAATGGCTTATTACCTGATTTGTCTCCTCCATGAAAAACAGATGAATGGCCTTAGTGTTCACAGTGTTTTCCATTTTTTTTTAATGATCTAGCTTCATAAAAATCTCGACTCTCCTTTGAAAGCCCTAGAAAACAAGCGATCATTCCAGTCGAAGCAACTCGCTCCGCCAGTATTAATTCAAGTGTCTTTTTTTTGCCTTCTCGCATGGATAAAACCAACGCATTTTGCTGGAGGAACAGTACATTTATATCTCCCTTAGTCCAACGACCTGCTAAATATCCCGAATAGAGGACTAGCTGACTACAATTCAAGTTTGCAGTAAAAGGCAAGATAGACTCATTATTTCCCAGCATATGCAGAAAATCAGACGCCTTTCCCCCCCAAGAATGGGAACCTGTGAGAAGGGATGCCATGAAGAGATGGACCGAGCCTACAGGCATCATCTGACACAATTTCTCTCTTAATCCCGAATTTCTATCACCTCTTGCTTCCTTCTTGGGGCTAGTTTCTCATTCGTGATTAAATTAAACCAAGAATCAAAATCTATTCGATCACCTAATTTTACTAAATTCCAGATGTCCGACACCTTAAGCTTAGCCATTGCAAGATGACAGATCTTTCTAGACTGGATAATGGCATGAATGGCCATATCGTTTACAAAAACGCCCCACATTTCTTCGCAAAGAATGGCTCCTTTTTTTGCGCTCGCAGTCGACGGAAGTTCTGCGAGCTCTCTGCTAGATAACACGCCAAAGTTTTGGATGAGCTCTTGATCTTCTCGTATATTTGCCTTTCCGAGCAGAAAAACAGGAAGAGTTCCCTCCATACAATGAGCATAGACACGCGCAGCTGTCCATGCATTACCGATGGTCACCCCCTCCTCCTCGAGCTCTTTGTGCAACCCTCTGCTAGCTTGACCCTCTCGACTGCTAAACTCTGCTCTATTCTCTATTTGATAGGCTCGATAAACGATTTCATATATAAATCCGACATCTGTCATAATATAAACACAACACCAAACGTTACTAACGTCAATATGATGCCACAAACATAGAATTGTCTCAAACAAAATAACAACAAAATGCAAACTGTGAACAGACTAGCAAATGAAAATTTTATTGAATTTCTGCTAAGATCCCCTTTTTTTGGGAGAGCTAGAAGATGGGAGCGATTTAATGAATTGACGGATGCAGAGTGGAAGGTGAAGAAGCGACATCCTGATTGCCGAAAAAGTTTAGAAGACTAGCAGCAGAATGGGAAAGAAGAACACATTACCGGAAAAGACCTCTAACATGCAGCCTGATAAATTAGTGAGATCGGTTCATAAGCTCCGCTTTTGTGAATCTAGGAAAGGAGAAAAGAGGAGAGCCTCTGTAAATCTTTACTTTACCGATATGTTCCATAGTTGATGAAACGAGTTCGGGCAAAGGCATGTGCGCGGGCACGAAAACTAGCTCTTTATTCACGACGTGCATATACCGAAAGCGTTTCACAGGCTAGACTTGAAACTCTTTCGGTATAAAATAAAAACTATCTATTCTCTCTTGTTTTGGCAAGCAAGCGAAGAATCTCCACATAGAGCCAAATCAGGGTCACCATGAGACCAAAGGCCGCATACCACTCCATGTACTTAGGCGCCTTCATCATGGCCCCCTTCTCGATAAAATCAAAATCAATCACGAGGTTCAGCGCTGCAATCACAACAACAAAGATGCTAAAAGCAATCCCTGCGATCCCTGAACCATAGATAAAGGGCACCTGGATGTGAAAAAAACTCAGCACAATCGAAACCAAATAAACAATCCCAATACCAGCTGTAGCTGCAAAAAGCCCAAGCCTAAACTTCTCTGTCACTTGAATAAACCCAGTTGAATAGGCTAAAAGAAGCGCCCCAAGGGTAGCAAACGTTAAGGAGGCAGCTTGCATCACAATGCCTGGATAGGCAGCCTCTAGAGCCGCAGACATACCGCCAATAAAAAGGCCTTCAAAAAGCGCATAGATCGGAGCTGTAATCGGCGCCCAGACCGGCTTAATCACAGTAGCAATCGCTGCCACCATACCGCCAAAAATACCCACCCACATCCAGGTTGTCAGAGCCGATGGATCTTTTGCACCTGCAACAAGGCTCCAAGTCCACACAGAAGTGAGAAGCACGCACCCTAAAAGGATGGCTGTCCTGTTCACCGAACCTTGCAAGGTCATTACTTCCGCTCCAGCAGCTTTCGATCGATCTGTCAGCAGTGCTTCACGTGTTAAAACAGGGTTTCCAGATTCCATCATTGTCTACCTCCATCAATTTTTAAGCTTTAGGCCTATAATACCGAATATCGGCGTTGAAAGAAAACATTTTTTCGATTAGAATCCGGAGTATGTTTTCATTCCTTAAAAAAATCTTTGGAACAGCTCAAGACCGAAAGCTTTCCCGTTACCGAAAAATCGTCAAACAAGTCAACGAATGGGAAGAGAAATTCTCAAACTTGTCCGATGAGGAAATTAAGGAAAAAACAGCTGAGTTTAAAGAGAGGCTAACAAGAGGCGAAACTCTTGACGACCTTCTTCCTCAAGCCTTTGCCGTTGTAAAGAGTACCTGCAAAAGACTCTGTGGCAAAGAAGTCCACGTTTCCGGCTACGAACAAAAATGGGACATGGTTCCCTATGATGTCCAGATCCTTGCAGGGATAGCCATGCACCACGGTTGCATTGCTGAAATGATGACCGGCGAAGGAAAAACGCTCACTGCCGTTATGCCTTGCTATCTCAATGCGTTAACCGGAAAGTCCGTCCACCTCGTTACGGTAAACGATTATTTGGCCAAAAGGGACTGCGAATGGGTCGGAAGCATCATGCGTTGGCTTGGTCTCACCACAGGATCGCTTACAGGTGATACCCCTATCGACCTACGTAAAGGGATCTACGAAGCAGATATCGTCTACGGCACAGCCTCGGAGTTTGGCTTTGACTACCTCAGGGACAATTCGATGGTCAATAACAAAGAGATGCAAGTACAGCGCGGCTACTACTTTGCCATCATTGACGAGGTGGATTCTATTCTGATCGACGAAGCCAGGACACCTCTCATCATCTCAGGTCCTGTTCCCCAAAGCAGACAACTCTATGACCAGCTGCAGCCCGGATGCGCGCAGCTTGTCAAACGGCAAAAGGAGCTTTGCAACCGGCTCGCTACAGAGGCAAAACACACGCTTGAAAAAGAGGCCGCAGGAAAAGAAAAAGAAGAGGCGATGCGTAAACTCTGGATCGTAAGCAAAGGCACACCTCATAACCGCATCCTACAAAGACTCAAGGAAGACCCCGATATCCGCTTAGCTCTGGATAAGGTTGATTTGTACTACAGCAGCGAAGCAGGTAAGGAAGATAAAGCAGAAACACTAGCAGAGCTCTTCATCATCGTCGATGAGCGCAACAGTGAATATGAGCTCACAGATAAGGGCATCAACACCTGGTCAGAATGCACACAAGGAAGGGAAGATGGTGAGTATTTCACCATGCTCGATATTAGCGATGAGTTCATCAAAATCGATGAAGATTCCTCTCTTACAGCGGAAGAAAAAGTGCAGAGAAAGCTCAGCATCCAAGAAGAAGATGCAAAACGAAAAGAGCGCTCGCACAACCTGAGGCAGTTACTCCGAGCCTATCTACTCATGGAACTCGATGTTGACTACATGGTGCAAGATGGCAAGGTCATCATCGTGGATGAGCATACAGGCCGTCCTCAACCAGGAAGACGCTTCTCCGACGGCTTGCACCAAGCAATCGAAGCAAAAGAAGGCGTGGAAATCCAAAAAGAAACGCAAACCTACGCTACGATCACCCTACAGAACTTTTTCCGCATGTATGAAAAGATTTCCGGAATGACTGGAACGGCCATCACGGAAGCAGGGGAATTTAAAGAGATCTACAAACTCGATGTCCTTGAAATTCCAACGCACAGAACGTGCATCCGCACCGATGCTCACGACGAAATTTACATGACAGAGCGGGAAAAGTACAACGCCATCCTTAAAGAAGTTAGAGAAATCCATGAAAAAGGGCGTCCGATTCTGATCGGAACAGAGTCTGTAGAAATTTCAGAGAAGCTTTCCCGTATCTTCACACAAAATAAGCTTCCTCACACGGTTTTGAACGCAAAACAAAACGAAAAAGAAGCGGAAATTGTAGCACACGCAGGAAAAAAAGGCGCCATCACGATCTCGACCAACATGGCCGGCCGTGGGACAGATATCAAACTGGAACCTGGTGTTGCTTCCCTAGGGGGACTCTACGTCCTTGGAACAACAAGACACCAATCGAGAAGGATTGACAGACAGTTACGTGGCCGCTGCGCAAGACAAGGCGATCCAGGAAGCTCTAAATTCTACGTCTCCTTTGAAGATTCCTTACTTCGTCTTTTTGCCTCGCCGAGACTCAATAC
>CAZBXE010000004.1:0-73121 GCA_964496125.1 uncultured bacterium | reverse complement strand
TACCATCATCCAAAAGTTTCGTCCTCCTGAGGGCGAGCCGATCTCTGCCTCTATTCTCAATAAATCGATCGAAACGGCACAAAAAAGGGTAGAAGCCCGTAACTACACCATCCGAAAGCACACGCTTGAGTATGATGATGTCATGAATAAGCAGAGGCAAGAGATCTATGCCTTCCGCAATGAAATCATCCAAACTGACAACGCCATCCCCATCGCGAGGGAACTGCTAGAATCAGTCTGCACAATCGGAGCAGAAGAGTTTCTTAAAGAGCAGAATGCGGAAGGAGCGTGGAATCCTGAAGGATACCGTGAATGGCTCATGCAACACTTCCCCATCTCCTTTGAAGAAGGCTGCTTTGATGAGGAGGGGCTCTCTCTCGAAGCTATCGAAGAAATAGCGATCGAAAAAGTACTGGCCGCTTTTGACAAAAAAATTGCTGACCAAAACTTCAAAATCCAAAAGATGGCAGAGCTGGTAGGGCAGCCCCTACCAGAAAATCCAGCTCATTATGCAGTCCAAGATATCATGCTTCGCCGCATTGACCAGCTCTGGCAGCACCATCTTCTCCACATGGATCACCTAAGATCCGATGTGAACCTCCGTGCTGTCGGTCAAAAAGACCCTCTTACTGAATTTAAACATGAAGCCTTTACTCTCTTTGCAGAGCTTAGCAAAAACTTACGCACGGAAATTGGGCAAACCCTCTTTCGCTTTGAAGTGGTCTCCCAGCAAGAGCTAGCGGTGCAACACCAAATCCAAAAACAAATGCGCCTTGAAACGGGCAGATCTTTTGCTCGCGAACTCGAGCACACAAACAGCGAAGAACAAGAAGAACCTGAAACCCCTACAAAACCCCAACCGATCCATGCAGCAGAAAAAGTAGGACGCAATGATCTTTGTCCCTGCGGCAGTGGAAAAAAATACAAAAAGTGTTGCGGAGTGCAGGCAGAAGATCTCGTGACGTGAAAGGAAAAAGGATCCTCGTAACCGGTAATACTGGTTTTAAAGGTACTTGGCTCTGCGATCTACTCGCAAAAGAGGAGGCCATCCTCTCAGGATATGCCCTCCCCCCTGAAAACCCTCCCTTCTTCTATTTTCCCATCAACCAACATCTCCATGACATTCGTGATTTCGCAGCCCTCCAGCACGTTTTACAAGAAGAAAAACCAGATGTTATCTTCCACCTTGCAGCAGAAACCATTGTAAGAAAAGGATTTGAGAATCCTCGTACTACGTTTGAAACAAATTTTATGGGCACGCTCAACTTGTTAGAAGCCAGCCGTTCTCTCCCCTCTTGTAAAACAATTGTCATCATTACAACAGATAAGGTCTATCGTCCAGGTCACGAAAACGCCCCATTTTCTGAAGAAGATCCTCTCGGTGGGCTGGATCCCTATAGCTGTTCCAAATCTTGTGTCGAGCTCCTTGTGGAAAGCTATCGGAGCTCTTTCTATCAAAAGGGACCCCTTATCGCAACAGCACGAGCCGGTAATGTGATCGGAGGGGGCGATTTTGCCAAAGATCGACTTGTTCCTGACATCGTAAAAGCCCTACATACAAAAAAGCCTCTTCATCTCCGCTATCCAGATGCGATACGTCCCTGGCAACATGTGCTTGATGCTCTGCATGGCTATGTATTACTCGCACAAAAACTTGCAGAAGGGGATAAAAGTTTTGAAGGGGCTTGGAATTTTGGTCCGCCTGAAAACGCCTGCATCCCTGTTAGGGAGCTTGTTGAAAGGGCCTTTTCCTATTTCGGCACTGCAGTTGATATCGTGATTGAAGAACCCCACGAGAAAGAAACAAAGATTCTCAGACTGAGCTCAACAAAGGCAAAGCAAAAACTAGGATTTACCCCTCAATTCAGCTTAGATGAGGCGCTTCATTCCACTTTCGCATGGTACAAAACCTTTTACTTGTCCTAGGTGGTTTCTTGAACGAGAGACTCGCCCTTCTCAGCACGGTCAAGAAAAGCTAGCGCCCTCCAACCCAAATAGAGAAGTGGCAACGAAGCTAGCAAATAATAGAACCAATACTTGCTCTTCCACTGCAGCGTAAAGACACCTTCTTCAGAAAAGAAAACCATCATCAAGCTAAAAAGAAGAAAAAGAGACCCACCAAGCAGCAAAACAAGAGGTTTTACAATGGAGACAATCTCTTCTAGAGATGCTTTAGCAGCCTCTATCTGCCTTTCTTCATCTTCTACCGCCGCGGGCGGCTCCATAGTTTGCTCAAAAGCGCTGCCATAGGGAGACTTAGGAATCGCCTGGGGCTGCTCCTTTGGTTGCTGCTTATAAGGAGGGGAAATCTCAAGCTTTGTCTTTTTGTTTTCGGCTACAGACACAGCGCCCAGATAGACCCCACAATATAAGCAGTTTTCCATCTCAGCAGGGACATTGCCTTCACAGTTCCAACACAATCTTTTTTTGGAAGTTGCACTCATAAATACTTGCCTGTTATACACCCAAACAAATTTACTCTGGGATCATTTTAAGTTGCAAGCCTCATTTTTTGTCTGTGCTCCAGCGCTTCTTCTCCTCACGGGATGCGCTGCCTTAAAAACCCAAGCTCACCCCATTGTAATGGACACGCGCGAATTAGGCAAGCATGATAGTGGCAACCACCCCCTCTACGACATCATTCCAAAGCATCGGAGTCAAATCGAGTGGTATGATGCAGGGCATTGGATCACTTGGGCCCTCTTTGGCAATGAGGATGATGGGATTTTTGGAGAAGAAAGCTCCAAGGGAAAAGCGGAGAATGTAACGGGCGCAGTCAAGTGGTGGCTGCGCAACCCTCTTCACAACTTTTGTTTCTATGTAATCGGTTCTGCAGACAGGAAAAATAGCGAATTCACTCTCCTTGCAATATCGGGCAAAGGGATAAAAGCACTCTCCTACCAAGAAGAAGGAGGAACAAACTTTCCAAGTATGGGCACCTGCTTTTTTCTAGGTTTCCATGGCTGGAAACCTTTCCTCTCCCTCCGCCTTGCCTACACGGACACTCGCCGGTCTGATTTCTATATCGGATGGCGGTGTCGCGGGGACTTTGGAGCAAAATGTATACTTTTGAGTGGCGAATCAAGAAAAAGAATTGTATGCTCGGGTCATGACGAAAAGACACTTTGACGTAGCTGTCATCGGAAGCGGTCCTGCAGGATACCCTGCCGCAAAGCGGATCGCAAATGCTGGGCTCTCCTGCGCTCTCATTGAAGAAAAAGAGGTGGGAGGCACCTGCCTAAATCGTGGTTGCATCCCTACAAAAAATATGATCAAAGGGGCTGAAATCCTCCAGGATCTACAAAAGGCAGCACGGTTTGGCATAGAGGTGCAGGGTGTTTTGCTAGACTATAAAAAAATGTGCTCCGAAAGGGATGCCGTTGTCGCAAACATGCGCAAAAACCTAGAAAGCCTTCTTAAGCTAGATGGCGTCACACTCATTCGAGGAAGAGCAAAATTTGCAGGACCTAATGAGCTGAAAATCTTAGGCGAAGAAAGTGAGTGGATCACAGCGAATGCTATCATCATTGCTACAGGGTCAGAGTCAAGGGTCATCCCTAATTTTCCTATAGATGGGAAAAGAGTACACGACTCTACCTCTCTCTTAAAGCTAGATACCCTTCCCAAAAGCCTTGTTGTCATTGGAGGAGGAGTCATTGGATGTGAATTTGCCTCTCTTTATAATCTTTTAGGAACAAAAGTAGAGATTATTGAACTTCTCCCCCGGATTGTAACCACTATCCCAGAGGATCTTGGCAGCGCCCTTCATAAAGCACTTGAAACAGCCGGCATAACGATTAAGACTTCTACCCTCGTCGAAAAAATTGAAGTACAGCCTAATGAAGTACAACTTCTCCTTAAGGACAAAACCACCCTACAAGCAGAGCATGTCCTTGTATCAGTAGGCCGTGTTCGAAATACAGATAACCTTAATCTTAAAAACATAGGGGTTTATGTTGAGGAAAACGGAAGGATCCCAGTAAATAAGCACATGGAAACAAATGTTTCTGGCATCTACGCTGTAGGCGATATCAACTCGAATTTTTGGCTTGCTCATGTAGCAACACATCAAGGACTCATTGCAGCAGATCACATTTTAAAAAAACCTATGAAGATGAATGACTTAGCTGTCCCCTCTGTGATCTTTACTCTCCCAGAAGTAGCATTTGTGGGTCTTTCTGAAAAAGAGGCCCTTGCAAAAGGGTATGCTGCTAAAGCCGCTCTTTTTCCCTTCAGTGCTCTTGGAAAGTCACTTGCTTCTCACGGAACAGAGGGATTTGCTAAAATCATCTTCGATACAAAAACAGAGCAAATCTTAGGTGCTCAAGTGATCGGCAAAGATGCAGGGGTCCTCATTGCAGAGATGTGCGTGGCACTCACCCATGAGTTTACCTTGACCTCCATTCAAGAGACTATACACGCTCACCCCACACTCGCAGAGGTGTGGGCAGAATTGGCCTTCCTCGGATCTGGAATTCCTTTGCATCTACCCAAAAGGAAAAAATGAACCGATTTGACCCACTGCCACCTGTCAAATTGAATCGGCTTCCTCCCAATCCCGAAGAAAAAAAGGAAGGAGAAATTGTGGCTCCCGGCCGCTTTCCCTCATGGCTACATCGAAAATTGCCCGTGGGTTCTCAGCTTTTTAGCACAAGAAACGTTATGGAAAAAGCACGTCTACATACCGTGTGCGAAGAGGCAAAATGCCCCAACCTCACACATTGTTGGAACCGAGGTACCGCAACCTTTCTCATCATGGGCAAAGAGTGCACAAGAAGCTGCGGGTTTTGCGACATAGAGCACGCCAAAAAACCAAAAGATCTTGAGCTTGATGAGCCTCAGCGAATTGCAGAATCTGTAAAAGCGCTTGGGCTCAAACACGTAGTCATTACTATGGTAGCCCGTGACGACCTCGAAGACGGCGGAGCCTCCCACCTGGTCCTTGTGATGGAGAGAATTAGACAAGAAACAAAGGAGGCTTCCATAGAAGTATTGACTTCTGATTTTCTAGGAAGGACAGCAAGCTTAGACCTCATCATAGAAGCAAAGCCTGATATCTTTAATCACAATATTGAGACTGTAAGACGCCTCACACCAAGAGTGCGCCACACGGCCACTTACGAAAGAACTCTTTTTGTTCTCTCTTACATCAAGCAAAAAAGTAGGATTTCCACAAAATCGGGGCTAATGGTGGGCCTTGGCGAAACAGAAGAGGAGGTATATGCGACAATCCAAGATCTTAAAGATATCGGGGTCTCCTCCATTACTATTGGACAATATCTCCAGCCAGGATACAAAAAACTCCGTGTGCAAACCTTTGTTCCCCCTTCCCTTTTTCAAAAATACGAAGACTTCGGTCATTCTATTGGGGTTGAAAGCATGTTTTGCGGTCCCTTTGTCAGATCGAGCTATCACGCTGATATCAGAAAAAGCTCTGTTGTGATACGATGATGAAAAAACTAGGTAAATAACATGTCGATCTCTTTGCAAATCTCAAAATATTGTGTTTTGTTTTTCTTTTTAGCCTCTCTTCTCTCCAGCTGCGCCACCGACAAAACCATTATTAATGGTCTTGAGGAAAGAGACGCGATCGAAATCATCGTCTTTTTGGACCAAAAAGGAATCAAAGCAAATAAAGTTGCTGCCAAGACGGGAGGCGGCGGAGGCGGGGGTGGTCCTCAGCTTTGGGATATCACCGTTCCAGAAGAGCAGGCAAACGAGGCCTTTGCTTACCTAAACGCTGCCGGACTTCCGAGACGATCTGGTCAAAACCTACTCAGCATATTCTCAAAAGGGGGTCTTGTACCCTCCGCGCTGGAAGAACAAATCCGGCACCAAGCTGGGCTTGCAGAAGAGATCTCCAACACCATTCGAAAAATTGATGGTGTCCTCGATGCTAGAGTCATGCTCTCGATTCCTGAAGAAGATCCTCTTGCTCCTCCAGGAACGAAAAAACAGTCTGTCTCTGCCTCTGTCTATGTAAAACACACAGGGGTCTTGGACGATCCCAACAGCCACCTTGTGACTAAAATTAGACGTCTTGTCGCAAGCTCAGTTCCTGGTCTTGATTTCGACAACGTCACCGTCATTCCAGACCGAGCGCGTTTTAGCAGCATGCCCTTCATCCCTGGAGCTTCCTTGGGTGAGGAGGAAAAAGATTATGTCAGCATCTGGAAAATCATCGTAGCGAAAGAGTCTGTATCAAGATTCCGGGCCTTTTTCTTCGCATTCTTCGTGGCCGTCATTACCCTCCTTATCCTTTTCTTCTGGACTCTCTGGAAAGTGATGCCTCTTCTTCATCAGGCCGGAGGTTTTATGCAGCTGTTTACCCTCCATTCCTTAAAGATTGGAAATGGTTCAAAAGAGTCCAAAAAAGAGAAGGCTCAGACAGAGGCGTCAGCTGAAGCGGAGGCGGAAGCCGAAACCGAAGAGGAAGGGCATGATGTCGAAGAACCTGAGGCAGATGAGGAATCCGAAAAATAACCGAGATATTCATGCATGATGCAGGTTGCAGATTTCTTAAGGTGCTTATAAACCAAACCAAAAATGGGGTGGATCCCGCCTTCTTTGCACCCCTACCTGAAAAAGAGCAAAACCTCTATGTAGCAACAGAGGTCAAGCTTCAGAGTATTGAAGACTTCTTAAAATCAGGCAAAAAGATTGCAGCAGAACTTCACTACTCCTGGATACGCCCTTTACTTAGCCATGTACCCGCCGAGTGGCACGAGTTTGTCATCGCCTCTCTACCCCCAATGAAGGCAAAAGGACTCTGTAAGCTACTCGGTCGCCCTCTTCCTCAGATCAAGCTTGCAGAGCCACTCAAAAAGTACTTTTACAACATGATTGCTCGGCAGATGGACACGACTCTTAAGACTCCCCTCTCACAACTTAGGGCAGAAAAGCTTGGGATCTTGCTCAAGTTAAAGAAAGCAGAACTTGTGCAGCTCATGAACTTTCTTGGTCTCTTTGACCTCGTCCAAGAACTAAGGAAGACAGTAGACAAGAAAAAATTAGAGACTATTTATTCTACTCTGACAGAACAAGAGAAAAAATTTATCGCTCATAAATTGCAAATGATTGAAAAACTCAGTGCGCCCAAGCTAAGCTGGGCAGACTGGCAGGGGGATTCGCTTAGACTGAAAAAATTGTTGCATAAAAGAGGTATCAATAGACTCGCAGCAGCTCTTTCGGAAGGAAATCCAGATTTTGTCTGGTACATCAGTTACATTCTCGACAAGGGACGAGGGGAAATCTTAATGCGTCTCTTCAAGAAAAAATGGCCCTCCCTAACTGCAAAAGAGGCAAGTAGACAAGTTTTAGAAACACTCGACTTTTTGGGGAAAATAAAACCGTGACACGGAAAGTATTTACTCTTGTAGACGGAAGAACTATCCATGTGGGGCCAAAGGTAAAAATTATCCCTGCTGAAGAATTTTCTAAAATAATAGCCGCAGAAGAAGTGCTGCTTCAAGCAGAGGAAGATGCTGTAGAGTTCAAAAAGCAAGTGGCTATTGAAGGCGAAGGGGAAAAAGAAGTTGCTAAAGCAGCTGGTTTTGAAGAAGGCCTAAAACAGTGGGCAGAGCAACTTGCCTACATGGAAGAAGAGCTTGCCAAAATGCGTAAAGAAACACAAAAAATGATCATCCCAGTCGCTCTCCAAGCGGCTAAAAAGATTGTAGGGAAGGAAATCTCACTGAGCGAAGAGATTGTTGTTGATATCGTTGCGAACAGCTTAAAATCAGTTGCACAACATAAAAAAGTTACTGTATATGTGAACAAAGCGGATCTTGACATACTCGAAAAGCACAAGGAAAAACTAAAGCAACTCTTTGAAAACCTAGAATTCCTATCAATTCGTCCGAGGGAGGATGTTACGAAAGCAAGCTGTGTCATCGAAACAGAAGTAGGGATCATCAATGCCCGGATTGAACACCTCTGGGATGTCCTTGAGCAAGCGTTCTATAAATTTATGCAGAAGGAGAAATCCTCATGAAGTGGACGCCATCTGTTCTTACTTTCCTTCTTGCCTTTCTCCTGCCTTTCTCTCTCTACCCTGCGGCAGCTACACCAGCTCCCAAAAAATTCACAAATATCGTAGAGACAAAAGAGCCTACCAAACCCGCACCTATCAACTTAGAGACAGAAGCGTTTTCCGAAGGGGGAAGACCTACCCTGATCACCCAAGCGGTTGCCCTTTCTCTTTTGGCACTTTTGCCGTTTATCGTGATGATTTTAACCTCCTTTCTCAAGATCGTCATCGTGCTATCCCTCTTACGAACTGCACTTGGGGTACAGCAAGCGCCTCCTAACCAAATCATCAACGGGGTAGCTCTTATGCTTAGCCTTTTTGTGATGTATCCCACCTCTGTACTTATGTATGAGAAGGCTCAAGCAAGCATGATCAAAATGGAGGCCCCTAAGGAGATGATGTCCAAGGAGTCTGCAAACTACTTTCTACAAATTGCAAAAGATACGCAACAACCACTCAAAGACTTTCTGGAACGAAACAGCTTGCTCAAGCACAGAAAGCTTTTTTTCCGAATTGCCTATCGCATTTTACCCGATAACCAAAAAGAATCGATCTCGCTAGATGATTTTATCATTGTCATACCAGCCTATATTACCTCACAGCTAAAAGATGCTTTTGAAATTGGCGTTCTGATCTATATTCCCTTCTTTGTCATTGATCTTGTCACCTCGAACATTCTCCTTGCCATGGGGATGATGATGCTTTCGCCCGTAACCATTTCAATGCCTCTCAAGCTCTTTTTGCTTGTCATGCTCGATGGATGGACTATCCTGATTGAAGGTCTGGTCACAACGTTTAGATAGGAGAAAAAATACGATGGTTTTAACACAAGTTGTCCAATTAGCCTACCAAGCTCTGCTCTTGATCTTGATTCTTTCCGCACCGCCTATTTTAATCAGTATGTTTTTTGGTATTCTTGTGGCTATCTTTCAAGCAGCTACCCAAATCCAAGAGCAAACCCTCTCCTTTACAATCAAACTGGTGGCCGTAGTGCTCACTCTGATGGCGATGGGCCCTTGGCTGGGTACACAAATTATGTCGTTTGCTACCAATATCTTTGTGAATTTCCCGAGGTGGGGGATTGCCAGCTAAGTTTATAGCGAGGAGATCTCAGTGGAAAGCTATTTAAATCTTTTCCTAAAGCTAAGCTTTGCCGTAGATGATCCTAGCATCCTCCTCAGCCTACTTATCCTTGCCTTAGCTAGACTTTTGCCCATCATAGGCCTTGCTCCCTTCTTTGGCTCTAGAACTCTTCCTCACCCTGTCAAGGTTACCCTCGGGATCTGCCTCGGCATTATTTTCCTTCCGCAAATGGCCATAGGAATCACACAGCCCATAGGCTTTAATACGATGTTGATCTTTTTGTTCATAAAAGAGCTCTTTATTGGATTTGCTCTTGGTTTTATGATCTCCATGCCCTTCAATATTGCGTCTAATGCAGGGATCATCATCGATCACCAGAGAGGGGGCGCAAGCTTGATGGTAAACGACCCTACCATCCAAAACCAGTCCTCTCCCCTTGGTACTTTGTTCAACTTGATTTTGATCTACCTTTTTTTCATGATGGACGGGCCCTTTTTATTTCTTGATGCGCTTGCCACCTCTTACGAGGTGGTACCAGTCGATCGATTCTTTAGCGCACGTTTTTTTGCCGAAAAGGCAGACTTTTGGAAGATCCAAAGGGATCTGTTTACCAAGGTAATGGTCCTCTCCACGCAACTAGCAACCCCGGGCCTGCTGGCCATCTTAATGACAGATGTGTTCTTAGGGATCGTAAACAGGCTCGCGCCCCAGGTACAAATTACCTTCCTCGGAATGCCACTTAAGTCTCTTCTTGGCCTTGGGGTAGTTACGTTTGGCTGGAAGCTTTTCTGCGAGGAACTCGTCCGGCAAAACTTCTACTGGATCCACCAGATACGAGAACTTCTCCATTCCTTCACCCTCACGTAGGGTTTAAATACGGAGAGAGGCCTGGGATAGGAATTCGTGAATGAATTCGGCACGCACGTGAGGCAGCTCTTCTTGGTCCACTTTTTTTGTTTGCAACGAGAGAAGGTGAGCCCTTCTGCAATCAAAAAACAACTCGTTTAATTTTGTCATCGTGATTCCTGTTACCCACCCCAAGTCAAGACCTAGCTTCATCAAGCTAATCGATTCTAAAGCCTCAATCGCATCCATCTGATAGGAGTGTTGCAAAATCGCAAAGGCACGGCTCACCTTGTCTTTTATCTTTGTATTACCGCTCTCTACGATACTGCTGCGAGCGCTTCTCTCTTGCCCCTGCAACTTGGTCGCATAGGTTCTAAGAGAGGAGATGATCGCATCCTCTGTAACACCGAGAGAATAATTGTTCTGTACTACAAGCAGATCCCCAATCATCTCTTTAGGATCCCCCTGTAGTCCCGTAACGTAAACTCCATCCTCCTGAAGCCTATCGAGTGCTTCTTGAAGAAGACCTGTATGGATCAAAGCAGGTGTATGCAAGAAAACGCTCGCTAGCAATCCTGTCCCACTATGAGAAGGATCAGAGGTGAGAAATCCCCACCTTGAGGAGAAAGCATAATGGATATTTTTCCCCATCTCCTTTTCAATTTCAATAAGACGGGTCAATGTTTTTTCCATTTCCCCTTTAATATCAAGAAGTTGTAACTGAACATGATCCTTTACATTCAATATGCCAAGGAACTGTCCTGTCTCATCTACAATGAACGCCTCTCCTGCATGTGCCTGCTGTAAGTTTTGTATGGTCAGGTAGTGTTCAAACAAAAACTCTTTTTCAATCGGATCAACCGTTTCTGCTTTCACAAGCTGCGGGTTCTTAAGGACTTTGACCCTCTTTAACTCACTACCGATCAAGGAGATAATCTGCTTTCTTCGTTCATCCGTAAGGCAACCTGGAAACTCAAAATTTTCAATATTTCTATAAAGACGAAGTTTTGAAGCAAGCCAGATGGGATTGGGATTATTGGTCCAAGGACTGCGCTCTGTTAAAATCTTATGCTGGTTATTTTTTTCCGTCATTTTCCTTTTCCGTAATCGATTTGATCTGGTCCCGGATCCAGGCAGCTTGTTCGTAGTCTTCTTGCTTAAGCGTCTCGCTAAGCGCCTCATTGAGCGCAACAAGTCTAAGGGTTGGGCTCACTTCTATACTTTCACCAGGAGATCTGCCTACGTGGAGAGTCTCTGACTTCTTGGTCTTGGCAAATAAACGGGGAGGAGCTTTTTTTGTGTCTCTGAGTTCAGAAAGTATCACTTCATCGAAAAGATCGTAGCATGCCTCGCAACCGACTAAAGACCCTCTTTGAATCGCTTCCATCTTCGTACCGCAGGTGCCACAGCAAAGCCCAGCTCCTGCTGTTTCTAAATCCTTTGTTTTCTTCAAAGGAGAAGGCCCTTGTAATTTCCAATGCAAAACCGGGCAATCGGCACACATGATCATATGGGTTACCTTACCACTGACAACTTCCGTATACTTTACAGCCACAGGCTTTCTGCACTCAGAACACTCTAGTGGACGCTCAGGCTTAGCCTCTGCTTCGAAGGGCAAACTGCAGTTCGGGGTATTCTCTTCCATAATCTGGACTATAGGTAGGTGGCCAGATAATTGTAAACGTATACTGAACATGATGCAAAAAAAAGGGCCCCATTGGTATGGAGCCCTTAAGAACTAAAATTGAGTCGTGCTGGATTCGAACCAGCGACCCTCTCATTAAAAGTGAGATGCTCTACCACTGAGCTAACGACTCAATGTTGACCCCAAGGGGATTCGAACCCCTGTTATCGGAATGAAAATCCGGTGTCCTAGGCCTGACTAGACGATGGGGCCAAATACAGGTAGGCAATGCGCTAGAATACTAATTAATCGCCCCTTTTTTTGCAACTATTATATAGTCACAACCTCTTTTTCCTTCACAAGCGAGAGGCTTTCTGCCTCTTTACAAAATTTGTCTGTCAAATCTTGCACTTGCTTTTCTAAACCGTTCATTTCATCTTCAGAAATATCGCCAGAGCTCTTTCTCTTTTTGATATTTTCGTTACTGTCTCTACGAATATTACGAACGCTAATCTTGCATTCTTCTAATTTTCTGTGCAGAATTTTCACCATCTCCTTACGGACCGACTCATCCATAGGAGGAACCTGAAGACGAACAAGATTTCCCTCAACAATGGGGCGCATGCCGATATTTGCCTTTTCTATAGCTTTCCCAATCGCACCACAGTTATGTGGATCAAAAGGAGTGATGACTAGCTGTCTTGGTTCAGGAGAAGTGATGGTAGCAACATCCTTGATTCGCATCGGGGCGCCATACGCCTCAACCATGACGTTCTCTACCATCCCGGGGTTTGCCCGGCTGGTGCGGATGTTTTTCATCTCCTCTCTAAAGTGTGCAAGGGCCTGCTTCATCTTATCTTCCACTTGCTTTACTACTTCGTGCGCCATAACTACTCCCTGGCTTAATAGCTAAACCTCTATCAAGGTTCCATTATGCTGATTTTCAAGAATTTTTAACACAGAATTTTTCTTCAATAAGTTCATGTTGAATACCAATATGGGAATTTTTTGTTCCATGCACATCGCTACAGCTGTCTGGTCCATAACTTTCAAATTTGCGCTTAAGTATTCGCTGTAGCTTAGACGAGAATATTTTTTTGCCCCTTCCGATTTTAAGGGGTCCTTATCGTAGACTCCATCTACTTTAGTAGCCTTTAGGAGAGCGTCCGCCCCAATTTCAGCAGAACGAAGAGCTGCCGCGGTATCAGTTGTGAAATAGGGGTTACCGGTACCACCCACAAAGATCAAGATAAAGCCATTCTGTAGATATTCACGAGCTTTTAGAGCTGTATACGACTCAACTACCTTAGGGCAGTCAAGAGCGCTCAAAACGCGTGCCCTGCACCCCACGGTTTCTAGAGCCTGTTGCAAAGCGATCCCATTCATGAGGGTAGCAAGCATCCCAATGTGATCTGCAGACGTTCTAGAAATTCCTAAATTTTTTGCCTGAATGCCTCGGAAGATATTTCCTCCTCCGATCACAAGACTTACATGAATCCCTTGAAAATGAAGCTCTTTGATAGCCATTGCAATTTCAAGAGAAGGATCTTGCTGGATACCATACGGGGCAGATCCCATAAGGATCTCCCCCGATATTTTCAGCAGCACTTTTTTAAACGGGAAAGAATTCCCCATAGAAGTCTACTCTCCAACAAACCATCTGGTGAAGCTGGAAAGTTTAAGAGGTTTACCCGTAGCTTTTGCTCTCTCAGAGACGAGCTCAGCTATAGTTTTGCTCTCATCGCGAATGTACTTTTGCTCTGATAGGCAAGCTTGCACAAAGTATGCCTTCACTTTACCTTCCACAATCTTTTCAATCATGTTCTCAGGCTTTCCTTTGATCTGGCTTCTTGCAATGTCCTTTTCCGATTCAATGACAGACTGGGGAACCTTTTCTGGAGACAAATACTCCGGAGTATGTGCGGCAACTTGCATTGCAATTGCACGTGCCATCTCATCTTCAGAATTGTTTCCTTGAAGTTCCACAATCGCAAGAATCTTCCCATTCATGTGGGAATAGATCCCAAGAGATTTATCTTGCCCTTTTGAGAGGATCTGGAATCTTTTGATCACAATATTTTCGCCGATAGTTTGGATTAAGTTCGAGCGAAACTGCTCAACTGTCATCCCCTTGTCGCCGAGATAATTTTGTGCAGCCAGATCTTCCAATGTCTTAGGCTTCGATTGCAAGATTTGCTCGGCAATAGTTTTCAAAAAGAGCTGGAATTTCTCGTTTTGGACCACAAAATCAGTCTCAGCATTCACTTCAACAAGGGCTACACCCTCTTGATTTTCTGCAAAACCAATCTTTCCTTCCTTTGTCGAGCGCCCTTGTTTCTTCACAGCTGACGCTTCCCCTGCCTTTCTCAGAACTGCAACTGCTTTCTCCATGTCACCATGTGCTTCTTCCAAAGCCTCTTTGCACTTGGCCATGCCAACGCCAGTAAGATCACGAAGTTCTTTAATTCTCGCTGATGTAATCATTTGTTGACTCATTTACGCGCCCCCTTCCTTTCTACTGCCTCTTGCTTTTCTCTCTACACGTACTGCAGCGACAGTTTCTGTCTCTTCAGAAGATTCCTTGTCCTCTTCTGACTCTTCGTCATCTGACTCTTTGCCAGATTTCAGTTTCAGTTCGTTCTTTACTTCGATCGCTGCGTCGGAGAGAGCTTGGACGACTAGCTTGATGCTTTTCAGAGCATCGTCGTTGCAGGCAATAACGTAGTCGATAGGATCCGGATCGCAGTTTGTATCAACAAGAGCCATAACAGGAATACCAAGTTTCTTAGCTTCCGCAACAGCAAGCTTTTCTTTCATGGGGTCTACAACAACTAGCAGACCAGGCAATCTTCTCATGCCTCGAAGACCTGAAAGGTTCTTCTCAAGCTTCTCTTGCTGCTTTGCGAGAAGGGAGAGCTCTTTTTTCTTCAGCCCTTCACCACCTGCTGCTATCTTCTTCTCAATCCGCTCCATATTCTTAATCGACAGACGGATTGTAGTAAGGTTTGTCATCGTACCGCCAAGCCAGCGCTCACACACGAAAAACTCATCACACGCCTCAGCGCACTCTCGGATAACAGACTTAGCTTGTTTTTTGGTTCCGACGAATAGAATCGATTTGTGCTTCCCAACAACTTCCTTCACAACCTCAATCGCTTCACGAATCTGTTGGAGTGTCTTTGCTAGGTCAATGATGTAGATCCCACCCCTTTCTTCGAAGATGAATCGCTTCATCTTGGGGTTCCATCTTTGTTTCTGGTGCCCGAAATGAGCTCCAGCTTCCAATAAATCTTTTATTGTAATTTTACTTTCTTGTTTAGCCAAGCCTTGTCCCTCTTTTTTTTGACTACGGCATCTTAGCTTCTAGGAATTTTTTCCACTGCTTAAGATTTCGGTCTTGGATTGAAATATTTACTATAAGAAGCGCCTGATCAGAATCGAACTGACACTCGTAGCTTGGAAGGCTACTGTTCTACCATTGAACTACAGGCGCAAACGTGTGGTTTATTATGTATTAAAACAGCAAAATTTGCAAGAATGATTTCTAATGAGAAAAAGGCACGCCGAAAAACCTTCCTCGATCCACGACAAAGCAAACAAGATTCTTCAAGGGATACTCCTAGCCCTACTCCTCATTCTCCTTCGCATCGGCCACCTTACTCTTCTTCAGCATGAAACAAGGTTAGAGTCTGCTGAAAAACCAAAACGGCGTGAGCGGATCATCCCGGCCATCAGAGCCACCATCCGAGATAGGTTTAACAAACCCCTTGCCATTAACCGAGTGCAATACAATGCAGCCCTTCTCTACTCTCAAATCAAAGAGCTTCCGAGAGTTACAATCCAAAAAGATAACCAGGGAAACAAAGTAAAAGTCTCGTTTCGAAAAAATTATATATACTCTCTCTCCCAATTTCTAGGGACAGAACTTAACCTCGATCCCGGGCGGATCGAAGACCTTATTTTTGCAAAATCTGCCCTCTACAACACAATTCCTTTTGTGCTCAAGGAGGATATCTCAGAGAAAGAGTACTACCGCTTAAAAGCTAGGGAAAAAGATTTCCCTGGCCTCATCGCCCAGATTGTACCTAAACGAGTATATCCCAAGGAAAGAGTAGCCTCTGATCTTCTCGGCTATGTTGGGCAAATTAACCGAGAAGAATACGAAACCATTATGCAAGAAATGCAAAACCTAGAATACAGACTCCACACAGCCTCTTCACTTGAAGAATTCCAAGCATTCCAAAAGAGGCTTAAAACGCTAAAAGAAAGAGCCTACAGCATCAACGACACTGTTGGAAAAGCTGGCATTGAGGCAACATTTGAGGAAACACTCCGTGGTTTTGCTGGAAAGAGGTGCTATAGGGCTGATGCGGCAGGTGAGCCCCTAAAAGATCTTCCCGGCTCCCATCCTCCTGTTCCGGGCCAGCGTGTTCTTCTAAGCATTTCCTCAGACTTGCAAGAGTTTGCAGAAACCCTTCTCATCCAAAATGAAGCCATTCGGAGGCCTCGCGTTACAGGCCTACCTGCAGGCTCTACCATCAAAGAACCCTGGATCAAGGGGGGAGCGATTGTGGCTATGGAGCCAACTACGGGGGAAATTCTTGCCCTAGCTAGCTATCCCCGAATTAACCCGAACGACTTTATCAGGTCCGGAGACAAGGAAGCAGCCAGGGAAAAAGAAAAGAAAATCCACAGATGGCTCGAAGATGAAGCTTACATTGCCGATATTTGGGATGAAAAAAGCTCTCTCGAGCGGGAATATTGGAATTATGAAACAGCAAGCCTCTACGAACAAAGAAAAATATTAGATTGGCAGACTTACCTGGAAACACTCTTTCCAAAGGATAGCTCTATCTTAGCTAAACTCAAAGAGGTATCCACGATAGGGGAGGCCATAAAACTACAGAGATCTTTTTTTAAAATTCTTGCTATGAGTGGCTCTCCTCAAGGAGAGGAGCTTGTTAACGCCCTCTACGATACGGAAGAACACGCCCCTTTCAATGGTGCAAAAAACATCTCTTCTTTAAAAAAAGAAGAGATAGAAAAAAGGCTTCTAGAATCTGACTACACTTTGGAAAAAGGGGTAAAGGACATGGCCCCCTACTGGAAAGATCTTTTGCATAACCGTGATAAGCTCCTTCTTGTGGATCTTGCTCATCTGGTCGCGCCTGAAGAGCTTTTCCCAGATCAACTCCTCTCCTGGGTGGGGCAGCTTTCTTTAGAAAAGCAAAAACACGCGGCATCTGCAAAAGTGATCTTAGACGAAACAGTCAAAAAAATGGCAAGGGAGATTTTTCAAAATACGGAATTTGCCTTATGGCGTGAGAAAAATGAAAAAGCTTATCTTAAAGAAATCCGTGCCAAAGAGAAAGAAAAGGGGCAATATCCAAAGCCCTACATTGATCTCTTAGACAAAAAGGAAAAAGAGCTTTTCACAGCATTTTGGGAGCAATTTCATAGCGACCTTCTCCTTGCTTTCCTGCTGGGAGTTGAAACAAAATCTGATCCCAGACTTGATCTTTTCTACCGCACACTTCATAGCTGGCACCGAGAACTCACTAGCGGGGCTCATAGAACGATCGAATTTAAAGCCGCCTATAACACCTTAACTGCCCACCTTACAAAGCTACCTCTCTCCCTTGCCAAAACGTATCTCAAAACCTTAAGAAGCTACCACGACCTTAAAACCCCTCTTCTTGCCCACTATCAAGGCATCCGTAAGACACAAGAGGGGTCTCTTGAGTGCCATCTTGCAGCTGCCTTCTATCCAATCAGGGGATATGGCTATGGTCGCTCTTATGCTTATCGGCAGAGCGCACAGCAAGGTTCTCTTTTCAAGGTTGTGACCGCCTATGAAGCCTTGAGACAAAAATTCCATTCCCAAGACAACATCCCGAATGACCCCAAAGTTCTTTCACCCTTCGAGATGATCGATGAGTACCAGAAAAACGGGGAAACGGCAGTCGTTGGGCACTTCCTAGATGGCAGTCCAATCCAGCAGAAGTATAAAGGGGGAAGGCTAATCAAAAGCCTCTCCAAGGGAATTGGGCGCATCGATCTTCTCGGCGCGCTCGAGCACTCAAGCAACCCCTACTTTGGTATCTTGTCGACAGACTTTATCGAATCAGGAGAAGACTTAGCAGCTACAGCTGCGGCTTTTTCCTATGGAGAGAGAACAGGAGTTAACCTACCTGGAGAAATCAAAGGAAAGCTTCCTATCGACTTGCAACGCAACAAAACTGGACTCTATTCTTTTGCCATCGGTCAGCATGCCTTTGATGCAACCCCCCTTCAGTCAGCTGTCATGCTCGCAAGTATTGCCAATCGGGGCAAAATCCTTGTTCCTAAGATTGCCCTTCTCACAGCAGGACCTGCCAAAAAAGAAAAAATCTCAAGCTTTCCCTTCCAAGACTCCTTGACTCTCCTTGGGATCAATACACCCCTTTTCCAAGGCCTAACTACCGACTCGCTTGAAAATAGAGTCTATCTGCTCCCTACTGAAACCAAAAGAGAAATTTGGATGCCAAAACCCATACGAGATCTTCTTCTTACAGGAATGCAGAGAACAGCTATCCGCTCAACAGAAAAATCACTTTGGGCTCTCTACCAACTCTATAAAAAGAATCCAGAAGCTGTGGCTGACTTTGTCTCTTTAAAAGGGCAGCTTGTGGGAAAGACAAGCACCGCAGAAGCACGGGGGAGAATTGACCTTGACATGTACCAAGGGGTAAATACCTACAACCATGTCTGGTTTGGCGGCATTTCGTTTGACCAAGAAGAAGGCCAATTCGAAGAGTTTACTTTTAAAGATCCTTTTGGCAAGCCGGAGCTTGTCGTCGTCGTCTATCTTCTTTACGGGGGCCTAGGAAGGGAATCAGCCCCAATCGCAGCCCAAATCGTCAAAAAGTGGCGTGAGATTAAAACACTCTTAGGCGAAAAGGAAGGAGGTGCGTTTGCCTGTAATTTCTAGCAAAGGAGAAAGCGTCTGGAACGTATCATCGTGTACAGTACACGTCACGCGGTCAAAAAGATTGAGAAGAGAAGAAGCCTCGCCACTTCCCCCCGCAGATTCCGAGGTAAGTAAGATCCAATCATACTCCCTCTCCCAGTCCGCAAGGAGTGTTAAAAATTTCGACGAACTTACAAGTTCTGCCGCATACCGGCACACACCGCCCGCTTCCACCTGATCATACCCGCGCTCTACTCTCTCTATCAAAACATTATCTGTTTCTCCCTGAAGGTGCTGCAGAAGCCCTCTTCCCAAACCTTCTTTTGTAAAGGAAAGGGGAACGAGCAAAACCCGAAGACCCATCTTTGCGATATAAGCTGCAAGAAGAGGAGCATACTTAGGTCCACTACCTTCTAAAAGCAGCCACTTACGACTTGCCTCTTCTTGTCTTTGCTCGAAAGCAAAAAGATTGCGAAGCGTTTCTAAATCAGAATCAGAGATCGATTCTAAAGAACACACCTCAGAAAACTTCGAAATTTTCCCTGCGACATGTTTGTTCAAAACACGAAGAGATTCAGGTGTCACAAAAAAACCGTACATGACCGATCGCACAAGAAAATACCCAAAAGCTGCCCCCCAGCCAAGAATCGCTCCCAATACACCAAAGACAAGAAGATGGGGTGGACTCGGAAGAAAAGCCATGAGTGCAAAATCGACAGGCCTTGATTGGATCACATCAAGGTTGTAGTTGATGGTCTTTACCTCCACAAGCTTTGTGATCTCCTCGGTCATCTTCTCTGCAAAGGAGACAGCATGCTTGAGCATTTGTTCCGCAACCCATTTTTTGGGAACTGCTGCCATTTTTTCTTTTACATCCTCCATCTGTTTCGAAATAGCCTCCTTTTCTGACTGGAGCGAAGCAGTAAGCAGCTGCACAAGATCCTGCTTTTGCCGCTCTGTCAGAGAGATCTGGTGACTGATGAGGTGGAGTTTGATCTTACGGAGACTTTCCAGCTTCTCTTGCAAGGCTTCCTGCTTTATCTTCAGCAGGTCAAGAGTCTGGGTAAGATGAAGCTCAAGTAGTTCTCTTTGCATCGATAGTTCTGCGCGGACTCTCTCCTGTTCTTTTGCACTGCGGCTTGTTTCATCCTTAAGCAAGTACTCAAGGGCGGCTGCCTTTTCAATTGCTTTTTGAGAGAAGGGATCTATTTTAATTCCACTAAACGAACTGAGTTCAAACTTTAAATCTTTTACTTTTTCCAAAAAGTACAAAACCTCCTTTTCTTCTGTCTCCAAGGCTCGTAGCTCACGGCTACCCCCAAGATACAGCTCCTTGGCCATCTCCAAGGTGACCCCTTGCATCTGCTGTCCGAAATCTTCAACACTTGGCAAATTTTCTGTAAGGGTCTGCTGTTTAATAAAAAGCGTATTTTCCAAGTTACGTAGATAACCAATTAGCGCCCGCCTTTGAAACAAAAGCTTTTCATCTTGAGCGCCCTCTAAAGTAGCTAGGTAGTTTTTAATCGTCCTTTGTTTCTCTTTAATTTTTTCAAACTCGTTAAAAATAGCAGCAAACTGCTTTTCATCAAAAGGATAGGCTTCTTTTCCAAACGTAATATTTAGTTCATCTTTTTGCTTCTTCAGCCCATCAATCACATTTTCAAGCCCTGCAATCTTAGGAAATTCAGAAAGGGAAACCCCCGTTTCACCTGTAGTGCCGAGCCTTTTCATATTCAACTCAATAGCAAAGAGATTTCTCTGACACTGCTGCTGCGCCTCACCAAGGACAGAAAGCTCTTTTTCACTACTTGGAAAGCCAGAAGAGGTGACATCGAATTCAAGGCCAGTAGCGTACTCATCTAGCACTTGCTCTAAGTTTTTCTGAGTCGCCTTCTGCTGGCTTTGTAAAAAATGAAGCTGCTGCTCTGCAACAACTGCGCTCTCATCCTTTAGATAATTCTGGTACTCCTCCATCAGGGCATTCACAAAAAAAGCAGATCTTTCCCTCTCTTCATCTGCATACCCAACTTTATAGAGACTCCAATCCTTTCTATCCTTAATCACAGATACTTTTTTTTCTATCTCATCAGCTGCAAGAGAGAGCGGGGTCATCGCAAGAGTGTATCTTGTATGCGACGGAGGGTGACCATTTGACTTAAGTAAAAAGGAAACATAGGGGCATGTAAAGGGAATCCCTAGGGTTCCTTCTGCAGAAAACTGGCTTTCCTTCTGGAAAAGGGTGAAGCGACCATCCCTGTGCAAGGTCAAAGAAAAAGAAGATTTCCAAGGAAGAAAATACTTGACCTCAGAGAGAAGGAGTTCTGCTTGTTTCTCTTCCAAGCGAGGAACCTTCTTCAAAAGCAGATAAACTAGATTCTGCCATTCAGCTTGCAAATTTCCATATATTCTCTGCGCAATTGGGGGCAAAAACGTCTCTTCTTTAAGCCTTGCGTGAAGATTTGTCCGCTCGATTGCCTTCTCAAGGATTCTTCGAGAAAGCATCACAGAGCTGAGATCTTCTCCCTTGCCACCCCCATACGCTTCAGATAAAAGGCCCGCAAGTGACCCTACGCCTCTCTCACTATTGCGAGCAGAAGCTCTGTCTCGGAAGAGAGCTTCTGCTGTATAGAGAACAGGGCGATTCAGCCTAAAGGTTACAAAGAGCAAAGAGAAACAAAGTGTGCACAAAAAAAGCTTTTGCTTGTTTCTCCGGATCGTCTCTAGGATATCCGATAGAGAAAAGGCAAGCTCTTCTCCTTGGCTCATACACTCTCCCTATGGATAAAATAATTTATATGCTCCAAAACCCTGCATCGCTCCCGATAAGCTCGGCAGAAGCTGGCTGATGAAGCGATTCCACTGGGTGATCGGCCTCTCGGAAACGTACACCGTATCCCCCGGCATCAATAGCAAGCTGTCGTTGGGTAGATTTACTATATGTTCCCAAGAAAGTACATAAATTTTTGGACTCGGAAGATTTCCACGGATGATTTGAATGCAGTCACGATTACCCGTGAAGGGAATACCGCCTGCAGCCACTAATGCCTCGCGAAGTGAAATATAGCCTTTGGGGAGGGGAATAGCGGTGGGTTTCATTACCTCTCCCATGACCGTGGCGCGTCCTTCGCAATCATCTGCGATAAAAACTTTATCACCGCCTCGCATCACAATATTTTGGCACATATCGCCCTCTAGCATTAATTTACTGATATCAAGCGGCAGGGGACAGTTGCAGCGAGAAACATAGCTCATAAAGAAGTTTGCACAGGGAGGTATGCCGGCTCTTGAGAGGACATCGTAGAGCCGTATTTTGCCATCCACTGGAATACTGGCTGTCTTTACAAGACCTGCAAGCTCTACTTTCCTCGACAGCCTATCTCTATAGCTAAGGAAGACCTCCGCCTCTCCGACTTGGTCCCGGACAGCCCTTTCGATCACACCGCGCGCCATCTCGAGGGGAAGACCTCTGACACAGATTGCCTGGATATCGGGAATATTGATCTCCCCATTTTTTACCCGGAAGCCGATCGTCTCATTGATTGTCCGTATGGACTCCATGAGGTCTTTTCGGGTGGGGTGGAACACCATGATGTTGAGGATATCATCTTCATAAATGCTATCTTGGTACTCACACATCGCATCGTTTGGCAACTCTCCAACACAGACACCTTGCATTTCCAAGATGGCAAGCTTACCTTGCCGAATTTTATAGGAATCGGTGACAAATTCTGCTGCGCCCTCTACACATGTGCAATAGTTGTAGCAAGCACTATTGCAGCAAGAGGTTAAAAAGACAGACAAAAGCAGGGTAAGTAAGGCTCTTCCAATCATATTGTGACCACTCTGAATACTCCCTCAGCTAAAGCAAGGGGCTTGTGCCTCTAGCTACCACCCAGCGTGTCGCAATTTTAACAAAAATGTGGAATTCATCCAAGCCCTAAAGTGCCAATTTGCAATTCACGCCAGGCGTACACTTTTGCATTTCTCAATCATGTGGAGAGAACTTCCTTTTTTTTCTCCATGAAACAGCGGGTATCGTAAATAAGCTCTATATTTGAAATGAGGCCATCTTGAAAAGTCAGTAGAGAAGCGGCACGCAAGTTTTTAGAAAGCCCGGGGATTTCTACATCATAGACAATCAAGGCTTGGGTATCTGACCCAAATTTCGCGCGAATCGTAAGAGATTTAAAAATCGCTGTGAAGCCCTTGGCTGCCTTAAGGACAGCTTCTCTGCCTACAACCGTTTCCTGGGGATCGGAAAATTGCACATCAGGATGGAGGCATTTTTTCACTGCTTCCACATCCCTCTTTCCAAGAGCTGTATAATATCCTACTGCTGTAGACGTTGTGTCTGTCACGATCTTTCTCCTTGTGAAATCTTTGGACAATTTAAATTGATTGTAGTATACTACAACCAATATGTCAAAGATAAAAAAAAGACCGTATAGGTCTGCAACCAGAAATACCCAAGCGACGCAAACAAAAACCCGCATTCTTGTTGCCGCAAAAAATCTTTTTGAATCGGAAGGATTTGAAAATGTCACGATTGAAAAAATAGCCCAATCTGCAGGCGTTTCAATACCTACCGTTTACTCACTTTTTCAATCTAAGCGCGGTGTGCTTCGCGCGCTTATGGATGAGGCGCTTCCCGGGGATCAGTTTGATGCTCTTGTTGAATTAAGCATCCAAGAAAAGTCTCCAACAATGCGCCTTCATTTTTCAGCAAAAATCGCAAGGCAAATGTATGATGCAGAAAAGGCTCAAATGGATGTTTTTCGAGGAGCAGCTATCCTTGCCCCTGAATTTAAAGAACTCGAAAAAGAAAGAGAGATGCGTCGTTACGATCGGCAAGCAATCACTATACAAGCCATGAAAGAAGAACAATCCCTGGCAGCAGGCCTTAGCGTCAAAAAGGCAAGGGATATCCTATGGTCCTTTACAGGACGAGATCTGTATCGGATGCTCGTTGTAGAACAAGGCTGGACATCTGACGACTATGAGACATGGATCACTCAAATGCTAGTAAACGCCTTAACAGGCAAAAGATCTTGATCTAGACAGCTCACTCTCATACGAGTGTATACCCAAATGAACTAAAAATCTGGTTTCTGCCTGCGTATGATTATTTATGAGTCATTTTTAAAACGAAAATGCATGCAATAATCGCCAAAATGCAACCAACGCGAACAGGATCTCTGGACTCTCCTAAAGCAAACATCCCAAATAACAAGGTTCCACAAGCGCCAATTCCTGTCCAGACCGCGTACGCCGTCCCCATCGGGATCGACTTGAGTGAGTAGCTCAATAAGAAAAAGCTAATCACCATAGACCCTCCTGTCAATAAACTTGGCCAAAGCTTAGTAAAGCCTTCGGTATATTTAAGGCCGATAGCCCAGACAATCTCAAAAAGTCCTGCTACGAAAAGAGCTAACCACTGCATGCAAGCAAGAATAACAAAACGGCCAAAAAAAAGCTAATCAGGTTTCTCTGTTTAGTTCTTGTCATTTCTATAGGACTCATCGAAAAAACAATTGAATGTATTTAAGATCGAATATTCACACCACTCATGATGTTAAATCCTTTTTAAACCAAATAATAAGGTCATCATCTACAGGATGCGAATCTCTAGCATTGACAGGCTGATATTTATAGGTCACTCCTTTCCCATCAGGAATATATCCCATCCGAACATACAGTTTCTGAGCACACCCGTAATCTTTATAAAGCCCAACTCCAATTCCAACTTGTTTATGAGACTCTTTAACAGCAATCGCCTCCAGATGTTGAAGCAATCGTTTACCATATCCATTCCCCCTATATTCCGCTGAGACCCAAACATCGTTGATCTCTGGAATGCCAAGGGTCTTGAATTCCGGGTATTCTGTATGATTCAATAAGCTACCATAGCCAATGAACTCATCTCCAATTTTTGCAATACAGACTGTGCGAATACTTCTTTGCTGCTCTGCATAATAACGTTTCCATTTTTCTTGAGTGGCTTGAAAAGAACTCCATGGAAAAGTGAATTTTTTAATAATATCTGTCAGCTCTTCCTTTTGAAGAACGTGCAACATCAGTTTATTTATAACATTCATGTTACAAGCCTTATTTAATATGTTTTGTGTTAATGAATAAAAGCATCCACTATAGCATTATAAGTAAATGCAATCGTGGCAATATAAAGTGGTAGTAGACAAAACTGACGACTCTTTTTATATTCCCCTTGGGAATACCGATACCAGACAAAATAAAAAGTAAATGGTATTGATAAAGGCACACAAAAGCACAAGAATATGATCGACAAACCAACGGAAACAGACATACTGGGACAATCAAATATCATAATACTTGTAGCAGCAAACATAAAAATAAATGGAAACAGGACAATATAAATAACTGTTGCTATCCACGCACTTCTTTTTGCCTTTTTCCTATCATCTTCAATATCAATGGAAATGTTCATAAGTATCACTTAAAAAAAAGATTCAACAAGAAATTTTTGAGAGTCCATGTGTGCTATTCTAATTGAGCTTTTTCTATATTTCTCAATCTTTTCAAGAACGATATTTTGATAACTTTCATTCCTGAAAGAATGTTCCCACACACTTCCAGGATTTACAACAGTGACATTGCGTATTTTTTCGAATTCATTTCTATAAAACTTACATCTTTCCTGAGCATATCTTTCATGAACATGAGGATCTAAACAATCGAGATCTTGAATTGCATCTCCAAAAGCTAAACGCCGAATGATTTCATCATGGGTTAACCCTTCTTTTAAACCTTCGTATCTTCTAATTGCAAGGTATTGAGAGTTATAAGAACCAACGCGAGGTATTAGATCTCCGACACTTGCATAATTATGAGAATCTGGATGAGCAGCATCTGGCGCGATAAAAGACCATCCTCCAAATGTAAAAATTCGAATTTGCTGTCTCTCTTGCTTAGAAAGCAAAGCAATTGCATGCTCACTAATGGCCGCACCTTGGCTGTGAGCAAATATAATTACTGGTGAATTTTTTTGATTTTCAGACATTGAAAGTAAATATCTGAAAAACTGAACTGCACTTTTAACGATAGGAGTATCGATGCCCATTTTTAGTAGTAAGGCCACGCTCGCCTCTTTGGCACCCCACAAAACCTGATCATTTCGTAATGAAACTACCAGTTCGTTTCCTGCCTTTTTTGAAATCAAATCAGAAGATTCAATTGCCTCTTCTCTCGTATTTCGAATACCGTTAATGAAACCCCATGTGCATTGGTCAGGACCCTTTTGGCCTACCATGCGAGCTAAGATATCTAATTCTCCCTCCGTTTCACAATGTTGCTCCCATGTCAATTTTAATGTTTGCATGCGATAGCGAGGTCTAGAACGTAAATGAGTCCCATTTGAATGACGAACTATAACAGCATCAAGTTTATGAGAATCAATCCATTGTATTGCCTCTTCCCGCGTCAAAGTGATGTCTTTACCAACAAGATAAAGATCCTCTTTATCGGGACATTCGATTTTTGCAGCTATTTTAGGTAATAGATAAAACTTTTCACTACCCACTCGGCAAAACCCACAGAACTTCTCTATAGAGGAAAGTAGTGCGTCAAATTCAAGCCCAGTTAGGTCTTTCAATTTAGTTTTAGGGGATATTTTACTGGCTGCTGCTAAAGATTGCACGAATTGTTCTGAAGAAAATGTTTGATAATGCTTAGCGATGCCATGTAAATCACATTGCAACATTGTTTTGGAGTGTAGCCACTCGTTCAAAGCTTGATGACCTTGATGAGGGTTTGAAAAAATAGCAAAATTCTCCCATACTCCAATCGAGCCATTTTTCTTTGCATAGCGACAATGATGCTTGACTAACCCAGGATTATTAATCCGCCAGGATAAGTTTCCATTCTTTGCTGCATATCTGTAATCAAAAACATCAATGAAAAAGACTGTTTCACCTTCTTTCCAGGCAAATTGATAAGTCATGTCCATTTAAAAGTCTCCAAATGATGTCAGGATTGTACCATGAATTTCAAATAGGAGTTACTGTTTTTTGGTCTATCAAGAAATGCTTAATCGAACAAATTTTACCGATACAAAATAACCTGGGGAAAAAGATCTTGTTTTCGTGCCTAGGATTATTGGCGCTGCTATTGAAGTGCATCGGACATTAGGGGGACTAGGCCTAACTCAAAGCATTTATGAGACCGCTGTTCAGGGGGGGCTTAAGATAAATTCAGCCCTTTCGGGGCGCACAGGGTGAGCTTTTCAGTCCATTTGGGTATAGACACATGCAATTGTTATAAACAATAATTTTAATTTGTAAGAATAGGAATATTCCTGTAAAATACTCTCTATGTCCACGCAAAGCCTACTCAATGAACGCCAGGAATACAAGTATGGATTTACCACCGATGTAACATCGGATAGGCTCCCTCCAGGTCTTAACGAATCGACCATCCGCGCCCTCTCGGAAAAAAAAGGCGAACCGTCCTTCATGCTAGACTTTCGCCTAAAAGCCTACCATAGATGGCTGGAAGAAAAAGAGCCTAAATGGCAAAACGTTACCTACCCGCCCATCGATTACCAAGCGATTACCTACTACTCTGCCCCTCAAAAAAAGCCCAAGCTTAACTCGCTTGACGAAGTCGACCCGGAAATCCTACGCACCTTTGAAAAGCTTGGCATCCCCCTCGATGAACAGAAAAAACTCACAAACGTAGCTATGGACGTCGTTTTTGACTCGGTTTCCCTCCATACAACCTTCCAAGAAAAACTCAAAGAAGCGGGCGTTATCCTCTGCTCCATGTCAGAAGCCATTGAACACTACCCTGAGCTTGTGAAAAAATATCTAGGAAGCGTTGTGCCGATTGGAGATAACTTTTTTGCCACACTGAACTCCGCTGTCTTTAGCGATGGGTCCTTTGTCTACGTCCCCAAGGGGGTACGATGCCCCATGGAACTATCCACCTATTTCAGAATCAATGATCAACAGTCTGGGCAATTTGAACGCACTCTTATCATCGCAGAAGAGGATAGTTTTGTAAGCTACCTTGAAGGCTGCACAGCTCCCGCCTACGACACAAACCAGCTCCACGCAGCTGTCGTTGAGCTCATCGCCCTCGACCGAGCTGAAATTAAGTACTCCACAGTGCAAAACTGGTATGCAGGGGACCCCAAAACAGGGAAAGGGGGGGTCTATAACTTTGTGACAAAACGGGGACGTTGCCAAGGCTTCCGTTCCAAAATCTCCTGGACACAGGTAGAAGTGGGCGCTGCTATTACCTGGAAGTACCCCAGCTGCCTTTTACAAGGGGATGAGTCCGTAGGAGAGTTTTACTCTGTTGCCCTTACCAATGGAAAGATGCAGGCTGATACGGGCACGAAGATGATCCATCTTGGGAAAAATACAAAGTCTACCATCGTCTCCAAAGGCATATCAGCAGATGCGTCTAGCAATAGCTACAGGGGCCTTGTGAAAATTGCACCCAAAGCTCAAGGGGCAAGAAACTACACGCAGTGCGACTCGATGCTTGTAGGCAATGCGTGTTCTGCAAACACATTCCCCTATATCGAAGTTGGCAATGACACAAGTGAAGTAGAGCATGAAGCCTCCACCTCCAAAATGAATGAAGAGCAGCTCTTCTACCTACGGTCACGAGGCCTCTCTCATGAGGATGCTGTAAGCCTCATTGTCAGCGGCTTTTGCAAAGACGTAATCAAAGAGCTTCCCCTCGAATTTGCGGCAGAGTCGCAGAAATTGCTCACCTTAAAACTTGAAAACTCTGTGGGATAAACATGTTAGATATAATTGACTTACAAGCAGAAGTAGAAAGTATTCCTATCCTTAAAGGGGTCAACCTACGGATAAAAGCCGGGGAGATTCATGCAATTATGGGCCCAAATGGCGCTGGAAAGTCTACCCTTGCCCGTATTCTTGCGGGAGATCCAGCTTATGACATCACAGGTGGGACAATTCTCTTCCAAGGCAAGGATCTTCTTGAACTCGACCCAGAAGAAAGGGCTCACCTTGGCCTTTTCATGAGTTTTCAGTACCCCGTAGAGATAGCAGGAGTCACAAACCAGCAGTTTCTCTTTGCAGCTTTGAATGCAAAAAGAAAAGCAGAAGAAAAAAAAGAACTCTCCCAGCAAGAATTCTCCTTGCTTCTTGAAGAAAAGATGCAGCAGATGGAAATAAAACCTGAGTTTAAAGAGAGGAATCTAAACGAAGGATTTTCAGGAGGGGAAAAGAAAAGAAACGAAATTCTCCAAATGGCAGTTCTCACCCCCCAAATGGCAGTGCTCGATGAAACAGACTCAGGTCTCGATGTGGATGCAATGCGGATTGTGGCAAAAGGTGTAAACACCCTTATGAATCCTAACATGGGGCTGCTACTGATCACTCACTATCAAAGACTATTAAGTTATATTAAACCCCACTTTGTGCACATCATGGCAGAGGGGAAAATTGTCTCCTCCGGAGGACCAGAGCTTGCTCTCCAAGTCGAAGAAAGAGGATACGGAGGAGCAAAAGCATGCAAAGCGTGCTAGAAACTTCACTTCAAGAGCTCTTTGAAAAAAGCTCGCCCCCCAAAGAAAAGAGGCAAGCTTTTGAAAAGATGTTGCAAATTGGCCTGCCGACCAAAGAGCATGAGGCCTTCCGCTATCTCCGTTTAACGAAACTAAATGCCCTCTCCCTTACGCTCCCAGAGCTTACACCAGTTACTGCAAATGCCCTCTCTCCCTACGTCTACCCCGAGTGTGAGGAGAGCTACCTTGTTTTCATCAATGGACATTTTGTCAAAAGTCTATCCAACACAGGGGGACTACCCAGCAAGGTCATCATCTCTGATCTCAAAAAAGCTGAAAATACCTTTGGGCTCTTCTTGCAGAAACAATGGAAAAAGGGGATGCAAGAAGAGGTGGACCCTTTTGCCCTTGCAAATGCCGCTCTTCACCCAGGAGGCGTATTTATCTATCTACCCCCTGGCTGTGTTGTGGAGCGCCCTATCCAGATCTTACAGGTGATCGATGCTGACCACAAAAACATGATGATGATGCCTCGGGTACAACTTTTTGCAGGAAGAGAAGCCTCTGCCGAAATCATCTCTACTGTCAATGCAAAGTCAGGAAGCGGGTTTCTCTCCGATGTCATGCACTATGAACTGGATGCCGGAGCCAGGGTCGAAGAAACAAAAGTATGCCTGGAACCCCTCGCTGACCTTTGGCACTTAAGTGCGACAAGAGCCTCCTTAAAAAGAGATGCAAAATTCACCTCCACCCACATCACGAATGGAAGTGCAACGGACAGACAAGATATCAGGATTTCTCTCGAAGAGGAAAACGCAGAAGTCTTGTTACAAGGGATGGCTCTGCTCAGGGAAAAAAGGGAGGCACATGTACATATCCTCATCGACCATAAGGCACCGAACTGCCGCTCGGAGCAGCTCTTTAAGAACGTTCTCTTTGACAACAGCTCTTCTAGCTTTGAAGGGAAGATTTTGGTGCAAAAGGAAGCTGAAAAAACCTCTGCCTATCAGCTCAATAACAATCTGCTCTTAAGTGCTAATGCGCATGCAGATAGCAAACCTAACCTTGAGATTTTCAATGGAGATGTAAAAGCCTCCCATGGTGCTACCATTGGACAATTGAAGAAAGACCACCTCTTTTACCTGCGCGCTCGAGGCCTTCCGGAGAAAGAAGCAAAAGAAATCCTTATCCGTGGTTTTTGCCAGCAGATATTAGACCGCCTCAAGCACCCAAGTTTACAAAATCTCTTCACAACACTGCTAAAATGAATCCTGCGAAAGTCAGAAAAGATTTTCCCATTTTACAGCAAAAAGTGCATGGCTATCCATTAATCTACCTCGACTCAGCCGCTACCTCCCAAAAACCCCATGTGGTCATTGAGGCAATGAATCACTTCCTTAGGGAAAATTATGGCACTGTCCATAGAGCACTCTACCACCTCTCAGCGCGTGCGACCTATGAATATGGCAAGGTACGAGAAAAGGTGCAAAAATTCCTAAATGCACAAAAACAAGAAGAGATCATCTTTACGAGGGGAACAACCGAATCGATCAATACGGTGGCCTCCTCCTTTGGAAAGACATTTCTTCAAGAGGGGGATGAAGTTCTCATCACAGAGATGGAACATCATGCCAATATTGTCCCCTGGCAAATGGCGTGTGAAGAAAAGGGGGCAAGACTTGTTGCCTGTCCTGTGACAGATACAGGAGAACTGGACTTAGAAAAATTTCACTCACATCTTACACCGCGCATAAAACTTGTTGCTATCGCACATATTTCCAATACTCTCGGCACGATAAATCCTATCAAGGAAATCATTACACCTGCTCACAACAAGGGAGCCAAAGTCTTAATTGATGCTGCACAAAGCGCCCCCCATCTGCCCCTTGATGTGCAGGATTTAAATTGCGATTTCTTGGTCTTTTCTCCCCACAAAGCATGCGGTCCGACAGGTGTCGGCATTCTCTATGGGAAAGCAGAACTCCTCGAAAAGATGCCTCCAACCCAAGGGGGCGGCGATATGATTGAGACTGTGACTTTTGAAAAGACAACGTATAACACAATCCCCCTCAAGTTTGAGGCGGGTACGCCTATGATTACCGAGGTCATTGGCCTGGGAGCTGCCCTCGATTATCTCGAGGCTCTGGGCCTTGAAAATATCTACAAGGTTGAAAAAACGCTCCATCTGTACATGGAAGCAAAGTTAAAATCGATACCAGGCCTACGAATTCTAGGAACAGCTAAGGAAAAAGGGGCTCTTACAACCTTTGTGATCGAAGGAGCACATCCTTTTGATGTGGGATCTCTTTTAGATCTAAAGGGGATAGCCGTGCGTACAGGGCACCACTGCGCGCAACCGACGATGCGCAGGTTTGGCGTGGAAGCAAGTCTCCGCGCTTCCCTTACATTCTATAATACACCTGAAGAGATTGACTTCTTCATCACTTCCCTGCAAGAAACTGTATCAAAACTGCGGCGGACCTAAACAGAAACCGGCGAACTAATTTTTGACGAGCCAGCGGTCGCCAACACGAACAATGGGAAGAATCATGCGCGAAGGATAAGACCTTCCAAAATACACCACATTACGCGCGATATTGCACTTGCCTTGCTTTGCCTCTTCTTCAGAGCAGTGCAGGTTCTTGTCGAAGCGGGGGTAATTAGAGCCGGAAATAGAAATACGAATCTTATGCCCTTTGGCAAATACAATACTTGTCGACCATAGATCGAGCTCTACAGCAACGGGATGAGAAATTTCTTTTCCACTACGGAGAAATCTACGCCATGATGGCAGTTTTACTTCTGCAATGCCATCTGCAATCAAAATGCTTCTCCCATCGGGATAGACATCCGTAAGACGAATGGCCACATCCGTTGATTTTTGATTCGAGGTTAGAAACAACTCTGCTGCCAGTCTTCCTGTCACTTCCACATCTTCTGTTAATGTATCCGTAGTAAATACAAGCACATCCTCTCGCTCTTCAATCGGCCTTTGGTCCATAGGACCTGATTTCATAAAGAGGTTTCGACCACCAATCGTTGGCACAGGATGATTTGGGTCGGACATAAAGGGCAGAGATCCTGGCTTAACAGCAGTCACTGCATTTTGCAACATTCCACCTGCGTCCAAGTAGAGAGAAACTTTTTCTGAGGGCACAGGCCACTTATCTGCTGAACGCCACACATTTCCACTCGACTCGGAACCATCGAAGGGTCCCATCACATAGTATGTCACAGGCTTCATGGAAGCAATTGCATTGTGCTCCCCCTTCAAATGGTAGTCGAACCATGATTTGGGACTAAAATCAACGGGGGGGTAATTGCCGGTAGAAGGAACCTTAAAATCGCCGAGATCTGTTGATTTAGGCCAGAAATGTTCCCAGGGACCCATGACAAGCTTCTGGTGGCCTCGTGCCCCCGTACCGCCAAAGGTTTGCCTTGTGACAAAACTATCGATCGTTCCTTGCGAGAAAGTGTCATACCAACCGCCCATATGAAGGCCTGGTACCTTAACGCGGTGTGCTTGTCTGAGTGCGTCGAATTTTTCCCAAAACGTTGGGTTGCTTTTTTGCGAAAGGACATAGTAAATCGCATTTTCATCTTTGGAGTATTGCCCAAGCCACCCCTCGACTTGATCCTTCAAAAACTTCCCACTTGGAAACATGGCGTGATCATAAATGCTCGCAGCAGCTACACAGATAAATTGACATTTCAAGCTAGGCGGTGCAGAGGGGGCAAGTAGGTTTTGGGTGATACCTAAAGCTGAGTATCCCATTGTACCCACTTTGCCATTCGTAAAAGGCTGCTTAGCCAGCCACTCAACGGCATCGTAACCATCTTGCTTGCTGTGCCAACCATCAGAGGTAAAAGGAAGGGCTGGTTCTGTTTGCTCAAGCGTACTTCTTGTATCTTGGATGGCTACGACATAGCCATACTTTGTAAGCTCAACAAACTCTTTCCAGTACTTTCTCCGACCTGCAGGCGTTCGAACAAGAATGCAAGGCAGATCATCCTTTCCTTCAGCTGGGAAGTAGAGATCTGTGGGCAACTCGACGCCATCTCGCATTGGGATCATCTCCGTGCGATCTGGGGCCCTCTCTTCCTCTGTTGCAACTGCAACTTGGAAAATCAGAAGAAAAACAACTAGAAAGACTCTAAAATGTCTCATCAGCAAATTTTCCGTTAACCTGTGTTTCTGGATAGGATAGACAACTCTAGCCAGAAAAATCTATTTTTGAGATGCAACTTTTGCAGCTAAACGGGATTTTGTACGGCTAGCTTTGTTGCCCTTGAAAACTCCGCGCTTCTCACCTTTGTCCATCAAACTGTAAACTTCATCCAGCTGCTCTTTTACTTGAGAAGTAGAACCTTGCTTACGCAAATCCTCAAAACGGCGGATTGCAGTTTTCACGCGTGATTTAAACATTTGATTTACACCCTGACGCTTTAAAGTCTGCAGCACTCTCTTCTCGGCTGTGGGGCGTTTTGTCTTCTTAACTTGGTCTTTTTTGTCTGTCTCAGCCATTTTTCCTCAATCTTAATCGGATTTCTTTATAGCATGTATATCAAGAAGATACTATACTGAAAGCCCAAGATTAAGTCAAAGTGAATCATGCAAGAAGAATCCACCCTCCTAGATGCCCTTCAAAAACTCTATCCCGATTCCTCTAAATCCGCTCTTAGATCCTGGATCAAGAACGGTAGGGTCACCCTCGATGGCCTACCTGTCACGATCCCTGCGCAGAAGGTGGGCCCAAAACAAAAGGTAGCCCTCTCAGGAAAGAAAGAGCCCCTCTCGGACGAAGGCATCAACCTCCTCTACCACGACCCCCACATAGCCGTTGTGGAAAAGCCAGAAGGACTCCTAACGGTTGCCACCCATTTTACCAAAGTGGAAACGCTCCATCAGGCCCTCAAAGACCGCTTCCCCGGTAAAAGGGTCTTCCCCGTGCACCGGCTCGACCAGGGAACCTCGGGCATCCTTCTCTTTGCCCTTTCAGACGAAGCAAAGGAAGTGCTCAAAGAGACATTTGCAGCGCACGCGATCACAAGGGAATATCTAGCGATCGTCGAGGGAAGGGTCCATGAAAAAGCCGGTACCTGGGAAAGCTACCTAGTAGAGGATAAAAACTACAAAGTGCACACAACGGATGACCCCCTTGTTGGCAAGAGAGCTGTCACGCATTTCACACTCCTCAAGACCTCAAAAAAATATTCTCTTCTCAAATTATCTCTTGAAACTGGGAAGAAGCACCAAATCCGCGTGCACTGCAAAGAATCAGGAAACCCCGTCGTTGGCGATAAGCTATATGGCGCTACTTCAAACCCCCTCCACAGGCTAGGTCTCCACGCTTTTAGGCTTGTCTTTGACCACCCCATTACAAAGAAAAAAATGTCTTTTACATCAGATGTACCCCTTTCTTTTCAAAAAGTTTTCCGTTATCAAGAAAGGGATGATGCATAAGAACAAAATATGGCTCTTCTTTCTACTCCTCCTCACATTGGGAACCCTTTTCTCCCTAGGAAGAGCTTCAGTCTCACTGATCCAGTATAACAAACTCGCTCTCTCCACAAAGCCTGCCTCTATTGTTTGGGGCGTAGAAGAAATCACAGAGGAGCACTTTGCCCCTCTTGCAACCTATACCTTTGTCTACAAAGGGCACACGTATCAAGGACAAGATCAAGCAAAAGAGCACCATGCGCGCAGTGCAAAAGGGGTGGAAATCGAACTTGCCTCACTTACGAAAAAGCCCCAACGAATCTACTTCGATCCCAAACATCCGCAAGTTTCCGCTTTACAAAAACACTTTCCCGTTAAAGAATCAGCCACAAGCTGCTTGCTGCTACTTTTACTGCTTTATTTCTTAGGACTTGGACTTTATGTCGGAAGACAAACGAATAGAACTTTCCAATAAAACACCTTTAGGAGAGTCCCTACAAGCTGTTTTCTTGCCTGACAAAGGGATGGCCCTCGTCAGTTTTAGGCTAGATGATTTAGAAATCCTCGACCAAAGCACAAGGCCTGAATTTGAAGAAAGACGGGCAGGACTAGGTCCCCTGATCGGCCCCCATTTTTACAGGCGAAATCCTGCTATTTTGCCTCCCTTGCCAAACAAGGAACGCTTCCCCCACATAGCCATTCTCGAGAAAAAAGGGATCCAAGACCCCTTTCCCCATGGCATAGGGCGCTTTGCTCCCTGGAAAACAAAATCCACAGACACTTTTATCTCCGCCTACCTTGCCGGAAAAGATACCTGGAACGATGTACCCCTTTCACAGCTGGAGGGGATGTCTTTTAACATGCGCATGGATGCGAAATTAGACCCCGATGGTCTTAAAATTTCTCTTTCATGCGTGAGCGAAAAAGATTCGATTGCAGGTATTCACTACTACTATGCCCTCGAAGGAGGCAAAGGGACCGTTACCTCTCAAGTGCAGAAAAAGTACTACGCTCTACTGGAACAAAAAACAATCCCTCCCGATTGGAACCAAACTGATGATCACACGCTTTCTTTTAATCTTGAAAATGACGCCGATTTTACCTTCCACCCCTATCCAGACCCCCTATCTGCAAAAATTATCCTCGAGACTGGAAAACATCAGCTCATTACTACCTATACAAGCCCCTCCCAGGAAAACGGGTGGCAGCTTTACCATCCTAAGGGCGCATCTTTTGTTTGCATTGAGCCAGTAACCGCTCAAAACCCAAGAAGAGCAAACCTAACCGTCAGCTCTATCCAAATTCATCTTCAACCGAAAAAAATTGCGTAAAAACAGACTCCCTGTGGTACTATTCAAATGTGTTCTAAAAATGGGGTTATAGTTACTCTCTCATGAGAAAAAACGCTGTCAGCCTGCGGCAAATCACGCTTTTTTCAATCGGTCTCAGCTATCTTCTTCCCATGGGATTTTTTTGCATTTTGGCCGCAAAAAACATGGTTCTAAGCGAACGATTGCCTTTTGTTCTTACAGCCATTGCACTTTCCTCTCTTGGCTTTAGCGCTTTATTTCTTACCCTTAGGGTGTGGGAAAAAGGTGTACATGCCACAAAACCAAAGCAACAAGCACTCCCTCCCCCCACCTTAAGCTCCCCTATCACTGCGGCAGAAGGCCTCTACGCTCTTGAAGCTACGAAAAGGCATTCCTGGTTAGAAGAACAATCTATAGGTGGATTTTTAGATATTCTTGAGAGAGTCAAAACATTTCCAAGGGGTACATTTTTCCTTGAAGTGATGCCAGAGCCCCCCCCTGAAACAGGAGACCGAGACTCTTTGGAGTGGGAAAAAAGACAACTGCTCCAAGAGATTGAAAGCTTAAGAAGGGAAAGGCTTGCTGAAAGGCAGAATTCCCAAGAAAAACTAGATGAAAAGAGCATCTTCTTGGAGGAATACCAAAAAACCATCCGGGAACAAAGAGAGGTTATCCAAAGAAAACAGCAAATGGTCTCCGATCTGGAAGCGGAAGTAAAAGACCTGCGCTATGAAATCAAGACTCTTGTCGAAGTGAACCAATATGTAGAGCCTCTGCCCCCCGTGACCTTGATCGAACCGATCCCGAAAGAGGCAGAATTCCCTATCCCCAGACAATATTCGATCCCTGTACAGCACACCTTACAAAGCCCCCTCCCATCCGTCCCCTTCTCAGTCAAAAATGACATTAGACTCTCTAAAGGGCAAGACGCCTCCCTGGAACTTAAGAGATGTATTGATATCGCTCAAAAAATCACGGGAGGGAGCCACTTTGCCAGCCCCACCTCCCGGTTCCAAGAGCTATCTGCCGACAACCACGCCCTCGAGCTAAGGCGCCTTTTTGACAATTTTCGGGGTGAAAGCTCCTTTCCTATCCTTCTCTACTCTCTCAAGGAAAACAAGCTCCTGTTCGTAAACAACGAAATTAAGGACCTTTTAGGATTTGGTCCTGATAAATTCATATACGACTTTCCCCATATTCTCCGAGATGGGATGGCCGATTGGCGTATGGCTCTATCCCGCGCAGCTGAAAAACAAGAGACAAAAGTCCAACTTTTCTTCAGGACAAAGTCAGGGGAAGATAGGGCTGTTTTCTGCCATCTTTCTGCCATTCCAACCGGCATATTCCGTAGCCACGTCGTTGGGATTCTCTACCCCGTTAGCTAGACCTAGAATCAAACAACACGAAAAATAATTAGCTTTAATATAAAACTTTGTGATAGAATTTTTGAATTAGGACATTTTCCATAACACCCAAAGAGAAATCATGGCATTCAAAAAATTTAATCTTCAACCGGAACTCCTGAGAGCAGTTGAAGAGTCAGGCTACAACCATCCCACCCCTATCCAAGACGAAGCGATTCCCCACATTTTAGAAGGGCGAGATCTTCAAGCCTCTGCGCAAACTGGAACAGGAAAAACGGCAGCATTCATTCTCCCTACTTTAAATCTCCTTGCCGCCCGAACTAAAGAAAAATGGCACGGACCAAGAGCGCTTATCTTAGCACCAACAAGAGAGCTGGCGATGCAAGTTGCCTCACAAGCAGCTAAGTACAGCAAGCATCTACCAAGAATTAAAACGATATGCATCTATGGTGGTGAGCCTTATCCCGTCCAAAAAAGAAAGCTTGCAAAGCCCTACGACCTCCTCGTAGCCACACCCGGTCGCCTCATGGACCATATGGAGCAAGGGAAGATTGACCTTTCACAAATTGAAATTTTCATTTTAGACGAAGCTGACAGAATGCTTGATATGGGCTTTATCGATGCTGTCAAAGATATCTCCTCCCAGCTGCCCGAAGAGAGGCAAACTCTTCTTTTTTCTGCCACACTGAAGGGAAGCATTCTTAAACTATCTTCTGGTCTTCTGAAAAATCCAAAGCAAATTAAAGTAGAAGAAGAGAAGGGCACAAACGAAAACATTGAGCAGAAATTCCATTACGCACAAAACCTAAGCGGCAAAAATGACCTTTTAAACGCCCTCTTGGAAGACGAAGAGATGAGCCAAGTGATTGTATTCACCGCCACAAAATCATATGCCGAAGAGCTGACGGACAAGTTAAACGAATCTGGGCACAATGCCGTGGCCTTACATGGTGACATGAACCAGAGTAAGCGAAACAAGGTCGTGGCAAGGCTCAGGCAGGAACGAGTACGGGTCCTCGTCGCAACGGATGTAGCTGCACGCGGTATCGATATCTCCTCGATCACGCACGTTGTAAACTTCGACTTGCCAACTAACGTAGAAGACTATGTACATAGAATCGGAAGAACAGGGCGTGCTGGCAAGAAAGGCTCTTCGATCACGTTTGTTACGCAAAAGGATATCGGCACACTGAAAAAGATTGAAGCTTATACTGGCCAAAAAGTAGAACAGTTCACGATACCAGGAATGGAGTGTCATTTCTCCGAAACGAAAGGCAGTCGAGGCAATGAACGCAGACAAGGCCGAGGCGCTCCGAGAGGTGGTCAGCAAGGTCGTTTTAAACGCTCTTCGCAGGGGGAAGGACGCAGTTTTAAACCCTTCCGTGAAGAAAGAAGGCCTTTCCAAAGGCCACAACACGACTCATCCTTTAACGAAGCAGCTCTCAGTGAAGAAACCTTCAGCGACAAGAAACCGAGAGGAAAAGTCTTCGACTCCTTCCGAGAATCGGAAGCTCCTTTTCAAAAAAGGGAAAAACGCCCTTTTTCCCCTTTCCGAAATAAGGAAAGGGAGCCATCTTCCTTTAATAAAGGTTCCTTTAGCCCCCGTCAAGAAAAACCTTTCCACGAGAGAGAGAAGACAAGCCGTTTTGAAGGGAGAAAAACTTTTGGAAAACCTTTTCCAAGAGAGAGGCAAGAAGAGGGGAGAAAAACCTTTAAGACAAGGTCAGGCTTCAACCCGAATGAAGCCCCAAAAAGATTTGCAAAATCTCGTGATAGAGATTTCTAAGAGTGCGATTCCAAAACCTTTTTAGCCCGGTGAGGAGCTTCCTCTCGGGCGCAGGTTTTGGATATTTAGCTTCTAGCTTCAATACCTCTTCAAAATAGGCAGATCGAAAGAGAGAATTTGCCTCTTTTTTCCAGAGGTCTACCAAATCCCCCTCAAAAAAAATGGGCCAGGAGGCCACCCTTTGCTCGATGTAAGAGGGACAAGACGATGAACTCAACCTTTCCATCTTCTTAAGCTTGCGAGGATCAATCTGTAGGGGAGAGAGCTTCTCCTTCCGTATCCCGTCCTGGCAGACGTCAAATTGATCGTAGAATATCCCCCCTTTTTTGCAGGTGATATTGGTAAAATAGTGCGGGGCGGAGATAAGTGCAAACTCGGCGCCTGAGTGGCGGAAGGTGTTGAATCGCTCGTCATGTAAAATCCATACTACAGTGTATCCCTCTCTTTTATAATCATGATTTCTACTCTCTACCTCACTTGCTGCAATGAAAGAGCACTGTATTTCGAAGACAATTTTTTGAGGTAGCCAAACAAGGTCCGCAATCCGGGATAGTGTGGGGAAGCGATGCTCCATTTGCGTTTCCCCTCTTGGTAAGAGACGCCGCAGCTGCTTTTGCACTTCGAGATGCGTCAAAGATTTATTATGAAGCTTACAAGTCTTGGGAGCCTCCACGTGGAAATAGTGCATGCATGTAAAGTCACCGCCTCGCACCCTGAGCGTGCCTCTACATTCCATGCAAAAATAGTCTTTTTGCCGATAAGCCTGCGTCACAGCCACGGGCTGTCCCCATTCATCGTGAGCTAAAAGTTGCATAAGACTCTCCGTTTTGTGACTTTACCGATGACAAAAACAGCAATTTTCATTAAAATTCTGCTCTTTTTGATTGACGTATTATCTACTAATTTACAAACTTTACTCGTGGCTAATTTTTCCCCCATAAAACCCATTCCAAGGAAGGCATGAGCAAGACGAATCAGAATAACACATTCACCGACCAACAACAGCAAAAAATTGACGAACTCATCGCCGTTGCCAAAGATCAGGGCTACATTACATATGAGGAGATCAACGAAATTCTCCCGATGAGTCTTGACTCACCCGACCAGATCGACCAAATTCTGATCTTTTTGAGCGGAATGGATATTCAGGTTTTAAACCAGTCAGAGGTGGAGAGACAAAAGGAGAGAAAGAAAGAAGCCAAGGAGCTGGAAGGTCTTCCAAAAAGATCGGAAGGCACACCTGATGACCCGGTGCGGATGTACCTCAAGGAAATGGGCTCCGTTCCCCTCTTGACTCGTGAAGAAGAGGTGGAAATCTCCAAACGGATCGAAAAGGCGCAGGTACAGCTGGAAAGGATCATCATGCGCTTTCGCTACTGCGTACATGAGGCTATTTCTATTTCTCAATATCTCACTTCTGGAAAGGAAAGATTTGACAAGTCGATCACTGAAAAAGAAATAACGAACAAGCAGGCATTCTTGCACCTACTCCCCAAGCTCTGTGGCCTTCTGCAAGAAGAAGATGTAATCTTAGAGGATCTGCTCAACCAGCTTGCCGATCCCAAGAAAAAGAAAGGTTCCGAAGTAAAGCTCAGCGAGGACTTGGAAAAATGCCGCATCCGCACCCAGGCATATCTTCGTCAATTTCACTTCCGTCATAATATCATTGAAGACTTCGGCGAACTCATTCTACGCTCTTACGATCGCTTTTTAGAGCTAGAAAAAGAGATCCGAGAGCTGCAGCCAAGAGCAGAACGCAACAAGTTTGCTTTGGCCAAACTGAAAGCCGCTGAAAGAAAGCTGCGCAAGAAAGAACTTGCTGCTGGCAGGAGCCTGGATGACTTTAAAAAGGACGTCCGCATGCTGCAACGCTGGATGGATAAGAGCCAAGAAGCCAAAAGAGAGATGGTAGAGTCAAACCTGCGCCTTGTGATCTCGATTGCAAAAAAATACACGAATAGGGGCCTTTCCTTCCTCGACTTGATCCAAGAAGGCAATATGGGCCTGATGAAGGCTGTTGAAAAGTTTGAATACCGACGCGGCTATAAATTCTCAACCTATGCTACCTGGTGGATTAGGCAAGCGGTCACAAGGGCAATTGCTGATCAGGCGCGTACCATCCGTATCCCCGTCCATATGATCGAAACGATCAACAAGGTGCTGAGAGGAGCAAAAAAGCTCATGATGGAAACAGGTCGTGAGCCAACACCAGAGGAGCTAGCACAAGAACTTGGAATCACACCCGAGCGCGTTCGTGAAATTTATAAAATTGCCCAACACCCCATCTCCCTCCAAGCAGAGGTGGGAGATGGCGGGGAGAGCCAATTTGGGGACTTCTTGGAAGATACAGCGGTTGACTCTCCTGCCGAAGCGACAGGGTATTCTATCCTTAAGGATAAAATGCATGAGGTGCTTGAAACTCTCACCGATAGAGAGCGCAAGGTGCTCATCCAGAGATTTGGTCTCCAAGATGGCAAACCCAAAACGCTTGAAGAAGTAGGTGTCGAATTCAATGTGACAAGGGAACGCATCCGCCAAATCGAGGCAAAAGCACTTCGTAAAATGCGCCACCCCACACGGTCTAAACAACTAAGAGCATTTCTCGACCTTCTAGAATCGGAAGAATAGAGTGCTTAAGCCAGGAGAAGTTCTCTCCCTCCTCGAGCCGGGAGGGGCTTTAAGCCTTGCGATCAAAGGGTTTGAATCTAGACAAGAGCAAAAGGAAATGCTTCAGGATGTAGTTTCTGCCTTTAATGAAGGAGAAATTGCACTCATCGAGGCAGGGACAGGAACGGGCAAGAGCATGGCCTACCTCATACCGGCTCTTCTTTTTGCGACAAAATGCCAAGGGAAGGTTCTGATTTCCACAAGAACCATTAACTTACAAGAACAACTCTTCCATAAAGACTTACCAGAACTTCAAAAAGCCTTAAACCTCGACGTCAAGGTTGTGATTGCCAAGGGGATGTACAACTACCTCTGCAAACGAAAACTGAAAGATAGTGAGATGGAGCTAGCGGCTCTACCTGAAGAAGAAAAGGACCAATTTGAAAAAATTGTTGCCTGGCAAGCAGGAGCCCTCTCAGGGTCAAAAACCGATCTTCCCTTTACCCCTTCGGAGAAAACGTGGGAGAGGGTTTGTTGTGAATCGGACTCCTGCAATGGGAAAAGATGTCCCTTTTACAAAGAGTGCTTTTTCTTTAAAGCACGCAAAGAAGCAGAAAATGCAAAAATCATCATTGCTAACCACAACCTTTTTTTTGCAGACATAGCAAACGACGGGACCCTTTTGCCCCCGTACGAAAAAATCATTCTGGATGAGGCCCACCATATTGAAGACATAGCAACAGAGTATTTTGCCTCAAAAGCTAGCCGGTTTGACCTGCTGAAAACAATCACACGCCTTGCCTCCGAAAGAATGGGAAAACTTACATCGCTTAGAAAAAGATTACAAGAATGCGCTGCCCATGACCCTGAGTTTTCACAAGTAGACCTTGCCGAACTTATGCATCTTTTAACGCTCACCATCCCCTTAGAAAAAAGAAAGCTTCTCGATGCCCACAAAAGTGCCTTTGATGCCTTTGAAAGGTTTGTGGGCACAGTCAACCAAGAGATGGAGGCCAAACTGAGGCTATTGCCCCAAGTAGCCAAAGTCCTTAGTTGGACGGAGGAGATTATCCCTGCTGCAACCCTTCTTATCCAAGCTTTACAAGAGTTTCACTCCACAATTCACCTGCTCAATCAACAAGTGGAAAGGCTTCCTAGTAAAAACGCCATCGAAAAAACGGAGGGGATCCGCCTCGAAATTCGGGCAGCTTCTACAAAACTTGATAAAGCAGCTAGCCACCTTGCAAAAATACTGGATGAAAAGCCTGAGGCAGGAAGAGTCAAATGGATGGAAAAGCAAAAAATGGTGACAGCAAACAATATTACGCTAACCGATGCAGAGCTTGACATTTCCCATCACCTTGCAGAGCTTCTTTTTTCTAAGTATTCTACGATCATACTTACAAGTGCTACTATGACGACTCATAAAAAATTCCGTTTTTTGCGGGAAAGACTGGGCCTTACACCAGAAAAGTGTAGTCGTACTGTGATAGAAAAAATCTACCCTTCTCCCTTCCACTACCAAAAGCAAGCACTTCTTGCGGTACCTAGTGATATGCCAGCGCCGGACCATCCAAACTTTGAGCAAGAGGCAGTAGAAAAGATATGGATGGCACTAAGGACAAGTCGAGGCGGCGCTTTTATCCTCTTTACTTCTTATAGCATGCTCCTTAGGTGCTATGCTGCACTTTTACCACGGATAGAAAAAGAGCGATTTACCCTTTTTAAACAAGGAGATGCAGATAGAGCAGAGATTGTAGAGAGCTTTCGCAAAACAAAAAACGGCATCCTTTTTGCAACTGATTCTTTCTGGGAGGGGGTAGATGTAGTAGGACAAGCTCTTCGCTGTGTAATCATCGTAAAGCTTCCCTTTCGCGTCCCCACGGACCCTCTTTTAGAAGCAAGAGCAGAAGCACTGCAAGCAGAAGGGAAAAACCCATTCCAACACTACGCCATCCCTCTTGCTACCTTAAAATTTAAGCAAGGGTTTGGTAGACTCATCCGTCATAAATCAGATCGGGGCTGCTTTCTCTGCCTAGACTCTCGCCTGATCACACGAAACTATGGAAAGCATTTTTTAAGCAGCCTTCCTAGCAACAACATCCTTATTGACACGGGTGAAAACATCTCTATCAAGATGAAAGAGTTCTACAAGAATCATAAATTTTTTTAAGATTAATTAGAAAAAGAGATTACTTTATACACAAATGAAATGAAAAGTTGCGCATACAAGGAAACTGGGACTTGAATGAATTCCTTATTTTTGTTAAAGTCTCTGCCAGCTTGACGAAGCTGAGTGAAACAAGTTCCTCTAAACAAATGGTGCTAAAAGCGCTAGCTCTCGGAATAGAAAGCCTGTGCATCCAACACCTAAAAGCCCTTGCTATTAACTGGATGTGACTAAAGGGAAAGGCCACCTCCCCTAACTAAGGGAGTCTTCACACAATCTTAACAATTTTACCTTACTATCGAAGCCCATGGTGCCGAATTTGCGCGATATACTCGATATCAAAAAAGCAGCAGCTAACTACGATACCTCGTTAAATTGGCTCAACAGATGCTACACAAAACCAGGGCCTTTAGGGTTTATTTTTCGTTTCGGCCTAGAATCCTCTGTTCTCCCACGAAGGATAGCGCTTATTTGGTTTCACGCCATAAAGGCAGCCCACCAAGAGATCAAGCAGTGTTCCTTAAGTGAATCAGGAAGAGTGTTTCTTCAAATCTTTGTCCTTATAGGACGACACATCTTTCAAGCTGTCATGGGTCGTACCCGAGTCATCACCTGCATACATCTCATTTCCTCGAGTAGAGGTATTGCAAGTTTCCAAACCCTGCATTCAGAGTTAAGAAATACCTTGTATAGAGATGAAGCAAACACTCTTTTCCCAGGCTACCACCTTACCGGTGCTAACGAAGCTCACTTCTTAGATCACGTTCAGGTTCGTTTTGGGCAAAGCCTATGGCTTGCAGCTCTCTACCTCCATCTTCTCAAAAAGGAAGAAGACCCCGAAATGATCTTTCGGTCTCTCTCCACGCTCTATACAAATGGCAGCGATGAAGCTCCTCTTGTTCTCGAAACTCTCAACAAAAGCTTTAATGCCACGCCTAATAAGAGTCTGTTCAATACGATTACCTCTCTTTTCCAAACTCCAAGCATTTATAACCACCTCTTTGACCTAGTCAAAGTGACAGGGAAAGAGCGAATTGACATCAAAGCAACATCCACTGAAATACTAGGCTTTCCTTTAAAAATGCGCATTGAGGAAAAATCGGAAGAAAAAATAAAACATCTTAAGCCAGGCTGTTATTTCATTCCTCTATCTAAAGACTCATCAGAAGGCTCATCAGATGCGGTGACATATATCAAGGCTACAGAAAGTCTTGGGTTTATATTTGATCCTGACAAGGGCTTCTCTATCTACAAGGGAGAAAACCACTGGAGAGGGGTCATTGACTGCCTGAAAAGATACCCAGGGTTCGCAGACAACATACACTTTATTAGACTGGAAGAGAAGAGATAGGCTGCTTCTTCATTTGTAAGAAGGCGATCTAAGCATTCTAGCTGAAGATCGATTGCGGCCTTATCTATCAGCACCTTATCCCTTTTGAATAGATATCCCTTAAAATGGATTTGTAAACGCTCTGCCATGTCCTGTAATCGATAGAGATCTTCCGGGCAAGAGACCACCCCAAGGATCATAGTTGGCTTTCTCTCCATCGTAGAAACATCTCTTTCCAATTTTGCAATTGGACTTTCCTCTTTATCCGTGCAGAAAATCCCCGTAGACAAAGGGGCATTAAACTCAAGAGAAAAGGAAGCAGCTTGCTCTTTCGTTCGCACTAAAAGAGATTGTGGCCGATAAGAGATAGCAACAGCTTGACAGTCTCTAAAAAAAGCGGGTGCGCTTTCTTCTATCAACGTGACCTTTGCCCTTCTATAGATCTTTTCAATAAGTTTGAGATCGTTCTTGGCGGATTCATAAAAATCCCGCGAACCTATATACCCTGCACTGTTCCAGAGAACGTGATCAAGTTCTGTAACAACAAGGGCCCCAGGAACGAGATCCTCTCGCAAAGCCTCTATCGAATCCACGCAGGACATTCCGTTTTTTTCAGCTGGTTGCTGCGTAAATTCGGTTTGGGTAATACAGGCTGCCGAGGTATCATCCAAAAGGTCTTTGTGAAATTTCAGCTGAATGGCTGCAAGCTCGCCTCGGTACGACTGCCTCTCGGCGCTTAAGGCACCAAAATGGACCCCCGTAAAAGGAATACCCAAAGCGGCAATCTTCTCTCCTACTTGCGCCAAGTGTTTGGGCTTGTCTTCAATGTAGATGACCTTCTTTGGCTTGAAGGGAATCTGCTGGATAAAGGCAGCTAAAGAATCCCCCTTAAAGTTAATAAGGCCATTAAAGATGATTCCTTCAATATATTTAGCAGGACTCTCTATCCCTGTGATCACACAGTCTTCAGGGTAGGGAGCGTTTTTCGCAAAGTCAATTCCTACCGACCTAAGCTGCCTATGAGTGCAGTATGCCATTTCAATATAGCGGTTGGTAAGCGCCATCACTTTTATGCCTTTATGCTGCAAATCCGAGACAATTTCTTCTGCCTCAGGGTCATATAGCCTTACATCTGTAGCTAAAAGTACATCATGCCAAGGGGGGATAAATAGGTTTGTAGCGTGGGCCTTGGAAACGCCTTTTTCCTGCATGATCCGGGCAATCTGCTCCTCTGCCCAAGGGGTGGAACCAGCATCTTGCGCGGCTAGGGTTAGCACGTTGTTGATGTTAAAAACAACTAAGGTATCTTGCTCAATAAGAGGCAAGATCTCACGCAGTCTCTGACACTCTTGTAGAGTGGCAAAAAGAGGAAAAGCAAAAGAAAAAAAAAGAACAAGAAGAATGCGCATGGTTCAAAATCCGAGTTGGAGCGTAGCGGGTTCGAACCGCTGGCCTCAACAATGCCATTGTTGCGCTCTACCAACTGAGCTAACGCCCCGGAAAACAACCTAAAAAACTACCTGAATACGGGGCCGATTTTACAAGATCAGGGCTATTTTTGCAACACGACTGTTGCGCTCTTTCCTGAGGGTGAACTATACTCCCACCAAAGACATGGAAGTTCTAGCTAGCAACGAGCAAGAAAGGCTTTTCACCTTTCTTAAAGATAAAATTTTACAATCTTCCGATCCCTTTCGGAAACGGATGATCATTGTTCCTTCCAAAATGATGCGCCTCTGGCTTTTTAAGAAAATGGCTGAGGATGAAGAATTAAAAATCATGTTTGGTCTTACAATTGACTATCTCGAATCCTCGCTTGAACAGCTGCTTCTCAAGGAAACAGATCAGCATCTCTTAAGCTCTTTTGAACTCACCTTAAGAATCGAGTCTACACTTCGCGCGACACCTCCTGAAGAGCTCATTTGCTATCTTACAGAAAAAAGGCTACCTCCTCTTGCCGAAACCCTTGCCACTCTTTTCCAGAAATATGCAACTTACGCATTTACTACAGTCGAGAAGGGGATAGGCTGGCAAAATGCACTTTTTAGAAAGATTTTCTCTCCCCCATCAACCTGCCTCGGCAAACTCCTCTTAGGGGAAACCCTCTCCAAAGAAGGCCCTGAAATCCATCTATTTTGTCTCTCCCATCTTCCCAAAGATCAGCTTCATTTCTTCCAAAGAAGTAAAAGTGATGTTTTCTTCTACCTTCTCAGCCCTTGCGGCGTCTACTGGGGAGACCTGGGAAGCGACAAAGAGGAGAGACAAAAAGAAGCCAGATGGTTTCAAAACAAACTGTCCCCCTCTCAAATGGAAAACCTAGAAGCTTTAAGTGTAGATAAAAACACACTCCTTGGAAACTTTGGGGGGCTTGGAAGAATGCTTTGCAAAGAGCTGGAAATAGGCAGGGAAGACTTTCAGCAACAAAAAAGATCTAGTCTACTTCATACCCTTCAAAATGAGCTCCTGTTTGCAGAGCCTTCTTCTCAAAAAGAGTGTACAGAAGAAATCCCCTCCCTTCAGATCCATGAAGCAAGCTCCAGGCGGCGCGAGGTGGAAATTCTCTATAACACACTTTTGTCTCTTCCGCACCCCCATCTCAAAGATGTGCTGGTGATGACCCCGGACATTGATGCCTACACTCCCTACATCCAAGCTATCTTTGGAGCAAGCGATAGCTTACTTCCCTATCAAATTCAAGGTATAAGTGCTTTTCTGCAAAACAGATGCATCGATGATTTCCTCCACCTTTTAAGCCTTGCATCAGCAAGATTTGATGTGATCTCTATTCTAAAAATTTTCCGCTCCCCCTTCTTTCAAGCTCGCCACAATCTCTCTCGAGAAGATGTATCGCAACTAGAAGAGTGGTTTGAAAAAACAGAGGTAAAATGGGGAGAGGATTTTGGACACCGCAATGAAATCCTTACAAGGGCCCATCATGATAAGGAGATGGTAGAAAAAAGTAACGTGGGCACATTTAGTGAATGTGCTGAAAAACTTCTTCTTGGACTTTGCAAAAAAGAGGGAGCGATTCCTTTTACGGATGCCGAGCTCGTAGGAAAGGTGATCTTCCTGCTTCGATCCCTTAAGGAAGATATTGCTCCCCTAGAAAAAAACCTTATTCTCACAACAGAAGTTTTTGGTCACTATCTTCTCTCTTTAGCTGAAGGATATCTTGCGACTGCCTCTCCTGAATACCAAAAACTGAAAACAGAGCTCACAAAGCTTGCCGCAATCAAAGAAAAAGGCTCTTTCCCTGCATGTTCGCTTGTACGACATTGGACCCGCAGGCTCACTGAGCCAAAAAGCGGTGTCCATGAACACTGCACAGAAGTGATCATGTTTTGCTCCACACAGTCGATGCCGCGCACTCCTGCAGCTGTGATCTGCATGCTCGGCATGAATGAAGGAGTGTTTCCTCGCAAAGAAGAAACAACGACCTTAGACCTGCTAAAAGCGACCCCTTATCCTAAAAAATCCGATCTCGACAAAGACCTTTTTCTTACAAGCCTGATCTCGGCAAGAGCGTTCTTTCTTCTCTTCTACACGAAAGAGAACGAAGAAGCTGCAAGGTCTCCCCTTGTTGATGAGATTCTTCAACAAGTTTCGAAGGAAAAATGTTTTTTTTCCCATCCTTTCCATTCCTACGACCCCAAATATTTCACCGGAGGAAAGCTCGTCAACTTTTCCAAAAAGGATTTTACGTCGGCAAAGGCACTTCTTGCAAAGGAAAAAGTTCCCCACCGCGTTCTCAAAAGATTCAAACCATTGCCAACTGCTCCACCTGAAGAAATAAAAACGCTTTTACTGGAGGAGCTTATAAAAGCAGCCCGCAATCCCCTGCAGCTCTATTTCAATGAGACTCTCGGGATGTACCTGAAAAATAAAAAACCACTAAGAAACGATGAGCCTATCTTACTCGACAACCTAGGCCACGCTATTCTTCGCCGGAAGACTTTAAACACGCCGACAAAAGAAGTGCTCAGCCAAGCAAGCCTTCCTTGGGGGGCCTTTACCCCTCTTGCCAAGATGCGGATCGAAGAAGAGGAGAAAGAAATCAGGTCTAACCTAAAAAAAATGGGCACAAAGCCAGAGGAGTTTAGCACTTTAGACATCAACCTAAAACTTTCTGATTCTCTCACGATTATTGGAAAGCTGCCCCAAGTGACTCCAAATGGTCTTGTAAGAGAAGGGAGAAACCTTCTTCCAGACATTGCAAAAATCTGGCCTGAGTATCTCGTATTCTGCTGCCTTCCTGAGGAGATTGCCCCAAAAAAATCGCTTCTTTTAACAAAGCACACAAGCCCAAAGCATGCCTTTCTAAAAGATCCAAAAGCCCATCTTCTCCAGTATGCTGCCTACTATCAAAAATGCTTGCACACCCCCTCTCCTCTTATTCCTGAGTGGCTTTCTGGCTTCATGCGAGGGGAAGGAAATAAAAGCGCTTCTAATGCCTACATTTACTACTGTTTTGGAGAACAGGAGCCCCATTTTGAAGAAGACGACCTCATCTTCTGGGAGCAAATGACAAAAAAAATGTTTGGAGAGTGCCTAGAAAACTGGTTCCCCATCATGGCAAAAAAAATAGGTAAAGAGAATGCAGACGTTTGATGTCTTAAATCCAAACCAGCCAATTTTTCAAAAAGCCCTTCTAGAGGCCTCTGCAGGCACAGGAAAGACCTTCGCCATTGAAAACCTTGTTCTCCGCTTCATCACAGAAGGGGATAAACCTCTTCAAATCCAAGAAATTCTTGTGGTCACCTTTACAAGAAAAGGGGCAAGAGAGCTTCGCACACGGATCCATAAAACTCTAACAGACGCCCTTCATAAGACCCTATGCCTTCTTACAAAAAAAAGATTGCAGCTTGCCCTTGCCTATTTCGAAGAAGCATCGATTCTAACCATCCACGGCTTTGCTGCCAAAATGCTGCGAGAATGTCCCATCGAAGCGAATATGACTCTCGAAATACCAGATGAGGAGGAGCTAGTTCATCAAAAACTCGTACCCATCCTTGTAAAAGATCTTCTCCGCACAGAAGCAGCAGACTTGCATAAAAAGCAGTTAGATTTACTTGCAAGACAGTTTGGCTACGAAGAAAAAAAGCTTATGAAAGCCCTCGTAGATGCTGTTTTAAAACGGGAAGAAATCCGCGCACCGAGAAGCTTCCAGGAGCTTTTTTCCCATTTCCAATTGACCCTGCAAAAGTTAAAAACAGAAATAGATAGCGAATCATTTAGACATGAAATCGAAGAGGCAACCCCCTTTTACAAAGGCCTAAACGAGGAGTCTCTTGTCCAAATAGAAAATTTTTTCACTCTTCTTCAAGAGCCTCATGTTACAGAACACCATTTTGAAACGCTCATGGAAGAAGGTGTTGTGATTGGAAAACTTTTTGCAAACGAAAACAAAAAGAAAGGAAAAAAAGGGGAGTCTGCCCCTACAGTTACCCTTACGCCTTCTTTTCATGAACTAGTTCTTCTTATAGAAGAAGCAAGGAGCCCCTCCGCTATTTTAGCACAGCTTGCCTCGAAAGGGCAAAGGGCCTTAAAAAAGCAGCTTGAAAAAGAGGAGCAATTGCTTCCTGACACACTTCTAGAGAAGATGGCAAGCAACCTCAATAGACCCTCATTTTTGCAAAATGTACAAACAAGTTACAAAGCTGCGATTGTAGATGAGTTCCAAGATACAGATCCTCTTCAATGGGAAATTTTTGAAAAAGCATTTCTTACTGCTACGTGGAAGGGGTATCTCTATCTAGTTGGGGATCCTAAGCAGTCGATCTATGCCTTTCGGCAAGCGGATTTGTATACCTATTTGCACGCAAAAGAAAAAATGGAAAACGTGTATTCTTTGGATACAAACTACAGATCAACTCCCCAGATGATTGAGGCTCTGAATGCCCTTTTTACAAAAAATCCCTTCCTAGGTCTTCCAAGAGAAGGGAAAACCCTTCCCTATTATCCTGTGAAGGCAGGTGCTAAAGACGTAAAAGTGATCCAATCTGATACACATGCCCCGGTGCATATCCTTGTAGGAACAGAAGAAGAAGCGTTTTTAGAAGATATCTGCGCCCGTTTTAGAAAACACAGCATCGAAGACCATATACCTTTAAGCTCCTGCGCGCTTTTGGTGCGCGATCGCTTCCAGGGTGAAAGGTGCGCTAAATTTTTAGAAAAAAATGGGTTGCCAGCACTTCTACAGAGGGAAAAACCTCTTGCCAGATCAAGTGCGCTGCCCGCATTAAGAGATTTTTTTGTTTCTCTTCGTAATATACGCGATAAAAGCGCCCTCAAAAGGGCTCTAGGAGGTCAAATTTTTGGCTGGAGCCTGGAGGAGTTGCACGAACTTAAGCATCCAGAAAAAGAACTTTCTATTGTAGACATCTTTTACAACTATAAAAAAATTTGGGAGGAGGAAGGAGTCGCCGCTCTTTTACGCGCGGCCGTCTGCGAAGAAAAGCTCTTACAAAAAGAGGGAGGAGCTCAATTTTATGATGAACTCTTGCAACTTGGCGACATCCTTACAACGTCTCGAGAAGATCCTGAAGTAAAACTTGCGGAACTCGAGGAGGACGAAGATCTAACCATTGCGCAAGACCCCCTGCAGAATAACGTCCAAATTTTAAGCCTACACATGAGTAAGGGCCTTGAATTTGATATCGTCTTTCCGTTGGGTCTCCTTGTCAAATCGCCAAAACAAGAGATTCCTCCTCTTGAAAAAATGGAAGTTGATGCTGAAAAAATGCGTCTTCTTTACGTTGCCCTTACAAGAGCCAAACAAAGGCTCTATATTCCTTTACTCGAAGAAGAAGATACCGGAGAATCCCCTCTTGAGATGTTCACAGCGGGCTTTTTGAACTTTAAGGAGTTTGTAGAAAGCCAGCCACATATGAGCCTTTCCTACGTGAAAGAAGCAGTTACTCTACTTGAAAATAAAACAGCTGAAGCAATCCCTCCTCTTATCTACCGTGCCCCACAAGTGCCCCTTCTCGCCCCGTGTCCGATCCAATCCTTTACAGCACTTACAAGAGAAAATGTGCATAGTTTTAAACGAAATATCCCTCAAAATGCTCTCCCAGCAGGACCTGAAACAGGAACCATCCTCCATGAAATTTTTGAAACAATTACGTTCGGAAACGTCCAAAAGCCAGAAGACTGCCTGCCTTTGATTCAAAAAAAAACCTTCCAAACCGAGCTAGAAGGGCATGAAAAAGAAATTGCTGATATGATTTTTTACACACTTAGAGCTCCTCTTGATGGCTTCCGTCTGATCGATTGTAAGGAAGAAAACATCTTTAAAGAGATGGAATTTTTTCATCAGGAAGACAATGGCTACTTAAAAGGTTTTATCGATGTTGTGCTCCAGCATAACGATAAAATCTATCTCATCGACTGGAAAAGTAACTGGCTGGGCGATTCTCCTGAAATGTATACAAAAGATGCAATCCATGAGGCAATGCTCGAAAATGGCTATTATCTCCAAGCCAGCATCTACCGAAAAGCAGTAGATAAATACTTAAGTCGCTTCCAAAAGAAGGTTGAGGGGATCTATTATCTCTTCCTTAGAGGAATCGATAAAACTCAGAAAAACGGAATTTACCATGTACGGGATTGCTGAAAGCCTTTTTGAAGAAAAAATGGGAAAAAGGCTTTTGCCTGAAAGCAAAAGTTATACCATGCCCTTTCCCTTTCCGCTTGAGCCAACTGTCTATACTTTTACTCAAAATTTTTGGAAAAATCACCCTGAAATAGGGATTGAAGGGGCAGCTTTCTTAAGCTTTTTGTTTAAGGCCTCACTTGAGGGTCACCTTGCTGTCTCTATAGGGGAAGAAATCGAACCTGCTCCTACACCCATTCCTGATGAAATAATCAAACAAGGAGCTCTTCTTCTCCCAGAAACACTTCTGACCACAAGAGCGGAAAGAGCGGGGAATGTAACAACGCCTTTTTGCAAATATGGAAACTTCTATTACCTCCAAAGAAACTGGGAAGATGAAACTCTCTTTCTCACGCATTACAAGCGCTTGAAAGCAAGTATCCCCTCTATCACGCTCCCTTTTGCACCTTTAGAAGGTTTGTCTTTAGAAGAGGGGCAAAAAGAGGCCATACAACTGGCCTTACAGCGATCTCTTACCCTCATTACAGGGGGACCCGGCACAGGCAAAACTTACACGGCAGGCCATTTGATCCGTCTACTTCTCAACACCTGCCCTACTCTTAAAGTTGCCCTGGCAGCTCCTACGGGAAAAGCAGCCTCAACACTTCAAGCCTCCATTCAGCTCCCCGACCTGCGAGCGCAAACCCTCCATAGTCTTCTTAAAAAAGAAAAACTCCTAGAATACGACCTTATTCTCGTAGATGAATCTTCTATGATCGACGTCTCGATGATGGCCTCTCTTTTTTCCAAAGTAAAAGACGGCGCAAGGCTGATTTTAATGGGAGACCCTCACCAGCTTCCCCCCATAGAGGCAGGCGCCCTTTTCAAAGATCTCCCTCCTACACTTACCCTCTCTCAAACAAAACGAACAGATGACAGGGCGCTGCAACATCTTGCAAAATCTCTCTTGGAAGAAACGCCAGAAAAAATTGCTTCAATGATTATACTAAAACCTCTGGATGAAGACCTTACAGATTTCCCAAATACCTGCCTGTTAACTCCCCTTCGAAAAGGCCCCTTTGGAGTAGAGGCATTAAACGCAAAGCTCAAGGCCTACCATGAGGAGAAAGAGCGCGGACAAGAAATAACAAAAACACCGATTATGATTGTACAAAACGACAGCACTCGCGACGTTTACAATGGAGATCTCGGGCTACTTTATAGAAATCATAGAACAGGGGAGGAGTGGTCAGAATTTGGGAATAGAAAAATCCCGCCCCCCCTCCTTCCACGTTGGGAACTTGCGTACTGCCTTTCTGTGCATAAAAGCCAGGGAAGCGAATTTGATCATGTGCGCCTGCTTTTGCCGGAAGGCTCTGAAAAATTTGGCCGGGAAATGATCTACACGGCCGTTACAAGAGCCCGAAAAACAATCGAGATCTTGGGGACAAAGCAAACGCTTCTTAAAACCCTTGCCCTCACAAGCTCGCGCCTCTCCGGCCTGACCCTTTATACCAAAATGAAATAAACCTAACGGATTTCATTAAATCTTTTTTTTGCTACACTAGAGTTATGGTAAAAAAAATCCACAGCGATAAAGCACCCCAAGCCATAGGCCCCTACTCTCAAGCATTGTTGGATGGCAATTATCTCTTTATTTCAGGACAACTTCCCATAGATCCAGTCACAGGAAAGCTCCTCAAGGGAGACATACAAAAAGAAACAGCCCTAGTGCTAAATCATATAAAAGAAATTTTAAAAGTAAGCGGAGGAAGTCTTAGTAACATTGTCCGCTGCGATATCTTTGTACAAGATTTATCCCAGTTTGCCCTCATTAACGAGGAGTATGGAAAATATTTTAAAGAACCCTTCCCAGTGAGGCAAACGGTCCAAGTCGCCGCTCTTCCCCTCGGAGCCTCGATCGAAATCTCCTGTATCGCGAAAATCTAGTTCATTTGTGTATCTAAGTATCAATCTAGATTGCCGTTGCTAATTTTTATGAATTACATTAGAATCTCTATATATTCTTTATATTATTTTTGAAAATTAACATAAAAAATTCCTATGGTTCCGAGCCCCCTCCCTAACTCCACATCACCAACTTTGCAACAACCAGCACCCAAAAAAGAACCTGATATCTTAGCTCGTATCGAAAAAATCGATCTTTTTACCCGGTTTTCACAGGCTATTTCCCCTCTCCAAGAACTCAGTAAGGAATCTCTAATTCGGGTATTATCCAAGCCAAATGGAGAAGGCTTCACCCCTTTGTACAACATTGACAATTACAAACTAGCTCTGCGCTTTCTTAAAAATAGCAAAATAGAGGTTCTGCCCACAGATGAGATAAGCAGCAAGGTTACCCAGGATCTTGAAATAACAGAGTGGTTGTTATCCATTTTATCAGAAAAAGATATCGAACAACGCACCTATGAATCAGATGACCTCCTTGGCGGGGTTATTCAATCCTCTGTCGCTAAACTTCCAAGCCCTGCATCTACAAATCCAGACACCGATCTTAGTCACTACATTCCTGAAATCCTGAACCTGAAAAGATCTCTCCTCAGTCAAAACCCTACTCTCTGGAATATGTTTTGCGAAAAAATACGCGAAGTAGCCAAAGAAACCTCTTCCTTTCTCTTAAAAAAGCACAAAATTACTTGGATCAACGGTACTAGTAGCGCAACAATTCCCCTTCTCTTCCAAACACACAAGTTAAAGATCTCGGAGCGTCCTGCCCTTGTTCCTCCTGGGCTCTTGCTAGCATCAAGAAAAATAGTTCCCTTCTCCGGCGAGCTTAGCCATATAAGTGAGGGTGCAATCAATAGTAACGCTATTTCCGGAATGGAATTGACAGGACTCACAACCTGTATGATCTATGCATCATTCAACGGATTCGGATATGACAAAGAGAAAACACTCTCGTCTTTGAGTCGTTTTATCTATAAACCCGAAGCATTCGATTTCCAAATTTATGACATACAAGTTGGGTTGATGCGGCTATTACTGATGGGATGTGAAAAAGAAAAAATTGCTTGTCTAAGAACATACTTACAGTCAATATTGAACACGATCCCACAACAGCAAAAGCCAACCCTTACAAAAACCGCAACTGCGCTTCTTGGCACTCCGGCCATGGAAACAGGAGAGCCTGCTAAAGACGCGAAAACACTTACCATTGGCCAACCAGTTATCATTAAACGCTTTAAAGAACGGATCCCGTACTACGTTATTGTGAAAAAAATCTCTGGAAACAACATTTCTGTTCTTCTTGACAAAGAAGGGTCATCCAGGTTTTTTGCTTATGACAAAATTAACATTCCCTCTGTCAATGGAGCTCTTGTACAGAAACAAATCGAAATTGATGAGAGTCCAGAAATCAACAGACACCTTGTTTCTGATTATGAAAAAATGGAGAGCGTCCTTCATCTTTTTGATGAAATCATAGAACCTTTAAACTTCACACAGGAAGAAGAATCGCTATTTAACCAACAATTTCCAGTCGTTTTTGGATCCTGCACACTTAACCCTGAATCATGTCAGTCTGGTATTGAAAATGAGAAACTCGTAAAAGGACAAGCACTACTCGGTCGTGACATACAAGTAGCATTTACAGAAGGACGACAAGTGCAAAAACTTGAAAAAATTCTTTTAAACTGGGGAGTACACGTGTTAAGTTTCGAAGCGGCAAGGTATATAAAATACGTTACTCTCTCTTCCTCTAACAGGTCTTAGATATGGAATCCCCACACAAAATTGGATCAAACATCTTACGTGACCTTTGGGTAGTATCCTACCCGTTGATGCTCTCGTTTCTTTCCGTTATGATGATGAACTTTGTAGACCGAATCTTCCTCTCTCATTATTCCATGGATGCGCATAACGCGGTCGTAGGAGCCGGAACGCTTGCTGGAGCTTTCTTTCTTGGCTGGCAAGCTCTCACTGGAATCGGCACTGTTTTTGTAGCAAGACTCCAAGGAGCTGGAAGAAAAGAAGAAATCGGAAAGCCAGTATGGCAAATGCTCTGGGTTTCCCTTATTTCCGTTGTCTTCTTTCTGCCTATGGCGTTTATCGGAGCTGAATGGCTGATTGCTGACCAGCCCGACGCAGAGAAGCAAATCCCCTACCTTTTTTGGATTCTTTTGGCAGGACCCGTTAGCACAAGCTACGCTGCCCTCTGCACATTTTATATAGGCAGAGGAAAAACTCTTCCCGTCACAGTCCTTGCTTTCCTCGGCAACGGGGTTAACATCGTTCTTGACTACCTTCTCATCTTCGGTGTACCCGGAATCATTCCAGAACTTGGAATAGCGGGGGCTGCCATCGCGACAGCCATCGGTATTTTGACCCAATGGGCCTGGATGTTTACTCTCTTTTTACACAAAGAGCATCGGGAAGTTTATGGCACCCACTACTGGTATTTTGATTTTGCGTTGATGAAATCTGCCATTAAGGTTGGACTTCCTCACGCTCTCTTTATGCTTGTAGAAATTGGCAGCTGGGCGCTCTTCTACCAAATGATGGGCAGTATAGGCAAAACTCACATCTCGATTGCAGGCATTTCCCAAAGCATTCTTCTTCTCTTTATCTTCTTTGGACTAGGACTTGAGAAGGGGGTGTGCTCGCTTGTTGGGAATCTCATCGGAAAGAAAAAACCAGAAAAAATTAGTGAAGTCATGACAGCAAGCTTTCAGCTGCTCATTCTAATCTTTATCCCCATCACGTTGTGCCTTGTCATCTACCCAGAGCCCATCCTGCGCCTCTACCTAGGAAACGAGGAAGGACTTGAGATGCTGCCTCTTCTGAAGACTGCCCTACGCTACGTAACGCTCTATCTTATCTTTGAACATATCCGCTGGGTGTTTACGGGTATCTTAACCGCAATGGGAGACACCACCTATATCATGATCTCAGGTGGTCTTTCGATTGTCCTCTGTATGGTTCTTCCCACATACTTCTTTGTCGTAGTCCCGAAAGGAGATATTTTCCTGGCCCTGCAGATCTGGACATTTTACAGCTTTACCTTTGCTGTGATCATGCTCCTGCGCTTCCTTAAAAAACGCAAGGAAGAAATTGCGCCTCTTATGGCACACGCCCCTCATTAATTTTGTGGTTAGGAACAGATATTCGCTTCTTTTAGAGTTTGTATCCTCTCTATATCGGAACAATAGGGCTCCAGTAAGATAAGACCCTCTACTGTGCTTTCAATGATTTTCTTCACCCAGGCAGGTAAATTCCTATGAAGTCTATAATAAACCCACTGCCCTCTCCGTTCATCTACAACAAGGCCGAGACTTCGCATCTGAGCTAAGTGGCGAGAAATCTTTGGCTGAATGCTTCCTAAGATTTGGCTAATCTCACAAACACAAAGCTCCTTCTCCTGCATAAGGAGAAGGAGACAGCGGAGCCTTGTTTCATCCGATAAAAGGGAAAACAAAGCGCTTGGTTCCATCGTTATTTGCATCCTCTCGGTTTAACAGCCTTAATTTTTGCAGAGACGACAAAATTTTCTGCATCTGAACCAGGAACCCAATCTTTAATAAACATCTTGCTTGCTTCTTGAGGTTCTATTTCGATCTGAGTAAAACCTGCCTTTGCTAAAATAATTTTAAGTTGGTCTATGGTAATTGCACCCGAAATACAATTGCAATAGAGTTCTTTGTTATTCAACATTTCTCGTGGGAGCGGCTTATATGCAACCATGTCGGAAATCGCCAGGCGCCCTCCTTCTTTTAACACGCGAAACGACTCGTTGAAGACGCTCTCTTTATTTGTCGAAAGATTTACAACACAGTTTGAGATAATCACATCCACCGTACTGTTCGGCAAGGGTAAGTGCTCAATTTCTCCTAAAAGGAACTCAACGTTGTAAAACCTATCTTTCGCTGCATTCTCCCTCGCTTTGCTAATCATTTCAGGGGTCATGTCTACACCATATACTTTTCCCTTTGCACCTACCTGCTTTGCAGCTAGAAACACGTCAAAACCACCCCCTGCACCAAGGTCTAACACAACTTCACCTGGCTTAAGTGAGGCGATTGCTTGAGGATTCCCGCAGCCAAGCCCCATATTACATCCTTCAGGGACACTCTCCAAATCTTCTGCTGCATATCCAAGCTCCAACAAGTACCCGACATCAGGTTTTGCAGAAACACCGCAGCAACTTCTCCCATTACCACAGCTTTTTTTCTGATTATCGGCTTTGGCTACACTGCCATACGCAGAGCGCACTTCTCTCTTAATGTCTTCCGAATTTTTTGGCTTATTTGCGGCAACATAGTACACAAACTCACTTTGAGGATGAGAACACTGATCCATAACATGGCTCCTATTTTTTTGATGGGTTACTCATGTCATATATACGGATATGCATATATTCAGCAAGTGATTTGATTCGAAGTCTATGCCTAGGTCCTTGATAGCATCAGGTTGACAAGGCCGCCTCGCATCATAATCTCAAACTCATGAGGTGCAAGCTGCAAACTTGCCTGAAACTCTGTTTTCCTCGTCTTATTCTTCACCGTAAAGGGCAGGCCTTCTTTTAGATGCTTATGAATGTGATCCAAAAAGAGCTCATCTCCCCCCGCTATCGCATCAAAATCTGCAGGATGCACAAAAGTTAAGGGAAGAATGCCAAAGTTAATCAAGTTCGATCTGTGAATACGGGCGTAACTTTTCGCAATGACCGCCTTTACCCCCAAGTAGTTAGGAGCAATCGCTGCATGCTCACGACTTGAACCCTGCCCGTAATTCGAGCCTCCGATCACAATCCAACCCCGGTCACGCCCAGGCATGGCCCTCTTATAAAAAGCAGGATCGACTTGATCAAAAGTAAACTTGCTAATCTCAGGGATGTTGCTTCTAAAAGGCAAAACACGTGTCCCTGCAGGCAAGATCTCATCTGTAGAAATGTTATCCCCCAGCTTCAGAATCACAGGACAGTCAAGTTTTTCACGTAGTGGTTCAAACTCAGGAAGCGGTTTTATGTTCGGCCCCATGATCAGCTCGTTGATATCCAGCTCATCTGGCTTATCAAACACCTGGTCGCGCGTTAGCACCACATGTTTCTTCAATTCAAGAGACGGGTAGGGCTGCTTGAGCGCTCTTGGATCTGTAATTTTTCCTGTCAAAGCCGATGCGGTTGCCGTCTCCGGGCTGCAAAGGTACACAAGGTCCTCTTTTGTCCCTGAGCGCCCTGGAAAATTTCTAGGCACGGTTCGCAGGCTAATCCGATCGGTTGCTGGCGCTTGTCCCATGCCTATGCAACCATTGCATCCTGCCTGGTGAATCCGTGCGCCCGCTGTAATTAGAGAGGAAAGATTTCCCGAGTTGGCAAGATTCTCTAAAATCTGGCGGGATGTTGGGTTCACATCAAAAGAAACATGAGAAGATACTTTCCTCCCATCCACCATTTTCGCAGAAATCAAAAAATCACGAAGACCTGGATTTGCTGAAGAGCCAATCATGGCTTGGTAAATCGGAAGCCCCTCGACTTCACGAACGGGCACGACCTTACCCGGGCTACTTGGAAGAGCAATCAGCGGCTCAAGGGCAGAGAGATCAATCTCTTCCATTTCATCATAGGTACAATCCAAATCCGCGACAAGCTCTCTCCAGTCTTGTTCCCTATTTTGCTCTTTTAAGAACTTACGCGTCTCTTCATCAGAGGGAAACACACTTGTCGTAGCCCCCATCTCCTGCCCCATGTTAGCAATCACATGCCGGTCCATAGCAGAAAGGCATTTAAGCCCTGGCCCAAAATACTCGAATATCTTGTTGACCCCTCCTGCAACATCGTGGCGTTTTAGCATCTCTAAAACAACGTCTTTAGCGCTTACCCAATGGGGAAGTTTACCCACAAGCTTTACACCAGCAATCTTTGGCATTTTCAGATAAAAAGGCTCTCCCATCATTGCAAGGGCAACCTCTAAACCCCCAGCTCCAATGGCAAGCATGCCCATGGACCCACCTGCGCAAGTATGGCTATCGGAACCAAGAAGGGTTTTTCCAGGTATCCCAAATTGCTCCATATGCACCGGGTGAGAGACACCGTTACCTGCTCTGCTGTACCAAATGCCAAACTTTTTACAAGCCGATTGCAAAAAGAGATGGTCATCCGCATTCTTAAAATCAGTTTGAAGAAGATTGTGATCTACATATTGCGCAGAGACTTCCGTTTTGACCTTTTTTAAACCCATAGCGGCAAGTTCAAGCATCACCATGGTGCCTGTTGCATCTTGCGTAAGCGTTTGGTCAATTTTTAGAGCAATTTGCTCACCTGGTATCATCTTTCCGTTTAAAAGATGGCTCTCTATCAGTTTTTGCGCGACATTCTTCCCCATAGCTGCCTCCTAAAAAGGTGACTATAGCCACCCAAGAATTTACGCGGAAGCTTTTTGCTGTACCTCTTCCCAAGTTTCTTCCAAAAGAATAGATTTCTTCCCTTCCACGAGGCGCGCTTATGCTCAAAATAGGGCTTTTGATAGCGGTCAACCTTTCTACCAAAGCAGGGGTTAGGCAACCAAAACCTTGTGCCTTTACCAAAAATACTCTTGGCTAGAAAATCTTTTTTTAAGCCATGCAGGGGCCTTGCAGGAAAGCCTGCCAGCCTGATAGCCCGCCCATTTCATAAAGCAGTGTAAAAAAGCATAGGGAAGAAACCAAGGATTTTGTTTTGCAAGAGCAACAAGCATCTCTCTAACAAACCTTTTCCCCCTACGCTCATCTGTTTCTTTCTCTTGAAAAAGGGCGGCATATTCCTTGCGGTAAAGGCCGGTATCAAAATGGCGCTTAAACTCCTCCCAAAGGGTATATGAGTGGGAATGGTGCACAACAGACTCAGCAACAAAGGCAACCTTGTGGCCCTGATGCAAAAGTTTGGCAAGAGCAATCGCATCTTCTGCGATAAGCGCAGGAGCAAAACCACCAATTCCATCAAGCGCTTTCTTCTCCCAGGCCGCAAAAGAATTACTGCAAAAAAAAGTATAAATTCCATATGTGTCCCGATCTTTAAGAGAACGAATATGGCTTTCTTGAGGATAATTGAAGGCTCTTGGAAAAGAAGCAAAGAAATCAGCCCCTTTATGAGGAATTTGGCGCGCGTAGGAGACAGAGGCTTGTCCCTTAAAAAGGGGATCGAGGAGTTTTTCTAAGGTAAACTGATCTTCAGCATACGCATCAGGTGTCACAAAAACAACGACATCTGTATTTAAAAGCTTTCTTGCAAGCTCTCGCGTTCTTCCATGGTTAAATTCATGTCTTGGTATGACATGTGTCCTTGCTCCCATGCGTTCTGCCAAGGCGATCGTACCATCAGAAGAAGAGGAGTTCATCACAAGAACTGTTGGCTTCAAGGAAGAATTGAGAAGGGGAGGTAAGCACTTTTCTAAATGACCTTCTGCGGCATGTGTGATGACAGCCACGCCTACGGATTTAGGAAAGTCTTGCTGCATACTCCCTCCAAAACCTCTCTAGATCCCAGTCTAAAGGCAAATCACCTATATTGGTCGTGTTGATCCGCTCCAAAGGCTCCTGAAAATCTTTTTGTTTCTCCAAAATATAGTCACAGGGCAAAGAAGTCCTTTTACGAAATTCCCTTGCCATTCTTGCGACAAAGTTCCCTACGCTTTCCGGATAATAGCTTGGAGAAAGTTTGCCTCCGCCATTCTCAGCAAAATAGGCGTATGCCTCTGCAAGGAGAGAGACAGGGACATGATCCCGAATATACTCTGGTGTTTTAATGACCGCCACCTCCCGCTTTCGCCACGAATCCACAAGATATTTTGTAAGCCCCTTATCTTCCCCGGGGCCAAACGGGTTTGCAATCACAAACTTTGATAACTGTAACCTCTGCTTCTCAGCAAAAAAGCAAAACACCTCATAACTTAAGCCTTTGGAAAGTGCATAAGGAGAAAACGCACGAAGAGGAAATGTGCCTTGCCCCTCGTTTGCCTCAAAAACGCTTCCAGTGACAATGATAGAGGGGCTGCCCTTGTTTTGTAGCGCCTCACAGACCCTGCCTGCCTGGTACGTGTTATTTTGCAAAGCACTATAAAAATCAAAGCCATCACTCTTATAGTCAGTTACCTCTGCGGCATGATGACAAAAAAGAGAAAAAGGACCTTTTTCTTCAATCACTTGCAAAAAACGATCACTTCCAAAGGGAGAAGAGAAAACAGGCTGAGAAAGAAGGGACACTCTTTTTTCTCTCTCTCCCCCATACGCTTCAAAAGAGCCTTTAAGAGGTGTTATAACCTCATATCCCCTTTCTTGAAGCGCCCTTACAAAATAGAATCCCGTAAAAGAGCTGGCTCCTGTAAATAAAGCTCTTTTCATAATATGAATGGCGGATGGATCTTGTCTTTTTCAGAGATTACTTTGGGAGGGGCTGGCCAATCGATAGAAAAAGCTGGATCATCGTAGCGAATGCCTACTTCATGCTCTTTAGAATAAGGAGCTGAAACAAGATAAAACATCTCTGTTCCCTCTTGCAAGGTAATAAAACCATGAGCAAAACCCTTCGGAACATAGAGCATTGTTCGATTAAGATCGGTCAAAAGCGCTCCAAACCACTTTCCAAAAGTCTTCGACCCTTTGCGCAGGTCCACAATTACATCCCAAAGAGCGCCTTTAACACAGCGGACAAGCTTTACCTCTTGGAAGGGAGGAAGCTGATAATGAAGCCCTCTCAGTGTTCTCTCCTCCTGACTCCACGATGTATTGGCCTGCACAAACTTGTTTTCAAGCCCATTTTTCTCAAATTCCTCTTCACAAAAGACACGGGAGAAAAACCCCCTCTCATCCTCTCTTTTCTCAAGATCGATGAGAAAACTCCCCTCCAGCGGGGTTTTTTTGTAGCGCATGAGCCTCCAAAGAATGTACGAAATACGAGGAATGTGCCCAGGGGGCCTTCCCAGAAAGATAGAGTTGATTCAAATAGTCACGATCCCGCTGGGTATCCATGCATGCCCAAAAACCTGTGTGCTTATACATAGAAAGTTCATTATCTCGAGCAAGCTTTATAAGGGGCTGTTTTTCAAGTACGCAGCTATCATATTTATTCAAATACTCTTGAAAAAACTCTCTTTTAAAAAAGAAGAAGCCCCCATTGATCCACCTCTCCCCAAAAGTTGGCTTCTCTTCAAACTCGCATACCCTTTCCCCCTCCATCCGGATCTCTCCGAAGCGGGAAGGGGGGTTAACCCCGAGCACCGTCCCCATTTTCCCGTGCCGCTCATGGAAAAGAAACTCATCCCGCAAATTAACATCTGTAAGACCATCCCCATAGGTCACAGCAGCCACACGGGCCTCTCCCAAATACTTTTCAGCCGCCTTGGCAAGGCGCGCGCCAGTCATGGCCCCCTCACCCGTATCCACGAGTGTCACCTCCCAATCTTCCTCCCCCTCCTTAGCATATGTATGAATTGCCCCCGTTGCAAGAGAGACAGTGAAGTCCCGGTGCATCATCTCGTAGTGAAGAAAGTACGATTTTATCACTTCACCTTTGTACCCCAAGCAGAGGATAAAACGGCGGAAACCAAAACGGGAATAAAGACGCATAATATGCCAAAGCATAGGACGCGTTCCTAAAGGCACCATGGGCTTGGGGCGAAATTCCGTCTCTTCACGAATACGTGTACCCAAACCACCACACAAAATGAAAACAGGAACCTCTGACAAAGCGTGCATAGGGGCTCATCTTAGAGGAAAAAGGCCTTTTTACAAAAGGATCTTCAGCTTCTTTTGAGAAGCCGGCGTTTTTTTTGTTCTTTTTGGAAGGGATGGTCCTTCAACATCGGCATTTTTTTCCTTAAGACCTGGGAGAAGAGTTTTTTTCATGACACCTGCAATTTTCTCGGTGAAAGTAGGATTGTATTGCTCCTTGACTGCATGGCGCTCCATTTCCTGGTATACAGATGAAAATGTCACCATAGAATCTCCCTCAAGGGAAGCTTTTTTAGTCTTCATGCCCTACCTCCGAGACCTCATTATACACCATTTTAGGATTGCGGGTACCTTTGGCTCCAAGTCTTTGACTTTAAATAAGGAATGAATTAAAATTATCCCTAATGATGATACACAAACATGGAAATGCTTTAAGTGGCGCACTGCTCGTAGCCGGGACCTGCATTGGTGCTGGAATGCTCGCCTCTCCCGTAGTTACGGGTCTTGCCGGTCTTATTCCGGCACTTGCTGTTAATGTTGCCTGCTGGCTCTTTATGATGGCGACAGGTCTTCTCTTTCTAGAGGCAACCCTATGGATGCATGACGGGGCAAATCTCATCTCTATGTCAGAGCGGTTTTTTGGACCTGTCGGCAAAATTGTCGGATGGGTATCTTTTCTTTTCCTCTACTACTGTCTGCTTGTCTCCTATTTTGATGGGGTCAAACCCATGCTACAAAGCGATGCTCCTATCTCTCTGATTTACAGTGGTTTTTGTCTATTTTTCTTTGCTATCGTACTCCTTGGTACCCGCTACATCGACCGCCTTAACTTGATACTTATGGCAGGGCTCGTAGCCTCTTACGTGCTTCTTGTTACCGTGGGTGTGCAAGATGTTCAGCCTGCGCTCTTTTCAAGGGCCAAATGGTCGCTTAGCTTTATGGCCTTTCCTGTGCTCTTTAGTGCCTACGGCTATCACAATATCATCCCCTCCATTGCAAGCTATCTCGATAGAAACGTAAAAGCCCTACGTCTAGCTATTATTTTAGGAACGACTCTTCCTTTTTTGATCTACGCCCTTTGGCAAGCGCTTGTTATCGGCATCTTGACAGAAGAGCAGTTACAACAAGCTGCTAACCAGGGCGTTCCGATTACAGCTACCCTGCACGATTTTACAAAGAGTCCTTGGGTAAGCTCTCTTGCTCTCTACTTTGGATTCTTTGCACTCGTGACGTCCCTTCTAGGGGTTGCGATGTCGATGGTTGACTTTTTAGCCGATGGCCTGAAAGTGGAAAGGAAGGGAAAAACGCGTCTTGCCCTTACCCTTGCCGTCTTCCTTCCTCCTGCCATCTTTGCTTGGCTTAACCCTGGCATCTTCCTAGATGCAATTGCTGTTGCCGGTGGTATTGGAGAGGCTCTTTTAAACGGTCTTATCCCTGTCGCACTTGTTTGGGTTGGAAGATATAAGATGGGCCTTTCCAAGGAGAACGCCTTGCCTGGAGGCAAGCCTCTTCTTTTCGTTCTTGCCCTCTTTTCCCTTCTCATCATGGGCTATGAGATGTTCATTCTCCTACGCCACATAAGCTAAAAAGCCAACCGAGGGGCAACTTCTTTCACATACCCAACAGGAGGAAGCACAAAGACAAACTCGAGCGATCTTAAATCAAGGCAGGTAGGTTCTGCTTCAATTTCATAGAAGTAGTCCCCTTCCTTAAGCGAGGAAATAGACGAAACTTTAGCAACTTCAAGCCCCTCAGGAAAAAGACCATCCAATCCGGTTGTTACAAGAAGATCCCCCAAAAGAAGAATCGGCCCTGGCCCTTTCTCGCTAGTATCTAAAATTCCTGTTCGAAGATCTCTACTAGCCCCCTGCTCATCTGAAAAATCGTAGTTAAAACCAATTCCCTTTAACGTCACCCTCCCCGAACCTCGCCAAAGAGGAGCACTGGTTCCATGAAGCTCTCCCTTTGCAAGATAAAAAGAATCGGCCTGCAAAAGAAATTGTTCCCTTACATGCTCAAGAAGAGGGAAAAGATCCCCCACAACTTTACTATTTTTTTGTTGGAGCAATTCTTGGACAAGTGCGCCTATGAGCTCTACAATACGGCGGTGTTCCGGCTCTCCCCGTGCCACCCGAACAGACGGAACAAGAGCCTCATCTGTAACAAGACGCACAAGACTTTGCTTTTTTCCTACATAGTCCACAATTCCTACAAGAGAGCGTCCTAAAACAACAGGACTATCCTTCTGTACCTCTCCCTCGCCAAGACCAATCCACAAACAGCTATTCCAAGAAAAAGGGGAGCGGTAGATGACTTTGGCAACCTTAGCCATAGGAGGCTTCTTCCCTTCTTGCTGCAAGGCGGCAAGCTCTCTTGAAAGAAACTGGTTTTCTGCTTCAAGCCTTTGAAACGCTTCTTTTTCAGGAAGAACAAACACAGTACGAAAAAAGGAAAGCTCTTCCCAAATAGGGGTAAAAAAAGAGATAACCCTTCCCTTCAACATCTCGGTTGTCGGAGTTGGAAGAGAAAAAAACAAAACAAGCAAGATAAAAGTTGTTGCATAGGGACGTAGGGTGTAGTTTCTCATAAAACGGAAGCTATAGCCGCAAGTACTGGATCCAGGTTCTTATGATTCAAAGCGGCAATATTGATTCTTCCGTCCTCTGTCAGAAAGATCCCCTTCTCAACCCTTAATCTTGCCACCTGGTCTTTTTTTAATCCTGTAAAGGAAAACATCCCCTTTTGCCTCTCTATAAAACTAAAATCAAGACTGCTGTTTTTTTCAAAAAGTCCTTTTGTAAAAAGGCGGCGCATTTCCAAAATCCTATTTCGCATAGCATCCAAATCTTCTACCCATTGCTTATAGAGAGTAGGCGTTGCCAATATTGTAGCAACCACCCTCGCGCCATGCAAGGGGGGATTGGAATAATTGGCACGAATGATTTGCTTGAGGTGACTAAAAGCTGCTTTTCTCTCCCCGTCATTCGGGATTCTTATCCCCAAATGTCCCACCCTTTCACCATAGAGCCCAAAATTTTTCGCACACGAAAAGGCTGAAAAGAGAACGTGTCCTTCCTTGGCAAAATGACGAATCGGAAAAGCATCCTCCTGTACCCCCTTACCAAATCCTTGGTAGGCTGTATCAAAGAAAGGGATAACCTCCTGCTTTTTGATCAAATGCGAGAGCTCTTCCCACTGCTGTTCTGTTGGATCGATTCCCGTTGGGTTATGGCAGCAAGTATGCAAAACAATTACGGAGCCTTTTGGCATCTTCTGAATGGCACCGCGCATCCCAGCAAAATCAAAACCCCTAGTTGCTTCAGAATAATAGGGGTAGATTTCAACGTTATGCCCCGCTCTGCCAAATACTTGTTTATGGTTGGCCCAGGTAGGATTCGGTAAAAAAACAGCTTTAGGGCGGTTTGGGAGACAGAAAAGAAAGTCAGCCCCCACGCGAAGGGCGCTTGTCCCCCCTACCGTTTGCATCCCTAAAATGCCTGCCGTTTCTTTCCCAAAAACAAGGGTATTGCAAAGAGAGATAAAAAGGGGATCACCTGGTATGGGGCTATAGGCCTTGGAGAGGTGCTTTTCTAAAACTTCCTTTTCTGCAGTCAGAACGGAAGGAAGCGTCTCTGTCTTTCCCGCCTCATCCTGGTAAATACCTATACTTAAATTAATTTTATCTGGTCTTGGATCCTCTTTGAAGGCAACAGTGAGACCTAAAATGGGATCTTCTGGAAGAGTTTCCAGGTTTTCAAAAAATTTCATAACGTTTATTAGTTAAATGTCTTGAGGTAAAACAGCTGTATTCTCATAATGTACTGTACATTACGATTTTTTTAAGGTAAATGAAAAGATATGAAGTGGCTCAACCCAAAGTACTTTTCGTCCTTCACATGGCTAAATATAACGCAATTTCTAGGGGCCTTGAATGACAATATTTATAAGCTACTCATTGTCTTCTTCTGCATCCAAATAGATGGAGTAGAAAACAGCCACAAGATCGTCTCCCTTGCGGGCGCGATCTTTGTGATCCCATTTCTTCTCTTCTCCTCCCCCTCCGGCACACTGGCAGACAGATTCAGCAAGAGAAATATTATCTTTTTAACAAAAGTACTAGAGCTTGCTATCATGTTAGGAGGTCTTAGCACCTTCTACTTCAATAGCCAGGTGGGATCATATTTTGTGCTTTTTCTGATGGCCACCCAAAGCGCAATTTTCGGCCCTTCTAAATACGGTATCCTTCCTGAACTTGTCACTGTCGATAAAATATCTCGCGCTAATGGCCTTTTGACAAGCTTTACGTTCCTTGCCATCATCCTGGGAACATTCCTTGCGTCCTTCATTACGCAAATCACCGGAAGAAATTTTGTCCTCGCAGCCCTTTGCTGTGTGCTCATCTCTCTTGTTGGCCTTTATACTGGTTACAAAATTGAATATACTCCACCTGCAGGTTCAAGTAAGCGCTTCGACGTGCGGTTTTTGCGAGAAGTTATGCAAACTCTAAAGCAGGTCAAACAATTTCCATCCCTATTAACTGCCATCTTCGGTTCCGCCTTTTTTATGTTTGTTGGCGCGTTTACACAGCTTAATATGATCCCCTTTTCGGTTCAGTCTCTTGGTCTTACAGACCTAGAGGGCGGATATCTTTTCCTTCTTACAGCTATTGGAATCGGGGTCGGTTCTGTAATTGCAGGGCAAATTTCTGGCAAAAATGTAGAGCTTGCCCTCGTTCCTCTTGCCGGACTTGGCATGGCAATCGGAAGCTTTTTCCTCGACTACTACGCAAATAATATCTTTGCAGTAATTCCTCTTGTGATGTTCCTCGGACTTTTTGGGGGGATCTACATGGTTCCGCTCGATAGTTACACCCAGATCGCAAGCCCTAAAGAAACAAGAGGACAGGTAATTGGGACAACAAACTTCGTAGGCTTTTTTGGAGTGCTGCTAGCCTCGCTCTGCATCTATTTCTTTACAGAGCTTTTTGGGCTGTCGGCAGAAAAGGGGTTCATGATCTTAGGTTATCTTACGACCCTTATGACGCTTGTCCTCTTCTATCAATTTTTTGACTATGTCACTCGGTTTATTGGAATGCTCTTTAGCAGGCTGCATTTTGATATTACGTTTCATGGGAAAGAAAATATTCCCGACACCGCAGCGATCTACATCTGCAGGCATACAGCCTGGAATGACACGCTCCTCATGCTCGGATCCCAAAGACGCCGCATGAGGTTCTTTATCGAAGAGGAAAAGGAGCATACCAAATGGCTAAAGAGAATCTATAAGACCTTACGGATTGTACATATCCCTTCGATTGAAACTTTTGCTGACAAAGTAGCGTGTGCCCAGGCGATAGAAGATTCCTTGAAGAAGGGGATTTCTGTATGTATCTTGACAAATACAAGCAATCTACTTCGAGAAATCGAATCTCTTCTCCAATCTGATGCGCTTGCAACATTTATCTCGGAGAGTAAAACGGCTGCAATCCCCGTAACAATTGACAAAGGCCAGAAGCTTAAGTCGCTGCGCTACTTTGACAATCTCTATAAGAAGTTCCGAGTCCCCGCTTCCATCCACTTTGGCTAAATATAGGTACCTTCAATCTTCGTCAGATGTGTGATGAAAAAGCAGCTAAAGTAGTCCTCCTTTGTGCCTTCATGTCTTTGTGTTTCATTATTTGTTAAAGGTAATGTGGCCGCAACTTACATCAGATTAAAATAGTTGAAACACAAAGACACAAAGATGTTCTATTAACCTCTCGCCTGATTCCTTCTTTAACTTGTTTTGTGGTAAAGATTACTCCCAAAACGAGTGGTGCAGGCTCCGTACAATTAGAGTCTTTGCAAATCTACTAAGGGAGCAGATCTACATAATGAGGCAGACAATGCCAACAGAAACGCGGGTATATTTATGCTGGCCACGGCTAATCTCTGGATCCAAAGACCAGGACATCTGGAACTTTGTCGTAAAGTTCAAAATATCTGTGAATCTTACAAGTGTTTGCAGCTCCCAACCCTTATAGTTAGTTTTTCCCCGTGCGCTCTCTGAAAAGTTTTCTTTCAGAATGTTTCCTGTGCCAATCCCATCAACGTCTGGGTCTGGAATCGCTTGGGCTTGTACTGCTTGAACGTTAAAGTCTAAGGACCAGTCCCACTTCTTTTTTACCTCGCCGATGATCACACCTGCATACCCTCCAAGGTTAGCTCTCGGAACATGGACATGATAAGTTGTGATCACCTCAATATTCTGCTCATCCTTGTTCTTCTCAGTGTGTTTCTCAGTAATCGTTATGGTTCTACTCCTTGCTGCTGTATTGATCAAGAAGGCACCGTAAAAACGAACCCTTTTGGGAACATAGTCTTTACTGACCGTATAAGCTAGGAAGAATTGAGAGTTTTGAAACTTCCAACCGAAAGGATCATAGCAATTGTAGCGGTTGCGGCCAAGCTTTCTCCAGTCTATAAAGGAGTATTTGATGTCAAAGTTAGACGCATTGATCTGGTTAAAGTCAGTTTCTACTGCGAAACCAAAGTGGTTGCTTCTTTCATCTACAATAAAGGGGCCACCGGTGACCATTAAGTCTGTTTCAATCCCTGTAAAGGGGATCTCATCATCCGTATAGAAGAAGGCAATTCCATCAAAACGGGAGCCAAATTCAATACGGGAGTCAAAAAGAGAGCTCATCTTGTTGCGCCCAATCTCCATATTAAGCTTTCTCGTCTTTGTCTCCCAGAGGGTGATCCCGAAGTAGGCTTTGGACAGGCTGATTTCCCCAAAAGTCCCACTCCCATGAGGACCACAAGGATCCCCACCACAGGCAGAACATTTGAAGATCTCATAGGGGTCCCACCTTCTTGTAAAGATCTCTGTACCCACAGAGTTTGCGGCCTGAATCGCAAAGTTTGCCCAGTGGCCCTCTGCTTTGTAATTTGCACGCAGGTTTACCTCTACCTCTGTGGCTGTAAAAGGAGCAATCCTGTCTGGGCCACGCAGGAAAATCGTTTGCCCTTCTTCGTTAACCTGACTTTCCGTTCTATTTCCAAAGTTCCATTGGATATCTCCATTAAACTTAAGCTGATCCCATTTAAAGTAGTAGCTGTCGATGCGGAAGGGTTTCAGCCAGCGCTCCACAAGCGGCTGGTTCCTCTCATATTCCATATTATGAAAGGGATCTGCTTGGTAACCGGCGGCTTCAACAAAAAAAGGAGTGATTAAAAGGGAAAGGAGGAAAGTTGCGTTTTTAAAATAGGACATGAATGAACCTGAAATTTTCTTAAGTAATAACGCCAAAGAGTGTAATTAATAGGGGGTTATAACACCAGAGAATTTTTCAGAATGCGTAAATGCCTTGAAGCTGAACAAGCGAGAACTTATGGCGGCCGCCAACATCCTCAATTACTTGATTGGAATTTTCTAGAATCAGATCAACAGTCAAGTTGGTCGTAAGAGCATATACACCCTCAACTCTCCAACCCTTGTAATTTCCATTTCCTCGATAGAAGAAAAAGTCATCAGTTTCGGTTAGGCTCGCGCCAAGTACATTCCCTCGCCCAATCCCGCCAACGTCGGGATCGGGAATCACAAGAGGTTCTACGTATTGGTAGTTGATATCAAAAGACCAATCTCCTTCTAGACATACTTTCCCAATCAAAAAGCCCAGGTAAAACCCCTTGTTGAGCTGGTCGGTTGTAGCGATGGTGTGGTGAAACGTGGCGCTATTATAAGGATCTTCTCCGAGGAGCCGATCAGCTGCATGGTTGTAGAGAAAGGCGCCATAAAGCTTAGCAGGCTGATCAATGACCTCTGCCCAAAAATTATAATCGGCTGAGATTTGTGAAACCCGGTAATTCCAGCCGCACGGATTGTCACAACCGCACCTGTTAATAAGGTGACCCCAAACATTGACTTCTTTCCAATCAACATAAGAGTAGCGAACATCTAAATCGAGATCAAAGATATCAAAAACACCGACCTCTGTAATCCAAGCCCAGTGGTTTGATTTGGCATCAACAACAAAGCCTCCAAGATAGATGTAGAAATCTCGGAAGTTACAGCAATCTCTTGTTGAGTAACTGAGCAAAACGCCATCAAAGTTACTTTGAAACTCAACTCTTGATTCAAAAACGGTCCAAAGAGGCCTTCTGCCAATTTCAATATCGAAGCGGGAGGTACCGTCTAAACAAATGTTGTAGCCAAAGTACGCTTTCCGAAGAGCCCTATCATCAAAAGTACCGCTACCAAAGGGGCCACAGCAATCCTCTCCACAGGTTTTATTCAGTCTCTTGACGCCGCCGACATTCTTAAACTGAAGCCATCCAATTGTCCAGGATCTACCACATGTAAAGTCGAGATAAAGGTTTAGGTCTGCGGCAAAAACAGAACTCGAAAATGGGTTACCCAAAAGATCCAGGATCCGAGAGCCATCATCAAGTTCCGCGTCCCTCTCACGCAGTGAGTGTCCATCTTGATGTTCAATGATGTGGCCCCAAAGAAAGCGCATATCGCCGCTGAGTCTGAGAGCACAACTTTTCTCCCAAAGCAACATACAGCGCTTGTTTAAAAGCCAGCGATAGAGATTGTATTGGTCTCGTTGGTATTGCTCAGGCAAAAACTCTGTTGCAGCTATGGCTTCATAACCAAAGGGAATGATTTCATCTTCCACAAAGAGAGGCTGGCATAAGGAAGAAACGCTAAAAAGCAAAAGGAGCGTAGTCTTCCAAATCAGTTTCATACCGATACCGTAGCTGATACATGAAAAAAAGGAGCTCCCTTATTTAAGGGGAGCTCCTTCGAATGGTTGCTCATCTCA
>CAZBXE010000003.1:56290-187081 GCA_964496125.1 uncultured bacterium | reverse complement strand
TATTCCGAAACCCACTTTGATAAGTTGACCGAAGGGAGACTTATCCTACAAGGCCGTCCCCAAGAGCAATTCTTTCTTTAGCCAAGGACAACAACTCCTTTGCCTGTTCTTTGTCCTGCTGGACCGAAAGATTTGCGGCTAAAAGAAGAGGTCCTGCATCTGCCGTAGGTAGATTGCTTGCTATATAGTAGTAAAAAATTGCCTGAGGAATATCAGCAAGCATTTCTGATGTTTTTCCTAAGGCTATCCAATAGGCAGTTTGATGGGGTCTAAATTGAGTAAGAAGGCCAAAAATGGCATAGGCCTCGACGTAAGATTTATTTTTGAAAAGCCCACAGCTAATCTTGTAGACTAGCTCAAGAAAGCGTGAGGAGATTTTAAATTGTTCTAAACAAGTTTGATCCTTCTCAAAAAATAGAGGCATGCCCTTTTCTTGCAAGCTTTCACCTATTTTTTTTGTTTCCTCCTGTAGATCTACTAGTTCCTGCCCAGACAAAAGAAGAGGTGCGTGTTGATCGATCATAAGCAGTGCTTGCACAATAGGATCGTTTTCAGCAGCGGGGCCTCCCTCCCATTCTAAAACTGAAGCCTTTAATTGACCTAGGATCTCCTTTTTTGTTTTTAGAGGGGATTCTGGTATGTCTCGGATGACACTCTCCCAGAAATCATTTCCTAGTTCTTCTACTTTTCTTTTCCATTCGCTCTTTTGTCTCTGATATAGTTTTTCATAGGCAAGAGGTAGGTCTGATTTTACATTTTTGACAGGTGAATTCTTACGAGACGGTCTCTGTTCTGGCATAGCTATCATAAGTTTTCCCTTATGAATATGAAATCGTCAGCCAGCTTATTATAGTAATTTTTTTGTTTGTTTTCAAGGCTTGTTCTTTTGGTCTGGAGAAAAATAAAGTTTTGATGTATAATAAGGACTGTAAGAGAACCCTATAGAGCAGCTGGGCTCATTACTTTTTTCTTTAAAGCATTTTCTTAGTTAAAATGAAATCTTGTTATCATCATTTCCTAGTACCTTGTAAATAAGCAATTTACGAATTTCTCAGGGTCGAATCGCCAGCTTTTCATGGCTTCGGGCGGTTTGTGTGTCTTCTGCTCTCTATGAGGAGAACAAGAGGTCGAGAAGATGAGGGAAATTTTTAGAAATGACATCTCGAAAGAGCTGATACAAGAGCTAGATAAACTCGAACAAAGACCGGTAGCTTTTTGCCAGCATGGTCTTATGCCCCAGGATGTCCAGGAAACTCTTCGAAAAACTGAAGGTTTTTTAGGGAATAACGAGATCGAAAGACGTAGAATAGCGCTTCTCTACCGGATAGAAAAGAAAAACGGGGGCTTAGACGCTTCTCCCTTCGATCAAACTTTGCTTTCTTCTCTCGAAGGGATTGCTGCCCGCTGGAAAGAAGGGCAACACGTCTTTCAAGAACCCTATCTCACACGATCTGACTTCCGCAGGCTGATGGAAGCCTCACAGTATCCAAAATTTGTGACTCTATTCCTTGAGAACATCGATCTCCAAGAGAAGTTTTTATGTTGGACTCTTCGTGACAAGCTTTCCCCTAGAGTATTTATTGAGTACCCCGCTACAGCAGAAAAAATTTCCGCATCCTTTATCAGCAACCGCGTAGGACGCCTTGGAGGGGCTCTTCTTAAAATACAAAAAGTTCAGAGACAAAAAATCCTCACCTTGCCGTTTGAAGGGAAAGATCAAAATATTCTGGATGATTCAGCTTTTATTACTTTCCGGGGCCAATACAAAATCATGATACGTGATGTATTTAGACAGATTGCAAATAAAAGACACGATCCAGGAAGAATAGAGTATTTCTCGTCGGGGTTTGAGAACTGGAATGGTAATCTTCTTGGTTTTTGGAACGAGGAAGAGAAAGACTACAAGGTCATCAACTTGAATGCAGAGCGTTTTTGGGAGCAGCTTCCAGTTCTCGAAACCTTAAGTCAAGGGGAGGTGGAAGATCGTTACCATGTGCAGGTTGACGGGAAAAATTGGGTGGCTTCAGCTGTGGCTTCTCGGGAAAAGGCTTGTCTTGACTATGAAAGAAATCACGCCTTCTTAGAGGTGGCGATTCCGAATGGTCGGGGGCGCTATAACGTCTACCAGTTCGGCAAGCTGATGATGCAATTTCCAAAATCAAGATTTGAAGAATTGACTACGTGGGGACGCTACGTTCCTGCAACGATTGCTCACCCCGATGAAACAACTTTCTTCACGTTTAGAAAACTTGGTTACTATGGTTTTTCCCTGGAGACACCGCTTGCGCTGCGTTTGATGGACTCGATAAGAGAGGATATGATCAGGGCAAGAACTGGCAATATTGCCTACCAAATCCAAACGGAAAACTGCGCTGCCTGGATCCAAGACAAACTTGAGTCAATTTTGGGTAAAGACCAAGTACCTAACCTCTTTCGTATGTCGCTCTTTGACACAGAGCCAGATAGTTTTGTATCAACACTTATGTCAGCGATCAAAAAGTTGCCTGAGCAGTGGCAAGCTAAAGTATTTTCTAAAACCATGATCCCCTTCGGTGCCTTCCAAGGGGTATGGGTCGAAGAGAATGGAGAGCGTGTCCATAAATGTTTAACAGAACACCGTTTCTGGGACACTATGGAGATTTATCTCCCCGCCTATCTCATCAAGCAAAGAGAAGAAGGACATTTCCGTGCCTATAAAAGCCCTTTTGGTGATAAGTACGCAGCGGTTCGTTTATCGGACAAAATGATGATGGAAGATCAAGCGCGTGAAAAAGCAGAATTTATGAAAACTTTGGTAAGGAAGGGATCTTGGGGTGAGGTTTTGCCTTCTTTTGCCCGAAGTTTACAATCTTTCTTTGATCGTGCATCAGAGAGAGAAGAGCTCCGGGTCAGCCGCGTCCTGCTGCAGCTTCAAACGTAAATAGTTGAATTTAAATTATTTATCTATTCTTTAAGGAGAGAGGATACCATCTCTTGCAAAAAGGAGGATGGTATGGTCTCTCGTTCCAATTATCTAGATACCTATCGCGCACCCACTAAGGCGGTTGTTGCTACCGTTAAGCTTGTACGCTATACTACTATGGCTATCACCCCTCTCCTTCAAAAAAGGGATGGCGTAGTGACTCTTGTCACTGTGTTGAAACCTGTTTCTTATCTGAACCTGCCTTATGCAGTAGAAGACATGGTGATAGCTGCGAAAAATCTACCCTTAGCTGAAACTTTAGCAGCAAAGGTTGCCTATACCGTTTCTTCTTCTCCCGTTCTGAGTCCGTTTTGTTCCTTTGCTGCTGACCTCATCCCAGTAGGGGGGGCATCTCTACAGATTGTAGCGGGTGTATTAGGGGCAATCAGCTTGGCTGTGTTTGCTCGCATTTGGAATAAGACGTTCCAGCTTGTCCGTTGCCTCAACACTGAGAAGGATTCGCAAGCTATTGAGGGTCTCGTTTCTCAGAATTTAGCAGGCTTTCAAAAGCTTCGTTTGGAAGACAAGGCAAAAGAGACAGCAGCGGCATTAAAACACAAGGTTTATTTTGAAAAAATGCCTCGGATTTTCCAAACATGTGCAAGGCTAATCAGAGACCCTGAAATCAAAGCGGCAAGAGCGCTTTCTGACCTAAAGCTGCGCTCTTCCCTCAAGATGAATAGTTGGAATATGCAGCTGCTGTCGCAAATTGTTGCTACGCTTGGCTTCTTTGTTTTAACTTTTTCGCTCCCCATCTCTCTTGGCTACGGACTTTTGGCAGGCTCTGCTGGTTTGTCGCTTTTGCGTCAGGCCTACGAAATCAGCGTTCTCAAAATTCTCTAAGCCTCCTCGGTGTAGTAGCATCGCTTTTCCTGGTTTTTTGCATAGCGGGCCTTTTCTAAGTCTCCTTTGCAGAGAGCATAGAGACCCATTTGCTTATAGAGCGCTCGTTTCTCATAAAGAAACGCAGCGCTCTCCCACCGTCTATCTTTGCCAATTTTACCAAAGAGGTAGTGGGCAAGAAGCGTCCAGGTGCGAGGGTGTTGCACATCGAGAAAGTTCGATAGGTGTGGGCGAGACATTTCTTTCCCTAGCGTCGCACGCAAGAAACAGCCGTAGAGAATTGGGAGTAGGGTAGATTCCTTTGTAAGCAATCCTTGACTGTTTTGTGCAAAAAGCTTTTCAGCAAGACTAAAGTCTTTTAGGAGTAGGGCCGACCAGATCCGATAGCAGTGCGCAAGGCGGGCTTGGGCAGAGGTGAGAGGGTCTTTTTCAGCTCTATTGAGAAGCAAAAGAGCCTTTTCGGGTGCTTCTGCAGTCAAGTATCTATCTACAAGGTAAAGCAGTCCTGCTGATTTGAGAAACGAGGGCGCGGCTTGGACAAGCATGTTTTCGTCTTGGTTGATAAGAGCCTGAAACACTTCTGATTTTTTTGCATGCTTCCTGACACTATCATAGCAGCCGAGCTCTAGCAGTGCAAAGAGGGCATTGCAACGCACCGTTTTAGAGCCTTTTTTGCTCTCCAGAAGTTCTTCGAGCACGTAGGGCTTTGCAGTCCAGAAGGCAAGGACGATCGAGATATGCAATGTATCTAGACGAGCGGGTTCTTCAAAAAAGGGGAGGGGCTCCCAATGTTTCACAAGGCTTTGAAAAAGCTGTTTCCCCGGAGGTTTTTTTACTGTTTGGGGCATATGCTCTGCGATAAGAAGTGCAAAATTATAGGTAGCCCTTCTATTTTTTAGGGAGCTTTCATGGAGTCGAAAGACAGCTTGCTCTTTCACAAGGGGAAGTAGGGGATGTTTGGGATAGCGTCTAAAGGCGATTTCAAAGCACTTAATCTCTTCATCAAACTCTTGCATCGCTTTATAGACAAGAGACTTTCCAAGGTATTCAAGAGGAGCACCTGGAGTTGAGTGGAGTTTTTGAAATTCATCTAAGGCAAGGTCGTAGTGGGTCAGTGCCTCATAGGGACTCTTTTTTGTTTTTGCTTGTTCTAGAAGAGTAATGCCTGCTCGAAACATGGCATCACGACCCTCCGCTCTTCCTGGGAAGGAGTAGCCAATCCTTCTGTATTCATGAAGAGCCCTCTCAAAATCTTTATGTGCCAAAAACGCATCAGGAACAGCAAGGCACTTGATGTTGATGCTTAAGTTTCCAACTCCAACTTTGATAGGGGAGATTTCAAAATCCAGGTCTCGCGAAAGGATGCCAATGTGGGTTCCTGTAAGAGGCAGGTAGCTGATGTAGGAGAACTGGAGGACGTTGTTTACATAGCAGTAGATGTTATTCTCTACTTTTTGAATTTTCACGGTGTTTGCAACTCCCCTTTTTAGATAAACGTGGGGTGACCTTAGCACTTCTACCGTGGACCTAAGAAGTTTTGTAGATTTATCCTTGTCGGAGCCAAGCCAGAGGCAGTAGCCGTCGTTGATATGTTCTCGCTCTTCTACTTCGGGTAGAGACAGTAAAAAGCCGAGGCCATGGCCGTTTGAGCCCACTTTGACTGTAGCTTCTAATTGGATGTTTTCAGAAAACGAGTCTTTAGAGATCATCAAGTTGACCCACTCGGTGACATCTGCGTTCCTTGTGATGGCAATGTGTTCTGCAATAAAGACGTTTTCCTGAAACTCCCAGTCTCTTTTTCTTGCGATGTCAAGCTCTTGTATCACGAACCACTCAGACTTTCCTTCCATGTAGATTTCGAGGTGACGAAGGAGGGCGTCTACAGATTCGTAACGCCTTTTAGGGTCCCTTTCCAGGCATTTTTGCGCTATTTCGGTGAGAATACGAGGCACATCTCGGTAGGGCGCCACTTGCGCTGGATCTCTGAACTCTTCCTTTCCGACTGTTTTACGAAATTGTTCTAGCTTGCCACGACGAAAAGGGGCAGAGAGGGTGAGCATGTTGTAGAGGATGACGCCAAGAGAGAAGATGTCGCTTTGGACAGAAGCTGCTCCGTTAAAGGCCCTCTCGGGTGCCATATAGGAGATTGTTCCTACGACCTTTCCATGCAGTGTATGGACGCTCTCTTCGGGAAGAGTTGTGACATCTTCATCCTCATCAGGACCTTCTATGATTTTTGCAAGGCCCCAGTCTAAGATCATCACCTCCCCATACTTTCCGATAATCACATTCTCTAGCTTGAGGTCGCGGTGGAGTATGCCACGAGAATGTGCATAGGCTACCGCTTGACAGATGCTTAAAAAATAGCGCATGAGAGAGGGGACCCTACCAACCGGGTTTCCCTCTGCTTTGGCAGGGTCTTGCGCTCTTGCTTCTTTGATGATCTGTTTTAGAGTTTTTCCCTCTACAAAGGGCATAGTGTAGTAGAGGGCGTCTTGTTCTTGATGGATGGAATAGATCGGGATGATCGCAGGGTGGATGAGCTGGCTTGTCAGCTTGGCTTCTCTTAAAAAACGTTTATAGAGTTGGGAGTGGGTCGCCAGATCTTCCCGTATCCGTTTCAGCGCAATTTTTCTGCCACAGGTAGTGTCGTAGGCAAGATAAACCTCCCCCATGCCCCCTTTTCCAATGCTTTCAAGTATTTGGTAGGGGCCTATGGTAAACAGTATGTTTTCTTGCGTTTCTTTACTCCTCATCATAAGTAAATTGTCGCATGATCGTGCCAAAAATGTCTATACCCAAACAACTTTTCAAGTTGCTTGGGTAGGGTCACATTTCTTTATTTTAAGAGGGTTTCCCAGCTCTCATCTCCCTTCGGAGTCTCAGCTCTACCCCCTAGGTGTTTAGCGAGAAATTGCTCTGCAGCAGCATAGAATTTCAAGCGATTTTCAGGGCGTACAAACCCATGCCCCTCATCGGGATAGAGAAGGTACATCACTGGCAGGTTATGGCTGCGCATTTTGGAGACAATCTGGTCACTTTCCGCCTGCTTAACGCGGGGGTCGTTGGCCCCTTGGGCAATCAGCAGCGGTTTTGAGATTTGATCTGCTTTGAAGAGAGGAGACCTCTCTTTCAAAAATTCTTTCTCTGTCTCCAAATTGCCAATTCTTTTGTAGAACGACTCTTTTTGGGGCGTCCAGTAGGGGGGAAGAGATTCGAGCAGAGTAAGAAGGTTAGATGGGCCTACAAGATCCACTCCTGCTGCAAATTCCTCGGGAGTAAAGGCAAGAGCTGCAAGGGTGGCATAGCCTCCATAGCTGCCGCCGTAGATGGCTATCTTATCGGGGTTTGAAATTCCTTCAGCCACAAGCCAATTTTTCGCATCAAGGAGGTCGTCATGCATCTTGGCCCCCCATTCTTTGTTGCCAGCATTGAGATAAGCTTTTCCAAGGCCTGCTGATCCTCGGAAGTTGACTTGCAATACGGCATAGCCACGGTTTGTAAGCCACTGCACTTCTGGGTCAAACATGGCACTATCACGTGCCCAGGGACCGCCGTGTACAAGCATGACTGTGGGTAGGTTTTGCGCTTTTTTATCTACTGGAAGGGAGAGATAGGCAAGAAGGGACATTCCATCTCTTGTCTCGATGTTGATAGGTTTCATCGGGCTCATGGCATAGTTTTCAAGCGCTTTTCTCGGCGTGAAGAGAAAAGTTACCTTCTTTGTCTTGCGGTCAAAGAGGTAGTAGCGGGAGGGCTTGTCAGTGTTGTAGACAACGACAATCCAGTTGTGGCTATCTAGATCTTGATCAGCTACAACAAAAGGCTCATTGAACTTTTTTTTCAGAAGAGCAAAGTCTTGCTTGACGTCGGGTAGAAGAGGAATCGATACGGGAACTTCCCTATCTACGAATGCTGCCTGATACTCTCCTGTTTTCTCATCTTTCATAAGACTTGTAAGGTCGAATACAGGGTCATGGTAGAGGACTTCTCTTTCCCCGTTCTCTAGATTGATTCGAATGAACTCTACTGTATTGTTTTCAAGATTGGAAGCGACATCGAGATATTTCCCATCTTTTGTAAAACCGGACACAGAAACCCTGTCTTCTGCGGGATCAAAGCGCATTAGCTCTGTCCACGGGGAAGACTTGTCTTTCCGTACCTTTATGACTTCAATGCCACTTGGCAAAGTGATGGCAATCGCTCGGACATCAAGTTGTTTATCAGCTGTAAAGTCAGTGATATTATCTTTGTTTTCCATTTCGAGGGTGAGTTTGCCTGAAACAAGATCTAGCTTATACACATCAAATAAAGCCTTATCCCGTTTATTCATCATGAGGAGCATCTGATTGGGCTGCTCATAGCGATACGCAAGAACAAGAGCCTTTGTGTCTTCGAAGGGGGTTAAGTCTTTTGTCGTCTTGGTTGTAAGGCTTGTCTGATAAAGGTGCGTGTTTTCATCCCCATCTTTATCCTGAAGGTAGAGAATTTGGTTGTTGTCGTAGTTCCAGAAGTAGACGCGTACGCCTCTTTTTGTATCGGAGGTGACTTTGACATCGGGAGCATCGGTTGTAAGATCTTTTACGTAGACGTTAAGAACCCCTTTTTCGTCCGGGGCTAGGTACGCTAGTTTTTTTCCGTTAGGAGAAAGCGAGGGGCTTGCTTTCTCAGGATTCCCAAAGAGTTCTTTTCTTGGGATAAGAGGCGTTTCGGCCTGAATGGGTTGTAGGGGGGTTAAAGCGCAAAATAAGCTCAACATCAGAAATAAATCGTATTTCATTAAAATTCTCCTCAGATTTAAGCACTGGATTTTACGTCGTGCAGGCGATTAAGTCAATCGATTGGTTGCTCCGCCTCCGCTCTGTAACAGGCTTGGACTTTCTTGCTGATTATCGTCAGAACTGGTAGAGCGTAAGAGCTATAGACAAGGACATCTGTTGTACCTGGGACAATAGCTTCTACGTTCACTAGGTTTTCTGCAAGAGGCAGCAGATAGCTTGCAGCTGAGCGGAAAGTACCCAGGAGGGTGAGGCTTTTGCTGAGTTTTTCTGAAGGATTTCCTTGGTTTAGATCTGCATATTGACAGAGGCAGATCCTGCTGGTTTACTCATGTCAAACCCTCCAATTTTTCTATATTAAGGATAGAGTGTTTCCATTCAGTTGTGATTATAATGCACATAAAATGAACAGGTTACGTATTATTAAAATAATATGTTATAATTTTAGGTAAAGGAGAGGGGGACATGGAAGCACAAAGAGAAGCTTCGAACATAGCTTTGGCAGTCAGCCACATGATTGCAAACGGTAAAAGCCTGAGTGATGTTGCTAAAGCCGTGGGTTTAAAGCCAAGCAAAGCCCTTTTCAACAAGAATGAAGAGACTGTAAACGAAATAGCCACAAAAATTATGACCGATTTGGATGTCATAATGGAGAAGGGATCTCTTGCTGAAAAAGCACAGAGGATTCAGAACTCAAAAGATGCTTTGCAAGCCCTAGCAACAAAAGTGAACGCGACGTCACGAGAACAGATAGATCTGAAAGTAAAAAAACTCGAATCAATGGCGGTAGATTTGCGGGTAGAAGTCAAAGAAATGGAAAAGCACTACTATGGGAAGGTTTTAAATACATCAAAGTTCGCATCAAACGAAGACTTGGAAGGGAGCAACCAGCATTCTATCTTGACCAAGGAAAAAGAAATGGTTACATCCTTTGCCACAAAAGCCACTCAGCCTGATCAGATTAAGATGGTGCAGGAGGAGCTAGAGTTTGCGGCTAAGATTGCAAGGGATTTGAATCCAGGTTTTGGAAAAAGTTGTGAGTTAAACTTGATCAGCCAAGAAATATCAAAAAAAGTACTAGGAATGAAGCCAGGTGATCACCTTTTGCTTCCAGGAGGATACTCTCAAAAGGCTAAAGAAGGTGGTGGGCATGCTGTGCAGTATCTGATTCATAAGGTAGATGATAAGAACTTTACCTTTACAGTCATCAACACCGGAGAGGGACTAGAAGATTTTCATGCAAAGGAAGAGGACTCTCATTATTATGACTACAAGCTTGCAAACATTTCTCAAGACAAGCTGACGCCAAATTTCTTTTTTGGTTTGATGCAGCTTCTAGTTGTGACTGAAACATTTTCTCGTAATATAAATAATGTATACGCTCAGGTGCAATCACTCGGTGGGGAGAGAGTGACTAAGAAGAATGCACAAAAGTATGGGGGCTTGAGTACTCGCAAAGTGCAAAAGAAGGGAATTTGCGTCTATAAGTCAGTTGCAGGCTATATGAAAGAGCGTTTGGGATCAAAGGACTACCACCTTTACAAGCTGCATAGCCAAGACATGCTCACAAAAGAACTTGAAGATCTAAGTCAAATTACAGATGAGAACCAGGTAAGGAAAAAGGCGAAAGTCGAGATTGATCAGATGCTTCCAGCGGGCAAGACAGTACGGGAGAAGAGGGCTGGTAAAGTGACAAAAGATAGTAAAGTGAAGGACGCAACGAGGATAGTTACACGAACACAAACAAAAACTGGCAAAGTGCAATCGCAAGCGTCCCAAGAAAGCGTTGAAGAGAAAAAGAGCATTTGGCAATCCTTAACAATCCCTTTTGTAGCTTTTTGGCGCTGGCTATTCGGGTAAAAGCCCTACTTGCTTAACGCTCGTCGAGAGCGCAGCGAAAGCCCGTAAAGGTATTCGCGCCAGACATCGGAAGAGAAAAGCGAGGCGCGGGGGCCTTCTCGCTAGCTGTCACCTTGCGGCGCAAAACAAAATTGTGTGTCGCCTCATCCCCGAGCCGTGTATCCGTCCACTCTGCAAAGCGACCAAGAAGAGGGTCAGGCAAAGTGCCTGCAAACTTTCCGCTCGCAATTTCCCACTCGATTTCCGTGGGCAGCCGCTTTCCAACCCATGCTGCATAGGCTTTGGCATCTTCATGCGTTACATTGACAACAGGATGGTGTTCAAAACCGGGAGGAAGGGCCCCTCTTGCCCAGTGTGAGGGCATTTTATGGCCTGTTGCTTCAACAAAATCACGGTACTGTTCATTCGTTACAAACTGGGTATCAATATAATAGCCTTTCAGATCGATCAAGTAAGAAGGTGCCTTTGCAGTCGGAAGAAGGTTCTGGGCACCTCCTGAGGGGGACGTAATGCGAAACTTGCCAGCTGGTACATACAACATCTTACTCAGATCTGCTTGCCCTGGCTTTGCAGCTATCTTCTGCAGCTCCTCCTCGTCGTCTTGAATGACAATCTGTGAAAGGGCTACTTTATCTTCAATGTTGATCCTTGTGGAAAGGGCTGCTTTTGGAACATAATATTCCCCGTTGTCTGCAAAAATACATTCCATTCTCTCCCAAGGCAGCTTCATGGAGGTTGCCTGATAGGCAGCATGTAGTTCGACAAATGGATCTTTTGTAAACGAATAGCTGAGAGGGCGCCTTACACCCCCTTTCAGGACAGTACCATGCAACCCCCCTTCAAACTCGACAGATAAGATATCGGTCAGGCACAGCTGCTGCTCCTTCCAACCATCGGAGAGGACGATAGGAACAGAAGATAGTAGGGCTGGAAATTGATCTCCATTTTTTAGCCGGATATTGTGGAAGGGAGTGTGCTGGGCCACTTGCTCTTTACGGGGGTGTAAGAGAATGAAGCTGATGCTTTTAGGATCGTATTCCCTTTTTATAGATTCGTATGACAACTTATTCTTTGTGGATCTGCGGCTCTTTTCCAAAATCGCCTTCCGCTCGGTAAACGCAAACGTTTTCTCAAGATATGAACAGATCAGATTAAACCCTCTTGTTGTGATATACTGCGTCTTGAGCTGGCCTGCTGTTTCTGAAAAAGAGATGCCAAGGACATCTTCCACACAGAGCAACATGTCACCAAATGAAAAGTGCAGCAGAGGGATGGACTCTACTGTGCCGAGCACTTTCTTGCCATCACGGAAGACGATCAGGTCTTGGTCTGTGGGAAGTTGTTGCCCAATCTGTTGCCATTCATCGGACGTGAAAAACGATCCCTCCTCAGAGAGAAGGGGCGAGCAGAAGAGGAGCAGGAAAAAAAAACAAAGTTGACAATACGACATAGACTAGCCCCTTTTCCTTTTCCTAACAAAAGGCAAATTCACTATAATGATCTTCTTATATACCCAAACGCAGAAAAAAGAAAGCGATGAAACGAAAAATCATTCTGAAGAAGGTGGCTGTCCATAACCTTAAGTCAGTGGATGTAACCTTAGATCCAGAAGAGCTCATTGTCTGCACAGGGGTATCAGGCTCTGGGAAATCTTCTTTTGCCTTCGACACACTCTACATGGAAGGACAGAGGCGTTATGTAGAATCCCTTTCCACGTTTGCAAGAAGGCAGATGGGAGAGATGGCAAAACCAAATCTCGAATCTGCAAGTGGCATCTCCCCTACGATTTCGATCGAACAGAAGACGGCTGGCAGAAACCCAAGATCTACTGTCGGAACTATCTCCGAGGTCTACGATTATCTCCGCGTGCTCTATGCCCGGGTCGCAACACCCCACTGCCCCGTGAGCGGCGAGGCGGTGCTTCCCCAGAGCAAGGAAAGAATCATCCGGACCCTGCAGAGCAAAAAAGCGGGTTCCAGATGGCTGGTTTTGGCCCCATTTGCCCGGGGAAGAAAAGGAGAGTTCAAGGAAGACTTTGCCCAGTTTCAAAAACTTGGCTACATGCGTGTACGAATTGATGGAGAAATTGTCAATCTAGCGGAAAGTATATCCCTCGATAAGAGTGTCGACCATGACATCGATATTGTTCTCGATAGGATCCAAGTAGAACCCCAAAACTTCTCTAGGATTGCAGAAGCCCTCACAGAAGCCCTCCGGATAGGAAAAGGGCTCTGCAGTATCCAGAATCCTGATACAAAAGAAGAAGAGCTCTTCTCGCAATTTGCCTACTCTCCCAAGTCTGGCCTCTCTTACCCCGCGCTCGAGCCGCAAAACTTCTCCTTCAACACCCCTCAGGGAATGTGTGAAAGGTGCAATGGCATGGGTGCGGTGAATGAGTATGACATCAACCTTGTTGTCGATTTTAGTAAAAGCATTAAAGAAGACTGTTGTTCTGTGGGCAGTTCCTATAGCACCGTCTATTTTGGCAATATCTATGATAACCTAGCTCGAATCTACAATTTTGACATCAATACTCCGTTTGGAAAGCTGCCTAAAGATGCACAAGACGCTTTCTTGCATGGTATTGACAAGAAGTATGTGAAAATGCGTTTTGTGCACAAGGACACGGGGAAGACCTGGACCGACTATGTCCACTGGAATGGGGTGCTCGGTGAGGCAATGCATCGCTACAATAAGGCCAAGAGCTCTCTTTACAGAAGAAAGCAGGAAGAACTGATGGTGATGGGGACCTGCTCCCTTTGCCAAGGGTCAAGACTAAAAGCCTACCCCTCAGCAGCTACCCTCGGAGGAAAAAAAATCCATGAGCTTACGCAAATGCCTTCCCTTGAGTGCCTAAACTTTTTTAAGAAGCTTAAGCTTACTAAAGAAGAGGCATTGATTGGTGAAGATCTTCTCCATGAGATCACCGCACGCTTGCAGTTTATTGTGGATGTGGGGCTTCACTACCTCTGCCTTGACCGCGCTGCACCCACACTCTCGGGAGGAGAAGCACAGCGGATCCGCCTTGCCTCCCAAATCGGATGTGGTCTTGTCGGGATTACCTATGTTCTTGACGAGCCTTCGATCGGTCTCCATCCCCAAGACAATAAAAAACTGATCGACACACTCAAAAGGCTGCGGGATCTTGGCAACACAGTCGTTGTCGTAGAGCATGATGAAGACACCATCCGCGCTGCTGATCGTATTTTGGAATTTGGTCCAGGGCCAGGGTCGCACGGGGGGCAAGTAATTGTCAATGGTGAGCTTTCTGACCTTCTCTCTTGCAAAAATTCGATCACGGCTGATTATCTGACGGGAAGAAGGAAAATCGAAATCCCTAAAAAACGAAGAAAAAAAGGAAAAGAAGAGATCGTCATTAAGGGTGCGACACACCACAATCTTAAAAACGTAAGCGCCTCGTTCCCTATCGGAACTTTCATTGCGGTTACAGGACCCTCCGGTTCAGGCAAGTCATCTCTGATCTCAGAAACTCTTTTTCCAGCACTTTCGAATAAGCTTCAAAAAAGTAAGCTCTTTGTCGGTCCCCACATCTCTCTTACAGGTGCTGATGCGATCGATAAGGTAATCGGCATCGATCAGTCACCGATTGGACGCAACCCGAGGTCTAATCCCTCCACCTACTGCAAGGTGTTTGATGATGTCCGAGACTTATTCTCCGCCCTACCTGAAAGCCGGGCCAAGGGATTTGAACCTGGACGGTTTAGTTTTAATGTGCGGGAGGGCTCCTGTCCTCAATGTGTGGGAATGGGAATGATTAAAATCGACATGGATTTTATGGAGGCTGCGTGGGTGGACTGCCCTCTTTGTAAGGGAAGACGCTTTGACCCAGAAACCCTCTCTGTGCACTACCGAGAGAAAAATATCTATGATATTCTCGAAATGTGTGTGGAAGAGGCGTTTGTCTTCTTTAAAGATATCCCGCATATCAAAGAGAAACTACAGACTTTAATCGATGTGGGGATGCATTACGTATTGCTTGGACAATCCTCTACAACTCTTTCTGGCGGGGAAGCGCAGCGTATTAAGCTTGCCAAAGAGCTTTTGCGTCCCTCCACAGGAAAAACACTCTACATCCTTGATGAACCGACAACAGGACTTCACTTCCACGACATCAACAACCTTCTTCGAGTTCTTCATTCTCTTGTGGATAAGGGAAACACTGTGATTGTCATTGAACATAATATGGATGTGGCCAAAACAGCAGATTTTATTTTAGATCTCGGTCCTGGTGGCGGAGCAGAAGGTGGACAGATCGCAGGCTTTGGACGCCCCGAGGAGATTGCCAAGAAAAAAACTCCGACAGGTGAGGCTTTGAGGACTGTGCTTAACCCAAACTATGAGATCCTCTCTACAAGAAGTAAGAAAAAAGAGGGCCTTGCTACACAAGAGATAGAAGTGGCAGGTGCTTTACAAAACAACCTGAAATTTTTAAACGCCTCTTTGCCTCGCAATCAGCTCACCATTTGTACAGGGCCCTCAGGTTCTGGGAAATCCTCTTTTGCCTTTGAGACAATCTATGCCGAGGGGCAGAGGCGCTATATTGAGTCTCTTTCTCCCTATGCCAGGCAGTTTGTAGAGCAGATGCCAAAGCCCAAGGTGGCAAGTGTCTCGGGTCTTTCTCCCTCTATTGCAATCGAACAGAAAGCCCACGCCGGTAACCCCCGCAGCACGCTTGGCACGATGACCGAAATCTACGATTACCTACGCCTACTTTATGCAAGGGTTGGCTTGCCCCACTGCCCCGATACAAAAGAGATCATCCAAGCGATTAGCAAAGACCACGTCTTAGAACGCGTGCTCAGCTATCCTGAAGGGGAAAGGTTACAAATTTTAGCACCCATCGAACTTAAGAAAAGTGAGCCATTTGAAACGGTGCTTGAACGGCTACGAAAAAAGGGGTATCTCCGGATCCGCTTAAACGGGACGTATTACTCCCTTGACGAAGTGATTCCCTTCGATAGGAAAAGAAAAAATGAGCTTTTTCTTGTTGTGGACAGGTTGAAAGTAGATCCATCTGCCGCCTCTCGCCTTTTTGAATCCTTTGAGGTAGCCGAAGTCATGGGAAAAGGAAAGATTGTGATCGCAAGGGAGGCGCAAGATGTTTTCTTCAATCTTGCTTTCGCTGTAGAAAAGACAGGTGTCTCCTATCCGGAAATCACTCCTCACACCTTTGCCTTCAACACCCCAGAAGGGATGTGCCCTGCCTGTCTTGGTCTTGGAATCCAGTATGGGGCCAATCTCGAAGAAAATGGCGACATTATGCAAAAAACAGTCCTCGGGCTGATGCGCTATCTCTTTGGAATCATGGTCAGTAAAGAAGCTCTTTCCCTCCTTGGGGAATTTTTCGAGCAAGAGGGGATTGATCCTAAAGTGAAACTGAAAGATTTACCGCCGGGGAAGCTACAAGTCCTGATTGAGGGCTCTAAAGAAGGGGTGCTCTATACCTCGAAAAAAGGCTTCCAGTTCCGCTTTCCAGGGATTAGCGTAGCGCTTGCTAAAATTGCAAAGAGCGCAAAAGGGGCGGTAAGAGATCAGATCGCCCCCCTTCTCGATGAAATCCAGTGTCCGAGTTGCAAGGGCTCTAGGATCAATCCCTTAGCAAGAAACGTTCTTGTTGACGGCGTGTCGATCGATGCTCTCTGCAGATGGCCTGTCAGTCAGGTGCTTGCCTTTATCAAGAAGGTTGCCATCGTGCAGGATAAGAACAAAATCTTGGAGGATGTGCAAAAGCAGATGATCCAAAGATTGGAATTTCTCTGTGAGGTGGGCCTGGACTACCTATCGCTTGATCGCAGGGCACCTACATTAAGTGGAGGCGAAGCTCAACGAACAAGACTTGCACGCCAGCTTGGTTCTGGACTTACGGGTGTCCTTTACGTCCTGGATGAACCGAGCATTGGCCTCCACCCAAGAGATACGGACAGACTTTGTAAGGCGCTTGTCAAACTAAAAGATCTACAAAACACCCTTGTTCTTGTAGAGCACGACCCTGCGACAATTGCCCTTGGTGATTACATTCTCGATTTTGGCCCTGGAGCTGGAGAAGAAGGGGGACACATCACAGCACGCGGCACCCTCAAGGAGATTGAAAACAATCCGGAATCTCTCACAGGCGCCTATCTTTCTGGAAGAAAAAGCATCCCTCTTCCTAAAAGGAGAAGAAAGCCTACAAAAGGTGCGCTTCATATTCAGGGTGCAAACCTGCATAACCTTAAGAATGTAAAACTTGACGTCCCTCTTGGTGTTCTTACCTGCCTCACAGGAGTCTCAGGCTCTGGCAAATCCACCCTCTTGCAAAATGTGCTTCTTCCTGCTCTCCAAAAGGGGGTGCTATCGAAAGACGAGGTGGCAATAGAGAGCGCCAAAGTCTCTGGGATCAAACAGATCGATAAGGTCCTTTCGATCACACAAGACCCGATCGGGTTAACAGCGAGATCCGATGTGGGGACCTACTGCGAGATCTTAACAAAAATGCGAACCTTCTTTGCAGCTCTGCCAGAAGCGAGAATGTTGGGCCTACAGCCTAAACATTTTAGTTTTAACCATAGAGCAGGTATGTGCACCCAGTGCTACGGCATGGGCTACAAGAAAATCTTTCTTCACTTCTTGCCGCCTGTGCAGGTGACGTGCGATGAGTGCGCAGGGCTGCGCTTAAACCCTGTTAGCTTAGGTGTGAAATATAAAGATCGAAACTTTGGTGAGTATCTTGATTGCACCGTACATGAGATTAAAGAAATTTTTGCAGCGCATCCGCAGATCGTGCGGATCTGCACCACCCTCATTTCTGTAGGACTTGGTTACCTAAAGCTTGGACAAGAGATGGCAACTCTCTCTGGCGGTGAAGCCCAGCGGATGAAGATCAGTAAAGAGCTTTCCAAAAGATCTACGGGAAGGACGATCTACTTGCTTGATGAGCCTACGACGGGGCAGCACCCTTCTGACATCGAAAAGCTACTTCAAGTCTTGCATACGCTTGTTGACAAAGGAAACACGGTGGTTGTGATCGAGCATAACTTGGACCTTATCAAAAATGCAGACTGGATTATCGATCTTGGTCCCGAATCTGGTGAGAAGGGGGGAGAGATCCTCTATGAAGGACCACCCGTTGGGCTTCTTCAAGAAAAACGCTCCTGGACAGCCAAATATCTCGCTCCTTTCCTAGCGTAAAATGTAGAGGCCAAGACATAAAAGAAAATGATTGTGTCTTGTCCTTATATCCTTGGCGGAAATTACAAAACAGTGTTATACCATTCATTATGACACTACCTGCTGTATCAAAACGAAAAGCCGATATCTTCGCGTTCCTTGCCTTTGTTTTGGTGCTTGTGATTTCCTACTTTACTTACCCACGCAGAGAGGCCCTGCTTGTCGCGCTTATGGTTGCCATCATCGTGCGCCAGTTTGTGCGCGGTAGGCTCTACGATATCCTTATTACCCTAGCCGTATTCGGCGGTCTCTTTCTCCATTACTCCTTAGACATTGAACTCAATATCGTTTTCCCTGTCGTTCTGATTCTCGGAGCCATTTACCTTACCTTGCATGAGTTTTTTGACATCAAGGATAGATCGGGTATTGAGCTCATGGAAGATGCGAGCAAGGAGATAGAGGATGAACGAGAAGGCCTCTAAAATCATTCATATTGGATGGGCAGCACCCTCTCAATATCTCTTTTTACAGGAGATGAAAGAAGGCGGTTTTGGCTGGTTTAACGACAAAGGCGAGCTCCTTGGAATATCGCTACCCCACGTTATCCAAGCTATCCAGTACGCAAGAAAAAAGTGGAAAGAAAATGGGTTTCGCACGTTGAGATGTGGAACTCTCTACACCCTGCCAGAAAGAGATGAGCATGGTGAGAATGCGCTCTTTTGCCAGATGGTAAAAGCTTACTCTACGCCAAATGGGGTCTATTTCGACCCAGAGCTTGGACACAGCTGTGTCATCCACAACGCTTCGCAAGAAGCTCTCTCCCTTATGAACTCTTTAAAAAAAAGAGGTTCATTGTAAAATTTTTGATTATTTCAGATCAGTGCGTTACTCGCTTTGGTCTTGGAGGGCCTGCATAAGCGCCGCCTTGTGGGGTGATTGCCCACCCGATGGGACCAGCAGGGAACTAAAGAGCAAATCCTTCCAAAAGAGGATTTTTTCTGTTAAACTCTTTTCTCGGCGTGGGAGCATGTGGATGTGTGTATGGAATACTGTCTGCCCCCCATTGACTCCTGTTTGCACTGCTAAAACATAGTCATTGTACCCAAAGATGTGTTGGAACGTCTTTTGCAACCTTTTAACTGCCTCAAAGGAGGCCTGCATCTCATCTGTCGTTAGGTCTTCAAATCTCTCCACATGTCGGTTTGGGATAATGAGCACATGTAGAGGCTGCCTAGGATTAAGGTTGAGGATGATTTGTATATGCTCATCTTTGTAAACGCCTTGACTTTCAAATACTTGTGGGTCGCAAAACGGACACGCGAAACAGTAGATAGGAAGTAAGAAAAGCAGAAGGAAGAAGAGTCTCATCGAAGGTATTGGATGTTATTGGCAATCAGATAGAGCTCTCGCGTGAAAAGATAAGGCAGGAAAAGAGGCCCCTCTACTTCAACGATATTGTAGTTATCGATTGCCTTTTGCAGCTCTTTTTTTGTTTGAGGATTTAACATGTGGTCGCTTAGCTGATTGCTTTCAATTTCGACCATTTCTGTGCCTGCAGTCGTGGGGTGCTGCTGTTTTTCGCTTTTCACTACGATGTTCCCATTCTGCTGCCAGCCCTTTGGCACCTTTATAAGATGGGAGCTTTTCAAGTAAAATTTTGTGTTATCACCAAGGGATGTGACCACATAGTCCGCCCCGTCTTTAGAAACAGTACCCCTTACTTTGACCCGGATGATGTTTGCAAAGACACCTGCGATTTTTAGCTGCTGCTGAAATTGAATGATGTCAAAAGAGATATTTGGTTTTAAGTAAACAGTGAGATTGCCAAACGGTGCATTCAAGTCGTACTCGGCAATCGGGTTGTACCGTTTGAGGTTTAGATCCAGGGTTTTTTGGCAGGAGCTTCCACACTCTTCCTTATTCCAGTCGATCTTGAGCCACGAGATCTCAGCAAGGAGAAGGTAGGGAGTAAACAAAAAAAGAATGAGAATTTTTTTTCCTGCCATATCCCCGATCGTAACACGGTTCGCTTAAAAAAACCATGACGAAAATGAGCTTTCTTCGTAGGCTAGGACCATGAGGCGAAAGACTAAAATTATTTGTACGATAGGGCCTGCCGTAAATTCTTACGAAATGCTCAAGAAGTTGGCAATAGCGGGGATGGATGTCGCTAGGCTCAATTTTAGCCATTCCCACCGTGACGAGCAGGGAGTTGTGATCGAGCGGATTAAAAGGGTGAGGGAAGAGCTTGGTCTTCCGATTGCTATTTTGCTTGATACAAAAGGACCTGAGATTCGAATCGGACGCCTTCGGAACGAGGAGTGTTATCTTAAGCCTGGCAGCTTTTGGACCTTGACGAAAGAACAGATTATAGGGGATGAAAATAGAGTGACACTTCATCCTGAAATCGTCGTAGATAAGCTTGCCATTGGAGATACAGTCCTCTTTGACGATGGATTTATCTCCTCTACAGTCGTGGAAAAAAGCGGCACAGAAGTCATGGTGCAGATCGAAAATGGAGGGCTCATCCGCAGCCGAAAAGGGGTCAATATTCCCACGGCCAATTTCGAGCTTCCCATGCTCTCCTCAGAGGATATTGCTGATATTCGCTATGGCTGCAGACAAGACGTTGATATTGTTGCAGCCTCCTTTGTCTGCAGTGCCGAGCATATCCTGGCAATTAAGAACCTACTGCAAGAAGAGGGAAAGCCTGACACAATCGTGATCGCAAAAATTGAAAGCCGCCGCGGAGTGGAGAACTTTGATTCGATCGTGCAGCTTTCAGATGGAATTATGATTGCTCGGGGTGATCTGGGTGTAGAGGTGCCCTTGAGTCAGGTGCCCAAGCTGCAGAAGATGATGATTAGAAAGTGCTATCTAGCGGGTAAACCCTCCGTCACGGCAACCCAGATGCTAGAATCGATGATCACAAACCCAAGACCGACTCGTGCAGAGGCATCCGATGTTGCAAACGCTATCTACGATAGCACCTCAGCTGTGATGCTTTCTGGAGAAACAGCAATTGGGAAGTTTCCGATTGAAGCTGTCCTTGTCATGAAAAGCATTATTAAGGAAACAGAACGTGATTTTAACTACAGGGCGTTTTTTGATGAGCATTCGAAGTTTCATTTCCATGACGTTCCTTCCTCTGTAACCCTTGCTTCTGTGAAAACTGGGTACAATTCAGGTGCCGCTGCCATTTTTGCTTTTACCAGTGGGGGCCTGACTGCCCGCCTTGTGTCACGTCTGCGTCCCCGTATGCCGATCATAGCTATTACACCCAATCTGAAAGCCTACTACCAGCTTGCCTTTAGCTGGGGGGTTATACCCGAGTTTAGTCCAGGTGATAAATCGTTTGGAGAAGCATTTGATCATGCAAGTAAAATGGCTGTTCAAAAAGGGTATGTGAAAGATGGCGACCTCGTCGTGGTGACGGCAGGTTCTCCCTTTGGTGTGTCAGGCACAACGAATATGCTGATTGTCGAGAGCATTGGCGATGTGCTCATCCGTGGCCATAAAGGTCTTGGGAAAAGGGTGCATGGACGGATTTTCATTCTCCTCCTTCCTGAAAAAAAGAAAGCGTATGAAGCCCGTGATCAGATCTTGGTCATCGCTAAGTATGATGAAAGCTACCGCCCGTTTGTTCAAGAGGCAAAAGGGATTGTATTGCAGAACCATGTGGATGATAGCGCCTCTGAAAAACTGCTCGCGGAGCATTGTAAGGATCTCAAAAAAACGGCGATTTTGCGAGCAGATTTTACCTCGCAGGCACTTAAGGAAGGCCAGCTTGTAACACTTGATCCAGAGAATGCTCTTGTATACAAAGGCGTCTCTCTTGGTACCCCGGAATAATTTCTAGGAAAAAAGACCTCTCCACGCCTCTTTTGCTGAGTCAGTTAAAACTGCGCCTAAAATAGTATTGGCTTGTGAAAGATCGCCTTGATATTGGTTGACCAAACTGACCGTTTGTTGTTGGTTGAGCAAGAAGGCCGGGCCTTCTGAGGAGGTTACAGTTTGTTGTATTTGAGTCATCATAGCAGTGCCTAGGGTTTTTTCCGCAAGTCCCAGAAGGTGTTCGAGTTGTTTCTTTTGTTGACTTTTTAGGGTCATGTCTTTGAGTCCTTCATAGCAAAGCAGGGCTAGTTTTTTTGCGTCTTCTTCATTGTTTGCTCTTCTGAAGAGTTGCGCAAGGGTTAAAGCAGTTGGACCGCTGTTTTGTGTGGGAATGAGACTAGGAGCTGCATGGGTTACTGTCTCTATGACTTGATCGGTGATGGGCGGCGCTGTATATCGGTTGTTATTCGGGATTTCTACGGGAGGAGTTTGCCCACTGTACAACTGGTACCCACAATATGCGGCTGCCCCAATAGCTGCTACGATTGCTGCTACGATTGCTCCTTTTACCCAGAAGCTTAATCCTTCGTCTTTTTTTTCTAGTTTCTTGAGTTCTTCTTTGAGTTCTAGAAGTTCTTTCTTTCTTTGGTTCAGTTCTTCTGTCTTGCTTGGACCTTGCTTTCCAAGCAGGTCAATCAGCTTGGTCAGGTTCTCTACAAGTTCTTGACCTTTTTGCTTGAGCGGCATTTCTTTTCCCTGTTGTTTAAGCAAAAGAAAAGCTGCTAAGAGGGCTTGTCGCTGCTTATCGAGGACATCTATTTCCGCCTGCGGATTAGCAGCCGGCGCACCATCAACGTCATCTGTCATAGCCTCGGGTCCACCGTCAACAGTATCTGCTGCCATCGGGGAAGCCTCCGGTAGGTCCGTCTTTCCCTCAATAATTTGGTTATAAAGTGTAATTGTATGCTTAATAATTTTTTCTTTTTGCTCTTTTCCTATTTGCTTGGGATTTACTCCTATATCTTTGTGGTCGCCGCGTATAAGTTCCTCGACGACTTGGTCTACTTCCTCGTCGGCAACTTTTTGGCCTTGGTAGGTTTGATTTGCATAAGTTATGACTGCCGTTGCGAGATTTCTCGCTTCTGTTGTTTGGTGTTCCCGAAACTCAGCCCGTTTAGTAATGTCTTCGGTGATTTGGCGCAAGGCGGCGTCTTGTGCCTTACTTGTCTTCAGGGTTTTTTCAAGGTCAGCAAGTGGTTTTGGTTCTTTGCCTATACTAGCTTTGGTCTTCTTTACTCCTAGATGTTCATTAGGCTGCTTGGCGGGACTGCCACCTTCAATACGACTAGTCATAGATTCCCCCTTAAGAAAGTTTGTATTTCTAGGGCAATGATTTTTGCTCCGTGGTCTGCTCTTTCGCTCATTTCTACAAAAAGTAGCTCTAAGGTTTGTCTGGCGGCAGCTCTCTCTGCTTCGCTCTCTGCTAGTTTGTAGGCAGAGCCGGCTTGGATAAATCTGCCCACATCCCCATCGCCTGGGTCTTCGTTTGTTTTTTCTGCAAGTAGGGCTTGTGCTATCTTGTAATCGCCTTCTGCAAAAAAGAGGGTTGCCTTTGCTGTTGTCTTTCCCTCAGTGGATGGAGGAGCTGCTCGAACGGATTCCCAGAGTGTTTTCGTAGCTTCGGTCTTTTTTCCTGCGCTGAGTAGAGCAAGGCTTGGCAGATTGCTGAGCTCGTAGAGGTTTGAGAGGGAACTTCGGCTTGTCTCATCCTCCGGGTTTTGTTGTATCGTATCTGCGAGCATTGTCATCGTGTTTTGTATATAGGCGGCTTCCTGAGGGGTTAGAGTTGTGTTTTGTGGTTGCTGAGGCATTTGTGCAGAGGATGAGCGCCATATGGCTGCCCCAGTAGCCATGACCGCGGAAAAGGCTGCCGATTGCACGCTGCTTCCTGTAAGGAGGGGTACGGCTCCTGCACTCATAGCAGTGATGGCTAGCTTTGTTGCTGCTTTAATCTGGCCTTCAGGCAAGCTCTCTACACTTGGATTGATAAATGTTTTTGTTCCAAAGGTCACGGCTTGCTGGGCTAGCGCATTTGTAGCTAAGGGAACAAACGGACCGCCGCAGATGATTGCGCCTACTAACGCCGCTGTTGTAAAGGGATTGTTTTTTGCGGCATCCACAGCGACTTTTGCAGTAGCGCTTGTTGTGCTCAGAATGTACTCCCCAAGGGATCTGTTTACCCCTTGAGAGGTTCGGCCAATGCTTTCCCCCGTGCGAGCAGTCGTTCGCAGGGGATCCTTTCGAAGGGGCCCTTGTGGGTGCAACCCTTGTGATTGTGGTGGTGGGAACTGAGCATTTTGCATACAAAACCCTCGCATCCTGATATGCTGATTATACCATGCAAGGTTGATATGCTTCAATTCGGTGTAAAATTATGTTTATCAGACTGTTATGTCCAAGGGATGTCAAGGGCTCGTCGGGCATAGCCACTCAAGATGGTTCCTATCAGCGTATCCTCTGGGTGGTTGATGAGCTGCATGAGTAGTGTTTTATTATCAGAAGCAATAGCTCGGATATATTTTATGATCGGATGGGCATGTGTCTCAGCCGCCTTCAGGGCGCCTTTCATGTCGTCGTTGAAGAAGCATTCCATCGTTTGCCAATGCGCACGGAATTTAGGATCTGTGTGGTTTGCATACAGGCTTCGTAGAGAGTCGATCCGAGCTCGTCCTTGAGCAAGCTGCTCCTCCCCTAAGGTATTACTTCGTATCGCATCCCAGAGAAGAAAGGCGTTTTCTTTCCACCACTTCTCGTATGTAGTATAGAAATTCGCAAGTTGCCAACCTATCTCGGGATCGGGAATCACTGCATAGTAGGCTGCGTATTGCTCTGCGTAGACGTAGTTCCAATCATGCTGTTGCCCCGCTGACGTGGCCAGGAAGTTTGCATCCCTAGCGCGCTGTAAGGCGGCATCTCCGGCTTGCCTTAATTCACTTGTCTGCCTAAACCAAGCTTGGTGGGAAGGATCTTTTACATTTCTATAGAGGACTCTGTTGAAGGGAGTAAGAGATGGCGGCGCCGACGGAGGATTTGTCGCACTAGGAGAGAGATCGTTAGGCATTTCTCTTTCCTGAGGTACAGGTTGAGGGCTCTTAGAGTCAGGTAGCGAAGGGAGTGTAGGGGGGGGCAGTTCCGGTACAACGGTAGGGGTAAAAGAGGGGGCCGAATCGGGGTTGGAGAGCCATGAGACTATCGTAGTTGCAATCGCGCTTACGTCTAAGATCGTGCCTGCTGTGAAACCTGTTGGAATAATGGCAGGCAGACCGGCGTTTGCTCCTGTAGTAACGATTTGTCGTGCTATTGACTCACCTACAAGTGGGGTCAAAGAGAACAAGAGTTCATCCCAGAATGCCACGGGCACAGAGATTCCCCCGAGAGACATGACAGTCTGAGGGACTTGCTGTGAGTCATGTAACTCCTGTGAATCCGGTGAGATATTATCTACTGGACAAGTAGGTTGATTAGGACAAGTGTTTGTGCTAGCACTTGAATAGATCATAACGCTTGAGGTTTGTGGTAGAGGGCGGTAGATTGCAGGCACAAAGCTGCTTTCAGGGCCCGAAAAACCAAGTTGCAGTGGCTCAGCAGAGCTTTGTGAAGGGCCCGAAAAACCAGGTTGCAGTGGCTCAGCAGAGCTTTGTGAAGGGCCCGAAAAACTAAGTTGCAGTGGCTCAGCAGAGCTTTGTGAAGGGTTGGACCACATGAAACTATAGAGGAAATGCCCAATCTGCAGAGCTGTAAAGATCGACTTTGCCCAGGGAAGAAGCCTCGTCCACGTGTTTGTAGCTGGTTGTAGTGCTTGTTGCAAATGCTGGAGTTGCTGTCGCAGTGTAACAATTTCCTGGCTTCTAAGTTCGATTAATAGCGTGAATGCTAAGATTCGCTCTGCTTTTTGTTGGTTTGTAGTTTGGTCTTGTTGTAATTGTTGTACCTGCTGGCGTAGATTTTGGATCTCACTTTCAGCTGCCTGAAGCCGTGTTTCTAAGTGGGGGATTGGTGCGGTTTGAGTGGGACCTGGATTCGGGGGATTGTGAGTGGCAGCAACTGGAGTATTGTTGTTCATGGCGCCTCGTGGACTGCTAGAAGCCGAATCACTATCATCATCTGCAGGCTCTCTCATTTGATAGAGTCGTATCGCTGTGTTAATCACTTGGATTTTGTATTTTTGAGCAACTCTTCCCGCTTCTGTTGTAGCCACGGCCTGGGTTCGAATTTCGTTCTGCTCAGCACTTGTAAGAATACGGTTTTGTCCAAAGAGTTGAACAGCTATCTCTGTTGTTTTTGTGAGGAGAGCTTTTGCTTCGTAAGTTATATGGACCCTCTGGTTCTCAAGACTTCTGAAGCGCCTTGGAACAACGAAGCGATCGTCTCGGACTTGGTATAGGTGGCTGTCTCTTCCGCGTTCTCTTACAGGTCCTGACATGGTGCTCCTTCCTCTTTGTTAATCTCTCTAAGAAATAAGGTTGTTTCAAGTGCCACGATCTTTATAAAAGGATCCGACATCCCTGCAATACTTTTCTGTAGGTCGTAAAGATCGTTGAGGGCATCGGTCATTTCTGCATCATTCTCATTCATAGAGGCAATTTTACAGCGAGAGCCTGCTTCGATAAGACGGGGTAAATCCCATTCTTTCTTGGTCTCTCCCTCTTCTCCCCTGATCTCTTCCAGGGCGCATTCATAGCTTTGCTGAAGAAAATGGATGGTCGCTAAGGCTGTTGTTGTTCCATTTGTCGGTAGGCTTGCTTCAATTTTTGACCAAGGATTTGTGTTATCAGACGTGCGCTTTTTTGCGGCTAAGAGAGCAAGTCCGAACATTCCCATTTCGAAATAGCCGTTTGCTAAATGATCCCTTGCAATTCTGTTTTCGGGATGACGTTCTACTACAGCAGTCCAAAATACAATCTTATTATATTCTTCTTCCTCTTTCGAGTTTAGGGGTAGAGGAGGGAGGGCGCGCTCGGGAGGTTGTAGGATACGTACGTAATTTAAGGTTGGAACTTGTTTTGGAATCACGATTTTGGGTAAGGGGTCAGGTGGAGGGAATATGTAGCCCTGTGGCACAAGAGCCGTGCTCATCGCTGCTCTTGGCCAAAAAGAGACAGCAGCTGCCAGAGCTCCTGCTGCAAAAAGAGTGCTCTTTATGGGGTTTTTCACCACATAGTCTGCAATTTTAGATAGAAGGGAGCGGCGAGCTGTCTTTTTTTTGAGAGTCGGTTTTACGTTGAGACAGTTTTTTTCTTGTTGTATACCACTGTAATAAGGTTGCATCGACAATAACCATTTTGTTAGTAAGCTACAATTCTAGTTAACTTACTATTAAATAGCAACTGTTTTAAATATTTTAATGTATTTATAAAAAACAACAATGTGTTGTTTATGTTTATCTTATGATCTCTATTAAGACACGAAGTCTAATGGGCTTTTTTAGTGCGCGAATTGCGAAAGCAGAGACAGCGAGGCAAGGGCTGCGGTTTCGCTACGGAGGATATTGAAATGGAGAGAAACTCCCTGCGCGCCTCTTTTCTTCAGCTCTAGCTCCTCCTTTTCTGTGAATCCTCCTTCTGGGCCTACAAAGAAAATAACAGGTGGAGTGATGTGGCATTGAGAAAGAAGGGGGGCATTCGAGTTGGTATCTCCAAAAAAGGCGGGGTAAGGAAGGGGCTTCCACGCAGAAAGCTTCGGAAGAAGAGTGATGTGAGGTAGGTAGAGGCGGCCTGATTGCTTGAGAGCGGAGATCGTAAGGCCACGGCATCTTTTGATCTGAGTTTCTGATAACTCGACCTTTTCGCTTCTTTCCGCTGGAAAAAGCCAAAAAGCAGCGGCTCCAAGCTCCGTTCCTTTCTCAAGAACAAAGTCAAGTCGGTTTGGCTTAATGAGCGCCTGGGCCAGGATGATCTGGGGGGGAGGAGGGGATCTCTCCGTGTCCCCTACTGCAAGAGATACTTTGTTTTTGCCAAGGGCGGTGATTTCAGCGTGGGCAAGCACCCCTTGTCCATTCACAAGTTCTACCCGTTCTCCTATGTGCTTTCGCAAAACCCGAGCAATATGGCCTGCCTCATCTCCCTCCAAAAGCAGAGATTGCCGCGTGTTTAAAGGGGTATCTGTAAAAAAGCGATCAACTGGCAAGGGTTTTCTCCACCATTTCATGGATTTTAAGAGGGTAGGCAAGGTGAGCAACGCTTGCTCTTATTGGATCTGCACTTTGTCTTGTCTTTCGTTTAGAAAATAAGGTTTTAAGGGCCTCATGAAAACAACTTCTGTCTCCGGGATTTTCAAGGACGAGGCCACTTTTTGGGGTTAGAACCTCTTTTCCCCCATTTCCCGCGGAAGTCAAGACAAAAAGGCCCATAGCAAGCGCTTCCACCGTGACATTTGCAAAGGGGTCGTAGAGAGATGGGAGGACAAGAGCGTCGGCTGCGATAAAAAAGGGACGCATTTCTTGTTGTGGACCAAAAAAATGCACTTTGCTATGCAGGCCTAACTGTTTGGTGAGATGCTCAAAAAAACTCTTTTCTTTATCTTTTCCGATGACTGAAAGCTCGAAATCTTCGCTCTGCAATAAGCAAAGAGCGTCTAAAAGCTCTTTTAAACCTTTTCTTCGGTAGCCATTGCCGATGAAAAGCAGTTGAAAAGCTTCTTTTTTAAGACCGAATCGCTCGAATGTAGACGCCCGAAGTTGTTCCCAGTTTCGAAAGTCTTCTTCCATTTCGTTGAATTCTACTCCGTTATGGACAACGCAGATTTTTTCCTCTGGCACCTTGTAGTGTTTAAGGACTTCCTGCTTTACCATATGAGAGTTTGTAAACAGAACCTTGAGGTGCGGGTTTTCAAAGGCTCTTTTCTCAAAATTTAAAATGGTGCGGTGAAGGGGGTTTAGAGAAAAGCTTAGTCGTTTGAAGACAGAATCTCGTTGTTTTCTTTTTTCGAGGTACTCGGCATGCACGCCGTTGCCTGCTCTGTAGTGCGTCTGGTTTGTTGTGCGTTCGAGGCCAAAAACTATGTGGCTAGCAGACTTTTTTAGCCAAGCATTGGCGTTTTTATTAAAAGTAGAGAGATGAAAGAGGCTAATCGGGTTTTTAGGGCAAATTGTTTCAATGCTCACGCCTGGCAGGGCGAGATTGGTTTTATCGCCGCTTGTGAGCAAGGTAACCTCGCATCCAGCCTTTACAAAGCCAAGAGCTAGGCTACGAGCTGCCTTTTCCGCTCCACCCGTTTTGTGGATGTGTGTCTTGAGGAGGGTAACCTGTGCCATCAGCCATTCTCTTGCACAATGATCTTGTTATCTTGAATCCAGCTGCTGAGCTCGAGCTTGTCTCCTTTCTCGTGGTAGAGGGCAAACTTTTGGAGATATTCGCGAAATCGGTTACGGAGCATCTCTTCTCGCAGGGTGCCATCTGGATCATCGTCAACGTCAACTGGCACAACTTGTCCAAAGAGAGAAATGTAGTGATTTTCTAGAGCAACGGGGTCGATAAAGACAACGCTCCACCGAAGCTTTTCTTCTACATTTTTTGGGGCAGCAGAAATCACAATTTCGTAGTTATCTCGGATTACATCCAAGAAGATACGGCTTACGTCACTGGCAAAGAGGGGTAGATTAAGATAGGTAATGCCATGTTTTTCCTGGATGTGGCCGCCTGTTTTAAGGGTAAGTGTATCGGGGTTGAGAGTATCGCTATATTTTTCTGGGTAGAAGACGCGGATGGGGATTTCATCTTGCAGGGGGTTTTGTTGTCTCTTTAAGAAGTAAATCTGAAGGTAGTCGGCACCAGGGTCGTTGATCTCTTCCGTCGCGTTATTCAAGAAAGGGATCTGCACTTTTTTCCATTTATTCGGAACTAAATAGCTCACCTCGTCTGTCTCCTCTCTGAAGAGGGAGACGGAGGATTTTAAGTCGCTTTCTGTGATCTGGCTTAGGTTGAACTGGAGCTTTAAGCCGCGCATACGGAGTTGTTGCACCTGATCTTCAGGTCCACTCACAGTATGGTAGAGCTGCTCTGGCCAGACATCGAGGTATTGAAAACCGGGAGGGGGTGTTCCCAAGGGTTCTACGATATATACTGGAATGCGTGCCGTAATGAGGCGGCTTTTCTTTAAGACAAACTCTTTATGGACAACATTTCGGATATTGCGACTGAGGTCGATATCTGGATTTAAGCTCTTTAGGTTCTTCTTGTTGATTTGCACGATCCACTCATCTGGGACGTTACTTGTGTCTAAGACGACCTCCAAATCTCCTGGCTCAATTTGTTCGATGGTGCTCTTAGTTCCAGTTAGCGAGAGTGTGACCCGTTTCATCAATACGCCGTTTGGTAAAAGTCCTTGCACCGTCATCCCAGGGGGGATATTGACAACCCGGACAGGCACGTTCAGTACAGTGCGGGTTGAGGTGATCGAGTAATTCACATACATCCAGATCACAATAGCTGTGATCAGGGCTACAAGTTTTCTTTGCCAGTTTCTATAGAAAAAGCTAGGAATTAGCGAATCCATCGTTTGACCCACTCCTTGAAGTGATTTTCTGAGGAAGAGGAGATATCATCTTGTGTGAAGATGCTTCGAATCACGCCTTTGAAGCGATCCATTTTGATCCCTCGGGTCATGATTCCTTCCCTTGCGATGGAAACTTTTCCGGTCTCTTCAGACACGACGATGGCAATCGCATCGGAGGCCTGGCTAATGCCAAGAGCAGCTCTATGGCGTGTGCCCATCGACTTGGCGATCTGAGAGCTGTCCTCAGCAAGGGGAAGAATGGTGGCTGCAGCTAGTATTTTTTGGTTGCGGATGATCACAGCCCCATCGTGAAGGGGGGTTGTGGTTGTGAATATCGATTCCAGAAGCTCAGGTGTAAACTCAGCATTGATGGGGACAGCTTTGTTTGTGTATTCAGTTAAGGAATCGTGGTTTTCAAGTACGACAATAGCTCCGATCCTCTTGTCTGCAAGACGGTAGATTGTCGTGGACAGGCTGTCAAGAAAGTGATCAAATTCGGTCGTTTCTCGGAATTTTTTTCCACGAACGGAGAATTTTGAGAGAATGAGGCGAAGCTCAGGCTGAAAAATGACCAGGAATGCAATCACGGCTACGTTGACAAAGTAGAGCATGAGCCTATGGAGAACGGGAAAGTTCATGTAGTAGGAGAAGACGAACATGGCAAGAAAACCAAGCGTTCCAATCACAAGGTCGCGAGATCTTGTATTCCAAAAGAAGGAGAGCAGGTAGCTGATCAGGCTGGCGATGATGAGGATTTCAATGGCTGGGATGAGTGGTTGAAAAAATTTCATGACACTCCTGCTAGCTGCTCTAAGCATAGGAGGGCGTCTTTGTGTTCCTTTACGTCATGAACGCGGATGTAGCTTACTCCTTTAAGCCAGGCGATGGTGTTCATGGCGACAGTGGGAGCAAGCAGCTCTCCTGGAGGTTTACCTACGACTTTTCCAAGGCACGATTTGCGAGAGATACCAAAAAGAAGGGGGAAGCCAAGCTCTTTCATGACGTGCAGATTCTGAGTAATTTCGTAATTATGAGCAACTGTTTTTCCAAAGCCAATTCCGGGATCCAAGATGATGTTATGGGGTGCTATGCCAGCTTTGATCAGTTCTGCCGCTGCCTGCTGAAGCCATTTTGTCACTTCGGGGACAACTCCCTGGGGATAGTGAGGATTGACTTGCATCGTTTTGGGGGTGCCTTGGATGTGCATTAGGCAGACTTTGGCTCCGTAGTGCTTACCTACTTCAACCATTTTTTTGTCACGAAATCCGTTGACATCGTTCAGAAGGGTAACTCCCATTTTGCAGGCCAAATCGGCAATTTCTGGCTTCATGGTATCAATGGAGAGAGGGCGAGGAAGCTCTTTGCTCAAGATTTTAAGCACGGGCTGGACACGCCTTATCTCCTCTTCGAGGGAAACGGGGTCAGAGAAGGGTCTTGTGGATTCGCCTCCAATTTCGATAAGATCTGCCCCTTCCTCAACCATTTGGAAAGCGCGTTTGATCGCAGCGTCCAAGGCAAAGTGAGCTCCCTTGTCAAAGAAGGAGTCGTTTGTAATATTGAGTATGCCGATAATCTGTACTTTTTTCATTCAGAGGAATGTTAGCACATTGTGCAAAATAAAAAAAGGCCGTGGGTTTGTGACCCACGGCTCCCTTTTACTAAAAAACCAAACTATTTTCTTTACTAACCCCATGTTTTGGCAAGTTTTTTGAAAACAGGGTGAACGAGCACTTCGTGTTGGTTCTTTGCCATTTTCGCAGCAATTGTTTTTGCATCGGTTTTTCTTCCCATGCCATTGTAAGCTATACCTGCTGCTGCAAGAGCAATCATGTGCTTGTCATTTTTGAGCAGCACTTGTTTGCTGTATCGAAGGGCATCAAAATACTTGCCTTCATGATTTAGAAGAAACGCTTTAGTTAAGAGTGCTTCTGTATTTTTTGTGTTTTTTTTAAGAGCTGCATCGGCCTCGTCACTTAGCGTTTTCAAGAGATTTTTCATCTTGCTTTGATCACTACCGCTTGTTCTTTTAACTGCTTCGCTAGCGTAAAAGGCACAAACTGAGGGAGCGTCATATTTTTTGTAAGCTTGTGCAAGCATTGTGAGTGAGCTTGCGTCATTCAAATCGTTTTCAACAACTTTTGATAAGTGAAACAGGGATAGATATCCCCAGTGTTTGACTTCCTTATCGGTTTTTGCGTTTTCCATGACTTTGAATGCAACAGTTCCTGCCTGTCTTTGATCCCCGCTTTCTTTACTAATGGAGTATAGCTTTGCGTTTTCGACGTGGATTTGTGCTGACGTCGTAGTTGTCGGTGGGTTTGCGTCGTGGTTGTTATTGGTGCCAGTGTCAGAATTGCCGCGACCCTGTCCATAACCAAAAAAATCTGCTATCGCCCCGAACACGGGAATCTGACTGCCTTTCTTAGTTTCAGTTTCAAGTTCTTGAACGATAGGTTCTAAAATTTTTTTAAGAGCATTTTGTTTCTTCACAAATTGTTCGTTCGTAGAAGACGAGGTTTTTAATTCTAGATTTGCTGTTTTTTGAGCAAATTCAATGAAATTTTTTGATAGTAATTTGTGTTTATTTAGATTTTCAGTCGTTTCAGTTACAAGGTTTATGAAATTTTTTGAGAGATTGAGTAGGTCTGTAAGGTGTTTGATGAGGGTCTCTTCAATTTTTGTATCGAAAGCTGGCAACATCATGAGTTGGGAGCGTACAAGGTGCACAAGTGTCCCCTGCATGAGGATAACTGTATCAAGTGCTTTGGGTATGTCAATCCCGTTTGGGGCTACAAACGTATTGATAATACTAGTGCCTGTGACCGGGATGTGCCTTTTTGTTGCATCGTAGATGTTTTTGAATTCCGCGTATGCATCCTTATAATTTCTATCCTCGTAAAGTTTCATGGCCTTTTCATGTTGCGGCTTTAATCTGTTGTACTGTTCCTCTACAGTCTCGGAACCCAATTGTATCTTTGTCCAATCCTTCGACTCTTGTTGGGTGCTCGTTTGGGGTGGGGCGATAACGAGAAAATCGTTCAATTTGATGCCCTTTATTCTGTGAGGTGATTGGTTTGGAGGGGTAGAAGAGGGGTTGTTTTCAGTTTTAGTTAGGACATTGTTTGCTAAAGCGGTTACTTTATTTTCATTTTGTAGAATGTTTGTGTTGCATTCATTTGGGTTTTCTGGTGAGAACACACAAAGCTCTATATTGTTAAAATCTATTTCTGCCATTATTAATCTCCGTTTTAATTATATGAAAATAAACTATAATTAGAATGATATATTAAACGTGAGTTTATTGAAATGGAAAAAGAGCAATGGTTCTTCTGTTTTTCTTGTTGTAGAAATAAAAGTTTTAACTAGATAATCTGTGGGAAAACATGAAAAGTTGGTTTGTAGCTGCTTCGGCTAGGGTCTCAGTTTTTGTCTGCCTGCATCGCTAAGTTTTTTTTAACCTTTTATTTGTGCATAAAGTAAATATTTTACTTTCTGACAATTTCATCTTTCCTGGTCTGTCCAATGATCTCTTGTTTGATCTCGTCGAGGATTTTAAAAAGCTGACCCACGAACTGGGCAAAAGCATCTTCTGTTTTGTTTCTCTGCACACTCTCTTGCGTTTTCCCTTTTAGGTACTCCCGTACAATATCATTATTAGCGATAGCAAATCCCGAAGTAATGGCAAAAAAAAGCAGTACAAGGGTGAGGAGAAACCCGATCAACCTTTTGGCAACAAGGCCTACTGTGATCAGGAAGATGAGGGTTGCAACAGCTAATGCTACAGCGTTATTAGAGAAAAGACAGTCGAGAAATTCTTTCATAAAGGCTTCCTTCAGTTGAATTGCACGAAACTATAACACAGGGAAACAAAATGATGAAACTTTTTTTTCAAATGATTGTCAAAAAATTCTTACTATGCATAATCGGTTTTTCTAGGGAAAAAGGCTGGATGAGGGGAATATGGCATCATTAAATAAAGTAATTATCGCAGGACGCTTAACGCGGAAACCTGAGCTTCGTAAAACGCCAAGTGGAATGAGTGTAACAGACTTGCTTGTTGCCTTAAATCGGGAGTTTGTTACGATGAACGGCGAGCGGCAACAAGAAGTGTGCTTTGTGGATGTGGTTGTTTGGGGAAGACAGGCAGAGCACTGTGTGAACTATCTGGATTGCTCTTCGCCCGTGCTTGTGGAAGGAAGGCTGCAGCTGGATGTTTGGCATGGTAAGGGCGGGGATAAAAGATGCAAGCTCAGAGTAGCTGCTGAAAAAGTGCAGTTTCTGGAAAGAAAAGGGATACCAGAACTTCCTATTGGGCAAGAAGCGCCTCTCAAAGATGCCTGTGAATCGTGAGTTATGTGGGAAAATGTCAAACAGATTCTCTCTCTCCATTCTGATTTTATTTTGACAACCCATAAAAATCCTGATGCTGACGGTGTTGGCTCTGCTTCGGCGCTTATCGAGCTCTTAATTTCCCTTGGAAAAAGAGTTCGTTTTGTATGCGATAGTGACATTCCGAGGTGGTACTCCTTTCTTGACTACCATAAGAGGTTCGAAAAATATAGTCCTAAAGAAGAATACGAAGAGTGCAAAGTTCTTGTTGTTTTAGATGCACACCAGAAAGAACGCATCGGAAGGCTATCTCAGATTTCTGCTAAAAATGGGGTAATTACTCTATGCATCGACCACCATCCTTTATCTGAGCTATTTACACCCTATTCTTTTATTGACGAGCATGCCTGCTCTGTTGGAGAGATGGTCTATAATCTCTACAAAGAATGGGGCATCCCTTTAACAAAAAGAGCTGCGACAGGAATTTATGCAAGCGTGCTCTGTGATACGGGAAGGTTCTCCTATTCTTGTACAAATCAGAGGGCTCATCACATTGCTGAGGAGTGCATGGAACTCGGGGTGGATCCCGATTTTCTTTATAAACAGCTCTACCAGCATATCTCTTTAAAGCAATTTAAGATGATGGCAGCTGCCCTGCAACATATGGAGACGTATTGTAACAACCGTGTGGTTCTTCAGGAAATCAGAAGGGAAGATTATGAAAAGCTTGGGGAAGAGGTGAAAGATATTGAAAATATCGACCTTGAGTTTATTTTAGAATTGAATAAGTTGATTGAGGAAGTAGAGTGTGTCATCTTGCTCAGGGAACTTTCGGATGGGTGGGTCAGGGTTTCGGTTCGCTCTAAGTTTTCGATCGACATGACTCCTTTGATGAAAGCGCTAGGTGGGGGTGGACATGCAAAGGCTGCTGGAGTTCTTTGCCGGGGATCACTCCAGGAGATCAAAGAAAAGCTGCTTTTGCATCTGGGTTCGATTTTTTCACAAGATTCTATTGTTAAATAGGTTGTGTTTTTTGTTGCAATTTCCATTTTGAAGAATTAAACTGGTTTTGAGGAGTTTCTTATGGACGAGATGGTCTTGCTCGAAGAGGTTAGGAAAGGGGATGTATTGATTTTGCGCATAGGGGGTCGCTTGGACGCCATCTCTTCACCTGGAGCTGAGAAAAAAGTCATAGAGCTTATCAATCAAGGTTCTCATAAGTTAGTTTTGAATTTCTCAAGAGTTGATTATTTAAGCAGTGCAGGCATGAGAATGCTGCTCACGGCAACAAAAAGGCTTAAAATTGTAGCAGGCAAATTAGTTGTCTGTGCCATCACCTCGAATGTGATGGATATTTTAAAAATGTCAGGCTTTGACCATATCTTGGAACTTTCCCGTACGGAAGAAGAAGCGCTCGGCAAGTTCTGACACAACGTTTCAAAATTGTGGATCTGTGGTTTATCATTCATCGATTGGACAGATTGAGATCAGTGAATTCGTTCAGATCGTAGAAAAACCTGACAAGATTCGCTCTCCCCATGGAAGCAGGAATAAAGAGTGTGTGATTGTTCTTTCTGGGCCAACGTGTGCTGGCAAGACTGATATTTCCCTTTTGCTTGCCACGAGCATGCATGGGGAGGTGGTGAGTGCCGATTCGATGCAGGTGTACCGTGGAATGGACGTAGGGACAGCGAAGGTTTGCTTTAAGGAGAGAAGCCGAGTCCCTCACCATCTTATTGACATCCGCGAAGTGCATGAGCCTTTTAACGTCGTAGACTTTACAAGAGAGGCAAAAGAGAGTTGTAAGGGCATACATGCGAGGGGATCTGTCCCAATCATCACGGGAGGCACAGGATTTTATATCCATAGCTTGATTTATGGGGCGCCCGATGGCCCGCCCCCGGATAAAGCTCTTCGTGCGCATCTGGAAGAAGAGGCAAAAACAATAGGGCTAGATGTTCTTTACAATCGTCTTGAGCAGCTAGATCCCGAGTATGCAGCAACCATCACAGTTCATGATTCTCATAAAATAGTCCGTGCCTTAGAGATTATTGAGCTGTCGGGGCAGAAGGTCAGCCGCTTTGGCTGGCGCAAGAAAAAGTCTCCGAAGGACTACCATTTTCTTTGTTATTTTCTCTATAGACCGAGGAGTACGTTGTACTCAAGAATTGATAGGCGTTGCGATTCGATGCTGGAGATGGGTCTTTTAGATGAAGTGATTGAGCTGGAGAGGAAGGGGCTGCGGGAAAACCGGGTCGCTTCCCAGGCGATTGGCTACCGCCACTGTCTTGATTATTTAGATTCTAAGAAGGATGAGGCGGCGCATCAGTACATGGTAGAAGAGTTTAAAAAGGCATCTCGTCACTATGCCAAGAGGCAGTTTACTTGGTTTCGAAAAGAGCCCCTCTTTCGCTGGCTCGATCTGGATCTGCATGATCCAGAAACGGTCGTGGATATTATTACCTGCGACTATCAGGCCTGGGAATGGCATACCTAAAAAAAATGATACGGGAAGCTAACAAATGCGGAGGCTGTCGGGTTCTGTTGCGCGCTGCGCTTCGGGAACAAAGATTTCTTCCCCCCTCTCGTATGTTCGCAATTTGTTGTACAAGGGATCTCTTTGTACAGGTCGAAAGCCAGCTTCCCAAATCATATTGACAATGCCTGCGTGGTCAGTGTGGTTGATATGAAGGGTGGCCCGGTGTACATTTTCTTCAATCAGGGTGCCTCCGAAATCATCGGCTCCGTAGTGAAGAGAGCGGATTCCGGTTTGCTTCCCTTCGCTAAACCAAGTCGCCTGGATATGGTCGAAGTTATCAAGATAGATCCGTGAGAAAGCAAGCAGACGGTAATAGGCTTCCTTGCCAGCCCAGTTTCCAACAGAGCGTCTCAGCGCTGTTCGATCCCGTTTGTAGCTCCAGGGGATAAAGGCCGTAAAACCGGGGATTTTGTCTTGAGCAGCTCGTATGGCCTCTAGGTGGGTAACGATATCTTCTGGAGTCTCGACATGCCCATACATCATCGTTGCTGTCGTGCGAAAACCAATTTCATGAGCAGTTGTATGAACATCCATCCAAGCGCCCGGTGCCATCTTTTTCGGGGAGATGGCAAGCCGTACACGTTCAGAGACGATCTCCGCGCCTCCGCCTGGCAAACTTCTTTGGCCAGCATCAAAGAGGGCTTGTAAGACTTCGCGTACAGATATTTTTTCAACGCGAGCGACATTCCAGATCTCAGGGGCGGAAAAACAGTGGGGATGGAGCTCGGGATAACGCTTTTTGACTTCCTTAATCACGCTTGTATAAAAATTTAATTTCAAACGATCGTTTAAGCCTCCTTGAAGGAGGACGGTTGTAAGGCCTGCGTTTTTGGCAAATTCGAAGTGCTGCAGCGTCTCTTCTACGCTCTTTGTATACGCATCTTTTGCCCCTTCGTGCCTATAGAATGCGCAAAACGAGCAGTCAGCATTGCAGACATTTGTGTAATTGGGGTTGCTGTCGAGCACAAAAGAGACTTCATGAGGAGGGTTTTTTTTATTTCGGATTTCTTGGGCCCGCTTTTTGAGTTCTTCGAGGGGCGCCTCTTTAAAGAGCCTAATCCCTTCTTCCACTCCTATTCTACCACTCATAACCCCTCCAAAAAAATGATTTCCTTTATAGCAGGTTGCCAATACGGGAGCAAGATCTAATCCAAGATTAAGAAAAGTTCTTTACCAAAAAAGAGCTCTTGCTTTACAATCTGGTTGCAAATTCAGTATACAAACCTGGAAGCTAACCGCTTTGATTCCTACAAAGATTCTCATGAATGAAACAAATATCCAAGAGTTAAGTGAAGAGCAGAAACCAGAAGTTTCAGTCGCTCAGCCCGTTGTTAAAGATGAAAAAGAAGACCCTGTGTTCTTGGCTTTTGTCAAGCAAGTTGGGGAGGTTTCTGACCAAGAGGCCAAGGTCCAAATGATCTTGGATTTTATGGAGGCCTCAATTGCTACTAAAGGCAGGCCAAACTTTAGGCATTTCTGGGAAGCAAGGAAGCTTTTTACAGAGAACTTAAAGGATGATTTAGCCGCACCTTCCAGAACAAAATTTTGGGAAAGGAGTGCTCAACTCTCGTCGGAAGCGCGCCAGATGAAAACTCTCTTGCAAGAGCAAAGCGCTTTTGCGATGGAACAGATAGCGATTGCGATCACAGCTCTTGAGCAAGACTTAGCTCAGTTTGAAAAGCTTATTGAAAAGGCTGAAGGGATTGTTTTCCCGGAAGGATGCCAGGCCATGGCCAAGAATTTAGCTTTCTTCCAGTCAAAACAAAAAGAATTGAATATCCTTAACATGTATGCTTCTCGGATCAATGCTCTTCGTAAAGAACTGATCAGAACAGAAATGCGTGGTAAGCAGAAAAATACATTCTTTCAAAAGTTAAGTGCAGCTGGAGATCTCATTTTTCCCAAAAGAAAAGAGCTCATACGTGATGTAAGCGCCAAGTTTTTAGCCGATGTTTCAGCCTTTAGCAAGAATTACCTGGAAAGTGAAGAGATTGAAAACTCTCTCTACCTTTATCGGGAAGAGATTAAGTCATTGCAATCGATGGCAAAGCTCGTTACGCTGAACACTCAGGTGTTTAATGAAACAAGAACGATTCTAAGTCAGTGTTGGGATGTTCTGAAGAAGCAAGAAAAAGAGCGCAAGAAAGAGTTTGCAAAGAAAAGAGAGGAATTTTCCCAAAATGAAGGGGAAATTGTTCAGAGGCTGGCTGATTTTAGGGAGAAGGTAAAAGACCCTTCCATGACACCGGAAGTTGGGCTTGAGCTTCTTAGTGAAATCACCCAAATGGTAGGCCAGACAGAGCTTACACACGGTCAAGTGAAAGACCTGCGTGCCCAAATTGCCGCTGAGAGAAAGGGTCTCTATGATAAAGTCAACGAATCGAAGCGGGAAAAAGAAGAGCAGCAAAAAGAAAAGGAAAGAAAGCGAAAAGAAGAGCTGCAAAACCTGAAAACAAAAATCCAGTCGTTGCACACGAAGGCAAAGGAAACAACCTTAAATGATATCCAGAATGCCCTTATGGAATGCAGAGACGAGATGTCTAATCTGAAGCTATCCCGCGCTGAGAAAATGGAGTTTGACAGGTTCTTGAAGCCAGTTAAAGATGTCATGAATGAGAAGAAGGAGCAGTGTCTCTTAGATCTGCCTGCTGATGCAAAGGCCGCCTTAGGACAACTTCAGGACCTTCTTGACCAACGTAAGAAGCGAAGAGCTGAGATTAAAGAGCAGCTTGAACAATGCAGAAAGTCTAAAGGGATCTCAGGGCTTGATTTTGAGCAGGCCATGGCCATGAGCGGTCAGATGGATGAAGAGCGTCTTCGTCTTGAAAAAGTAGAGGAAGGCATCAGGGAAATCGAAGAGAAGATTGCAAACTTACGAAAGTCTTAGACTCATTTTTTTTGATCTCGATCATACGCTCTTGACATGCAATAGCAGTTTTAAGTTTGGATTGTTTCTTGTAAGGGAGGGCATTTTGCCTAAAATCTCCTTCCTTTCACTTATTCTTGAGAATCTGCGCCAAAGGATCAGACCTGTTTCCCTTCAAAAGCTTCACGAAAGGATTTTTCCTAGATTCCTTTTGGGGAAGTCTCAAAAGAAGATGGAAGAACTAGCCGAAAAGTTTATCCCCTCCCTCCTTGCCACAAGCCTCTACGACCCTGTGGTGCAACACTTAAGACAAGCGCAGGAGCAAGGACAAAAGACCATACTCATTTCGAGTTCTCCTGAGTTTCTTGTGCAAGCGATCGGGCGCCATCTCCAGATGACAAAAAGCTTTGGGAGCGCTTATCGTCTTGATGATCGGGGGAATTTCTCTACGATCAAACAGGTGATGGATGGAGCGGAAAAGGTGCGCGTATTGCATGCCGTACAGGAAGAGGAAAATCTCCCAAGAGGATCACTTACAGCCTTTTCTGACAGCATCACAGATCTACCTTTCCTAGAGGCTGTAGGAGAGCCTATTGGGGTTTGCCCTGATAAAAAACTGCGCTTTGTTTGCAGCAAGCGTGGGTGGCCCACCATTCCTATCATGTAGCTGTTTGACAAAAAAAATTTTTGTTGTAAGATCCGTAGCATGACAACAAGAATCCCCCCCGCACGTAAAGTGCTCGCAGATAAAATCAAAAATGAAATAAAAGTCTTACCACCGCCCTCTTCTGAAAGATTTGGAGCGCGCGTTTTTCATAAAGGCGTGATGAAAAAACTTCTACCCCCTGAGGTATACCAAAACGTGGTCAATGCCATGGAGAAAGGGGAGAAGATTAACCCGGATTTTGCAGATACGATCGCAATCGCCATGAAAGATTGGGCGGTAGGTCTTGGCGCTTCTCATTTTTCTCATATTTTTCAACCCATGACAGGCGCTACTGCAGAAAAGCACGATGCTTTTTTGGAGTGGAATGCAGCTCAAGGAGGCATGATTGAAAAGTTTAGTGGGAAGCAACTGATTCAGGGAGAGCCCGATGCTTCCTCGTTCCCTTCAGGAGGGCTTCGTACGACATACGAAGCTCGTGGTTATACAGGCTGGGACCCAACCTCGCCTGTTTTCGTTTGGAAAGCCGGGGATGGGATCACCCTTTGTATTCCCTCTGTATTTTTCTCTTGGACAGGGGCAGTTCTTGATAATAAAATTCCCTTGCTTAGATCTGAGAAGAAGCTCTGTGAGCAGGCGCTTCGCCTTACGAGACTAACAGGCATTGAAGCAAACTTCGTCTATTCTACAGTTGGCCCGGAGCAAGAGTATTTTGTCATTGACAGGTCTCTCTATAGACAAAGGCCCGATCTCGTGCTCGCTGGTAGAACAGTGTTTGGGGCTCCCTCTCCTAAGGGGCAAGAGCTACAAGATCATTATTTTGCTTCAGTTAAGGATGTCATTCTGAATTACATGCGTGAGTTTGAGATTGAAGCGTTAGAGCTGGGTATTCCTGTAAAAACAAGGCACAATGAAGTCGCCCCAGGGCAGTATGAAGTCGCTCCTGTATTTGAACGATCTACTCTTGCAGTTGACCATAACCTTTTGCTCATGGAACTGATGCGCCAGATTGCAAGAAAGCATGATCTAACCTGCTTACTTCATGAAAAGCCTTTTAAGGATATCAACGGCTCAGGAAAGCACACGAACTGGTCTCTTTGCACAGATACAGGGATTAACTTGCTAGATCCGACCGACACCCCTGAAGATAGCCTCCATTTCTTGATTTTAGTGGTGGCCATATTGCATGCGATCCGAAGGCACGGAGAGCTTTTACGAGCTTCGATTGGATCTGCTGCTAATGATTTTCGCCTAGGAGGACATGAAGCTCCACCTGCTATAATCTCGGTCTATCTTGGTGAGACACTGCAGGCGCTATTTGAAAATATTGCGACTACAGGTACTTACACCTCCGCAAAGGGGAAGAAAAAGTATCAGTTAGAGCTTCCAGCTTCACTCGATCTGCCAGCAGACAATACCGACCGCAATCGCACCTCTCCCTTTGCATTCACAGGCAATAAATTTGAGTTTAGAGCTGTAGGTTCTTCTTCAAACCCAGCCTTTCCTGTTACGGTGATCAATGCCATTGTTGCTGAAAGCTTGAAGGATATCCTCGATGAAATAGAAGAAAACAGTAAGCGGATGGACCTACCACAAGCCGTGAGAACACTCCTTGCGAAAACATACAACGAGTCAAAAGAGGTTCTCTTCAACGGTGATAACTACAGCAAGGCATGGAAGCAAGAGGCCAAGAAAAGAAAGCTGCCTGATGTAGAAAAATCAATGGATGCCTTTGGCAGTTTGATTTATCCCGAAACTCTAGCTGCTTTCAAGGGAATTCTAACCCAAGGGGAGCTGGAAAGTCGCTTAGAAATTTACTGCGATATCTACGCCAGTAAATTAAATATTGAAGCCAATTTGATGATTGATCTTTTCCGCACAAGAATCTTGCCTGCCGCGATTGAGATGCAGCAAACCCTATCTCTTACCAGTAGGCCAGGAAAGGGGCAGAAGGAGTGGTTAAAAGAGATTAGCGATGCGATAGAGTTGGGGCTTTCTATTTTGAAGAAGCTTGAAAAAGCAAGAGAAAAAGCGCTCGTGGAAACATCAGCTCGAAAAAAAGCCTCTGCCTTTGGGAAGGTAGTGCTTGCTGTCATGGAAGAGCTTAGGGAAGTAGCTGACTTTTTGGAGACACATGTGGATGACTCTCTCTGGACTTTGCCTAAATATCAAGAGCTTCTCTTTCTTATTTAGGCGCATACTTCCATCCATTAAAGACAATGGTCCAAATTTTTCTTGGAATGAAGAGAAACAGGTCTCTGACAGCTGTGAGTACACTTCCAACGATCCTAAGGAGAAAGAAAACAGGTGTTGTCGTCATGTGGTAAAGGGATCGTCCCAGGGTCGTTAAGACCTTTCCGATCCTTGAGAGAATAGAAGCCCCCCCACATAACGCGCCGATCTTAGCGAAGAGAGTACCGAGTACTGTCGCAACGAAGGCACATGCTAGCCCCACGCCAACATAGCGGAGGGCTATATCGATGTTGCTTCCAGCCCCCTGTGGGTTCATGCTTTGTAAGGAGTCGCTTGAACTATATCCTTTTTTTTTTGCAGAATGAGGCGGTTCGGAGAGGCTCGTATCTTGGACTGCACGGGTGCGTGAAAGGAAGGGGATGTAGACCATGAAAAAGCTCCTTAAAAATTCCGAATCACTCTAGAATGTGAATATTAAATTTGGTTAAAGATTATGCACAAAAAAAAGGTTGGTCTGTACGGGGGGACTTTTGACCCCATACATGTGGGACATCTTAACCTAGCTGTCTCTATTCAAGAGAAAGCAGGTTTGGACGAGGTTTGGTTTTGCCCAGCGCTTGTCAGCCCTCACAAAGAAGGACTTTCACAAACAGCACCAGAAATCCGTCTCGAGATGGTAAAAAAAGCTGTGGCTCCCTTTTCTAAGTTTTATGTCTTGGAAATGGAACTTGCTCGGAAGGGGCCGTCGTACACAAGCGAGACACTGCAACTTTTGAAAAAAGAACATAAAGATGTAGATTTTTTTTTAATTCTTGGCGATGAGTCGCTCCCTACCTTTTCCAAGTGGCACAATGTCGAAGAGATTGTTACCCTTGTACCTCTACTTGTTGGAAGAAGGTTAAAAAAACCGCCAGATCTTTCCCAGTATGGGTACTCCAACCAGGTTCTTGAGTCTGTTTCACGAGGACTCATTGAGACGCCTTTGTTTGAGGTTTCGGCAACGGCTATTAGAGAAAGAATCAAGCTGGGCCTGTGCTGCCATCACCTTCTCCCAGAGGGCGTTCTGAAAATCATTCACGAAAATAAGCTCTACTGATATACTCTCCATGAATGAATAAGAGCGACAAGATTTTATTAGATAAAATTGCTCAGGCAATTTACGACAAGAAGGGTAGCAACATCATTGCCCTCGACGTCCGAGGTATTTCGACACTGACCCACTACTTCGTCATTGCAGAGGGTGCGATCGATAGACACGTACATGCGATTGGTAAAGAGGTAGTAGCCCGGATGGATGAAGCAGGGGTCTGTTGTCTTCATAGTGACGGCGAACCAGATGGGGAGTGGTATGTGATTGACTACGGCTATATCGTTGTGCACATCTTTACCTCAAACATGCGGCATCGTTATTCTCTAGAAAAACTTTGGAACGAAGGCAAGATTATCGATCTTCAATTCGACTCAGGGAAGGGATGAAAAAAGAAAGAGTTGTTGTCACAGGTCTTGGTGTCACCTCTTGCCTCGGTCATGACGTTGATTCTTTTTACGAGCAGCTCCTGCAGGGAAAAAACGGTGTTACGCCTATATCAGGGTTTTCTTGTGAGGGGCTTCAAACACAGTTTGCTGGTGAGATCAAAGAGTTTGATGCCGGCACTTATATCGAAAAAAAACAGGCAAGGCGTATTGATAGATGCATCGCCTACGCGATGGTCGCCGGAAAAAAGGCGCTTTTCGATGCTGGTGTTACAGGTTCTGTTCTTGAGGGGCTAGATAAAACAAAATGCGGTGTCATCATTGGCTCAGGGATGGGCGGTATGGGGGTCTTCGTAGAGGGGATTCAGACACTTGGCAATAAAGGGAGCAAATGGGTAACCCCCTTCTTTATCCCCTATATCTTGAGCAATATGCCAGGGGCGCTTCTTGCGATGGACCTTGGCTTTATGGGTCCAAATTACTCGATATCTACAGCTTGTGCCACGGGTAACTATGCGATTGAAGCTGCTGCAAATCACATCCGCCGAGGAGAGTCAAAGCTTGTGATCTGCGGCGGTGTGGAAGCTCCCCTCTTGCCGATGGCCATTGCTGGTTTTAATGCCTGCCGGGCTCTTTCTACGCGTAACGAAGCGCCAGAAAAAGCATCTCGGCCCTGGGATAAAGGGCGTGATGGGTTTGTGCTGGGTGAGGGGGCTGGCGTTTTGATTCTCGAAAGCTTAGAGCACGCGTTGAAGCGAGGTGCAAAAATCTACGCAGAGTATCTCGGCGGAGCGGTTTCTTGCGATGCGCACCATATGACAGAGCCACGAAGCGATGGAAAAGGTGTTTCTCTCTGCATCCAAAAAGCGCTTGCAGAAGCAGGAACATCCCCTGAAGAAATTGACTACATCAATGCGCATGCGACTTCAACACCAGCTGGCGATATGGCTGAAGTTCATGCGATCAAGCAGGTATTTGTCCGCCCTGAAAAGATTGTTATGAATGGGACAAAGTCTCTTATTGGCCACCCCCTGGGTGGTGCTGCTGCCATTGAAGCTGTCGTTACGGTAAAGGCAATCGAGCTGGGAGAGGTGCACCCCACATTGAATCTCGAAGATCCGGAGCCGAATCTTGACTTCAATATCCCCACAAAAAGACTAAAAATTCCCATCCGAAAAGCCATATCCAATTCATTTGGATTTGGTGGCCACAATTCGACAGTTGTGTTTGGGAAGTATGGGATTTAAAGTCGTTTGCTATGGCGTTGTCCCCTTAAAGAAAGTCAAAGGAGAGTGGCACACACTTCTTGTGTACCATCACAAGGGTTTTTGGGGCTTTCCCAAAGGGCATCCAGAAGAAGAGGAGGCGCCTCTTGACGCAGCAGAAAGAGAGCTTTGGGAGGAAACAGCGCTTTCCATCAAAACACTACTTTCAGAAGAACCCATGAAAGAAGAATACACCTTCGTTGAAGAAGGACAGCACTTTGATAAGATAGTCTATTATTTTTTAGCAGAAGTTACAGGAAGTGTACACCTGCTGGAGGCCGAACTAGGAGATTTTAGATGGGTTACGCTTCCAGAAGGAGAGAAGTTGGTTTCTTTTAAAGAAGCAAAGAATTTGTTTGGTTTAATTCAAAAGTTTTTGAATAATTGACATTAACTTTGTTTTGTTTTAAGCTGCTTTGAAATTAATGGTTTCTTGTAGTTTGAATATGAGTGGATTTGTGTTTCCTAATCAGTTTGTTCTTGTCGATACTGATCCGGGTGTCGGAAAAACTGTTATGGCGGCCCTTCTCACTTTAGGTCTAGGAGCCACGTATTGGAAGCCTCTTCAACTAGGATCTATCTATCCTACTGATACGGAGTGGGTCCGTGCGGTCACCGGTTTTGATGCCTCCCATTTTATCCCTGAGGTTTACAAGTTTTCCCACCCACAAAGTCCTCATCTTGCCTCGGGTCTTGAGCAAGTCAAAATTTCACTTACCGACTTTGCCCTCCCTAAACCGATTTCGCAGCGGCCGCTGATTATTGAAGCGCCGGGTGGAGTCATGGCGCCTCTCAATGAGCATGAGTTTACAGTAGACCTTCTGCGCTACTGGAATATCCCTGCGGTTGTGGTAACAAGGAATACGAGAGGGGTTCTAAACCAAACACTCCTTACCCTTGATGCTCTTCGTCGCTTTGAGGTGCCGATGCTTGGCGTTTTGATCAATGGCTCTAAGCACCCGTTTAATCGACATGCGATTGAAACGTATGGTCAGGTTTCCGTCATCGCGGAGACTCCTGATTTCTATCCTCTGACGAAAGAAACCCTGCAATCTGCCTTTCTCAAATATTTTTTGTGACTACTTCTTGCCTAACTGATTCCAAATGACCTCTGCAACACTTTTTGCTTTGGGAGTTGCCAGATAAAGCTGATCCCACTATAGTGCCTCTATGGTAAGAAAATATTTTTTGCCCTTTCTCGCCTTACTGGGAGCTCTTTTTGGTCTGTACGTCGTCGCTTGGAGTGAGAGGAAGGTCCCTGTCCCACCGATTGCCTTTCAGCCAGCAAGGTCCCCCTACACACACTTTATTGCAGGTTCTGGGCTCATTGAAGCCTCCTCTAAAAACATAGCTGTTGCTTCTCCTTTTACCGAAACAATAGAAAAGGTGTATGTCATAGAAGGAGATATCGTTCAAGCAAACGATCCACTCTTTAAGCTCGACACAAGAAACTTGGAAGCTCAGCTTGAGGCAAGTTATGCTTCTTTGGAAGCTGCTAGGGTTGCTCTAGAAGATAAAAAGGTACAGTTTTCTTTTTATAAGCGCTTAAAGGATGCGAAATCGGTAAGTGAGCAGGCGTTTGAATCGGCCCGCTATGCGTACCTAAACGCCGAGGCAAATGTCAAAGTCCTTGAAGCGAATGTAAAGGAAATCGAGGTCAATATCGCTCGCTCTACAGTCCGCGCGCCCATTTCAGGTGAGATATTGCAAGCGAATGTGATAGAAGGGGAAATTGCCCCGAGCATACCTCCTTCTGCCTCCCAATCCACGTGGATGGTCGCAACGCAGGGAAACCTGATCTTGATGGGTGCTGTTTTGCCTCTGCAAGTCAGGATCGACATTGATGAGACAAACGCCTGGAGATTTGAGAAAGGTTCTAGGGCAACAGCTTTTGTGCGAGGCAATAGCGCAGTGAATTTTCCGCTTACCTTTAAGCGCATCGAGCCCTATGTCATCCCCAAAAGCTCTTTTACAGGGGCTACAACAGAGCGTGTTGATACACGTGTGCTTCAGGTGCTCTATACTTTTAAGAAAAACAACATTCCTGTCTACGTCGGACAGATTCTGGATGTTTTTATTGAAGCCAAACCAAGCCATTCCTCATGAGAGCCTCTTTTATCCTTCTTTGTCTTCTTACGAGTTGTATGGTGGGCCCGGACTATCATGTCCCTTCTGTATCTCTACCTGATCAATTTTGTGAGGCGGCATGCCTTTGTCGAGAAGAGCCCGATCTCACCTATTGGTGGCATCAGTTTCAAGATCCTGAGCTGAATGAGCTTATTGAGGAGGCGCTTGGCGATAACTTCGATATCCGTATTGCCCTGGAAAAGATTTATGAGGCAAGAGCTGGCTACGCCTCCCAATTTTCAACCCTTTTCCCAAGTTTTGAATTTGATTCGTCTGCATCAAGATCCAAGGCAAGCCGTACACTCAATTCTACAGCAAATCTCCCCACAAGGTCTCCCTTCCAGAGCTTTTATCAGCTTGGTTTTGATGCTCTTTGGGAAATTGACTTTTTTGGCAAATACAGGAGAGGAGTCAATAGCGCTTTTGCTAGCTGGGAAGCGTCAGAAGAAGATGCAAGGAATGTAAAGATCATTGTTGTGAGTGAAGTTGTAAATACCTACGCAGAGATCCGAGCCTTGCAGAAGAAGGTGCGGATTGCCAAAGAGATCATTCAGCTAGATGAAGAGGTTTTGCATCTGACTTGTACAAAGTTTGCAGGTGGGCTTGTAGGAGAGGAGCAGCCTGCTCAAGCACGTTCTACACTAGAAGCGGATAAAGCGGCTCTTGAGACACTAGAGGCGACTTTGCGGCAAAAAACCTATTCTCTGGGGACTCTTCTTGGCATGGCGCCTGAAATGATTTTTGATCGTCTCTCTTGTGAGGGAAACGTTCTTGTAGCCTGCGGAAGGATCCCTGCTGGCCTGCCATCCGATCTTTTACGCAGACGACCTGATATTAGAAGTGCCGAGAGAAATCTGGCAGCGCAGACAGAAATGATCGGCTACGTAGTAGCTGATCTTTTTCCCCAAATCTCTCTCACAGGCTCTAGCGGCTCTTTTGCTGCGAACCCACTGCAGGGAGCAAACATTGGCTATGTGACCAATATGGCTAATAAGCTCATCACTGCCGATAGTTTTATTTGGGGGATCGGGGGATTTCTTAGGTGGGTCTTTTTTGATTTTGGGCAACGGCAGGCAGCTATAGATGCCCAGGTAAGCGTGCAACAGCAGGCCTTGTTAACGTATGAAAAGACGGTTGTGAATGCTCTTCAAGAGGTTGAGAGCGCTCTTACTACCTATTTTCATGAAGAGAAGAGATTGCAAAACTTAAAAACAGAAGTGGCGATGGATCATAAGGCTTTTGAGGTGATTTTTGATCAGTTTCAAGCTGGCCTTGTGGAGTATTCACAGGTAATGATCGCGCATGATAAAGAGCTTAGCTCACAAAATGCAGAAACAGAGAGTGAAAAGGCACTGGCAACGGCACTTGTAGCTATTTACAAGGCGCTTGGAGGGGAGTGGGAATGTTGCTACTTGCCTTAAAAATGTTGATTGGGGACCGCGCTAAGTATATTAGCATTGTGCTCGGCTTAAGCTTTGCCTCCTTTATTATTTCTTGGCAGGCTGCAATTTTGGTGGGGATCACAAAGCGTACCTACGGAATTCTTTCAGACACAACCCAGGTCAATATCTGGGTAGTCGATCCCACTGTGCAGTATATTGACGATATCAAACCTTTAAAAGACACAGACTTATATGCTGTGCGCAGTATTGAAGGAGTGGATTTTGCCGTGCCCCTTTTTAAGGGAACCAATAGCGCGCGTCTAAAAAATGGCACGTTCCAAACCTGCGTGATTTTAGGCATTGACGATGCAACGTTAATCGGAGCCCCGCCTGTGATGCTAGAGGGGAAGGTGGAAGATCTTCGTCAGGATGGTGCTGTGATTGCAAATATTGCGGGCGTCCAGGGCAAGCTTGCCTCTCCCTCACCAACCGATCCAAATGTATGGGTGCCTATGCAGGTGGGGGATACGATGGAACTAAACGATCACTATGCCACAGTCGTCGGGATTTGCGATGTTTCTCGCACATTTCAGTCGCAGCCCGTTTTGTACATGACGTATGAGCAGGCGACTGCTTTTGCTCCGCACCAGAGAAAGCTTCTCTCGTTTATTTTAGTTCAGTCGGCACCAGGTATTGCCCCTCAGGAGGTGTGCGACCGAATCCACGCGGCTACAGGTCTTGCTGCCTACACAGTCCCTCAGCTTGAAAAGCTCACTCTTGTCTATTACATGAAGTACACGGGGATTTTTATTAACTTTGGTACAGCGATTTTGCTTGGGTTTATCATTGGCACTGCGATTGCAGGGCAGACGCTCTATAACTTTACGATGGATAACTTGCCATTCTTTGCCATTTTTAAGGCGATGGGCGCAGACAATATCCTTCTTGTGAAAATGGTTCTTCTGCAGGCACTTTTTGTCAGTGCCATCGGTTGGGGAATAGGACTGGGTGCCGCCTCTTTTTTTGGGTATTCGATGCGTCACACCGAGCTTTCTTTTAACCTGCCGCTTCCCCTTTATTTTGCAACGGCTGTTTCGATTCTCTGCATTTGCCTTTTTGCGGCTACTATTTGCATGAAGAAAGTTGTGAAGGTGGACCCTGCAATCGTATTTAAGAGCTAACGATGACAAAACCAAAAGTAATTTGCCACCGAATCTCCAAGACATATGGCCAAGGTGATGCTGCAGTGCAAGCGTTGCAGGAGGTGAATCTTACCATTGACGCTGGGGAAATCCGTCTTCTGATGGGTCCCTCAGGCTCGGGTAAGACAACGCTGATTTCCATCATTGCTGGGATTTTAAGTCCTACGACAGGGGATTGCCATGTCAATGATGTGAACTTTGCTGAGATGTCGGATGCTAAGCGCACGCATTACCGAGGACATCATATTGGCTTTGTGTTCCAGCAGTTCAATCTGATTCCGATGCTCTCGAATGAAGAGAATGTAGCAATACCTCTTCTGATCAATAACCAGATTTCTAAAAAAGCTGCTTTGGAGAGAGCAAAACACCTTCTTGCAGAGGTGGGCTTGAAGGACAAAATTGGAGCCTTCCCTCCACAGCTCTCTGGAGGACAGCAGCAAAGAGTGGCAATTGCGCGCGCTCTTGTGCATCAGCCAGAACTGATCGTCTGTGATGAGCCCACAAGTTTTCTTGATCATGAATCGGGAGCCAAAATTATGACGCTTCTAAAAGAAATGGTTGTCAAGTCGAAGGCAACACTTGTTATTGTGACCCACGATCCTAGGATTATGGAGTTTGCCGACAAGATCGATCATCTAGAGGATGGCCGAATCGTCTCGACCAAAACCAATGGGAAAGTTTAATACGGCCCAAGATGTCCCTGGGATTGGAAAGGCCCGGCCGCTTGATCGCGACCGGTCTGAGTCTTTGCGACCCTTAATTTCGTTTCTCTTTTACTTGCTGCAAGTGTCAGATTTAGGCTTTCCTTTTCTTTTGCAGGGCAGCTTGTGATTTTTTGAGACAGTTTTTGGCCTTATTTTTTGTCTACTTCTTGGAACAGAGGCTACCTACAGCCATTGAAGCTTTAGGCATTTGTACGCTGCTTCTTTCTGTTCTCTATACGATCAATCTTTTCCTTCGCACCTCCATGCGCCTGGCCGACTAAGTTTGTCATTTTCCTTAAATTTTATGTTGCTAGAGTATATAATGTTTGACTATGGCGTCATTGATTGAGTTTGAATCTGTTTCAAAGTTTTACTACCACGAGGGAACCGTTGTTTCTGCTCTCCAGGATGTGAGCATAACGATCGAAAAGGGGGATGTTTTTGGCATTATCGGCCTTAGCGGAGCAGGTAAATCCACCCTGATCCGGGCTCTTGCTCTGCTTGTGACCCCTTCAAAAGGACGCATTCTCTTCCGCGGTGTTGACCTAGGCACGATGGAGCGGAAGGATCTCCGGGATTTTAGAAAAAATATTGGTATGATTTTTCAGCATTTCAACCTGTTGAGCTCCCGGACTGTAGCTGGAAATGTGGCCTACCCCCTCGAAATTGATCATGTTACTGTTGCAGAGCAGGAGGCGAGGGTAGAGGAGCTTCTTCGCCTCGTTGGTTTGTACCACAAGAAAGACGCCTACCCATCGCAACTTAGCGGCGGAGAAAAGCAGCGTGTGGGGATCGCTCGGGCGCTTGCAAATCATCCCGATGTCCTTCTTTGTGATGAGGCCACGTCTGCACTTGACCCTAAGACTACCCGCGAGATTTTAGCGCTTCTTAGCAACGTCAATAAAACCCTCGGTGTGACCATTGGTCTTATTACTCATGAAATGGAAGTGATTAAGCAGATCTGCAATAAAGTAGCTGTGATTGAAGATGGGCGTATTGTGGAAACGGGGCCTGTGGCTGAAATTTTTGCTGACCCGCAGCACACGATTACAAAGCACTTCCTCCAAAGCGCATCGCACGACATACCAGATGAGTTTTTTGAGAGGGTCTCTTCGACATGCCAGCTTCTACGCCTTTGTTTTAAGGGAAAAGCAGCAGGGGAGCCGATCATCTCTGACATGGTAAGAAAGTTTAACGTCGATACGAACATCCTTTTAGGCTGGATCGACAACCTCCGAGCGACGATTGTAGGCACGCTTGTGATTGAGCTCAAAGGTGGAGAAGAAGGGATAAAAAGTGCGCTCTCTTATCTAGCCGAAAGAGGTGTACATTATGAGGTGATGACCCGTGACTCTTGATAACCTCCACCTTGCGTTTCAGCTTCTTCCCCTTCAGCTTTGGAATACGATCTACATGGTTGGCGTTTCTCTTTTCTTCTCTATTTTGATTGGCCTTCCGATCGGTGTGATTTTGACCATTACAGATAAGGGGCACCTTAAAGAGCACCCTACGATCTATAAGGTTCTTGAGGCTGTTGTCAATATCGGCCGCTCGTTTCCCTTTGCCATTTTGATGGTAGCGCTCATTCCCTTTACACGCTGGCTTGTAGGCACAAGCCTTGGGACAACTGCATCTATCGTGCCTCTTACGATTGCAGCAGCTCCCTTTGTAGCCCGTCTTGTGGAAACAAGCCTAAAAGAAGTTGACCGTCATATTCTAGAAGCCGTGACTGTAATGGGTTCTACTACATGGCAAATCATTACCAAGGTGCTTCTTGCAGAAGCGCTTCCTTCTCTCGTTTCCGCTGTTACCCTCACGGCGATTAACCTGATTGGCTATAGCGCTATGGCAGGCCTTGTAGGAGGAGGCGGCCTTGGGCAGGTGGCAATACAGTATGGTTACAACCGCTTTAATACATGTATCATGGTGCTTACTGTTTTTCTGCTGGTTCTGCTTGTGCAGGCAGTTCAGTGGCTAGGGGGCACTCTTACAGACTACATCTTTCGAAAAAGGGGCAAGTTTTCGCATGAATAGGATTATATTTCTCTTTCTCCTCCTTCTGACTTCTTGCTTTTCCCCTTCTAAAGAGGGATTGAAGGTGGTAGCAACGGCTGTTCCCCATGCGGAGCTTCTTGAGTACATTAAGCCCGACCTAAAGGAGCTGGGCATTAGTCTTGAGATCATTATTGCAGACGATTACAATGTGCCGAACCGTGCCCTTGCTGGCGGTGAGGTTGATGCGAATTTCTTCCAGCACCTTCCTTTTCTTAAGGAGCAGGTGAAGCATTTTCAGTACCCAATCGAAGGTTTTGTTACCGTTGAATTAGAGCCGATGGGAATCTACTCGAAAAAAATCCACGCTATTAAAGACTTGCGTGAAGATGCCCTCATTGCACTTCCGAACGATCCCACAAACGAGGGGCGCGCTCTTCTCGTGCTTCAAAAAGAAGGCGTCATTGAAGTGGACCCGAAAGCGGGCCTTTCTGCTACAGTCTTGCACATTGTGAAAAACCCGAAGAAGATCCGTTTTATTGAGGTAGACGCGGCGATGGTGGCTCGTTCTCTGGACGATGTGGACGCAGCCGTTCTGAACACAAACTATGCCCTTCAAGCAGGCCTATCTCCCCTCACAGATGCTCTTGCCTTAGAAGGAAAAGACTCTCCCTATGCTAACATCATTGCGATACGTAAGGGGGATGAAAACCGAGCGGACCTGCAGGCTCTAAGGGCCTTGATGACTTCCGAAAAGATGCGCGACTACATTCTTGAAAAGTATAAAGGGGCTATTTTGCCGACTTTTTAGACTCTTTTTGGTTGTCGCAATGGTTTGCCTTCAAGGCGTTTTCTATCTTTTTGCTAGTATTCTGGCCAGGGGTTGTTTTTTTTGTCCTCCTCAGGGTCTCATCCCTTTTATCCTTCTCTTTAGGGGTGTGTGTGGTATAGTTTGAGGGTTGGCTTGTAGCTTCGTTTTCTGATCTAATTCTTCCTGCAGAAATTTGATTGACATCGGGTCATTTGTATTTTGTACTTCTTTAGGTAATATCTTTTTCAGCGTTGCTAGGATTTCTCGTTGAGTAAGAAGATTTTGTGTCTGATATTTCGCATTCTTTAGGAATGTGTTAAGGTTGCTTTGAGTTGGCTCTTTAAGTTGAGACATCATCTAGAGATTTAATTCGATCTTCTGACATAAGGCCGCCTCTCATACGTGCAGCATACCATATATCATTTAATTTTAAACAAAGGAATTATCAGACGGTCATCTTGCTCTTCCTCCTATTGAGATAGGTATGCTATTCTTTTAGTAGAGGATGCATTTTTGAAAATTGTTTCTGTTAGAAAAATTTGGGATGATGCTGAGCATAGCGCATTTACGGATATTATTGAATATAAAGGCGTTATGTTTTGTTGCTTTAGGGAATCATGCTCCCACCAGGAGGGAGTAGATGGAAGTGTCCGAATTCTGGCTAGCCTTGAAGGAGAAGAGTGGCAAAGCGCGGCCTTTTTGAAAATAGAGGGGTTTGACCTGCGTGATCCTCATTTTTCAATCACCCCAACAGGTGAACTGTTGATGATTTGTGGCGGCTCTCTTTGCGAAGGGGGAAAAGCTCTGTTATTTCACACTTTTGCCTCATTCTCAAAAGATGGAACGCATTGGAGTGAGCTTGAGAATCTTCCCCTCCCGGGGGAGTGGCTTTGGCGCCTTACGTGGCACGGAGGGGTGGGCTACGGGACAACGTATAGAAAGGACGATACAACTACCCGCCTTTTACAAACTAAGACGGGCAAAGAGTACACACTCATCGCTTTACTTTCTGCCTCTGAACCCCTTACGGAAGTGACCCTTCGCTTTTTTCCAGATGACACGATGTGCGCTTTTGCAAGAGGAGAAAAACGGGCATGGCTTGGCTTGTCACATCCTCCCTACACCGCTTGGAGCTGGAAAGATATTGGAGGCACACTTGGTGGTCCAAACTTTCTGATCTTGCCGGACGGGGACATGATTGGCGCTGCCCGTTTGCAAGACCTAAAATCAAAAGACACAATTACTGTCCTTGGCGAGCTTACATATGACGCCTTTATCCCTTCTCTTTGGCTACCCAGCGGAGGGGACACAAGCTATGCTGGTATGCTTCTTAGCGGTGGTACTCTCTACCTCAGCTACTACTCTTCCCATGAACAGAAAACCTGCATTTACCTAGCCGAAATTAAGCTCATCTAGAATATTCGCCGTGGTGTTATAATCTACATGACGAATCGACCGAATTCCGAGATGCGTTCCCATTTCTACAAAGAGCTCTCGATCGTCTACATAGAGCACCTTTTCTCTCTTTACCTGGCTTAGCATAAGCGCAAGCTTATAGATTTCAGGATCGGGCTTGCGCATATGAACAGAGCATGAGGAAACAAAGAAATCGATCCACTCGCAAAGCTTAAACTTTTCGATCCTGTAGTCATTCATCTCTTTGCCCTCATTATTGAGAGCGCCCACCTTGATTCCCTGCTTTGCCTTAAGTCGCCTAAAAAGCTCAATTGTCTCTTCATAGGGTTTTGACTGGGCAAACATAAACTCTTTAAACTCTGCTTCTCCAAAAGACCTCTTTGTGTAAAAGACAGTCCACTTTACATATTCGCTAAGAGTCACTTTTCCCATTTCATAGAGATCAAAGAAAAAGCGGTGCCTCTTTTCGACCTCTGCAAAGTCAAAACCAAACTTTTCGGCAGCATGCTGTCTAGAAGCAGTGTCCCAGCCATTTGTGAGCAGCACACCACCGATATCGATCAAAATGCAGGTAATCATAAGCTTCTTATGACAAAAATATCTTTTTTTTTAAATCCAACTTTGCTAGGTTTTTTGCATATATGAGACTGCTCTTTCTTTTAGCTCTACCTTTCTTTGTCTTTGCGGATTCATTCATCCTGATTACGAGCCTGTATAACGAAGTCAATCCAGAGAGACAGCAGGAGTACTTAGAGTGTCTTACGAAAAACTTAAGTCATCCTGACATTGAGCACATCCATGTCTTTTATGATACATCAAAAGATGCAGAAGGGGATCTGGACATTCTTTCGTTTCTAAAAAGCCAACCCGTTTCTCTCACTCTGATCCATGAGCGTCCGACTTTTCGGAGGATCTTTTCCTTTGTCAACAAGGAGTATCCGAATCGTAAGGTAATGATCGCAAACGCTGATATCTTCTTCGATGACACCCTCCATCCCCTTTGCTCGTGGAATCTGCAAAACCTCTTTCTTGCGCTTACGCGTTGGAATATTTTGGCAAATGGGGAACTTGAAGGCCATCCTTTTTACTACGGGGGGCGCCCTGTAACTTGTTCGCAGGATACGTGGATATTCCAAACCCCCATAAAGGTCTTTGATGTTAAGGGGATTGGAATTGGGACACTGCACTGTGATGGGTACATAGCCTATAGAGCCGCTGGTGCACGCTACAAAGTATTTAATCCTTGTCTTTCGATTGTTACCCACCACTTCCATGTTTCTTGTGTGCGCCATTGGCTTGATGTGAAAGCCAACGAGCCCCAGCTCGAACTCCCTTGGTGCACCCTTGAGAATCCTGTCTACACTACCTTTCGCAAGCGAGGCCGCCGGTGAGATTTTTATTTTTTCGGTTATTCATTTTAGTAGTGGTGCCATTCTTAGGATGTGGCAGTGAATTTGTCCTTGTCACAAGCCTGTATAACGAAGTCAATCCAGAGAGGCAGCAAGAGTACTTAGAGTGTCTTACGAAAAACTTAAGTCATCCTGACATTGAGCACATCCATGTCTTTTATGATACATCAAAAGATGCAGAAGGGGATCTGGACATTCTTTCGTTTCTAAAAAGCCAACCCGTTTCTCTCACTCTGATCCATGAGCGTCCGACTTTTCGGAGGATCTTTTCCTTTGTCAACAAGGAGTATCCGAATCGTAAGGTAATGATCGCAAACGCTGATATCTTCTTCGATGACACCCTCCATCCCCTTTGCTCGTGGAATCTGCAAAACCTCTTTCTTGCGCTTACGCGTTGGAATATTTTGGCAAATGGGGAACTTGAAAGCCATCCTTTTTACCACGGGGGGCGCCCTGCAACTTGTTCGCAGGATACGTGGATATTCCAAACCCCCATAAAGGGCTTTGATGTTAAGGGGATTGGAATTGGGACACTGCACTGTGATGGCTACATAGCCCATAGAGCCGCTGTTGCAGGCTACAAAGTCTTTAATCCTTGTCTTTCGATTGTTACCCACCACTTCCATGTCTCTTGTCTGCGCCATTGGCTTGATGTGAAAGCCAACCGGCCCCGGCTTGAACCCGCTTGGTGCACCCTTGAGAATCCTGTCTACGCCATCCCTCGCAAGCGAGCCCGCCGGTGAGATTTTTATTTTTTCGGTTATGCATTTTAGTAGTGGTGCCATTCTTAGGATGTGGCAGTGAGTTTGTCCTTGTCACAAGTCTGTATAACGAAGTCAATGTACAGAGGCAGCAGGAGTATTTGGAGTGTTTGATCAGAAATTTGCAACATCCGAATATTGCGCATATTCATGTTTTCTACGATGAATCAAAAGATGGGCAGGGAGAAAATACGATTCTATCGGTCCTAAAAAGTAACACTATCACTATTAGCTATATTAATAAGCGGCCGACTTTTCAGGAAATTTTTACATATGTGAACACCGCATTTCCAGAGCGCAGGTTAATCATTGCAAATGCTGACATCTATTTTGATGATACTTTGCATCGACTTTCAACTTTCGACCTAACGCACCATTTTATAGCTTTGACGAGATGGGAAGTGCAGTCCAACGGGGAGCTTGAGAATCACCCTTTTTATTATCAAGGGGCTCCTACATTTCATTCTCAGGACACGTGGATTTTCCAGACGCCGATTGCTCTTTTTGACACCCGCAATACGTCAATAGGAATAGCATATTGTGATAGTGATATTGCCTATCTAGCGGCCGTTGCTGGATATAAGGTATGCAATCCTTGTCTTTCAATTGTAAGTCATCACTTGCATGTTTCAGGCCTTCGGCATTGGATCTGGCCTGAGTACAGAAAACCTCTGTTAGGGATTCTCTGGAGCACTTTAGAAAACATAACATATGCTCCTATACCCCTATCCCCATTAAAAAGAAAAAATAGGGGTAAAATTTGATGTTTTGTTCCTTATGTGCCCGATTTTCTTTCAGTCATGCGAAAAAAGGCTTGTCTATATGATGCAGTTTAGCTGCTGTCAATTTCTTTTTAATAATCCCTCCGGTGGTGCGTGTATGTTCAGTAGATATTGTTTTGTAGGTCTTTTTGTGGCCTGCGTCTGCTCTTTGGCTGCAAAAGAGCCAGGTGTAATGGTCCTGGGAATTGCCGACACGTATTGTTCAATGAACAAGCAGGCCCTTTGGTTAGAAAGGTATCTTCCCGCTTCGTTTAAGACAAGATTGATAAAAGATCCGCTCTATAAAATTTCTAAAGCCGATCAAGTCGATAATGTTATTTTTTTTACATCACTTTATTATGATTACAAAATTCCTAAACGCGCGTTAGGTAACAGTATTTTTTGTGCCCAGTCGATGTACGAGGCAACTTTGATTCCGTCCAATTGGGTAAGGACATTAAACAGTAAGTTTGATTTTGTTACAGTTCCTTGCGATTTTATGGCTGATGTTTACCGTAGTAACGGGGTAAAGATACCTGTTTTTGTGCTCCCAATGGGCTGTTTTCTTGAAGATTGGTTACGAAGAGAGTATCGTCCTGTAAAGAAAAAACCGTTTGTTTTCATCGCTTCGGGCGGTCTTCATCTTCCTCGAAAAAATCATGACCTCCTAATCCAAGCATTCACAGAGGCATTCGGAGACTCGAAGGATGTTCTTCTCAAAATTCAGGTGCGAGATTCCCACTCTGACAAAGCGGCTGCTTTAGTTGCTCAATTTGATCTTAAAGATAGAAAGAATATCCAATTTAACTATGGAAACCTTGATGAAAAGGATTACGTTGACTTTTTTATGTCTGGAAATTGTTTAGTTAATATCTCCTCGGCAGAAGGATTCTCAATTACTCCAAGAGAGGCTCTTGCGTTAGGTATGCCTGTTATTGCAACAAACAACAGTGCGCAGATGGAAATTTGTCAGACAGGTTTTGTTAGGAGTGTGCCTTGCGATGAGATCATTCGTGCAGAGTACCCAGGTGGTGTAGAAAGAGGGGTCCAATGGAATCCAACAATTCAAGCTGTGAAGGAGGCTCTTTTAGATATGTACGAAAATTATGAGCACTTTGTGGAAGTGGCAAGTCTGGCGCGGTCTTGGAGTGAAGGTCGTTCTGCTCCAACATTAGCAGCTCGATGGGCTACGCTTTTGCATCCCAAGAAAATTATCCTTGGTAAAAAGAATGATGTTTTTGAAGACATTCTTGTTACTGATTCGAAAGAACTCTATCATAAATATCGAAAACTTATGAAACTACCCTAAATGTTAGTGCGCCATTTATGTAAGATTCTTATTTGTTCTTTTTTGCATTTTGCGTTCCTTTATGGGGAGAAGGTCGCAATGATCACTGGCATCACAGGTCAAGATGGTTCTTATTTGACCGAACTTCTCTTAGACAAGGGATATATAGTTCATGGTCTTGTGCGAAGGAGTGCTACGTCTAATACTGCAAATATAGAACATTTGCAGCACAACAACGAATTCTCTAACCGGTTGTTTTTGCACTTTGCAGATTTGAGTGATGTTTTTTCAATATGTCGGATCCTTGAAAAAGTTAAGCCAGATGAGATTTACAACTTAGCGGCTCAATCCGATGTGCGTTTGTCTTACGATTTACCAGAGCAAACGAGTGATATTTCTGGTATGGGCGTGCTACGGATCTTAGAAGCCAATCGGCTGCAGGAAAAGAGGGCAAAAGTGTACCAAGCATCTACTTCGGAGCTTTTTGGCAGCACCACCCCTCCTCAGTCAGAACAGACCTCTTTTCATCCAAGGAGTCCCTATGCAGTTGCTAAACTTTATGGCTATTGGATGGGAGTGAATTACCGAGAAGCATATCAGATGTATGTCAGCAACGGGATACTGTTCAACCACGAGAGCCCGAGGCGCGGTGTAAATTTTATCACCAGAAAAATTACAAAAGCATTAGCAGCAATTTTAGCTGGAAAGCAATCTGTTTTAGAGCTTGGCAACCTTGATGCTTTGCGCGATTGGGGATTTGCTCCTGATTATGTGGAATGTATGTGGGCAATCTTGCAACAAGAAAAGCCGGGAGACTTTGTAATCGGTACTGGCAAGCAGTATAGTGTACGTGATTTTGTGAAGGAAGCATTTCAGTATGTTGGTGTCGATATAGAATGGGTGGGGGAAGGTGTTTCAGAAGTAGGGATCATTAAGACTGTTAGTCATCTTTATAAGGATAGAATTAGACCTGGCCAAGTATTGATTCGGGTAAATCCTCTGTTTTTTCGTCCTGCGGAAGTGGATTCTCTTCTTGCTGATCCATCAAAAGCAAAGCAGCATCTTCAGTGGGAGTCCAAGGTAAATTTTCAGGAGCTTGTAAAAATTATGGTAGACTCTGATTTAAAAAGACAGGGTCTTGCCGCGCCCGGCGAGGGACAAGCTATTTTGGCGAATAGATACAAATATGTTTATGAGAGTTTGTAGTGTTTAGAAAAAAGTTTATTTTTTTGTTTTTTGCGGTATGTGCACCTTTGCTATCTAGTGAGCCTGGAGTTTTGATTTTGCGTTCATCTCAGCTCGTGGATGGTTTAAACAAGCAGGGTATGTGGCTGGAGAAGTATCTTCCCAAATCCATTCGAAGCAAGAGTATTGATCGGTTTGACTATCAAATTACGAAGAGCGATGAAAATGAAAATGTGATTTTCCTCACATCGCTAGTCTTTCCTTATAAGACCAGGTCAGCACACTCTTCCCGTCGTGGCATTCGATGCTTACAATCGATGTTTGAAGCGTCAAAGATTCCCAAAAAGTGGGTCGAACGGATGAATCGAGAGTTTGATTTTGTTACTGTTCCAAATGAATTTTGTTTAGAAGTATACACGAAGTGTGGAGTTAAGATCCCCATCTTCGTTTTGACCATGGGTAGTTTCTTGGAAAACTGGTTAGATGAAACAACACAGATCCAAAGGCAGAAGCCTTTTGTTTTTATAGCCTCCGGACATTTATGGACACCTGCCAAGAATCATGACCTTTTGATCAAAGCTTTTATAGAGGCTTTTGGTGACTCAGATGAGGTGCTTTTAAAGATTCAGGTGCGGGCGGGCGGGCGCGAACGTGCAGAGGAGTTGATTGCTAAGTATAATCTTGATCATAGAAAGAATATTGAATTTCATTACGGGGATATAAATGAGCAAGAATATAAGGATCTCGTTCTTTCTGCTAACTGTTTGGTCAATATTTCAGCAGGCGAAGGCTTTTCAATAACCCCGAGAGAGGCATTAGCTGTAGGAATGCCAGCAATCGTGACAAATAACAGTGCGCAATCAGATATTTGCCGGACAGGCTTCGTAAGGAGTGTAGAATGTGAAGAGATTATTCCTGCGAATTATCCCATGTATCCGGGTGAGAATTTAGGGGTCCAGTGGAATCCTTCACAAGTAGCAGTTAAAGAGGCTTTAATCGACATGTTTTGCAATTATGAGAGGTACTTGGATTTAGCAGCACAAGCAAGACCCTGGATCGCAGAACAAGCTGCTCCTCTCCTTGCCCCTAAGTGGACAACATTATTGCATCCAAAAATGATTGTTCTTGGCGATAAAAATGAAGTAACAGATAGATGTTTAAAGACAAGTTCTAGAGAGTTGTACGTGAAGTATCATCGATTTATGAAAAACCGGTAATCAATTGTTTTAACGAATTAAAAGGAAGTTGGTTTGATAAAGTATATTATAGGATTTTTAGTTTTAGTTGCTTGTTGCCCCTCAGTGCATGGTGCGTCTTCAAAAAAAAATCGACAAATCAAAAATCAAGAAAATTGGGTTCACGAGCCAACTTTTGAGCAGCCCACCTCACAGTTAGTAACGGAAAATCAATTTCATTCACCTGATTTTATTTTTTGGTGCAATGAGATGCAAGAACCATTTCGGTACCACCGTAAATTGTGGGAATTTTGTTATGTAGCACAGGTGCTCAGTAAGAAAGGAATGCTTCAGCCGGGCAAGAAAGGAATTGGTTTTGGAGTTGGCTGTGAACCATTGCCTGCGTTGTTTGCAAAGTATGGTTGCCAGATTTTAGCATCCGATCAAGATTTTGGCACAGCGAAAGAGCAAGGTTGGGTTCAAAGCGACCAGTACTCCACGGAAAAAGCAAAACTAAATAAAAGCAATATTTGTGATCCTTCCGCGTTTGAACAGTTGGTTGAGTTGATCACGATAGACATGAATCACATTGACCAAGGGCTAGAGGGTTTTGACTTTACATGGTCCTGTTGCTCGTTAGAGCACATAGGAGGTCTTGAGGCCGGGTTGGCGTTTATCATCAATAGCATAAAGTGTTTAAGGCCAGGTGGAGTAGCTATTCATACAACTGAGTACAATCTCTCCTCTAACAAGGATACGATTGAAACCCCAACGCTTTCAGTTTACAGGAAAAAAGATATTGATTCTTTGATTCAGAGGCTTGAGGCCTTAGGGTATACTGTTGCACCGTTAAACTTGCATAGGGGGAGAGGAAAAATAGATCGTTTTGTAGATCTTCCTCCCTATAAGCTAGATCCCCATCTTCGGCTTCGATTAGGAAAATATGATTGCACTTCGATTGGGATTGTTATTCAAAAATAATGAGGTAAAAATGTATTACTGGTTTTGTTTTATGCTCTTGTGCGTACATCAGGTTTGTTTGACTGATGAGCCGGGGTTGATTTTCCTTAGGTCTTCAAACAGTCTTTGTTCATTAAATAAGCATACTCTTTGGCTCGAAAAACACATGCCCTCAACCTTAAAAATTAAGAGCATTGATGACTTCAAGTATGTTCTTAAACAATCTGACGTAAAAAATAATGTGGTTTTTCTTACGTCGTTATTATATCCATATGAGATTCCACTTAGGTCGCAAAAAGCAAAAAATCAAACTAGCTCTATAATTTGTGCTCAGTCAATGTTTGAGGCTTCAGAAATCCCTAGAGCTTGGGTAGAGCGCTTAAATAGAAAATTTGACTTTGTCACAGTGCCTTGTGACTTTTGTAAGGAGGTCTATCGTAATTCTGGAGTTAAAATTCCCATTTTTGTTCTGCCTCTTGGTTGCTTTCTTGAGAATTGGCTTGATTTATGCGTTGATATGGGGAAAAAAAAACCATTCGTCTTTATTACTTCTGGTTGTCTCACATTAAGCAGAAAAAATCAGGAGCTTCTCATTCAGGCTTTTATTGATGCTTTTGGTGACTCTGAAGATGTTCTTTTAAAATTGCAAATTCGAGATACTGGCGAGCTGGAAAAAGCGGAAGCAATAATAAGGCATTATGATCTTACAAAAAGAAAAAATGTTCAACTTCATTATGGTAGTTTAAATGATAATGATTATCGCGATTTTTTTCTTTCTGGAAACTGTTTGGTAAACATCACGGCAGGGGAAGGATATTCAATTACACCCCGTGAGGCGCTTGCGGTTGGAATGCCTGTTATCGTGACTAATAATAGTGCTCAGGTTGACCTTTGCCGAACAGGATATGTTCGAGCCGTAGAGAGTCCGAACGTTATACCTGCCATGTATCCATTCTTTGGAGGCCAAATCGGCTATCAATGGAATCCTACGCGCGAGATGGTAAAGGAGGCTTTGCTGGACGTGTATAATAATTATGAAAGCTATGTTGAGTTGGCGCATAAGGCTAGGCCATGGATCATCAAGCAAACAGCGCCTTATCTCCTACCTAGGTGGCAGACATTACTTCATCCAAAAAAAATTATACTTGGGGAAAAAAATGAAGTTACAGATGAGTACCTGATGACGGATTCAAAGACTTTATATCTTAAATACCGAAAAACCATGAATATGAAATAGTGCATTATGATCCAGTTGCTTAGAACGTGTCTTTTGTTCGTTGTTTTTAACATAAGCGTAGTTCAAGCTGGAAAGGTTGCTTTGGTCACTGGAGTGACGGGGCAAGATGGTTCTTATTTAGCTGAAATACTTCTAGATAAGGGATACATTGTCCATGGTCTTGTGCGCGATGGTGTTCGTGTCTCAAATCATGCTTTTTGTTATCTTATGCATTGCAAAAGGCTCAAGGATAGGTTTTTTGTCCATACTGCAGATTTGACTGACACCAATGCGATCAGCAAAGTTTTGGAACAAGTACAACCTGATGAGATATATAATTTGGGAGCGCAATCAGACGTTGGCAAATCTTTTGTGTATCCCCTGCAAACGTGTGACGCAACTGGTTTAGGTGCGCTTAGGATTTTAGAGGCCAATCGCCTTCTTGGGGGTAAAGCTAAAGTATATCAGGCTTCTTCCTCAGAGCTGTTTGGAAGTGCCCACCCTCCGCAATGTGAGAACACCCCATTTCAACCAAGAAGTCCTTATGCGGCAGCAAAACTTTTTGGTTTTTGGATGGGAGTGAATTACCGCGAAGCGTACGGGATGTTTGTAAGCAATGGCATTCTCTTTAACCACGAAAGTCCAAGACGCAAGGAGACTTTTCTTACCCGAAAGATTACGAAAGGCCTGGCATCCATTTTAACGGGCAGCTGCAGTCATTTACAAGTAGGTAATCTTAATGCTAAACGCGATTGGGGATTTGCGCCTGATTATGTAGAGTGTATGTGGCGAATACTTCAGGAGGAGAAGCCTGATGATTATGTGATTGGGACTGGTGTTCAGCATACAGTTAGAGATTTTATCACGGAAGCCTTCAGATATTCTGGCATAAGTATTGATTGGCAGGGGGAAGGAATAAATGAGGTGGGGGTGGTAAAAAATGTTGTCAAGCGATGGGAAGGAAAGATTTTTCCTGGACAAGCGCTTATCCAGGTTAACCCCGCTCTCTTTAGGCCTACAGATGTGCATTCGACACGGGCTAACCCAGCTAAGGCGTTTCAAGTCCTACATTGGGTACCTCAGACGAGTTTTTTGGAGCTTATTAGAATTATGGTGGACGTTGACTTTCTTGAAGCAAACCTGGAGCCAATTGGTGAGGGCATTTCAATTCTCAAGCAGCGCTATCCGCGTCTTTACGTTCCTTGAGATAAGAAAGAGTGTTTTTTAGTAGCAGCTTCTTCTTGGGTTTGTTTTTTATTGTGTTTTTAGAAGAAAAATCGTTTCGTACAAATAAAAGGTCTTGAGCAAGACGAGTCACAAAAGTAAAGCCCTTGTCTTTGAGAAAGGGAGTGAATCTCTTGTCGTTGTAGTTGTCTTCTACCGTGATTACATCGATGGTAATGGTATCAAAATCGATTGACGAAATAATGTCGAATTCGCCTCCTTCTGTGTCAATGCTTAAGAAATCTATGTGAAAGATATTGTGTTTCTTTACTAGATCATTGAATAGATAGCATTCGACATCGATTATTTCACAGCTGGCAACCTCGTCCTTTACTAGTTGGTTAATTTTATCGAGATGGTTTTTGTCATATTTATGGAGTAATCCTGAAAGACCATCCGCGTTCCTTACAATGACTAATTTGCTTTGCCCACTCATATCGGAAATACAACCTTGAATGCAGATACACTTTCTTGCTGCCTTAAGCTTTACAAACTGTTCAGGATTTGGCTCTATACAGATACCCTTCCAGCCTAGTTCCTTTTCAAAAAAGTAAGTATTACTGAATTCAACGCCACCATAAGCGCCAATGTCCACAAATGTACCCTTCCTTATATTTTTGAAATAATGCTGGTGTACATAAGCGTCTTGTTGGCTTGGCAACTGGCTATAATATGTGCTTTGACATGCATGCGATAACAACATCAGGATGAGAAGAACAGATAATTCCAGGTTCAAAGATCGCTGAGTTAGAAAACGCACAATTCTTCCTTTTTTAGCGTTTGTTTGCCGAAAAACTTCGCAATTGCAGAATATATAATTTACTGATAATTTTGTATAGGTTCTTTGGTTGTTTTTGCCAAAAAGTGCTATGATTCAAGAGCAAAGGTAGTGTGACATTGTTTCTGTAAATTCGGACCAACAGGTCTTCTGAGACAAAAAGGCTTGGTAGAAAAATGGTCTGAGATCAAAACTCTTTAGTAGAACAAATAGTTAAAGAACTTGTTGGGCAAGGAGAGGGAGGTTTAAAACCAGTCCTAGTGCTACTCTTCCATAGGGGGATGAAGGTGGAGCGTGAGCGATGCCTCGGAGCTGCAGTTGAAGAAACGAGTGATGAGAGAAGGGTTTATGCGAATGGCTATAAACCAAGAGAGTTGCAAACTCGGATGGGCAAGATGGGGCTTTTGGGCAGTTTCAGATGAAGTCTTGCCTAGGACACTAAAACAAGGCCAGAAAGGCAGACTTTACTATGATGAAAGTAATACTGGGAGTACTTCTTTGTTTGTCTAGCTCAACGCTTGCTTTTATCTTCGTGCCCAGAAGGGTAGACTATCCCGCGTATTATGCTATTACAAATGCTCTGATGATTGCAAGCACCGGGCGGTCGGGCAGCACGCTGCTCACACGCGAGCTGGAAGCCCAAGCTAAGAACTATGTGGTTTTAAAGACCCACCTTTTCCCTCCAGATCCGGCGTTTCAAGGGAAGATTCTCTTTGTTTTCTCAGATCCTGATCAGGCGACAGAATCTGCTTTGCGAAGGTCTCTTCGGCAGCCTAACTTTTGCTATGATCATTTTAATGTCTTGGAAGGGGCTGATCGCGCGTGGGTAAAAAAGATGGGAAATACCCTGAACCAAACAGCTGAGCGCAATTTGCTAGCCTACGATGGCTTAGGTTTGGAAAAACAGCTGGTTCGTTGGTTGGGGCTGCCTAAGAGCGGAAGAGATAACGCTCAGGTTATGGCTATCAAGTATGAAAATTTATGGGATGTAGAAACAGTAGAAGCGGTGAAAGGCTTTTTGGGCTTGCAAAGTTTTGTGCTTCCACCAAGAAAAAAAAGGGGAGCGCGTGCTGAGGAGTTAAATGAAAGAGAAAGGGAGTTTCGTGTTTTGTATAATCAAGGTAGCTTTGAGCAACCAAGGTATGCAGCTTATAAAGCCGCAAGGATGCTTTGGGAGAAAGCGTCTCCTTTTGCATTCTTGCGGCTTGCTCCTCTAAAGAAAGAAGATCTTTTTTCTCAGCCTCTTTTAGTACGGCCGGTGTCATCAAAAGTGCGGAAAAAGGAAACACAGTCAAAAAAACGGCGGCAGTAAAAACTCCGCCTTGTTGAGAATGCGTCCCATAAGCCATTTGAGGTAATGGATTCCTGAGATGTGTAGGTGTCTTTTTAGAAAAGATACCTTGCTTCAATCCACACTCTTCCTCCATTGTTTATGTCCTGTGAATGGTGAATGGCATCTATTTTTAGCAAACCTCGTTTAACACACAGATCCACGGCGTCTTTGACGGTGTGAGTATAATCATCTATCCAAACTATGGTTGCAACGTTGGCAAGTGTCCTCATGTTGAGAATATCGTTTAGGCATCCCTCGAAGGAATGAGATCCGTCTATATAAATAAGATCAAACTTTTCCTCCGGGAAAGTGTAGGCAAAGTCCGGAACCGTTTGCGCAGAGTCGCCTGAAATAAAAGTAAATTTGTCTTTGTATTTTCTTGAAAAATAGGCGCATGCAGCCTTAGTGTAGGCGTGATGGTTGATGTCAAAGCTTGTAAAGTTTTTTATCCTTTTGCAATTCTGAAAGAAGTTTTCAGCGCTATGTCCTCCGTTTAATCCTATTTCGGCAATTTTTTCTATGTTGGGGTAATAAGCTAGCCTTTCGGACATCTGTTTTTTTTGTGGCATTGTCATGTACCCTTCGTTATTGGTAGACTGTTTGGGTGATAGCTTGAATCCATAAACTTCAAGATAGTAATCGAGAGTCAGGCAAGTAGGATCGTTAACTACTTTGTTTGCATATTCTGTAATTAGCTGAGAGAGTACTTTGGGATCCCGTACACTTGCAAAATGTACAATAAAGTCACCTTGTGCATGTTCGCAAGATTGCCGATTCCAACCCTTTTGGCGGATTGTATATTGTGGGTAAGAATTTATGAGTCGTTGCGGAATGATCTTTGTCATGGAACGCACCTCTTCTTTGTTTTCGTATTCCAAAATAAATCCTTGCTGTTCCCGCCAATCGTGGTTGATGCATTCAGTTCTAGCATAGATATTGCGCAGGAGTTCCTTACTTTTATCACAATTGCGAATGAGGAAGTTGCCTGTGTTTAGGTTGTTCACATCTCGACTTATGATGATATCGTATTGCTCATCAGTTAGCTCTTCTAAGGAATAGGCGAAGTTCGTAAAGAGGGCCTGTGCATCGGTCCAGAAAACCCATTTTACTTCGGGGTTTTCAAGCACTTGGAGAAGAAGGGGGATTTTGCTCCGTGGAATAGGGCGAGTGGCGTCGAGAGATTCTTCTCCACAGACAAAATCATACCCATGTAGGGCGGAGTACGTGCGTTTATTTTCAATAGTTCGGGCGACTAGTTGTTTGTATTTGTCTCCTATTGTCATTGTTACAACAGTAATATGAGGCGAGGCAAAAGCCGTTGTTTGTATAAGAAGCATCATAAAAAATAACAAGTGTCTAAACATCAATAACTCCTTTGGTGTGTGTGTTTTCTTGCTTTGAGAGCCTCGATCAATTTAATGTCATGGGGAACTTCATCGAGTTGGAGCATAGAATACTCTCACCGTAGCAAATCTGAGAGGGCAGCGTCAAGAGATTTTTCCAAATATAAAAATGAGGAATGAGATCGAATTTGCAGAAAACTTGTTGCTTTATCTTTTTTTGTTGTCAAATTGTCTCAAAAATGATTTACTCAAATTGCAAAATTAATGGTTTTAGAGACCGGAGAAAAACCAGTTAGAGTGGCAACGCCTTATTCTGCTTTGGCCAAGGACAAGTCTGTTTTTTCTTTTTGTACAGAAGTTATGGAGTCCGCAACATAAAATGTATTAAATCAAGGTTGAGATGCAGGTGCGAATTTTTGTTTTATGGTTTTTTTGCCTTATCTTTAGTTCAACTTCGATCTTGGGGTGGGTTTTTGAGGTTCCGCCCACTATCTACAATGAGATACAAGACTGCAAGCATCCTACCTTTGGCGATTATCGAATAGTTCAACGCTATCTCACGAATGGGCATAGACCAAAGTTAGACCGGCTTTATGATCGAACATCGAACGGGGATAATTATGTTCAAATCGTGAGAGGCTTTAAAATTATCGGAGACACCCCCGCAGAATTTCCTTCACGATCTTTAGTATCTGTCAATTGCCCGGATGAAGATCGAGAGAATTGCATTATCATGTATACGTCCTTTAATAAGCGGTATCCAGATGGTTTAAAGAGACTTGTTTCTGCAATTAAACAGTCTGATTTTCGTGGTCATATGCTTTACTATTTTGGCGGCTGGCCAAATGTAGAGGCTGGTGATTTATCATTAGCTCACGTTCCCTACTCATTTAAGGCTTGCTTGTTTAAAGAAGCAGAGAGGCTTGGATTTAAGAAAGTTCTCTGGCTTGATTCTGCCACCCTTCCTGTAGTTTCTCTAAACAATGTTTTCGATATGATTGCCGAGAAAGGGTGTTTTTTTGTTGGAAATGTACATATGATTGGTCCCCATTTCAATGAAGAGGCTGCAGGAGCATTTGGCATAACGTTGTCTGATTCATTTCATATACCCAGTTGTTGTTCAGCTCAGGTTGGAATAGACTTTTCCAATCCAAAAGCTGCTCACGTTATCGAACAATGGTATGATGCCGCCAAGGATTGCGATGCTTATTACTCCCCCTTGCATGATCAGAATGCCCTTTCTATCATTTTGTACCAAGAAGGAATTAGCGACTTTATTGATTACAGAAGAATTGTTGACACGTATGTGAGGAGTACGATTGCGCCAGATTCGGTTTTTATTTTAGATAAGATGTTTGTACATGGAAAAAAGTCACCGCTTGACTTGAGGTCTTCTCCATCACAAAAAAAAAGGGGTTTGAAACGGAAGTGATTTAGTGGCATTGTAATTTTTGTAGACTTCCTTGAGGTAATCAGATCATGCAAACCCATATCTTATTGTATTTCCAGTTTATGTGTAATTTCTTCCACTCGAAAAAAAGAACAATATTTCGTTGGCTCGTCGTATTGCTGCTTGCCAGCTTTGTCCAAAGCGTTGATGCACGTATTAAAAAGCCAAAATTAAAAAAAACCGAAACTGCTGAAACTAAGCACGAATCTTATGTCATGATGGATCTTAAGGGCCAACTTGGCAATCAAATGTTTCGCATTGCCACTGCATACGGCTACGCATGGGATCACGAAGTTGCCCCTTATTTTCCCGATCTTGTAAAAAATCCTGATGAAGGGATACCAACCAATTACAAGCATGTTTTTTTTCGCTGTGATACAAAAACACCGCAGGGAGCAAAACCAAAGATTTGGAGGCAACCAAGACAATTTCATTTTAGTTATATACCTATCCCGTATTGCTCACATTTGAGGTTAGATGGAATCTTTCAAAATGAGAAGTACTTTGCGCGTTATCGAAATAGAATCTTAGAACTCTTCAAACCTAGGCACGAAGACCTGGCTTATATTGAGGAAAGATATAAAAATGTGCTTTCTCATCCAAATACAGTCGGTGTACAGATTAGAAACTTCGGAATACTCAAGGATGAAGAAGCGTGGGTATGGGCAGCCCAATATGGTTATGACTATTTCTCAAAAGCAATGGCGTTATTTCCTAAAGATTCTTTATTTGTTGTGAGTGCAAATGATCTAGATTTTGCAAAAAAAAACATCCCACAGGATTACAATAATATAATTTTTCTTGAAAATGAGGATTACTATATCGAGCTTTTCCTGCTCTCAAAATTGCATCACAATGTGATTAGTAATTCAACATTTGGTTGGTGGGCTGCATGGCTAAATCAAAATCCCAATAAAATGGTTATAGCACCCAGAAACTGGATAGATCCCAATTTTTTGCAGGGAAGCTTGGAGGTTTATCCAGAAGAGTGGATTCAAATCGACGCCCAATGGGAAAAAATTGTCCATACGAATTAATAAGGGGATTATCAAGCAATCCTTCCCAATTTTTTTTCTTATCTAAGATCTGTCCTCGAAAGAGTCCACTTTACCCCCAACTCCACCGCCTCTGTTGAGCCTCTTCTGGTGGCTTTGGAACTCCATAAGAACAAAAAAGCAGCATGGAGAAACCCAAGAAAAGAAAATACAAAGACGAAGGCAAGCGAACAGGCATTGACAGTTTGTTTTTAGATCTATACACAAATGAACTGGAAAGTTTGTTTCTGCCTGCGTCGGACAATCCCTCAATTTTTGCCCGTCTGCATCGCTCTGGTTTTTAACCAGAGCTGCTTCGACGCCTTTACCGCTGGCAAAATTGAGGGCGTCTCCTTGGCATATTACCAACTTTCCAGTTCATTTGTGTATAGTAGTAGTGTTTCAGGTTTTTGAAATTATATACTTAGGGAATGGGTAGAAAGGCCTGATTTTACTCGCTCGGTAGATGCCAGTGACAGGAAATAGATTTTTTGGGGCAACTTGTGTTACAACGAAAGAAGATGTGCGCATAGTTTTTTGACACACCGTCATCTATCTTTGTCAGGAGGTTAGGAAAATAGGGTATGGTATTATGGTCTCAAGCAAGTGCGCAGCTCGCTGTAACTTGAAACATTTGGTTTCCCAATTGATCCCTCTGCTTACCTTACACAAAGGTTATGGCTCACCACACAACCTAGGATGAAATGAAACAGTCGATATTTATTGAAGAGTGCTTGAAAGGAATATACAAATATTTCCATTATGTTTCGACCAAGTTTTTTTGCAAATAAAAACATTTTTTTGAAATGTTTTCTTGGAATCTGAAGAGGAGGTTTTTTATGGTTTCTAGGTGTCAATGCTTGTTCATAGGGTTTCTTTTTCTATTACATTCAGTAGGTGCTTTTATTTTCGTGCCTACAAGGTCAGATTATCCACAATATTATGCTATTCCCAATGTATTGATGGTTGCGAGCAGTGGGCGTTCGGGAAGTACCTTGTTGACAGAAGCACTGGAGGGACAAGTGGAGGAATGTTTTATCTTGAAAACCCATTTATTTCCCCCCAATGTCGATTACCATGGAAAGGTTGTCTTTATTTTCTCAGATCCAAATAAGATCGCAGAGTCTTCTCTTCATCTTTCAGTGCGGGAGCCCACAAGTTTTGGTTTGCGGCACTTCAACCATATGGAGGGGGCAGACCGTACTTGGTTGGAAAAGATTGAAAGCACTGCTTGTCAGACGATAGACAATAATCTTCTAGCTTATGATGCCCTAGGAGTAGAAAAACAGCTGATTCATTGGCTTAAATTGCCAAAAAGTACTATGACAGAAGGGCAGGTCATGGCCATTAAGTATGAGAACTTATGGGATGAGGAAACCGTGGAAGCTCTTAAGGTGTTTCTAGGTTTAGATGGTTTTGTGCTGCCGATTAGGTCAAAACGAGGGACCTGCTTAGAACAATTAGATGAAAAGGAAAAAGACTTCAGAGCTTCGTACAACATGGGCACTTTTGATGAACCTAGATATGCAGCATATGAGGCAGCGCGTGAACTTTGGCAAAGCGCTCCTTCGTTTGAGTTTTTTTCCCTCGTGCCCTTAGGGGATGACTACCCAATTCCACAACTCCTATTGCCCCCTCCAACACCTCCCGCAGAAGTTTTCCAAGAGGAGCCGCCATCGCCGGAGCCGCTACCATCTAAGCCGCCATCTCCGCCTCTGCCGCGAAGCAAAGCGACACATCAGACGAAGAGATCCAAAAAGAATGTTCCCACAAGGAGAGCACCGAAACAAAGACGAGCAAGGCGGACTAATGCTTGATGGTAGTAGCGCTTTATGAAGTGTTTTTGCGCTTTTCGAGCTCTTCGGCGAGGGTGTAGAAGAGGGTTTCGAGGGTTTCGAGTTCTTGGCGGCGAAGTTTGGCAGTTTTGTGGTCTTCGGTAGTCGCTTCATTTAGAGTCACGGCGCGCTCATATTCTTTTTCCGCCTCTTCCAAGGCAAAGATCTTCGTTTCGGTCGTTTGGATCTCCTTGAGGAGGGGTTTTAAAGAGGCTGCGCGCTCAACGACTTGCTGCGCCTTTTCGTGACGGCTCATAGAGGGGGCTTTTTTCGGTTTCTTCTCCTCTTCCCAGCCAAGTTTTTCAAGAAACTCATCGTATGTGCCAAGAAAGTGCGTTTGCTTGCCATCTTCGCAGATCACGATCTTATCAAGGTTTAATCGGCGCAAGAGCAGCTCACTGTGCGTGACAATGATGATGCCGTGAGAGAAGATTTCAAGAGCATCGATGAGGGCCTCGATCGACTCAATGTCAAGGTGGTGCGTCGGCTCGTCAAGAAGAAGAAGGTTACAGGGACAGGCAATGATCTTTGCAAGCAGTACGCGGCTTCTCTCTCCGCCAGATAGAACTGAGATCTTTTTTTGCGATAGGTCGCCGCTAAACATCATCAGGCCAGCAATCGATTTGATCTGCGCATAACTTAACGTGGAGTTTGCAAGCCCAATTTCCTGCTCAATCGTGTGGTTTTTGTTCAGATGGTCAATGTGGGTTTGTCCAAAGTAGCCAATTTGAGTGTTGACAGAGGTGACAACAGAGCCTTTTTTGGGCGTAAGCTCTCGGGCAACAAGACGAAGGAGTGTTGACTTCCCGCGGCCGTTTTTCCCGATGATCGCAATCCGCTCTCCCCTTTCCAAGGAAAACGAAACGTTTTCGATGAGCGGATCTTCTGTATAAGAAAAGGCAATGCTTTTGATCTCGGTCATCTTCTTGCCTGGAAAGGGAGCCTCGTGGAAGGAAAAGGATAGCTCCGAAAGATCGTTTAACTTTTCAAGGACAGGTTCCCTTGCAATCATCTTCTTGCGCGCCTCCGCTTGGCCAGCCTTGGTAGCCTTTGCGCTAAAGCGGTCGATAAAACTTTGTAAGTGCGAGCGTCTTTTCTCGGTTTTGATTCTGGTTTTCTCGTGGATTTCCTCTTCCACTAAGATTTGCGAGAAGAGGTCAAGGGAGCTTCCTTTTAGTTTTTTTACCTTTTGCCGGTGGATGGCCATGCTGTGTGTTGTGATTTTATCCATCACCTCCCGGTCGTGTGTGATCAGGATCAACTCCCCAGGCCACCGTTGCAAAAACTGTGTTAGCCAACGGATGGATAGGATATCGAGGTAGTTTGTGGGCTCGTCAAGAAGCAGGCAGTTAGGATTTGCGATAAGCACCTTGGCCAAATGAAGACGAAGTTGAAACCCCCCAGAAAAAGAGGTGGGATCTTCATGGAGATTTTCTTTTGTAAAACCAAGGCCAAAAAGGATCTTTTCAGCTTTGTAGAGATGATCTTTTTCTTGGGGTGGAAGACCCAGGGCAGCTTCTTGGATAAGGGAAGGCTCGGTGAAGTGGATGTGCTGCTGCAGGTAGCCAATTTGATAGTTTTTGGGGATGCTAACCGAGCCTTTATCTGGTTCTAGTTCTCCGTTAATTAGCCGAAAGAGAGTTGATTTTCCTGAGCCATTGCGCCCGAGCAGGCCACACCTTTCCCCTTTTTGGAGCGTAAAAGAGGCGCCTTCAAAAAGAGGCTCACCTGCAAATGAAAGGGAAACGTCATCGAATTGGAGCATAGAAACCCCCCTCATCCTAGCAAAGGTGGGAGGGTAGAGTCAAGAAATTTGCCATGCACAAATTAAAAAGGGGGCTTGCCTTGGCACCCCCCCCCCTTCAGAGCCTACTACTCTGCCTCGTCGATTTGTAAGTTCACAGCTCTTACCCCATCGACGCCTTTAATCAGATCACGAATCATCCGCGCATCAGCTGCCTTGTCTACTCTTCCTGTGATCATGACAATTCCGTTGTTTGTTCGCAAGATCAAAGCAGTGTTTGGTCCTGCTTGCAGAGACTGTCTTAGTTTTTCACGGATTTTGTCATTCAGCTCTTTGTCTTGTGGAGAAGCAGCAAAGTCTTGTGCGCTCTGTTGCATTTGGCCAGCAGGCCCTGCATTAGGAGGCGCCATAGGCCCACTTCTTGCAACGCGGATCTGGTTGATCACGTTTTGCACACCTTGAATATTTTTGACTTGAGATTCAACGTCGTTTCTAGCCTGATCAGAGATCACACGTCCACGGATCGTTACGTTGCCGTTGTTGACGTTGAAGTAGATCTCTCTTGGTTCTTCATTCCTGTTACTTCGGAAGGAGTTTTGGATCTTTTGAGCAATTTGATGGTCTTGTGGGGAGCTGCTTTCATCGTTATCCATAAGAGAGGGTTGATCATTGTCCATAAGAGACTTCTCATCGTTATCCATAAGCGGACGAGGAGAGTTTCTCATATTAGGGTCTGGTCTATTGTTGTTCCATCCCATATTGAAAGCCTGCTGGTCATTTGGATTGCCATAGTAGCCGCGAGGCGCACCTCTATTATATCCACCGCAAGCTAGATACCCATTAACATCTAGAGCTTCGCTTACACCGAAAACAGAAAGAATACCTACCACAGTTAAAGTTGCGATTTTTTTCATCTCTATCTCCTTATTTATTATAATTACGCCGCTTTTTTACTAGCTTTTTGGTTTACGCCTTCTGCAAAGAGACCCCCTTCTGCAATTTTGCTAAGCTCCTTATCAAGTCTTTTTTCCTCGTCTAATGATTTTTGGAAGAGCTGTGCCGACTCTTTTTGGTTGATGACTCTTGCAAAAGTGCGCAGCGTGCCGTAGACGGCCATCTCATAGTGTTGGATACACTGCAGACGCAAGATAAGGTCTGCATCACGCATGCAGGATCTAGGATAGCGGTCAGTTACTTTTTGACACTCTTTAAGCAGTAAGTCCATGATTTCGCTTTTTTTACTCGATGTTTGACTCACTTCAAGAGAGTCAAAAGCCTTTTCCAGACGCGCGATCTGCTCTTTTGTACCTTTCAGATGGTCTGTAAGAACTTCAGCTAATTTTTTCGTCTCGCAAGAGGCAATCAACTCCGGCAAAGCTTTGGCAATTTGTTTCTCTATAGAGTAGATCTCTTTAAGCTCTTCGAGGAATAAGTTTTTAAATTCAAGCAGGGCCATAAATCCACCTTTTGTTTGAGAGGTTTATGAAGATAGGATCACCCCTGCTCGAAAGCGGGGGTGACCACATGCCGTATGGCTCAGCGTTTATTTTGTTGTTTGCTTGTCTGCTGTTTTTGAGGCTGAGTAGGTCTTGAAGGGCGACGCTCTTCTTGACTTGCCTTGTTTTGAGGGCGGGATTCTTGCCGTCTTGATTCTTCTTTTTGGCCACAAGCTGTACAGGCTCTTTCGAGTTCGTTGATCTGCTGTTCTGCTCTTTCAGTAGCGATGCCGTAGCGCTCTTCTAGTCTTCTCAGGAGTTCATCTCTTCGGCCTCGGATGGCTTCGAGATCTTGATCAGTCAGTTTGCTCCATTTTTCCTGAATTTTTTCTCTAATGTCATCCCATTGGCTGAGTAAGATGTTTTTGTCCATGAAAAACCTCCACGATAAAGTTTGCTTACTTTCTTCATGCGGCTTTTCTTGAGACTACGCTCCTTGCCGCACACTTGGCCTCATACTGCCCTCTTTTGATTTTCTTGTACAGAAAAAACACACAAACAAATATTTTAAATATTGATTGTTAATTGGTTGCGATGATTCTTGAAAGGTGTTCTAAGGGTGGTTTTTATCAGTCGTTTAGGTTTTTTCGCAGCGGTAGATGACATAGGGTTTGCCTTCTAGTTCTGTTTTTAGAAAGAAGGTCATTCCTATTTTTGTGGCAACGCGGATTGATGCTGCATTCTTCTCGTGGATGATGGCAATCAGGTTTGAAAAGCCGAGTTTGGTAAGACCATAGTTTTTAAGAGCAAGAGCTGCTTCTGTTGCGAACCCTAGATCCCAGTACTCAGGAGAAATGATATAGCCAAGTTCAATATACTCTTTTTTCTCGACCGTTTGCCTGAGGAAGCCAGCGTAGCCGATGAAGGCGTTATCTTTTTTCTGAATGAGGGCCATAAAGCCAAAGCCATCCTTTTTGTAGTCCCTTGTCCAGTGCCAAAGCTGCTCTTTAGCGTCTTTTCCTTGCTTGGGACGGTCTACAAAACGCATGGCATAGCTGTCTCCGATGATTTCGGCGACGCTGTGCATATCAGCAAGTGTAAGGGGCCGGATCAAAAGTCGGTCCGTCTCAATTACAGGGTCCATGGCCGGAGTGTAGCGGTCTTTATTTTTTTCTGCTAGTGTCTTTGGTAGAGCTCGTTGTAGGCCTTATCGAGCAGACGAAACGACCCTCCATTGGCATGCAAAACAGAGGGTTCCGATTCTGTGGTTAAGCAGCGCACAACTTGTGCCACTGGATCTATGACTACCTCGTTGTCTTTTACTGCAAAGAGAGATAAAAATAAGTCGCACTTGTGGTCAATTGTAAAGAACTTTTTTTTATTGAAGTAATGGATTGTGATTTGCCTTTGGTCACTTGTGCCTGGATTTAAGGGCTGTATATCATCTAACCAAGCTTTCAGATTTCGCACATAACCGATGTAGCTGCCGCTGTTGATAAATTTAAAAGGGCTTTTCATTTTGGGATTATCGCAAAACTTGTCCTTGCGACACTTTGGCATGATACAAATTTTTTCCGCAGACATGATAAAGGGTGAGTTCAAGCGAAGAAACTTTTCTAAAATCACATCTTTATCTGCGACAACGAGGGTATCAAAAGCGTCAATAAACATGACAATATCGTCGTCTTCCAAAGTTTCTAGGTACTCAGCCACTCGTACAAGTTTGGTTGCGTTACCCGGATAGGGCAGGCCAAGACCAAGAACGGTTAATTCAATATGATGTTTTTGACAGGAATCAATGAGAGTATTTAAGCGTTCCGTGGTGTGTGATGCTACAGTGCACACGTGAAAATTATCGACGAGGGGTTGCTCTACACCCTTAAGCTTGGCAAAAGATAAGAGAAAAAGGAATATATGAAATGTAAATGCACGCACTGCACCTCCCGGCACTTTTTCGGAGTTTAGGGAATAGGCGTTTATTTTGACAATCTATTTTTTGCGGATAGGCACATCAATGTTGTTTGAGTTTCTCGTGACTATCGATTTCATAGGAATGGTTTTTTTCAAACACTCTTGCAGGTTTTCCCAATTTGAAGATAATGATTTCTTAATTTTAGAATACTTCAACTCTTCCCAGGTGCCCTCGAAACCCCCTGCCTCGATAGCTTCTGTAAAAATATCGGGCCACTTATTTATGTTTAAGTTATGTGCGTTTTGTTCCAAGACCTTCAGCAGAAGCTCCTGATTTTTGCATGTGTTCATTTCCTGAATGAACTTGTCAAAATCAGTCTTGTTTTTGAGAGAATTATCATATGATGCAAGCATCAAGGAAACATACTGTTGATACTGAGACACGGTCTTTTTCACATCTTTTGCATCTTCCCTTTGAGTGAGTGTGTTTTTTAAAGTACGCATTTTAGTTTGTATCATGGAAGAAAAATAAGGTGTCTTCAGAAGATTTGAGATGGTTGTTTTAGACGCTTCTGGGGAGACAGAAGATGGCCAATGATCTAGAACCGTAATCTGTATAGTTGTTTCACTCACTCTCACCTCAAGCCCATTGTTTTCTAAATCTTTTTGAAGCTCTTTGAGGGCTTCCTTTTGATTCATTGTCATGCTCTCAGTATTTTCAAAAAACTTAAACTGCAAAACAGCAACTTGCGACTGGAGCTCTTTTTTTATTTGTAGTACAAATTGCTCGTAGTACTCCTTTTGGGTTTTTTCAACAGGTTCTTTTTGCTCTGTAGACAAAACCGCAGGAGCCGCCTCCAGAGGAAGAGGGGTTTTGGAGCAATTGCTTAGGTGACAGATTATGAGGGGGGGTGAGGCGGTTTTTGGGAAACTCTGATGTTTTTCTCCTGCTTACCACCTAAACTGAAGAAGTTCTTAACCCGCCTAAAAGAATCGTGCGCTGCCTCGCTTACTTTCTCCTTTTTCTGTTGCTGTTCAGCAGAGGTATTGTTTTGCCGCCCCAATGAGAAATTAAGGAGACGAAAAGGATTAAAATTACTGAAATTTAATTCAAAAGGCATAAGACTATACATTGTTTCTTTTTTTTTGACAATTTATTTTTTTTGAGGTACTGGTTTTTTTTGCTGGCTGGGAGGTCCAATATGAAGATTTTGTGTATAATTCTGTGTATGAGTGTCGGGGTAGTATGTGCGGCAGAGCCGGCTCTCGTCCCATCTGCAACAAGGACAATTGAAGGGAATATTTTGCCACCTGCGCCACTTCCCTTTGGTGGTGAAATCAATCTCAATGCAAGTGAATCAAAGCCTTGGTGGCCTCCAGCTGTTTCCCCACCGAAGGGAGCGCCCAACATTCTCTTGATCATCACCGATGATGTGGGTTTTGGCGCCCCCAGCACCTTTGGGGGTATTATCCCAACGCCTGCCTTGGATCGTATTGCAAATAATGGCCTTCGCTACACACAGTTCCATTCAACAGCACTTTGCTCACCTACAAGAGCTTCTCTCATTACCGGGAGGAATCACCATACAGTGGGATTTGGCGTTGTTTCCGAGCAATCTACAGGATTCCCTGGGTATGATAGTTTGATTGGCAAAGATTGTGGAACGATAGGCGAGATTTTGAAGCAGCATGGTTATGCAACGAGCTGGTTTGGAAAGGATCACAACACGCCCGCGTTCCAGGCAAGTCAGGTGGGACCTTTTGATCAGTGGCCAGCAGGTCTTGGTTTTGAGTATTTCTATGGGTTTATCGGCGGCGATACAAGCCAATGGGAGCCTAACCTTTTCCGCAATACGACGCCAATTTATCCCTATGTAGGTAAACCGGGCTGGAACCTCATCACAGCTATGGCAGATGACGCTATCCAGCACATGAAAATGCTGCATGAGCTTGCTCCTGAAAAGCCCTTCTTTGTGTATTACGCACCTGGTGGCACCCATTCTCCTCACCATCCAACTCCTGAATGGATTGAGAAGTTTAAAGGCAAGTTTGAGATGGGATGGAATAAACTTCGTGAGATCACGTTTGCAAATCAGAAAAAACTGGGGGTTATCCCACAAGATGCCGAGTTAACAGCATGGCCAGAGGATCTTCTGCCCAAATGGGAAACCCTGCCTGAGAGCCATAAAAAGCTCTTTGCAAGGCAAGCCGAAGTGTATGCTGCCTATCTTGCCTACACGGACCATGAAATTGGGAGAGTGATTCAGGCAGTCGATGATATGGGCCTTCTTGAGAATACGCTTATCATCTACATCAGCGGTGATAATGGCTCGAGTGCAGAAGGCACGCTCATCGGCACACCCAATGAGGTAGCCTCCTTCAATGGGGTCGACGTACCTGTCGAGCTGCAGCTTGAGAAGTTTTACGATGTGTGGGGATCAGATAAGACATATCCTCATTTTGCTGTGGCTTGGTCATGGGCCTTTGACACTCCCTATAAGTGGATGAAGCAGATTGCTTCCCATTTTGGAGGGACACGGCAAGGGATGGCGATTTCTTGGCCCAAAGTGATTAAAGATAAGGGGGGTATCCGTAATCAGTTTCACCATGTGATCGACATTGCTCCGACACTCTTGGAAGCAACAGGGATTTCTGCCCCTGATGTGATTAACGGTGTTGCTCAGAGGCCAGTCGAAGGCGTAAGCATGGTCTATACATTTGACCCGAAGAATGCCAAAGCACCTACCACACACAAGACACAGTATTTTGAAATGTTTGGTGTGCGCGCCCTTTACCATGATGGCTGGGTTTTGGCTACAACGCCTCTTCGAGCGCCTTGGGAGCTTACGGGGCCTGCAGTTCTTAATCCTGCAACAGCCTACAATTGGGAACTCTATCATGTAGCCAAAGATTGGACGCAGAATCGTGACCTTGCCAAGACCTATCCTGACAAGGTGAAAGAGCTGCAGGATCTTCTTTGGGTAGAACTTGCAAAGTATCAAGTCTTGCCACTTGATTCTTCTGTTGCAACACGCCTTGCTGTTCCAAGACCTAGCTTTACAGGAGATCAGACCCTCTTTACATACACAGGCACGCTTACAGGCGTTCCTTCGGCAGATGCTCCGAGCCTCTTGAATAAGTCGTACACGATTACGGCGGAAATTGAAGTGCCTGAAGGTGGCGGGGAGGGGATGCTTGTGACAAATGGGGGCAGATTTGCAGGTTATGGTTTTTACATCCTGAAAGGAAAGCCTATTTTTCTTTGGAACTTAGTGGACCTGGAAAGAATACGTTGGGAGGGGAACGAGAGTTTGACAAAAGGCAGGCATACCCTCGAGTTTGACTTTACCTATGACGGGGAAGGGGCGGGAACTCTTGCTTTCAATAGCATGACTGGTATTGGCCGCAGCGGTACAGGTGTTTTGAAAGTCGATGGGAAAGAGGTTGCCAGGCAGAAGATGGCAAAAACTATCCCCCTTATTATGCAGTGGGATGAGAATTTTGATATTGGGAGCGATACAGGAACGCCTGTAGATGACAATGACTATCAGATTCCTTTCGCTTTTAACGGGACGATCCACAAGTTGCAGATTCAACTAAGACCGCACGCTCTTACACCTGAAGAAACTAAATTCCTAAAGCAAGAAGGGGGGCGCAGCAACAGAGCTAGCGAATAATTTGATTATCAGTGACTTGCGGTTTTTTTGCACGGAAATGCATTGCAAGATACTATGGGTCTATGGGACCAGCTAACCAGGGGTTCACGATGCGAGTCGCAAGAGAGCCAAAACGTCTGGGTAAAAACATCTTAAAAGATGGGCTTCAATTAACAAGAGTCTTCGATACGAAGTGTCTTATACACAAATGAATTGGAAAGTTGGTATTATCCCAAAGAGGTGCCCTCAATTTTTGCCAGCGGTAGAGGCGTCGAGGCATCTCTAATGAAAAAACCAGAGCGATGCAGACGGGCAAAAATTGAGGGCTTGTCCGATGCAGGCAGAAACCGATTTTTTAGTTTTTGTGTATAATCCTCTTAGGAAAGGAGGTGCATGATGCAGGCAAATTGGACTCCAAAGACCTATGCGCAGGCAGCTGCAAAGATCAACCAAACAAACCCTTTGTACCTGCGTATTGAGGGGCATGAAGTGAAGGAAGTAAATCTGATTGCGAAGCTTTTTTTCGCAATTCTTCGAATTATACATTTCTATTCTGATAAAGACATTTTTGATCGTAGGAGCAAGCTATTTAGGGAATTGAATTGGAATTATCGTCCCGAAATTAAGAAGGTCTATGAGTCGATCTTACAAGCAAACCAGAATTGTAGAACGCTGCGAGAAAAGAGATATAGTCTAAAGGGCCCTTTTATCTTAAATAATGAGCTTGTTCGTGAGTCCAATCCACAAGCTTTTGCGATGAAATATCAAGAGCTTTTTTTGAATAAGAAATTGGGAGTCACAGCAGAACTTGTGGGGAGAGTTGATGGGTTTGTTGTGAAGGAGCCTGACAATGGTTCTTGTCTTTTTTATTCCCTTGCAGACGGCCTGCGCACGATGGAAAGAAATAACTTGCCCGATGATGTCTTAACTTTTTTAGGAGATAAAGAAGCTCTGGCTCAGTACTTGAGGAGCATGGCGCAAGCTTATATTAGCGGTGCGAAAGATGATAAAACCGTGAAAATGTTCATTGAACAACAAATTGTGGAGTACAATAGCGTGCCAAATAGACCGCCGGAAGATTGTATTCAGGGAGTGGACGACTATATTGAACTTCTTGCCGATCCTTCGTTTTATGCTTCTGGTCTGGAGGTGTTTGCTCTTTCTAAGGTCTTAAACATGGGAATTGGGCAGAAAGTGGAAGAGAGAGATAGAAGTGGGATCATCTTACCTCAGTATACTGTTCGGTATCCCGATGAAGCTTGTGATCCAGATCTGTGGATTGTTTTCACGCCCTCTCGTAGGCATTATGAAGCCTTTTTTCCCAAACCGGAAATTTGTTGAGCAGTTTGTTGTTTTTTTTTATATTTATTTTTCCACTTGATTTTGACACGATTAAGAAGGGATTTATCTTGATTTCTTCTTACTTTGCGGTAGCGTGCAAGGCTGTCTAATCGTGTAAAAAGAGTGAACTTCTTGTAAAGATCTTTGCCGCTGTCCCCAAACTCTAGCAGTAAAAGTGTATTGATGGCAGCCTTGCCATCACCCCATCCACAATAGTCACCTTTTAGGTACTTCTGATTAAATCTAGCGGCAGGTAGCTTTGTAAGACTTAGGCCTTTGATGGCATCAGTGAATGAGGTATACCCAGTGTAACGATAGCTCAGTGTTCGCAATAGCTGAAAAGAGAGGAACTTGTCGGGCAGGTTATAGAGGTCTGTAGTTAGGGTGTGCCCTTCACCTCCTGATGCTCGGTTTTGTATGGCAAGGTGCCCCTTATAAATAACGCTTGTGATAGCGTGCCCGATATACCCTCCAAAGACGACAATAGGAGCCCCATTTTGCGCATGTTTTAAAAGATTATGTTCATTATGTTGCATTTTGAAGACATGTTTTAGGAATCCCAGTTTCTGTTTTTCTTCCTCAGAAGACGTGGTTGAGGCAAGAAAGCGCGTAACATACTTATCAGCAATCTTTCTTGCATGAAAGATCGTGAGGCCAAATAATTGTATTTTTTGTTCTTTGTTTGTTTCATCAACGAACGAGCTGCAACCACCAATTGCCCAAATATGGGCGAGCTCTATGCGAAGGAGTAAAGACCTGCTTAACCTTTTGCATAGGCCCATTTTCTCTAGTTTTGCAATCGCAGTTCTTTTTTCGGGCCACGTTACATTTGAGACGAGAGTCCGTGTCAGGGAGTTATAACCATCTGAGTCCAATTGGGTTGGATTCACTCCGTGCTTAGCAAGCAGATCCATTATTTCATGACGCCCAAGCGTTGTAGCATAAATGAGAGGGAACAGTGGATATTTTTCATTTTCAGTTGTGACATGGTTAACATCGGCACCACAGTCTACAAGAAATTGAGCTAGGGCGACGTTGTTGACGCGAATAGCCATAAGTAGGGGCGTGAAAGCGTTTGCGTTTTCCTCATAAGCGGCAATAGGACGCATGTAGTAGTCGTAATAAACACAGGCGTTTAAATCGGGACAGGTGGGAATGAGCCTGCGTGCTGTTTCTTCGTCAACACGGAGGATGGCATCAACAATTTCTCTTATGAGCGTGTTGTTACTTTTTTGACTGTGATGAGAGCTTGTGTTGAGGAGCAGGTGGTTTTTTGCCGGAGAAATCGGATTAAAATTCATGATATTGGTTTGTGTTTTATTTTATATAGTATTGTAATCTGAGATTGTTTGATCTTTTGTATTTATTTTCCCATTTGATCTTAAGAGTGCTATGCAGTTTTTCATCACGTCTGGCTTTCTCTACCCTGCTGTAGCGCCTAAGACTTTCTGCTCTTGTAAAGTGAGTAAATTTCTTGTAGAGCTTTTTGCCCTCAGTTCCAAATTCTAGAAGAAGGAGGGTATGAATGGCGGCTTTACCGTCTCCCCAGGCGCAATAACCTCCTTTTAAGTATTTTTGCGAGAACTGATCTGAGGCAAGAGGGGTAAGATTAAGTTTTTTGATGGCCTCGTTGAATTCCTTGTAGTCTGTGTAGAAGTGTTGCAGAGTGTGTATGAGAGAAGATGATAGTTTGCTGTTTGGTAAATGATAGATCTGGGTTGTAAGGTTCCGTTGACTCTCAATTTTTGCTCTATTTTGGACGCCAAGCATCTCTTTGTAAATGACTAGAGTAATGCAGTGAGCAGTATATCCACCGTAGATGACAATCGGCTCTCCATTGCATGCGTGCCTTAAGAGATTAGTGGTCGTGTTTGTCATTTTAAAGACTTTTTTCATGAATTCGAGTTTCTCTCTTTCTCCTGTGGTAAGCTCGTAGGAGGCTAGAAAGCGCGTAAAGTAGGTATCAGCTAGCTGTCTTGCTTGGAGTAGTGTCATGCCGGATAGATTGATTTTTTGCTCCTTGTTTTTTTCGTCTATGAAGGAGCTTTGTCCAGAATGACCCCAGATATGAGCAAGCTCTACACGGTTGAGGAGAGTTTTGCTTAAGCGTTTATCAAGACCTGCTTTTTCAAGTTTTGCAATGACGGTTTTTTTTTTATTCTGATTTAGATTTGAGACTAAAGTCATCGTAAGCGTATTATATCCGGATTCGGCTACTTGATTCATATTGGCGCCATGCCTGTGGAGGAGGTCTATCATTTCATAACGACAAAGAAAGACTGCTAAACGTAGAGGGAAATCAAAGTGCGTGTAGGAAGGTGTCATTAAGTCAGGATTAGCACCCCTTATGAGAATGAGATTTGCTATGGCCAAATTGTTAATCAGAATTGCCATGAGTAGAGGTGTATATGCTCGCGTGTTCCCCTTGTTTTCAGTCGAGATCCTCATGTCACTATCGTAAAAAACAAAAAGGTTTAAATCGGAACAAAAGGGAATAAGATCATAGGCTTTTTGTTCGTTACGCTGGAAGATGGCGGCAACGATTTCTCCTATGAGTTCGGCGTTATTTTTTTGCGTGGGATGAGATTTTGTGTTGAGGGGAGGTTGAATTCTTAGAGGTGAAACCCGATTAAAATTCATGCTGTTAGTTTGCGTTGTCATCAAATGTTCCAAAAATAAATTAAATTTGAGTAGGGCATCAATTTTACAATAAGTGCGGTTTTAAATCAATGTTTCTTAATGGGTTGTTTTGTAATTTGTTCTATAAAATGTGTGTTGAGTTTGTCTGTCTTACTGTGTTTTTTTCTCGTTGGTTTATACACAAATGAACTGGAAAGTTGGTTTCTGCCTGCGTCGGACAAGCCCTCAATTTTTGCCCGTCTGCATCGCTCTGGTTTTTAACCAGAGCTGCTTCGACGCCTCTACCGCTGGCAAAATTGAGGGCGCCTCCTTGGCATATTACCAACTTTCCAATTCATTTGTGTATAATCTGCCAGGAGATTCAGGGAGGATGGGCTCTCTAGGCTATACCCAACTTAATTTGCTGGGTGAGCCAGAGGATGGACGCAAGGAGGACAAACTGGGGTGAGTGAGGTCAACGGGGGCAAGTGCTGCTTCTAGGGGCAGATTTTTTTTCATGGTTCTACAAATTCAAGTTTTCCCTTGCTGGTTTTGTAGGTGTATGGTAGCATAGTTGCTATGAACGTAAAAAAAAGCCTTCTACTTCTTCTTTGCTTGCTGTGCCGCTCGGCACATTAAAAAACTATCCCTCGCGTCCATCATTTTTTTACAAATTTTACTTAACAGTACGAAGGAGTACTCTTTATGACTTCAGCTTTTTCAGGTTCTAGGCACGTAGTTTGGACGGTGTGGATCATCGCCTCTATCTTTTATGCCTACCAATATATTTTACGAGTGATGCCTAACATCATGTTACAAGATATCATGCAGCAGTTTGACATCAGTGCAGCCACTTTTGGCCAATTTTCTGGGGTATATTATCTTGGCTATTCTCTTTTGCACTTGCCGGTTGGAATTATGCTGGATCGTTTCGGGCCTCGCAAGGTAATGTCAGGCTGCATTTTGCTTTGTGTTGTTGGTCTTTTACCTCTTCTTTTTGCCACCCATTGGGCGTATCCGATTGCAGGGAGATTTCTTCTTGGCGTGGGTTCATCAGCTGCCATTTTGGGATGTTTTAAAATCATCCGTATGACATTTAGCGAAGCTCGCTTTCCTCGGATGCTGAGTCTTTCAGTTACAATCGGTTTGATTGGTGCCATTTATGGCGGAGGTCCTGTAAGCTACATGAGGGACTCCTTTGGATATCTGTCTGTTGTGCAGCTCTTTGCTGTTGCAGGGGTTGTCTTGGCCGCTATCACCTATTGGATGATTCCAAATGTCGAGACGGAAGAAAGGGCAAGCGTGATCTCTGATATTAAAGAAGTGCTCTCAAATAAGCGTGTTGTTCTTTCATGCCTTTTTGCAGGTCTCATGATTGGCCCGCTCGAGGGGTTTGCCGACGTGTGGGGGACCGCTTTTTTAAAACAAGTGTATGGGTTTGAGGGTGCCCTTGCTGCAAGCCTACCTTCGTTCATCTATGTAGGGATGTGCTTTGGTTCTCCTGTGCTGAATTTGATCGCAGAAAGAGCGGGAAGCTATCTTGCAACTGTAATTGGATCGGGCCTTGCCATGGCAGTAGGTTTTTCTCTGATGCTGTGCACTGGCTTATCTCCTTCTTTTTTAAGCATCAGCTATGTGATTGTAGGTGTGTGCTGTGCGTACCAGATTTTGGCAATCTACAAAGCCTCAACGTATGTGCGTGAGGGGGTAGCTGGCTTAACAACGGCGGTTGCCAACATGATCATCATGACCTTTGGGTATTTATTTCATGCGATCATTGGTAAGGTGGTGGACGTTATGGGAGGCCCGGAAGTTCCCGACGCTCTCTCTTATGGTGTTGCTGTCATCCCTGTAGCTCTTCTAGTGGGAACAGCTGGTTTTATTTACCTGTTTGCCCTAGAGAAAGTGGCGATAAGGGAGGCGACTTAGCAAAAGCGCTAGATCAGTCCAGAACGAAGAGAAGCTTTTTCCTGTAAAGGCACTAGACTTGAAAGGGTCATGTTTGGGCGTTTGCCGATGAGCAAAGTTATTCTTCTTCTTTTGTTTTGATCCAAGACCCGATGGTTTCTAGGGCAGTTGGGTGGTAGACAAGCTCAAGATGGCCGAGCCCTTCTAGCACCTTAACATTCTCGGGGTGAGTCATCGGAAATATATCCTGATAGCGGTAAGGCTCCATGGCCTCATCGCCTGCACCCACAAGAAGAAGAAACTTATCTTGCAAGGCAAGTATATCTTTCTGGTAAGGCAGACGTGGGTGCAACGATGAGTTTAGGTTAAAGGAGTAGGTGAGTGTTTCCTTGCCATCACAAAATTCTAAGGGCTTGTTGAAACGGATGACGTGGCAGTGGTTGAAATAGGGAATGCCTATGTTGGTAAGCATAGAAAGAAGCACGATTTTGAAAAAAGAGATGTGCGCAAAGCCGCCAGCTGTTCCAAAACGCATCGTGGGGGCTGTGGGTATCGCGGGCGCTAGAAGGATATACCCACGGATGAGTTTCCCATGGGTGCCGCCAGCCATACGGATAGCCAGACCCCCACCGCTTGAATGACCCACAAGATAGATTTTCTTGTTTTCTAGATGAAACTCATGAATCAGATCGAAGAGATCATCTTCTAACTGACCGATATAGGTACAATCCCCTGGCTCAAGACCAGAAGCATAGTGCCCTCGGATATTAGGAACGTAGACTTGCCCAAAGCTCCTTGCACTTAAAAATTCGGCAAGAGCATGCAGATACGTCCCTTCTGCACTTGAGCCATGCAAGAGAATAAAGATTCGGTCATTCTCTACGCTCTCGTAAAAGCGGAAGCTGAGAGATACCCCATCCCGCGCGGTAAATTGTCTTAAGGGAGGCGCTTTATTTTCAAAATCAGGAAGAGATGCAAAATCAAACATGGTCTTTCCAGTTACAAGAGAGAAGTTTTGCCGTGCCGTACGTTTTATGTTTCGATCTTATAGGGCATAGGAATAAATGTCGAGCCTACCCCGTTCAAAAAAAAGTTGACACAGAAAATGCAAAATTTTACAGTGCAATTTCTGTTTAACTAAAAGGAGATCTATGAAAGTTCTAGATTTAATCGTAGCTATACTGCTGATCGTTGGGGGTCTTAACTGGGGACTCGTTGGTCTATTTGGTTTTAATGTGGTCGAGTTTCTGTTCGGTCAGCTCCCCATGCTCACAAAGCTTGTGTACGTAGCCGTTGGCGCTGCAGCGGTCTACAAAATTTTCCGGTGGAGCTGTCACGAGCACTGCTGTAAATAAGCTTTTGTACAGTCGCTTGGATGTGAGCTTTGTATTCCTTGAGGATACAAAGCTCTTTTTTTTAATAGGCTAAACTATTTTTGCGTCAGCTCTTCCTTTAGCATCTTCTTCGAGAATACCTCCCAAAGAAATATCTTTTGAACCTGAGTATTTATTCAGAAGAGACTCTAACTTTGTACTGATCTCTATCCAGGAAACTTCTTGTTTTAAGAAGCGAGAGACCAGCACTTCATTTGCCGCATTGAGATAGCAAGGATGCGTTCCTCCTCTCCTAAGTGCCTCATAGGCAAGTCCTAGGCATCGAAATCGAATGGGATTGGGTTGAAGAAAGTCAAGGCGTGAATTCTTGATAAAATCGTAGGGGGGCAATAGACCTGGAAGACGCTCTGGGTAGGTAAGTGCGTATTGAATGGGTATGACCATATCGGGTTCACTCATCTGGGCCAGGATCGAGCCATCGACAAATTCTACCATGCTATGGATTTTTTGCTGGGGATGGATTAAAACTTCAATGTGATCGTGGGGCATGCCAAAGAGCCAGTAAGCTTCAATGACCTCGAGCCCCTTGTTCATAAGGGTGGAGGAGTCGATTGTGATCTTAGCTCCCATCGCAAAGTTTGGGTGTTTGAGTGCCTCTTTGATTGTGATGGTTTTTAGCTTATCCTCTTCCCAATCACGGAAAGGGCCTCCTGAGGCCGTGAGGATAAGACGTCGTATAGCATTTGCCTTTTCGTTGTGCAGGCATTGGAAAAGAGCATTATGTTCACTATCAATCGGAAGGAGAGCGACTTTGTGTTTTTTGGCAAGGGGCACGATATAAGGACCGCCCGCGACTAGCACTTCTTTGTTAGCAAGGGCGATCGTTTTGCCTGCTTTGATGGCAGCTTCTGTTGGTATAAGTCCTGCAGCACCTACCATGGCTGCTACCAACATCTCGGCGTCAGGCAGCTGTGCAACCTCGATAAGCCCTTCCATCCCAGCAACTACACGCACGTTAGGCAGTCTTGTCTTCAGTTCTTTTGCTTTTTCTAGGTTATAGACGGCAATCAGCTTTGGTTTGTGCTTCTTGGCTTGTTCTTGCAGTAGGTCGATATTTTCATTGGCGGCTAGAGCCACCACTTCAATCTTTTCTTTCAGATGGGTTGCGATGTTCAGGACATTTCGTCCGATGGAACCTGTGCTGCCGAGGAGGGCGATCTTCTTGCGCATGGAAGAAAGGATAGGAGAAAAAGTGATTTCCGGTCAAGGAGTTGCGACTCTGCTCGTCTGAGCTATGGCAGCAAGGGCTAGTGTAAGAATCAATACTCGTATCTTTAGGCTAGCAGGCCTAGACCAAAGGATCGAGATGGCAAAGCTAGTAAGAGCTGCAAGGGAGAGGGCCATCTGAAAGGTGGGACCAAACCCTTTACCTGCAGCAGAAAAGTCGCCCTCACTTGCTCCGGTGTAGTTTGCAAAGGCATGCATGGTAAGAGAGCGTGAGGAAAGGACAAGAAAGGTGGCAAGGGTTCCTGATTTATCAAAGTAGCTAAGCGCTAACGAGGTGATGATCTGGACTATCGGCCCTGCAGAGCGAATCACGGCTATCGATTTTGCCTCACCTAAAACACTTCCTAAAGGGGACAATAGCGTTTTGTCCGAAGAAAGAAAGATATCCACCGTGCTTCCTAGCAACCCATGTGCATGATAGGTGATTTGGGGGGTTGCATTCGTGAGCGCGTTTATGGCAACTTTGCGTGCTGATCCATCAGCAAAGGCAAGAAGAGGACGCATGAGACAACCGCCGACAAATAGTTTGAGTGAGTAATTAATATTATTTGTAAACATAAATCCTCTGTGTTTAATCGTGTTTTAATTTGGTTGACTAGATTATAGCGAGTTATTGTTAAGAAAATAGTAAGAAAGAGTTATTTTTCTTCAGATGGCCACATGCGATTGAGGCCAATCGCTGTATGGATTACTAGTGTGCGAAGCCCAAAATAAAGAATTGCGCCGAAAAGGAGCGCTTTACCTCTAAAGAGCCAGCCTCTTTGCAAAAGGGATGGGTCAAGAAGACTTCTTGTGTCTTTGGAGATAGAGGCACGGATAGGAGTTCTGTTTTTTAATTGGTCAAATTTTTCCATACGTTCCCTTGCTAGTACAGAAAAGGCGGTATAGGTTCTCACTTGGGAAAGCTTCTCTGTAACAAGAACTTCAGCGGCAGCGTACTCCTCCTGCCCAGCGTCACTTTCAGGCACAGGGAAACGGTCAAACCCACTTTGCATGGCATATGCAAGCCAAAGAAGAGGGATTTGGTTATAGGGCGGTTTTTTTGCATGAAAAACCGCTTTCATCACACAGTTCAAACTGACTCTTATGAGCTTTCTTCTCATCTCCTCACTCATCTCGCCTGAGGCAAGAGGCCAAAATTTACTCTTATAGAGTTCTTTTAAAGCGTTTTGTTTAGTTTCACATCTAACATGCATAAGATGGGCCCAGTGGAGAAAAGGGTGAGGGTCGTTGCTTCTTTCTCTGTTCTCTAACGGTTCAATGATGTTGCAGAAGGGTTCTGCTAGGTGAGAGAAACTTTTTTTTCTTTCTTGTAAGAAATCAGCACAGGCTGTAAGTAGCCGCCACTGCTCTTGTAGCCTGCAGGAGTGTTTTGTCAAGAAGAGGAAAAAGCAACGCATTTCCGAAGGGCCTAATTGCCTAAGTAGTGGCAGCATCTGCTGAGAAGAAATGGTAAGAAGAGAGCTTACCTCTGCATCAGACAAAGGCTTATCTCTTAAGGCAAGGGAATGTACTAGTTTTTCGACAACTGATTGACTAAGTACTTGAAATCCAGGAAGTCGATTTACATGGTTTAGGATTTCTATTGCACTAGCCACCTCTTTGCTTTCTATCTGTTCGAGGATATGTCTTTCCCATCTTTGCCACGTCTTAACCTCTTCAGGAAATAGCTCTTGTCCGCGCAAGCTAAGAATCCCATCTCTCTTAGCTTTTGCATCCATCAGTTCGTGGTAATCTATACGGTAGGCATCTGTTTGCCCGCAATGCGCTCTTTCTAAATGAAAGGAGGCAAGCTCAAGATTTTGATTTGGGCTATCGAGAAAAATGTGAAACAGGGTGCGGTGGTGACTGGCTGCTTTCTCGTTTTTTCTCGAAGACAGCCTGAGTGCTTCGCTTGCGCTGGTGTATTCTTTTTTGCCAATCCAAGAAGCTGCTAGCTGCACAAGATCTTCTTCTTCCACAAGAGCGCGGTTTTTGTCCCACAGTGCTTCTATAACCTTTAGTCTGCATTCACGATCTAAAGTCTGTAGGCAGCGTTTTACAGACAATCTATGAGATTCTTCTAGGCGCTGCAAGAGGGAGAGCGCCTCTTTGGCAAGTCCCTTTTTTAAAAGCGTCATGACAAGAAACAAATAGCTCTCATCTGGTAGCCACTTGTTTGCTCCTAGGAGAAGCTCCTTTGCGGCTTCTAGCGACTCGCTTTGTAGAAAAGTGTCAAATGCCTGCTTGCAAGAAGATTGCATATCTACCCTGCCACTTTCCGCAATGTGCTCTAAGGTTCTTTGGATTTTGATTGTCTTATGTTGAGAAGCAACGAATTTAAAAAGCAGGTCAAGAGAACTTTCGGGATGGTGCACAAATTCTTTTCTTTCCATTCCAATTGCAAAAAGAGGTGAGGCTCTTTCTTCGGGCAAGACCTTCAAATACTTAAGCTTAAGAGAGGCTCTTTCAGTTTCTTCTAGAAGGTGGGGGCTTTCTTCAAGCAAGATCAACCCTTGCTCGAAAAGATGAGGGTCGTTTTGCTCCAGGATGGATTCTAAAACGGCTGTTCTGCAAGACTTGGGGGTAGGCGCCTCTTTTTGTATTTTTTTCTCAAAGGAAAGGAGAAAAGGTTTTGGCAAAAGAGAGGTGCAGCTCAGCAGGATTTCTTCATGCTTTTTTGATTCCAAGAGAGAGCGCTGCAGCAGCTCTAAGGAGATGTTTAGATACTTTGCGCTTCCTTCAGCCTGGGTAAGAATATGTAGAAAAAAGAGGGAGAGAAGAGCTGTGCCAGGCGTGCCTAAAAATACGGCGTTGCGTATGGCATCATAAGAGACATGAAAAGGACCTTCTTGCAACTTGACTATGTCATTTTTTTTGAAACAAAGGCAAAGCCTTTCGAAAACTGGTAGTAATGCAGTTACATCGCCTGCTTTTTTCAGGGTCTCTACTTCTTTTGCCATATCGATTGTTAGGCAAACTTTAGAATGATCTGGATTTTCTATGTCGAGAGGGTATTCCAGGGAAAACTCCTCACTAAAAAGGGTGGGAGTGATAGGGTGGTTGCTTGTTGTGTCGAGGCATTTTTGTAAATACGTGCCGATCGCAACTATTTTGAGAGCTGTGATTGTACTTTGCGTTACATCTCCTTTTTGTTGAAGAAGGGGTAAAAGGCCTTTTGTTTTATTATCTTCATCTTTGACATGGCTAAGAATAAGAAATAGATCTTCTTGTCTTTCTTTGGGAATACCGTGGGTTTTGCAAGCCTCGTAGGCATTGATCCAATAGGCTATGCTTGGATAAACCCCATTAGGCAGGTGTGAAAACCGGGAATTTTGTAGAAGTTGGCATGTGTCCATAGCGTTTGTGACACCATTAAAGTAGCATTGCAGTAGCTTCTTTTCGAGGTGTTTGCTGGAAGGGATGCTTCCTTTTGTCTTAAGACAGAGTAATTTAGGGAAGTACGTCTTGTCTATCTTTTCTTCAGCTTGCTCGAAGTTAACAACACGAAGATGGTTTTGAAGAAACCAGTCTGCAATGGAAGGGCCATTGCAAAGCAGGTTCGCTTTGTGTCTTTTATCTTGAAGATAGGAAAGAATCTCCACGCTCACTGAGTCGGAAACAAACATGTGAGCGTTTTCTCCTGTGTCCCAAATAAAGGTGAGATCAAGCTTTTTTTCTGTAGCATGGTTGCCGATGGTATAGAGTACACCCACGCGATGGTGTAAACCTCGTCTGTGTATGTGTTTATACTCCTTAAAGAGTTTATCCAGTGTTTGGAGGATTTCGGATTGGCTTTGTTCGGAGGGTGCCTTAATTTTGATCCTAATGTCTAGATCTGTCCAAGACTCTTGTTTTTTTTCGATGATTTTTTGAAGGTCGCTTAAGGTTTGTTTTTGGGCTTGGATGCAAGAAAAAAGTTTTTTGTGATAGTTTCGGCTTATGGGGATGGCACTTCCAATAATCTGCACACTGCTAATAGGAATGTTTCTTTTTTCTATGAGCTTTGAAAGAAATTCTTGCAGACAAAAGATGGTTTTCTCATCGATTTGAAAAGAGGTTTGCAAGCGCTCTTCGAGCATTTTGTAGTCGTCTTCTTCAAGGGGTAAAGTCGGAAGGGAAAAGGTGGCTTTTAGCTCGGGATCTATAAGACCTGCCTGGATCAAGCAAGCTATAGCCTTTTTTGTTTCGTCTAAAGAATAGCTTGGTAGAGAAAGAAGACCGTGCCTACTGAGGGCTTTCGGAGGTTCTCTCTCAGAAGAGCATGTGGAGAGGGGTTGGACTTGCCGAACTCTTGCGTTTGAAAGTGTTGTCGTTGAAAACATAATACGTAAGAACCGCAAGAAGTTTTCTGTTTTTTTTCTTAAAAGTCAAGACGTGACTTTAGTGATTGATTTTTCTTTGAAGGTCGAGAAGAGATTGTTCGCTTACCTTGATTTCGCTCTCTTCAGGGTGATCAATTTGAGCAATCAGAAAGATCACAAGAGTAAACGCAGCGATGAGAGCGAGATTGATGATAAGGCTTCTTTCGTTTGCAAGCCCTGCTAGAAATCCAAGTGCCCCCATAGAGATGGCGGCAAGGAAATAGAGAACAACCCAAACGGCAGAAGGGATGCGCGACTGTAAAGCAGCCATTAGCCTCTTGGTATTCATGTCTATGACGTTGTTTAGGGATTGGACGAAGAGGCTATCCATAACTGAAGTGGGGTTTTTTTCAGCAAGTATTGCGGCATGACCCCAAAGCTCGTCGAGCAGTTCATCGGATTTGGCAATCGCATCGTCTAAATGTAGAGCTCCGCTGGTTGCTTCTAGTCTTGTATTTACGTAGGAGCGGAGCAGCTGCTGGATCTCTGTGCGAGCAGGAGTTGGTAGATAGCTTGCTCGTAGATAGGTGGTGCCGACGGCATTTGCCTCTTCGATTACGGCATTTCGTCTCATCTCAAAGCGATTTCCCACCATTCCGAAGGTAAAGGCAAGCATAAAAGCAAGAAGGCCGAGCAGCGCTCCAATGCTGGTCCCAACTCCCGCTTCTTTCTTGACCCCTCCAATTCTATTTTTCCAGATACCCATCCAGTAGCCAGCTTCAAAGCAAGCAAGAAAGAGAAGGAATATGGCAATTGGCAGGATTTGAAGAGGTAGTTGCATCACGTTTACTTTCTACTAGAATCGTTTGTTCTCGTCAATCTAGATGGTGATCAAAGATTTCGACGCCGCATTCGATCAAATCTTTTCCAAGCAGATCGCAGTCAGGGACAGGAAGAACCTCAAGAAGCAGCCCTGAGAGGGTGATGACAGCACCATACAGAAGGGGGGGAGAGACTTTGATTTCTGCGTTTGACCCTTTTTTCTTTCTTTCATACGCGCGCAGATGCTTTCGGATAGCTAGCATTTCCTGTTCAGGCGCTCTTAAGCCTGCTCGGCGTAGTTCTTTCTCCAAGGTGTCCATGCACATCCCCACGTTGTATTTAATCGTGTAGGTGCCTTCAATTTCATTTTTTATGTTGAAAAAACACTGCGTCATGTTGTCCACGCCGTGGTGGTTGCTCTTTTTCAGCTTCTTGATCAGTTTTTCCATTTTGAGCATGAAGGCAATATTTGTGAATTCTGTAATCGTGGGAATCTCAAAACCCATGATCGGCACAAATGCAGTCAGCATAAAAAGAAAGGTGGAAAGAATTGTCTTGTTCATATTCGGCAGAGATTCTAGCCGAGTGCGATTTTTTTTGCCATTTTTCTGGCACTTGTGTATTCAAAAATGAACTGGAGGTCACTATGAGTATCCGTATTCATCCTAAAAAAAATCCTGATCCAAAGGCGCAAGTCCACTTAGATGCGCTCAAAAAATCAATGGGAAATGTCCCAAATATTTTTCAAACTTTTGCGCATTCACCTGCGGCTCTGAACTTCTTTATGGCAGGAATATCTGCTTTGAGTCAGTGTAAATTGCCAGCTTCTCTACGGGAGCAAATTGCCCTTGCAGTGGCAGGGTCAAATCACTGCGATTACTGCGCTTCTGCGCATACAGCACTTGCGAAAATGCAGCATGTGCCTGCTGGTGAGCTGATGCAAAATCTTGTGGGAAAATCTCAAGATCCTAAAGTGGAAGCGGCCCTTGCTTTTGCGCGCCAGGTTGTGAAACTGCGCGGCAAGCTGGCAGACGAGGATTTGAAGGCGATCCGCTCAGCTGGGTACACAGACGAGGAGATTGTAGAGTTGATAGCCATTATTTGCCATAACATCCTGACCAATTATTTTAACTTGATTGTAGGGACGGAAATTGACTTTTTACCAAAAGTGTCAACGGAGAATGTGAAAGGCCCATGACGAAAAAAAAAGAGCCAATCCGCGGAAAAAAAGGAGCCTCTGTTTTGGGCCCATCCAATCCATGTCGAGAAGCTGAAGGACCAAGTCGTCTCATTCCCCCGGGTACAGACCATGGGACTCTTCCGAGCCTTCGCTGGTCTTTTTGCGATAGCCATAACCGCCTATCGGAAGGGGGGTGGTCGAGGCAGACGACGATACGGGAGCTTCCGATTGCAAAGGAGCTAGCTGGTGTTAACATGCGCCTTACAGCGGGCGGGGTCCGGGAGATGCACTGGCATATGGAGAATGAGTGGGCTTATGTTCTCAAGGGGAAGGCTCGTGTTACTCTTGTGGATGAGAATCTATCTGCTTTCCAGGCGGATGTCGGAGAGGGAGAGGGGTGGTTCTTCCCGACGGGGATTCCTCATTCAATCCAAGGCCTTGGCCCGGAGGGGTGTGAGTTTTTACTTGTCTTTGATGATGGTCACTTTGATGAAAACTCAACCTTTGCCCTTACTGACTGGCTTTCCTGCACACCGAAGGATGTGCTTGCTAAAAACTTTGGAGTCCCTGAAAAGGCCTTTGCAAAGATTCCTGCAGAAGAGCGCTACATTTTTCAAGCGAAAGTGCCGCCACCACTTGAAAAAGATAAAATCCAAGGACTTGGTAAGGTCCCGTTTGATTATAGCCATCGGATGATCAAGATGAAGCCCTTGAAGATGCCTTTTGGCCAAGTGAGAATCATGGATTCTAGGGCGTTTCCAGCGTCAAGTATTTCGGCGGCCCTTGTGGAAGTGGAGCCGGGTGGGATGAGAGAGCTTCATTGGCATCCTCATGCAGACGAGTGGGCCTACTTTATCGAAGGGAAGGCGAAGATGACAGCTTTTGCCTCGAGTCACTCCGCACAAACCTTTGATTTTCAGGCAGGTGATGTGGGCTATGTCCCTCGAGCTATGCCTCATTATGTGGAAAATGTTGGGAAAACAACCCTTCGTTTTTTGGAAATGTTTAAAAGCTCTTATTTTAAGGATGTGCCACTTGCGCAGTGGCTAGCTCTTACGCCGCATGAGCTTGTCAGGCAGCATCTGCACGTTGACGAGTCTTTTTTAAAGAAAATTCCTCTTCAAAAGACTCCGATTGTGGGGAAAAGGTAAAACCTGGCACATTTCTTGCCATGAAAAAGAAGATTGAAGTTGTCTCTTATAATGCTGCCAAAGCCAAAATTGATATCATTGCTGAAATTTTGGATCCCACGGGATTTGGGAAAAACTTGCTGCTATTGGGTGTGCTCACGTCCAGCTTTTTTCTGAGAAGAGGGTGGGCCTTCGGATTATTGTGATAGACGAGCCCTACCGCTCCTGTGGGAGGGGCTCTTGTTTTTTAGGACTCATCGAAAGTGGTTGAGGCAGCATGGCTACGTATTGCTTTGAGGCCCGGACATTAAATTTGCAATTCACGCCAGGCGTGCAACTTTGCAATTCTCAGGCTCTTTTTTGCCGTTTACGTGGTTGAACCGGAAGCGCGTCTTCCTCTTTTGGTCGGAAATCAAATTTTGAAACGTAGTCACCTAAGCTGCTGAGAAATACACCATCTTGAAACCCACAAAAAGCCCTCTGCCAAAGAGACCTATTGTGGCCATCCCCAACGGAGTGCTCCTTAAATAGCGTTTTCCCGTTTTCGATATTCCACACCACAAGACCTTGACGATTCCCACCGTATAGATACTTTTTTTGTAGAGAGAGCTTGTGAATCTGTTCTTGCCCCGAATAAGAAAATGTCCGAAGATGAGCTCTCGTGCGAATATCCCACATTTCAATAGACCTAGCATGTTGTACAATCAGCCAGCTATTTTGTGTTATGAGGCTTTCAACTGGACCCGTATTCCAATCAAAATTATCAACACTCTCACCTGTATTACGATTCTGCAGGTCCCACATTTTGACCCCCCCTTGCAAATCTCCTGAAAAAAGAAAGCTTTCATTATGCCATGCAAACCCGGTAATTGCATTTCTATGTTCAGTAAGGATGTCCTCGCGCTCCTTCGAGACGATATTCCAGATTCTGATCATACCGTCCGATGATCCCGTAAAAAGAGTGTTTCCTTGTAGCATAAGATATGGCGGTCTTATTGATTGTCCAGTAAAGCTGTGGAGGTGCTCCCCTCTGTCGATATCCCACATCATAACGGTATCGTTTTGTGAGCTCTTAAAGAAATAATTATCGAGAATTGCAAATTGTGGGTGCGCCCCTCTTGGGCCCTGATCCCTAAGGATATGGATGCAGACCCCTGTATTCATGTTCCATATTAGGGTAATAGTACTTGCTACTGCCAAGAGATGGTTTCTGTGCTGGGCCAGGTGGTGTGGAGTTTCTTTATGTCTTGTCCATAGATTGGAAGGCGCCGCAGCAAGCAGAGAGGGCGGAAGGAAGGTATAGAGGCAATCCCCGGTATTCATACCCCATATTTTTACCGATAGATCTTCTGCTGCTGTGAAAAGGTTTCCGCCTTGTAGGAGGTAGGCAGTAACTGCATTCTGATGGAGTTTTGTATGCTGCTCCTCGCTTCTGCTTCCGGGTAGACAACAAATGGGAAAGGAGGAGGTAGAAGCTGTTCCTCGTTCCAAATTCCTGAGGGTCTGCAAAGAAAGCTTGTACTGCTGCTTAGGGTGAGCCATCATTTCTTTATCCGTTTCTCCTGAAGGGAGTTCCTTCCGGATCGTTTTCAAATGTGGTTTCCAAAGGTAGGGATGATCAGCAAGAAGGCGCCACTCTTTACAAACAAGGGCAATCTTGCATAGCACCTCTGGTGTTAGGTAGCTAAAGATATGCAAAATCAATTCTTGGGGAATATGAAAATTGTCATTGGACGGAGAGTGTTTAGCAAAAGACGACGATTGTGTACAGGTGGGGTGCGTCTGCTCTACGGGTGTGGCGTTTTTAGTTGTTGAGTTTGTTTGTGTGTTCATTGTTTTAAAGTGTTTGGTTTTCAATGATGATTTATATAACTTCAATGTGAGTTATTGTACATTAATTAATGTTTAAAATCAATTATATGCACAAGTAAATTGGAAGGTTGGTGTTATGCCAAGGAGGCGCCTTCAATTTTGTTAGCTGATCCGTGCCAAAGCAGCTCATGTTAAAAAAAAGCTTGTGATGCAGGCGGATTGTGTAGACAAAAAAGTCTTAATTATACTAAAGTGTCTATAAAACAAGGAGCAATCTGTGAAAGAGGCTGGGATTTGCCGATTTTTCCCGATTGGAGAGGCGGTTTCTGCACTTCTTTTCCCCTATGGGGAAGTGGTTATTCATGATCTGCAAACAAGCCGAATTGCTGCGATCTATAATAGTTTTTCAAAGCGTAAGGTGGGGGATGAGTCGCTTCTTGGCGATGCAAGGGAACTCTTGGGGATTGCCGATAGCGCTGCGCCTTACTTTAAAGAGAACTGGGATGGCAAAAAACTAAAATCGATTTCTGTTTTCTTGAGAAATGATGCTGGAAAACCAGTTGCTCTTCTTTGCATCAACGTAGATATATCCGTCTTAGAAGAAGTGCAGCTCAAAATTTTAGACGTGATCAAGCCCCTCGGTGAGAAAAGCGACTATGTTTTCAAGAGTGACTGGCGCGAGAAAATAAACACCTATGTGTCAGGGTATTTAAAAAAAGAGGGAAAGAGGATCGACTTGTTGGACAAACTAGAGAAGAAAATGCTGCTTTTGGCACTGCAAAAGGAGGGAGCTTTTGAAACGAAAAATGCAGCCTCTTATATAGCAGACGTGCTGCAGATATCACGGGCAACTGTTTATAACTATTTGAAGGAAAAAGATGACACTACCTCCGTTTAAGCTTGAGGAATACCTTGCAAAACACGAATTTAAGGCGCCCTACTTGCTTTGTTGCTCAGATGCAGAAAGCTTTTCGCTCCAGGAGATTCTCTCTCTTGCCGATGCAGAGATGAAAGAGAAGTGGCAAGAGCTGCGTCTTGGCTACACAGAGGTTACAGGTCTTCCTCTTTTGCGAAAAGAAATTGCAAGACTTTACACTACGATAGCAAGTGATGATGTATGTACTACAGTAGGGGCAGAGGAGGCAATCTATTGTGCTATTCAGTCTCTAGTCGAACCGGGTGATCATGTCATCGTGGTAGAGCCCTGTTACCAGTCACATAAAACTCTTCCTGTTTCTCGTGGAGCTGATGTTACCATTCTTCAGTTAGATCCTCAAAAAAAATGGAAGCTTGGTCTAGAGGAGGTCAAGAGAGCTTTTCGTCCGAATACAAAGATGGTCATTTTAAATGATCCCCATAACCCTACTGGCGCGCTACTAGAAAAAAAGGTTTTTAACGGCCTGATCGAACTTGCTCGAAAGTCGGGTGCCTATATTCTTAATGATGAGGTGTACCGCTTTATGGAGAGGGATGAGAGAAAACGCCTTCCTTCCATTGTGGATGCGTACGAAAAGGGGCTGAGTGTGAATGTGATGACAAAGGCATTTGGACTGGCAGGGCTAAGAATTGGCTGGCTGGCTACCCGTGATCAGAAGGCGCTTCAAAAAGTTGCTTCCTACAAGCATTATACATCGATTTGTAATAGTGGCCCGAGTGAACTTTTGGCTGTGATAGCTCTTCGTGCTAAGGAGAAACTTTTGCAGAGAAACCGTGAGATTCTATCCTCTAATTTCTTGCTTTTTGATGCGTTTATGAAAAGGCATGACAAAACTTTTTCTTGGATCCCTCCTGAGGGTGGTCCGGTGGCCCTTGTAGAGCTTAAGCTGCCTGTTTCGGTGGAGTTGTTTGCAGAAAAGGTTTTAGAAAAAAGCGGTATTCTTCTGATGCCGGGAAGCTGTTTTGATCTGCCTGGAAATTACTTTAGAGTAGGTTTAGGACGGGTAAATATGCCGTTTGTGCTCGATCGCTTTGAACAGTTTTTATCTATCTATCATCCTGTCAAGAAACGCTGCTTTGGGGGAAAGAGCGGCCAAGAGTTTTATGCAGAGTATCATGACAAAGAGTGGGGCAGGCCTGTTCATGACGACCGGCAGCTTTTTGAGATGCTTATCCTTGAAGGTGCGCAGGCAGGTCTTTCTTGGGAGACGATTTTAAAACGGCGTGAGGGGTACAGAAAAGCCTTTCATAACTTTGATCCTGTAAAAGTGGCTGCGATGAAAGAGGATGAGCTAGATGCGCTTTTGCAAGAAGAGGGAATTATCCGCAACCGTCTGAAGGTGTACGCGGCCCGCACGAATGCAAAAGTTTTTCTTAGGATTCAAAAGGAATTTGGCTCCTTTGATGCCTATCTTTGGAAGTTTGTAGAGGGAACGCCCATCCGAAATCATCGAAAATCCTTGAAGGATGTCCCTGCGACTACCAAGGAAAGTGATGCCCTTTCTAAAGATTTAAAGAAGCGGGGGATGACGTTTGTTGGATCTACCATTATCTACGCCTTTATGCAGGCAGTCGGCCTTGTGAATGATCACCTTGAAGATTGTCACTTAATAAAAAACTGTACAATCTCGCATTCTGAGCTCCTCAATCCAAGGGGGGAGGGAGAGGTGTTTGTTGAGTCGTAGATCGAGCTTTTCAAGATTGGGAAGAGAGCGAAGGGTAATGGGTAGTTCTGTTAGCTGATTGTCCCTAAGATCTAAAAAGCGAAGGGTGTGGATGTTTGCAAGCGTTGCTGGGAGGGTTTCAAGCAAGTTTGACCGGAGATTTAGATCTGTCAGCTTTTTTAAATGGCCTATGCTTTCAGGAAGCGCTCTGAGGTGGTTTTTTTCAAGACAGAGTTTCCTTAAGTTTTTGAGATGCCCAATGGAAGCAGAGATTGTGCTAATGTGGTTGTTTTTGGCATGGATTTCCCGGACATGTTCCAAGTTTCCGATCCAGTTGGGAAGGGATGTCATCTGATTTTCATAAAAGCGCAGCTCAATAAGCTGCCCCATATACTGGATGCATTCTGGAAGTTCTGCAAATCTGTTTGTAGAGATGTTCAGATAGAGAAGGTTTTTGAGGCTTTTGAGAGATGTTGGAAGTCTTTTGAGATTGTTGCCAGCAACATACAAGAATTGAAGATTTTTAAGCTCTGATAGCGTGTTTGGTAGCAGAGATAGCATATTGTGGTTAAGGTCAAGGACCTTTAGCTCTTTGAGATGTCCAATTTCATTTGGGAGATGCGTTAGCATGTTAACGCTCGCATTTAATCTTTGTAGGTTTTCCCTTTGAAAAAGTGTGCTTGGAAGATCTGTAAGGCTTTGTTGATATAGATCTATCTCGTTCATGCCAGGGGACTGCAAATCTCAACAAGACAGCCATTCATGTCTTTTACATACGATACGGTTTGTCCCCAGGGCTTTTTGACGGGGGGAGCCACAGGTATAGCTCCAGCTTTGACAGCGTCGTAGAATTTCATCTCGACATCTTCTGTCACGAGAGCAATTTCATTGCCAGCAGGCTCGCTTTCTTTTCGATTGGGACGGAAAGTGAGGGTCATTTTCGCAAGTGTCTCTCCCACAAAGGCAAGTGCTGTTTGCCCTGTTTCCATCTCGGCATAGGCGCCGCTTTCATGGATAAACCTGCACTTTAATCCAAATGCTTTCTCATAGAAAGAAACGGTCTCTTGCACATTTTGGACATAGAGAATTGTATAACCTAGCTTCATGAAGGAAGTGTAGAGGAAGGGCAAGAGAAAGTCAAATTGTTTGAGTGGCTTATGCTAGCATGCTTTGGTGATGAGGTGGTTAGAGCGTATCGTCTAGCACGCAAGGCTTTAACGTTATCAGACAAATAAAATGATTTCACTTCTGTTTATCTCATATTAAAAAAAATGCTATAATGATTCAGGAGGTTGGTATGGGTGAGCCACGAGGCGTAGGATCAGATAATTCGTTTGAGTCGTTACAAAAGAATCTTGAGACCTATGCGACTATTAAGAAGGACAACGCGGGCCATCTGTACAAGCTACAAGAGGGCAATCTGATTCCAAAAACTCGAGGAGAGCTTCTTGCAGCCAAGGTAAAAGCTTTCTTTAGCTCAACTTATAGAACTCAAGAAACAAAGGCCGTTGAAGATAGTCTGAAGAAGGCTTTCGAAGAAAATTTTGGGAAAAGTCTAGAAAAAGTTAATGTTTTTTCTTTGAAGGAAGATTCTGCTGATTATAAAGCACTTCTTGCAGCAGCAAATTGTTTTCCTGAGCTTGTTAACCAATCAATTAATATTCTCATAAACAAGCATGCAGATGGTAAACAGGCGGAAGCTAAGGTTAAGCAAGACTTGATACAGCGTGTAGAGTCTGCTTTAGCAAAAGCTCCAAATTCGGGAGCACAGATTAAGCAAGCCGTCTTTGGGAAAAAGGATTTAGGCGAGTTTTCGAAGGACGAGTTAGAAAAAAAAGTAGCTTTTGTTGAGGAAAGGGTTAAGGTCGAGAATTTGTTGTCTGAGGAACGAGAACTGTTCCCCTCCGACCATACAAAAGACACTAAACTGAACGGTAGGGACACAGACGCACTGAAAACGATAGCTTCAGACTTGGAAAAGAAAATTGCAGCAAGGAAGGAATTATATGGGAAACAGAACTCCCTTGAGAGCGAAGCTAATCAACTTGGGCTGCAAAGCCTTAAGAAACAGATGTTTGAAGATAAAGAACCCAAAGACTTCGATAATGCTGAATTGAGAAGAAGACAGCGCCTTTTTTCTAACGAGATTCAGGCAGAGAAATCGTTAAAAGAGATTGAAGACGTGTTTGGTAAGTCAGGCGCGTTGAAGACGTCGATTCAAGAAATCGTTAAAGAACAAGAAAGTACTACTGACACTATAAAGAAAAATCTAGGCGAGCTAGAGAAACAGTGGCAAGACATCCACGCTAGAGTCGATGCTCTTGACAAGTTTGTGGATGAAGAAGAGGGGTTTTCTTTAGCTGACTTAAGAAATAACATGAAATCTTTAGCTTTTGACTTAAAAGACATCGAAACGAGACTGGGTTTGTTAGAGACTCGAGTTCAAGGTAGGATCGCAGAGGCGAAAGAGAAGACAGGCTTGATTGCTCTGGTAAAGAGTAATGAAGAAACATCGTTTTTTTCTTTTACGATGAAATCTGAGCCAGAAACGATGAGTTTAGAAGAGTTGAGAGCAAAAGGCACAAGCCTTCAGGAAGCCCAAAAGGTAACCCTTGAGCAATTGACAGCTATTACTGCCAAGGCAAAGAAAGAAGCAGAAGAAGAATTTGCTAATGCACTCGTTTCTAGCAAACAGGCGAAAGCTGATGAGGTTACAAGCAAGAGAAGTAACCCAAGCGGTCCGTCTGCGGGACAGAACATAGATAGACCAGACTCTCTGACAGAAAACCAACCGGAAGGCCCGCCACCGAGCTCTCCCGAAAAAGCAGGGGCACAGGGACCGGTTCCCTCACTTGTACAACCTGCTGCTGTTGCGAGTGAACCTCGGCCGGTTGCGCCTGCTCCAAAACAGCCCGGAGACCGCTTAGCGCATTTGCAAGACTTGGAAGAACAATATAAAGTGAGATATGAGAGAGATGATCTTCAATATGAACAATTTTGTAGTCAAAACGATGAATATATAATTGATCAGAGCGGATTGAACCAAGAGGCAGTAGCAAGATTGGGGGGTAAAAAGGAAGTTTTAAAAGCTTTACAAGCGTCAGAAGAAGAGTTTAACAAAACTTATTTAGCAGATTTTGTCTATCAGTTATCTACACAAGAGTGGGGATTACCTGATGATCTTGCGACGTATTCTCGTCTTATTCAGACAATCAGTGGTAATGCCCAGGACGGAATTATGAAGGCGGGAATTTTCGGTCTTAGGACAAAGGAAACGTTTTCAAGCACAAAAAACTTTGGCGAGAAGGGGGAGATTTGTAAATCTCTCAACGCCATCAAAGAAAAGTTAACAGTTAATATGAATGAAGAAAGTGTCACAAAATCTTATATGGAAAGACCGCCCCCTCTTGTTGATGACTTATTGAAATTAGTCATGGGGGGGGATTTCGGCTATGAAACGCTGGTTCAAGGTATTGCGCGTAGTTTTGCGCCAATCAGAAAAGCAAGAGAAGCAGCAACACAAATGACAGAAGTAAGGATTGGCATTCTTGAGGACGCGCTGTCTAAGCCCCCTGCCACCTGATACTGTTGACCTATCTGAAAGTTTGCCCTTTGAGATCGTATTCAACTTCCATTTTTTTGTTTGCAAGATCCTTGTCAATTGGAGGTAGAAATGTCACCTTAAGGATCCTCTGATTAACTTCTGCTCAAACTGTGCACACCGTTTGTTCCCACCTTTGATCCAGGCGAGGGCAGCGTTGCCTCTCCTCCCAGCCCTCTAGTCTCATCTCGCCTCGACAAATCGCGTCCTCGCTTTTGGGGCGTGTAGAGCAATGCCCCCCATGCGTCACTTTTCCTTGCATTCTCTCCTTAGAGTTCTCTTGAGGTGCGATTTTTTGCGATCTGAGGCTTAGCTTCAAGGCATTTTGCGCCTTGTTGGTATCTGATTCCACCTAAAAGTGCTACCTTAACCAACTAGCCGAGCAAAGGTGACAAGATCACTTTGGGTCTACATTTTGTCAATCAACTGGTGACAAAATAATCAGGCTGCGTTAGCATTCGAAACTTTGTATCGCTTTAACATTCATATAAGGAGTTGGATGATGACAGCCGCCGCAGTAACATCTAAAATACAAGGTCTACAAACCCAAGTGCAGGGATTTTATGCTGCACAAAGACAAAAACTCGTAGACGCCTACCCTACAGCCGCAAAGTTGAGCAAGTGGGTTGCGCAGTATCAAAATCCTATTTATTGCGTAGGTCAAGTTTTTTGCGCCTTTCGCGCAAGCCAGTTCTACCTCCTCGGGATGTTAACGGGAGGTCTTGCAGCAAGCACCAACATCAACAGGTTTTCCAATTGGGATGGTAAGGTAGTAAGCGAAAAGCAGGCAGCAGATTTTACGATCCTCCACGCCCTTACAAGTGTTTTCTTCTCTGAGATCGGAAGCTTTTGTGCAGGCTATACTACAGGGTCTCTTTTTGCCCATCATACAGAGTCCTGGATTCTCTCCCAGGGACCCGCAACGCCTCCTGCTTCTGTTGTTATAACCGAGGAAAAAAAAGAGCAATAGGGATTTGAGCACGCAAACAGCGTGCTTGTTTATTTCTGCTAGAGCAAAGCACCTCTTCGGGAAGAAGCATCGTCATCCAGACCGCGTTTTCAAGCGTCCTTACATCTGTTTCGGTAAGTCTTGCGATTTCTTGACTTCTCTTTGCGTTTTTGGCCAAGGAGACTAGCAAACCAAATTCTGGCAGAGCAACGGGAAAGGTTTCTTTTTAATGTAAATAGGGACCGATTCCCCTGCCTTACGCAAAGCAAACAGCAAGAACACCACACACATTTTTGACTTGTTCCACGTTCCTCGCCTAAGAGGCAAAGTCACCCTGTGGTATGATTTGTAAATTTTATTAATTAAATTGTTTTTTAAATAATAATTTTTGTTGATTTTAACCCCGTTTTAATTTTAACATATATCGTTTAAATTTAGGTGAAGAATTATGGAATTTGTTATTTTGAAAAACACTACGATTCCCCAGTCGTTGATGGTTGATTCTGAAAAAACTCTTGTCATTGACGGGAGGGTTACAATACTTGGTGATGCTGTGATCAAGGTTAAAAATATCATCATTTTAGGTGTCTTGAATTGTGCTCAAAAATTAGATATCGATGTCTCTGATGACATGTTTCTCTTTGGACAGTACAAAGCATTGGTTGCTCGGGTCCAAACTGGCAGAGAATATACCCGGATAAATGCAGAGGCGCAAAGCAAAATCGACGCGCTTGGCATGGAGATATTCGCAACGTCCTTCGGTTTAGATTACAGGTTTAAAGAGCAGCTCGTTGAGCGTTAGGGGGGGCTAAGAAGCTCGCAAACTCTTCTAGATCTACCTTTACATCACCCTCTATCATCAACGCCTTCATGGGAATGAAAGAGTTGCTTTTGGCAGGAGATACGCAAGACAGAAGAGCACCTTTTGAAACACGTTCGTGATACAAGGCTCTCTGTAATAAGTTCATCAGGGATTTTCTTGAGGGTTATCAAAAATAGTTTGGAGATGCTTATGCAAAACCGCACTGCGCTTGTAATCGTGCTTTAGCTCGGATGGACCCGTATTTTAGTTTTCGACCATAGAAAAATCGTAGAAGAGGGATCACATGAGGCTCTTCTTAAGAAAAAGGGCTTTTATGCCCGGATGTGGAATATGCAAGTGGGGCTTTCTCCCCGAACTCCCCTAAGAAGCCCTTTAAAAAAGGGGGCGCGATAAAAGACTGTAGAGAGGCATCATTCGGCCAATGCGGAGAAGAGCTGTGGCTTGAGGTTGCTTTTAGAGCGCGCCAAAGGTAACATGCATGAGTGGATTGTTAGCTGTTGGTAATTGAGAAACGCAGACGCCTTACGTGGCGTGGATCGAGATGCAATTCATTTGCCCTCTTCGTTGCCAGCTGCCCACATCCGCCGCTGATATCTTGCCCTCTGCTGTAGCGCACAGGAGCGGGGATCGAACGCTCTGTCAAATAAGCTTGGAAAAGGCGGATGGGTTCCGCATCGGAGGGATGCATTTCGATGCCAGGAAAGTTGTTGATGGGGATGAGGTTCACCTTTGCTTTGAGACCGTGCAGAAAGTGCACAAGCTTTTTTGCATGGAGCAGGGAGTCATTGACCCCTTTGATCATCACGTATTCGAAAGTGATGCCATAGCGTTTCGGGGCGGGATAGGTAAGAAGTACTTTCTTGAGCTCCGCTAAGGGATAGCGCCTGTTGACGGGCATCATCTTGCTGCGCTGCTCATCATCTGCAGAGTGCAGGGAAATAGCAAGGCGCACGGGCAGATCGACAGCTAATTTTTGGATTTCGGGGATAAGACCAGAAGTGGAAACAGTCACACGCTGCTTTGATAGACCAAAAGCTTTTTCGTCGATCATGACTCTACATGCTTTTACGACCTCGTTGTAATTATCAAGCGGCTCTCCCATACCCATGAAGACAACATTTGTGATTTTTTCAAGGCCTTTCTTTTGAAGCTCTTGATTAGCGATAAGAAGTTGTGCGAGAATCTCGCCGCAACTTAAGTCTCTCTTGAGGCCAAGCTTTCCTGTTTGACAGAAGGTACACCCCATCTTACACCCCACTTGGCAACTGAGACAAAGGGTAGCCCGATTGTCATAGGGCATAACGACCATCTCGATAAGAAGATTGTCAACTGTTTTCAATAAAATCTTTTGACTTGCATCGAGCGAGGTCAGGCAGGAATCGATCGTAAAGGCCTGCCATGTAAAACTTTCGTTTAACAGGTGCCTAAGCCCTTGGCTTAGATTAGAGAAGGTGAGGGGGTTTACATTCTCTTTTTCAAAAATCCATTGATAGATTTGCTCTCCCGTGAAGGCGGGTAGTCCCTGTTTCAGGACCCATTCTTTCCAGTTGGAGAGTGAATAATCGAGAGCTAGAGGCTTTTCCATAGTAAAGTATTATGCCAAAATAACTCTTTTCAGGGAAGGTATGACAGGATTTGTTGCCTAATAAGATGGGAGTACGAGAGCCGTTGATTTTGGGTATTTCTGTTCAAAGGACAAAACAGGATTGCTCAAAATACAGATTCCAGTGCGATTTGCATTTGGGATTAAAGTGGGAACCACACTTTACACACTCGTTTTTAGAAGATACGTATTCATGGATAGACATCTCCGTGCCGCAACCACCACATAAAATAGCCAGCTTGTGTAAGTCATCATGCTTCCACCGTTGTACTTCGTGTTCAGCGAGTGCCTGATGGCATGAATAACAAGAATAATACTTCCCGCAACACTTGAACTTGATTGCCACGATATCTAGAGGGCTATGGTAGTGTAGACAGCCCGTTTTCGGGGTCACAGCAAGTCCATGGATGACGTGGTTGTTTATAGACTGCGTGTGACTGGGCTTGTCGTCTTGCACTTAGCGATCTATCGAGATATAAACTTTTACCTCAGGGTTTTTTTGCGGGTCGAAATCGGCTGGGTATACCTCGAAATCGGTTGAATATGAACGCTGAAGATTGGCTTGCCATATCGCTTGCCACGCCCCAATCAGCCCTTCTGGAAACAATCCTTGCGTTGTAAAGACTGCGTACTTTGATTCTGGGATGACCTTGCCCACAAGCCCTACAGGAACCTCATCTCTGCTTGATACTTCAAAGCCAAGAATCCAAGAATAGGGCTTTGTGTGATCCCCCTCGTAGTCGGTATAAAGAGCAAGGATATTTCCATTTATCTTATTTGGGATTTTTGCAGGGATGTTTTCTTTAAAGAATCTCTCCTTATGAGCCGGCATAGCGGAGGAGCACTTGGCATTATCGGTTCGAAGTTCGAGCCCTATAAAAAATTTCTTTTTTTGATGTTCGACTGTGTAGTTCATGCGTTCCATCCCCCGTTCCAGAGGCAGTAAAGTGTTAGTGATGGCATATCCAAATCTGGATGTGCAGAATTGTGCATTTTTGTGTTGTTTTACACCACTCTTTTTCAACCGACTACGTGAATTTTGTAATTTTCAAAAAAAAAGCCTTGTTTAGAAAAAAAAATCCGATAAGATTATTCTGAGCTTAAAAAGTATAAAGATAGAGATGAAAATGTTCTTTTTTTCCTTTTTCATGATCATGATTTCCTTGCTCCTTATTGATGGATTATGGCTTATGTTCATGCTCAAGCGGTTATATATTCCAAATATGGGTCACCTCCTCAATGACTCCATGTCAATTTGGCCGGCTGTCATCTTTTATATTCTTTATGGAATTGCTCTTAATGTATTTGTTGTTTTACCTGCATTGAAAAATAATACAGGATATCTAGAGCTGCTGCTGCTCGGGTTGCTTTTTGGAATGGTCACGTATGGGACCTATGATCTGACCAATCAAGTAACACTTAAAAATTGGCCTTGGATAGTAACGATGGTAGATATTGCCTGGGGAAGTTGTTTGGCAGGAACGGTAAGTTTGATTTCGACCTTCATGACTCGTTATTTTTTATGATGGAAAAATAAACACACTATGGATTATATCACAATCTTTCTTCAACTAATTGTAGCGTTTGGTTTGCTAAACGTTTGGATCATTCGAAGTAATCAAGAAACACCGTATCGGGGTTCTAATAGCAGTTCTTTAAAAAATGAATTTGCTGCTTATGGTCTTCCTTTATGGTCTTTCTATCTTATTGGATTCATCAAAATCAGCTCTGCTCTCCTGCTTCTTTTAGGATTGTGGATACCTGTATTGGTTTTTCCTTCAGCTCTTGTTATTTCTTTGGTGATGCTGGGAGCTCTATGTATGCACATAAAAATCAGAGACCCCTTGAAGAAGTCTTTACCTGCTTTAATCATGCTCTTTTTTAGCATTACCCTATGTATTGGAGCACTTTATAAGCCGTAGGCTGTAATTCAGCTTATTTGTGTATATCTTGAAGCATCGTTAAGTAGCCAGATTCCAGCATTAAGCGATGTTGCATAGATGACCCAAACTAAGTAGGGAATCAGAAGAAGACTTGCCAAAGGACGTACCTGCCAAGCCTTAAAAATGGTTAAAATGATTAGTAAGCAAAGTAAAACTATATCAATCAATCCTAAAGCCGGACTGCGTAAGGAGAAAAAGAGAAAGGACCAAATAAAATTCAGAGCAAGCTGACCACCATAAAACATCAAAGCAATAGTTCGCTTATATGAAGATTCAGCGCGGTAAATGAGCCAACCAGAAACTGCGATCATAATGTAGAGAGCGGACCAGACTGGACCGAATATCCAATCAGGTGGCGTCCATGAAGGCTTGATGAGTGTAGGATACCATGTCGAAACGGTTTCCTTTGTCCAAAAACTTCCAAACATCTGCACAATCAAGCAAAGAAGTAGTAAAACGACGAACGAAATCCACAACTGTTTTTGTTTCATTTGGCCCTTGGCTATTTTTTGATGTTGGTATTCATTCTTCCTGTAAACCAAAGACGATTTTTTGCAAATAGTGTGTAAAGTGGTTTAAGAATCCTCGTCACAAAAGGGATACGCAGCAAAGTTGAGATGACAAGCAACTGACAACGTGCGTACACAGTCGCGAAGGCTGGTATACCTACTAAACGATTCCCTTTTCCATCAACTGCGTGTATTTGGGTCATTGCCATGTTGTAGTCAATATTGTGATTATCTGGTGGTGAAAAATCTTTTGAAGATATATCAACAAACTTTATTTGATCTTTGGCGCCTTTTTTTTGAAGAATGCCTATTTCACGTTTACAGATGGGGCATTCACCATCATAGAGTAGCTTCAAAGTGGTTTTTGCATTGCGGTCTTCTAAAGTCTCTATTGCTGCTTTTTCAGCTATAATCGCGATTTTAGTAAGAAGACAAAGGAATAGACCCCAGCAGATTCCAAGTATAATCCAAGTGTGGAGAAGTGGATAGGGAAAAGTTAACCCTCCTAGAGAAATACCCGCAATATAACTGAGCGGGGCCCCAAGAAATCCGAATAGAAAAGCTGCTAAGTAATTTTTTTTGAGTATTTTTAATGAGTGATTGATCAAAAGTGAGAATAGGGGGTAGAGCAAAACAATCCAAATGGGAGGAAGCATTTTAGAGGTAGTGGCATAATGGACAAGGTCTATTTGAATAAAAAATGTTTCCAAAAGAACCCCTAATGGAACTGAAAAAATGACTAAAAGCACATCTTGAATGTATAAAGAAATGTCTTTAATTTTGGAGCAGTAGAGCTGAAAGAATAGTAAAAAAACAGCTCCGATTGTTGCTATAAAAGATTGACCATGAATGCCAAAGAGGACACACCAAAGCCAACCCGTTGTATAGCAAAGGCTATTCAGTAATGACAAGTTCATGAAGATAGACCTTTTAGTGAAGCCAAAATCGATTCACAGTATTTCCACAAGATTTCATCTTCTTCTTGGGTCGACTTGTTTAAATTTAGAATCGTGGTTTTTGCTTGTTTTTGGTCAAACCAAAATTTTCCATTTGGATAATCAGGAGCCGTTGCAAGCCATAAGATTGTATAAGCACCTTCTTCTGCAGATCGAAGTCGTTTGTTTAATAATTTTTTAAAGAGCGGCATGGAATAACGAACGCCAGGCGTATCTGCCCAGCCAGGATGCATAGAGCTGAATAAGTACTGCGGGTATTTTCTTGAAAACAAGGCGGAAAGAATCACCTGAGCGCGTTTTGCATTTGCATAGCCCGTATATTTATTGTAAGAACGCTTTTTAAAAAGAAGATCTGAAAGATCAAGCTTATGTAAATACATTCCACCCGATGACACAAAGATGATGCGGCAACCCTGTCGAAGCTTGCCTAAATCAGCTAAAGTCTTGGTTAAAATGAATGGACCAAGAACTTGAGAAGCAAACATCTGCTCAAACCCATCTTTGGTGATGGTAAGAGAAAGAGGCATATTACCTGCATTGTGAATAAGAAGATCGATAGGAGTTTTGACTGCCTCTTTTGCGAAGGTGTAAACCTTATTGAGATCGCTCATATCGAGACCATGATATTGTGCGCAGGAAACAGAAGGGTCAGATTTAAAGCTATTTTCTAATTTTTTTAGATCTCGTCCTATTAAATGACAGTACATTCCTTGTTGAAGAAGCTCTTTTGCAACGGCTAAACCTATGCCACTGCCAGCTCCTGTCACGATTCCATGACGTCCTGATAGATCAGTCTTCTGAAGTACGTCAGGGCAGTGCCGTTTAAATCCAGAATGATCAAACGAAAAAACAATGCTTAAGTCGAGTAGCTGATTGATCCAATCTTTCATCATCATTGAACCTAATCTTTAATCTCTATCAGTACTTCATTGCGGCGTAAAAATGCTAGTGTCCATGGTGGATTATAAAAAGCGAGAATTGGCTCTCCAAGGGGCTTCATTGTCTTAGCTAAAATATATGCTCTCAGCTCATCTGTATGCTGCTTAATCTTTTTATCATCTGCAAGACCGGAAAATCGAATAACGGCAAAACGTCTATCAGGCAATGGAATCAAAATGACATCTTTAGAGTTTGGTTTTGGAAGACTTTCGAGGTTATATTTTTTTGGCATAACGAATCTAATTTTCCATTTATCCCTATGCTGTTCCTGTAGGACGGGAGCAGTCATAGCCATTTTTTCGCTGCGTTCATTTGTAACTGGTGCTGTCATCTCCATTTTTATATTGGAGGTATTATTTCCAAATATGTAATCCGCTAGAATTTTAAAACCCTCTCTAATCGCTTGTTTTCTTTCGCCGGAAACTTCAACTTCAGCTAAAATCATGGGGGAATAGTCTCGGATTTCTATATTCTGTTCTGATGAAATCAATTTGTAATCGGGTTGTTCAACACTTCTCATAATGTTACCTTCTAGTGCTTCTAAGATGAGTAATCCCATTAAGATTGCTATTACTATTTTCAAAGCAAGTGCCTATGGATACGTTCAAAAGGTTTGTGAGCTGGGTAATCTCAGGTATAGCATAATTTACTAGGGAGTAGCAAGTCGCTTTGCAAAAAAGGAATCAGCTAAAGCTATCATGATTACAGCGGATCGATCCCAGCTTATTTGATGGTGATGTAAGTCTTTGAAAATGGAATTGATAAGATTTTTGTGGAAAAATTGGGGTAGCCTGGATTTGAACCAGAGACCGACGGGTTATGAGTCCGCTGCTCTAACCGCTGAGCTACTACCCCGGCTATTGGCCTGAATCATATCAGGTAAATCATTCTGTTGCAAGTATAAGATGGGTTCGCTATAAGGTGCATTTTAATGGGAATACGGGGGATTATGCGCTCTTTTGGAATTTTAGCCGTTTTGGGTCTTGTGGCAAGTACAGGCTACGCGTGGGATTGGCCTTGTTTTACTCCTGCGCTCGGTAGTTTGCCCGCCTGGAATGACAATAGGGCCTACAAGCCCTACTGGTATGATAGCAGTTGCGATTTTGCCGCGCCAAGGTGTGGAAGCGGAGTATGGTTGCCAGAAAGGCCTGCCCTCTTCGAACCCTTTGTCGCCGACCCAAGAGAAATCGACTATTCCATCGGCGTGCGTTTTAACGACCATTTTTTAGATAAGATCTCAAATTATAGAGGTTCTACCCATCTTGTTGATGTCTCTTACGGAGATACGATTGCTCTCTACCGCTGGTATGATGTGGGGATGTTTGGTGCCGATCTACAGATTGAAATAGAGGGTGCACTGTGGGCACTTTTTGCCCCTTGGCAAGAAGATTCACCCCTCATTAACACCGACTACTACCTCGGATTCCCCATTACCTATGCCTTTGGTCCATGGGGAATTAGATGGCGTCTTTATCACATCAGCTCCCACCTAGGGGATGAGTTCATGCTCTTCAACCCCCACGTAAGAAGGGTAAACCCAAGTTCTGAATACACCGACTTCTTCCTTTCCTACTACCTCTGGAAAGAAATTAGACTCTATGCCGGGGGTGGCTACATCTTGCACAGAGATGAATCCTTCCCTTTCAAAAGGGGGTATGGTGAGTTTGGTGCTGAGTATCACGGTGAGTCTTGGGGCGTGTACTTCCCAACACAGTTTCTTTTTATCCAGCCCTATGGCGGCATGCACTTCAGAGTGCGTGAGGATAACGAGTGGATGATTGATCAGACCTATGTGCTCGGTGTTGAGATCGGGAAAACAGTCGGATTGGAAAGAAAGATGCGCCTTTTCCTAGAATATCACGATGGAGCTTCCCTTGAAGGGCAGTTTGCTCGTCAAAGAACTGACTACTGGAGCATCCGTGGAAGTTATGGCTACTAGCTGTTAGAGGATGGCAAACCCATCGTCATAGATGGGGCCGTCCTCACCAAGGGGAAGCGTCCCATTGAAGAAGGCGCGGTATATCTCTACACCTTGCTCCGCTTTTTGGATGCAGAAGAAACAGTTGCTCACCCACTCCGATCCTTTTGTTGTTCCTGTTTTCCGGTTGATTTGAAAACGTGAGGTAATCTTGGCCCGCCAATAGTCAGGATCCCCGAAAAGAATGACCGGTAGGGGCTTTATCGCGCCTGTTTTACGGCGTACTTCTTCTAGCAACAGCTCAAAGTCTGTTCCAATCCCCCCTTGCACAAAGATAGCAAAATCAAGATTGAACTCTGCCTGCCTTTCCACAAGGCGCCCGAGGCGGTAAGTCATCTTTGCCTCGAGGTAGGGGTTTTCTTCCTGTTCTTTCATCGTTTTGAGCTTAGGGTGGCTAAAGTCAACCACGTTTGCACAAGAGAGTATGCCGAGCTCTTTTGCGATCCTATTGCCTACTTCCATCGAACCAGGACCGCCACCAGTAACTAGAGCTAGCGGGGTGTCTTTATGCAGCAGTTCGTGGTGCACTTCCGAACGAAGAGCAAGTACTCCGGAGAGCAGCTCTGAAAGCTCATTTTCAAAATTGCCTCCCAGAAGGTTGGAACCATAGATCCCGAAGATCGTGGCCTGCAGAAAACGGTCAACATCTGAAAGAGGCACAAAAAGACCACTTTCTTTCAGCGGCTTTTCTATGTAGCGAAGGACTTTTCCCGTTCTTCTGTCTACCCAAAACACAGGGATTGCAAATTTAAAGAGGTCGTGTAAAAGGGCTCTATCCTCTTGCGAAAAGAAATCGCCAAAGTGTTGTGAGGGATATTGAAAATAGATCCCTTTTAAGTTGCGTTGTACATTGTCAGAAAGAAGCATGGTTTTCATAAATGGTGTCGGAAAATAGAGTGCAAGCAAGACCCCATGGCTTGTAATCCTTTCATCTTCAATAGCTTTTAAAAAGGGGTAAGAAGGCTGCTGCTGCAAGTAGCGATCAATCATCAGTGCTTGCCTTGAGAATTGGCCAAGGCCCGGGAGCTCTTGGAAGACCGGCTTGCGCACAATCCAATCAACAGGTTTTAGCTCAAGCAGTTGTTGCCCTTTTACAATGTAGGTGGCTGATTTTTCATTTTCAGTTTTAGGGGCTGTCTTAAAGGCATCGAAGAGCACCTTGTCATTCTCAATGCAGGTTTGCAGCTGGTCACGGTCAGAAAAAAAGACAAATTCTCGGTAAGGCTCAAGCGTATAGAATTCAAGCGGAATATCTGTGATCTCAATGTCTGATTTCCCATAAAGCTCGTAAATATTGCCAGAGGCTTGGGTATCCGGTTCAAGCACAGATGCAGCCGTGTGGTGATATCCCTCTGGGAGAAGGTCTTCAGCGACTTGGGCATAGACAGTCCGAATGTGAAGAGGCTGCGTGCGTACAATGAGAAGATCGCCCGGTTCCACAAGGCGCGAGGCATCCTTATCAAGCACTTGGTGTAGTCCCACAAGTTCCCGTAGGGCGATCTTATTCACTAGCCCTTTTTGCACCGTGGGCAGGAAGCCATCGACAGTGCTATCATACACCATTTTTCCAGGTTGTAAGGTCAGGTAGGCGATTGTTCTGCCATCAATTTTTTCAAGGACAAGATCAGATCCTCCCTGCAGCCCTCCAAGCGAGAGAAGAGGTCTTCCCCAGCGGTCTGACCTTCCGAACATACGGGAGAGATAGATAGGATTGCGCACGCGTCGCTTTGGATCTGCAGCAAAGAGCTTGCCCACATAACAGCCGGGTATGAGCTCGTCAAGCATTAACCTGCCCGTCTTACTCAGCGCTGAGAGCGTGATGGTAACTTCTGCTGCATGATACTTAGGATCAAGAACAAGCTCGTTTTTCTTGGCTTCTACGCCGAGCTGCGCAAGTGTGCTTTTTAGGTTAAATTTGATGAGGGTCTCTTCGATATGATAGCCGGTGAAGATCGTAGAAATATCCTCGATACGGATGTGTGCTTGCCGCTCGCCGTTTGGAAGATCTTGAATGTCAATGATCTTCCCGTCGGGAGTAACGAGGTCATTGTGGGTTGCTGCAAAAAAGGCTTCTATGGGAGTGTTTGTCATAAACCTTACCATAGGAGCACCCTCTATTAAAGGGCAAGATGATGTTATTCTTCTCTATTTTTGAGGATCTGACGGATGCCAGAAACGATAAAGAGAACAAGAAAGACAAGACAAACAATGCCAACAACTGTAGCTTCTGTCTCAACTGTTGCAAGAAAAATACATTCGATGGGGACCATAGTTAGATATTATCCTCTTTTTAGTAAGGAGATTTCATTTTGGTTACGTGTTACATGAAACACCTCTTGAAGGGTGTCTTCGTTTAGGACTGCGGATGGGCAGCCGCTTTTAACACATCTGCCCCCGTCAAGAAGTGCTATTTGATCGCAAAAACGCTCTGCAGCGGGGAGATCATGGATTGTAACAATGATGATTTTGCCGAGGGAAACAAGGTAGCGTAGCAGGTTCCAGATCTCGAGTTGATGACGGATATCAAGGCCTGAGGTGGGCTCATCAAGGAGCATGACAGGTGATTCGGCAGCAAGTGCTCTTGCTATGTAGACTCTTTGCCTTTCGCCAAAGGAAATTTCATGCAGTGGCCTGTGGGTAAGGTGAGCGCCATCTACAAGTTCAAGGCAGTGGTGGATGGCAGATTCTTCCCCTCTTGTGTAGCCGCCCTTGGGATACCTGCCCATTTTTACAAGCTCTTCTACCGTAAAGGCAAAATGCACCTCAGGGTTTTGAGGGACAAGGGAGATGATTTGGCTGATCTCTTTCCGGGGTTTTTTATGCAGGTTTTCATCGTGCCAAAGGACAGTGCCGCTTGTTGGAGTCCAAATTCCAGCAATGTTTTTGAGAAGAGTGGATTTGCCAGAACCGTTTGGCCCAAGGATGCCATAGAGTGCGCCAGTTGTAAAGGAGAGAGAAATCGAAGAGAGAAGATTTTTATTTTTTGTGGAGTAGGAAATGTTGTTGATTTTCAGTGTGTTAGGCATAGGCTTCCCGTGACTTAAAAAGTAAAACGAGAAAGAAGATTCCACCTAGAATGGCAGAAATATTTCCAATGGAGAAGCTATATACAGAAAAAAATCGAAGGCAGATATCCATGGCAGAAAATGTAGCAGCTCCTCCTAAGATGCAATAGGGGATAAGGGCTCGGTTATCCGGTCCAAAGAGGCGCCGGATCATGTGAGGCAGTACAAGGCCGAAAAAGGCAATTACACCAACAGCTGCTAGCGCTCCTCCCGTAAGCAGTGACACGGCAAGAAAAAGACGCCAGCGGATTGTTTTCACATCAACCCCAAGATTGAGAGCTTCTTCTTCGCCGAGTGTTAAGATATTCATTTCTTTGCTGTAATGTAGACAGGTGTAGAGGCCAACTAAAGTTAAGGGAAGTTGCATGTGTACGTGTCGCCAGCTCCGATCGAGCGTGGAGCCAGCCTCCCACTCTGTGATGGTTTGCATCAGTTGCCACTGGTCGCGCAGTGCATAGGTGATGGCGCCCTGCATGGAGATGAGAACTGTGGAAATGGCAATCCCTGTCAGGATGAGGGAGGTAAGGGTTGCCCTTCCATGTAGGAGGGAAAGTGAGTAGACAAGCAGTAGGGTGGAAAAGGATCCGAGGACAGCTCCAATCGGAATGGTGAAGGGATATTTTGTGTGCCAGCCGATCATAAAAAGGATAGATACAATAAGGCTTCCCCCAGCTGTGATCCCAAGATTGCTTGGCGCGGCAATGGGGTTTTGAAAAAGAGACTGCATCACAGCGCCTGAGACAGCAAGAGAGGCTCCTGTGCTGATGAGAACCAAAAGTCGCGGTAGTCTTTCATCAAGAAGCGGATTCCACCCGGTTTTTCCAAGCCAGAGCCGATCATACATCCCTTGGAAAACTTCCTGCGGAGGGGTTTTTCCGATCCAGAGCGTGCAGACAGCAAGAATGAAGAGGAGGATATAAAGAAGTCTCATAGGAAGTAGGCCTTTAAGATCGCAGCATAGAGGTCAAAGTAGGCAAGTGCGTAAAATTGTGTAGGGGAATTTTGTACTACTTCATCCACAAAGAATACAGGTTTTTTCTGCAGAAAGTCAGGCACTTCTCCTTGAAAGGTAAGGCCAGAATTTGGATCTTCTGCAGAGATTATATATAGATCAGGGTTCAGTAGGGTGATGGTTTCTTGATCAAGCGGGATGCAAAAGGGGGGCATTTCCCCTTGGAAAAGAGTGTCTTGCAAAAAGGTATTGATGCCAAGTTCTTGGAGAAGATGCCCGGTGGGTGACCGAGGAGAAGGGAGGGAGAACCGTTCATGGCGGTTCAGATAAAGGATTTTTTTTGGTTCTTGGTCAGGAAAGGCCGTACGGAAAACGGCAAGGTGATTGCTCATAGCCATGCAAGAAGCTTCAATGAATGAGCTCAGCAGCTTTGCGTGCAGAGGCTTGTCAACGATAACACCGATTTTTTCAAGGACATTTTTTAGTTCGTGCTGTGTTCTGATATCTTCGAGAAGGTAGAGGGTGATGCCTTGATTTTCGAGAGCTTCTACAGATGCTGGATGGCTATAACTTGCCACAAAGGCAGCATCAGGTTCTGTTTTGTAGAGGGCTTCACTGTTGAACCGGCTTGAGTCTTGTGTGATTTGTTCGAGGCGCGCCGATGGGAAGAATTGCGTTTGTTCCCTTAATCCCTGAGGAAGGGATACAATTTGTGAAGGAGGAAGGAGGGCTAGAAGAATGCAAGCTGACACATACGATTGGGGAAGAAATCGGCGTGTCTTGTCGGGCAGGGAGAGGTGCGAGCAGGGGATAAGGCTGTTTTGAGCGGGTTCATTTTTGATGTCGATGCCCATCTTTTGGGTGAGGACGAAGTCGTGGTTTGGAAGGCGACGGATTCCTTCGATTCCAAGCGACTCGAGTACCTGCGCCTCAGCATCCCAACTAGCAATAAGCTGGCTCATGAGTTCGGTATTGCCAGCAAGAGCCTCTTTGAGAGAGTTTCTTTGAATGGGGTTTAGGTAGCGAATGATCGGAGTCTGACTGCAGACGGTGAAGGAGTTTGTTTTTGGGATAAATGTGTTTTTTTTTGTTTTTTGGGGCTGGAAAGCGGCTGTCCACCAAGCTAAGATGAAGAGTGCGGGTAAAGAGTAGACAGCAATCGTTTTTTTCAGCATTTTAGACCAAAAGCCCGCACCTCGGGAGGCGCGGGCAGATTTTACGTTATGCTGTTTTTTTCTCTTCAGGGACTTCAGAGATCAAAGCCTCGGAGAGAAGAACGATCCCGGCAATAGAGACCGCGTGCGTAAGACTGTTTTTTACCATCTTCGTTGGGTCAACGATACCTGCTTCAAAAAGGTCCTCGATTTTTCCGGTTTCCGCATTGAATCCAAGTGTGGGGGAGTTTCCTTTCTCTACTTCGGAGAGAATGACAGACCCTTCTACACCTGCATTTGTCGCAATTTGCTTCAAGGGTGCCCTGCAAGCGCCACGGAGAATTTCGAGACCGATGCTCTCGTCCCCTTCGAGCTTTAACGTATCCAGGGATTTGCTTGCTTGTAGAAGCGCAACGCCTCCCCCTGTGACAACCCCTTCTTCTTGAGCGGCTTTTGTAGAGAGGAGGCTGTCTTGAAAAAGCTGCTTTTTCTGTTTTAATTCAGGTTCAGTCGCAGCTCCGACTCGGATCAGGGCAACGCCACCAGAAAGCTTGGCTTTTCTTTCTTCTAGCTTTTCTTTGTCATAGGTGCTGTCGCACTTGGCAATTTGACCTTCAATCTCGGTGATTCGGCTTGCAATCTCTTTACGTTCTCCAGCTCCATCGATGATCGTTGTCGCATCTTTTGTGATGATGACTTTGGCTGCAGTTCCCAAGTCTTCTTGCTTTGTCTCTTTGAGAGACATGCCTATCTCTTCAGAGATTAACGTTCCTCCTGTCAAGATGGCGATGTCTTTGAGCATTTCTTTGCGGCGATCACCAAAGCCAGGAGCTTTGACGGCGGCTACTTTTAGCGTCCCACGTAGCTTGTTCACAACGAGAGTAGAAAGAGCATCGCTTTCAATATCTTCTGCGATGATGAGCAGTTGCCTTCCTGTGGATGCCGCATTTTGCAAGAGAGGCAGAATCTCGTGTACGTTGCCAATCTTCTTGTCGACAAGCAAGATTTGTGGGCGGTCCATTTCCACTTCCATTTTGTCCGCATTTGTGCAGAAGTAGGCGCTGATATAACCGCGATCAAAGCGCATACCTTCCACAACTTCTATGCTTGTTTCGGTGCCTTTGGCTTCTTCGATCGTAATGACACCGGAATCTTTTACTTTTTCCATGGCTTCTGCAATGAATTTTCCAACTTCTTCATTCCCTGAAGCTGAGACAGTTGCGATATTGAGGATTTCGGAGTTTTTCTTTACGGGCTTGGATTGTTTGGAGAGCGCCTCTAGAATACACTCTAGGCCTTTATCCATGCCTCGTTTCAGACTGATTGGACTTGCGCCAGAAGCGATATTTTTGACCCCATTTCGCGTCAGTTCACGAAGGAGAACGAGGCCTGTTGTCGTGCCATCGCCACATTTTTCTTTGATCTTCTGTACAACTTGTTTGCCCATGGAGACACCCATGTTAGTAAAGGGGTCTTTCACCTCGACTTCTTCGACAATGCTGCCACCGTCATTGGTAATGGAGGGGGGACCGTAGCTTTTTTCAACGCCAATATTGCGCCCCTTTGGGCCATACGTGAATGAGACAATTTCAGTTAATTTTTCGATACCCTCCAAGAGGTGATTGCGGGCTTCTTCTTCGAATATGATTTCTTTAGGTTCCGTAGGCATAATCTTCTCCTTAAAGTGATGCGAATAAAGGCCTGCCGATGCGGTGGCCACAGAAAAAAATTCTATGTCAGGCGCGTGTTATTTGGCAACAGTTTTTCCTATGGCAAAAGAGGGAAAGCGAGCTTGTTTTTTGCTCTTTTTTTCATTCTGCTTGCTCTTTCTCATAAAAGCTGTGGGGGATCTTAGCGTTTCCATACAGCCTGTCTGTAACATAAGGAGGGAGTAGTCCATGTAATCTTGCTTGATTTCGAGCCCTTCTTGGAGGACAAAAACATAAGGACGTACGAGAGAGGTATATTGCTTATCATTGCGTTTAGACATGACAGGTCGACTCCTTAAACTACAAACTTGACTGCGGTATTGTGCGACAAGAATAACGGCTTAGGCTAATTCTGTAAAGGTCTATTAAAGAATATGCAAAAGCCCGGATTTCCCCGGGCTTTTGACAAGAAAGAATTTTAGTATTGATAGCCGTAGCCGATACCTGCTACGTTTTGTGTCTCGGCTAAGGTTACTGTTCCGCCCCCGAGCAAGTAGGGTACACCTGGGGTTGCCATAATGTCTCCTTTGATGGTTTTATGGAAACCATGTGCGTAGAAGAGTGAAATTTCATTCCCTGAGCAGAAAGTCCATGTTGCACCCACCGTTGCAAATTGTTGCACTACGTTCAGGGTAATCATGTTTCCAAAGGTTTCATTAGGTTCATAGGGGGATCTAGCATAGCGCCATCCGCCCCTGACTGTTACCGAAGGTGTTACGTAGTAGACAGCACCGAGGAGAACCTTGACTTCATTACGCCATCCAAAACCAGGTCCATTCGTGCTACCGAACACCTTCTGTTCGACTACTTGGTTATTCACTGTTTTAAGGGGGATAAACTGCGATGAGTTAGCAAGAGAAGGTAATTTTTCATACTCTCTCCAACGAACATCACCGGTCAAGAACAGGCAAGGGAGAAGTTCAAGCGTAGCACCTCCTCGAAACTCTTGGGGAAAATCAAGGCGTCCCTTTTGAGCAATAAAACCTTGGTACTCGTGCAACCGTGTCATTCGGGTTTTAGGCTTCCAAACAAAACCAAGATCTAGGCACTCTAGGACTTTTCCATACCACCCGACACTCATGCCTACACCCCAGGAGTATTTTTTTCCGTGGTTGCTCAGATCTTTTGGGTAAAGGCTGAAATTTTCGATGCCTTCTAATCCTTTGAGTCCCACAATTTGGATGATAAAATCCAGGGATATGCCAATGGATTGGCATTCGCTTAGTTTTATTGCAAGCATAGGCGAGATGATTTCGTTGATGTACTCTGAGGTGAGTTTTGTAGTTCCTACGAGCATGCCGTTCTCGTAGTGGGTATTTTCCGCAAAGTTGTTGTAAGCAACGATACTGATCGCCGTCGGAAAGCCGGGAATTGAGTAGCAAGGGTCCACTTGGTAGGTAATGCCAAAGTCGGGGGAGAAGCGGTCTTCTGCGCCCTTGACAGCGTTAAACTTACCATTTGCTTGTACCAAGGGGTTTGTGTTTCCGCTGATGTGGGCAGAGGCTTGCGTGTGGACCCAGAAAAGGTCAATATCAGCCCGATCACAAACTTCGGTAATTCCTGCTGGATTGTAGGCCCCTGCGAGTGCGTCTTGAGGGAAGGCGACCCCTGTCATTCCCATCCCAGCCCCTTTTACGCTCGCAATAAAGGCATGAACAGAGAGGGGGGAGATAAGTAAAATACTCAAGAGAGTTGCCCTGAGTAGATCTTTTCCAGTTTTTTTCATTCTAAGACTCCTGATTTGGATAATAGCCCATATGTGTAAACAAAATTGAATATAATTGCCAAGGAAAATTCTTAAGGATTGGGCTTGCCAAGGAAAGTATCGTAGGAAGGCAGATAGAACCATTTTAGAGTGCGAATTGTGTTGAAGAGAAGAACATTGTAGGCAGAGGAGAGTTGAGGTGAAAGGACGACAACTTGAAGACTTAGGATTTTAAGCTGGTTGATGAAGAGATACACGCCGAGTTGCCTGCTTCTCGCCATATAATAATTAAGACCATTCACATCACGGAATGTTTTACAGATGTAAAATCCTATACTGTTGATGGAAATTTTCATGAGGGCAAGAGTTTGAGCAGCAAGGATTTGGATAATTTTTGTAAGCATGGTCATTCGTTCTTGGAACTGGAAAGGTTCTTTTGCATGTTCTTGCATGCGAAAAATATGGCTCCAGTACTTGTTATAGAGCATGGCAAGTCTAAAAGAACTATGAGATATAATGTTTACAAAAGGGCGCCAGCCTGGAGATGCCGTGCCTATAAGAAATGCATTAGCCTGCATTTTTTTTGAGATGTAGACAAAAATCTTCTGGTTTGCAAGTTGCGAAGCTTGTTGGGCCCTATTGTTTTCGTTTTTTGAGGCGAATATGGCGCAGGCAAGTTCAGCAAGAAGGATTTGCGCGCCTATTCTTACATAGCGATGGGCATGTCTAACGTCGGCAAGATAGGTAAAAGCGTTGTCAGCAAGTCGTTGCCTTTTTTCCTCTTGGCCGACCATCTGCAAGGAATACCTGGCTAGTTGCTTCCATTCAGAGAGAAAGGAAACGGGCGAGTAGAGATCCTTGTGCTGGTTCGTCTTCTGTATCAGCATAGGTTAGGAGTCTACATATTAAAAAATAATTGTACAGATAAAAAGCTGTTTTGAGGGCAGATCACGATTGTTTTTTAGGTTGCGAGATCACCAAAACAACTTCTCCCTTTGGGGGGCGCTTTGTAAAGTAATCTATTAAATTTTGAGCGGAGCCTCGCTGAACATCTTCAAATTTTTTTGTCAGCTCTCTTGCTACTGCTATGGGTCGCTCTGGGTCTAGAATGTGAAGGACGGGTAGAGTTTTTAAGAGTCTGTTTGCTGTTTCAAAGCAGACTGTTGTTCCTTCGTACGCAAGATAGTGGGTGAGTGCTGTTTTGAGTCCACCTGAGCGTCTTGGCAAAAAACCACAAAATTGGAAAGGTTCCACAGGAAAGCCAGAGAGGATCACTCCAAGAATCAGGGAGCAAGGGCCGGGTAGAGCCTCTACGCGGATGCCACATGCAACACATCTTCTGACAAGTCTCTCCCCTGGGTCGGAAATCCCGGGGGTGCCCGCATCGGATATTAGAGCAATGGTTTTGCCTTCTTTGAGTTCTTGGATAAGTCCGTCTTCGCGTGACTTTTCATTGAACATATGAAAACTTTTTAGGGGTTTATCGATAGCATAGTGTCTGAGAAGAATCCGGCTATGCCTGGTATCTTCACAGAGGATGATGTCGCATCCTTTTAGGGTTTCCACTGCCCTGTAGGTGATGTCGGCTAGGTTGCCAATCGGAGTTGCAACAAGATAGAGCACAAGATCGCCCGTTGAATTAAGAAAGGTGGCACCCAGATTTGAACTGGGGATGGAAGCTTTGCAGGCTTCTGCCTTACCACTTGGCTATGCCACCAATAGAGAAATCCAGAGTGTACACAATCGCTGTTAAATATTCAAGGGAAGACAACGCGAGCGATTTTTTCGTAGACTTTCTCCGGATTTTTGCTATCCTGTTGGGCTATGAAAAAGGTGAAAGTAGATAGTCGACTTGTGACGGAAGGAGACCTTTTCTTTGCTCTTAAGGGGGCTAAGGTAGATGGCCATGATTTTATCCAAGAAGCAGGGGATAAGGGCGCAGTTGCAGCTGTTGTTGATAGAACACGTGCTTGCTTGAAAGCTTCTATTCCGTTGATTCCGGTTTCCGATGTCTTGGCAACGCTCCAAGCAATGGCAAGAGGCAGGATAAGCCAGCTGGCAACGTGCAAAGTGATCGGGGTTACAGGTTCCGTGGGGAAGACGACAACAAAAGACTTCATCACAACCCTTTTGGCACAAGAATTCAACGTAGCCAGTTCGCTTGGTAATGCCAACTCTCAGATTGGCCTCCCTCTTACGATTTTAAATGACTTGAACGGTAGTCCCGACTTTTTAGTTCTTGAATATAGCATGACCCACCCTGGCAATATACGGGACCTTGTGAACATTGTGGTACCTGACATCGCCCTCTTGAATAACGCCTGCCTTGTGCATAGTGCTAATTTTGACAGTGTCCTGGGAATTGCCATGGCAAAAAGTGAGATTTTTGAAAATTCGAAGACGAAAGTGGGCATTGTGCATGGGGAATGTCCTGGTTTGGAAAGAGTGCTGCAAGTGGGTAGCTGTGAGAAGAGAGTTTTTTCTCTACAGAAGGAAAAAGCCCCCTTTACTTTGCGAAAGCTTGGGAATGAGCTGCTATTTAAAGGGTTGAAAGGAGAGGTTGTTCTTCCTCTTATCCATCTGCCAGGAGAGCATAATATGCATAACTTGCTTGCTGCCTTAGCTGTCTCGGAGACAGTAGGCCTTACGCATCGAGGGATGCAACAGGGCGTGCTTCACTTAAAGCTGCCCAAGCTTCGTTTTGAAGAACATCATCTACGAGGCATCCATTTTGTAAACGATTCTTACAATGCAAGCCCAGAAGGGGTAAAATCGGCTCTAAAGGCCCTTCCTGATCCAAAAGCAGGGGGGCGAAAAATTTTTGCCTTCAGTGAGATGAAAGAGCTTGGAAAATTTTCAGAGCAATGTCATAAGGAAGTGGGTCAAGTGGCTTTGCAGTATGTTGAAGAGCTTGTTTGTATCGGAGAAGGGACAAAACTTGTGGCCGAACAATTTAAACACTCGGGCAAAACCGCTTTTTGGGAAGCTTGCTATGAGGACCTTGTGAAAAGGTTGAAGCTGCGGACAAGGGAAGGCGATGTTGTGCTGATAAAAGGGGCTAATAGCGCAAAACTTTGGAGGGTCATAGACGATTTTCGATGATTCTCTTTTTTTTGGAATATTTGCAGCAGACTCTGCACTGGAAAGTCCCACATGTATTTGAGTATACCTCGACGAGAATGCTTTTATCAGCACTGACAAGTCTGATCTGCTGTATCTCTCTTGGACCCTTGTTCATTCGGATTTTGTACAATTTAAAGATGGGACAACCCATCCGGAAGCAGTATGTAGAAAAGCTCTATGAGCTTCATGCAAAGAAAAAAGACACCCCGACCATGGGAGGTCTACTCATTCTCTTCTCCATGATTGTTTCCCTGTTTCTTTGGATGGATCTCAGACATGTTTTTACTCTGATTTTGCTTGCGACAACACTTGTCCTTGGCGCTGTAGGAGCGGTGGATGATTATTTAAAGCTAAAGGCAAGTTCTACAAAGGGACTTTCTAAGAGATGGAAGTTTTTTTTGCAGTGTAGTTTTGCGGGCCTCATCGCCCTTTATTTTTTAAGCCCAACAGTAGCAGAATGGGTGCACACGGGTAGTTTTTTTGCCCCGCCGCAGGTAAGACAACCTCTACCCGGGGGAGGGGAGAAAAGTCTTGCTTTACAAGAGATTGCTTCTTATATCTATGTGCCGTTTTTTAAGGACTCTGTATTTCAATTCACAGGAGTCCTTGCGATTCTTCTCTTTCTTTTCTACATCGTAGTGATTACAGGCTCTTCCAACGCTGTTAATTTAACAGATGGACTGGATGGACTTGCAGCCGGTTGTCTTCTCATGGTTGCTTTTTGTCTTGCTTCTATTGCCTTTATGTCCAACAACTTGGAGTTTTCTCGCTATCTTCATATCCTCTATATTGAAGGGAGCTCTGAAATTGCCATTTATCTTTCTGCAATGATGGGTGCATGTCTTGGATTTCTTTGGTACAATGCTCATCCGGCAGAGGTATTTATGGGTGACACGGGTTCTCTTGCTTTAGGAGGGGTCGTGGGTGTAGCAGCTCTTCTTCTGAAGAGAGAATTCTTGCTTGCTTTAGTGGGAGGAGTGTTTGTTGCAGAGGCTGTTTCTGTGATTATTCAAGTCACAAGTTTCAGGATGTGGGGGAAACGGGTGTTTCTTTGCACACCTCTTCACCACCATTTTGAATATAAAGATTGGCCGGAGACGAAAGTGGTCATCCGCTTTTGGATTGTTGGCTTGGTATTATCGCTACTCGGGATTGCATCATTAAAATTTCAGTAAGTGATTATAAAGGAAAAAGAGCACTCATCCTTGGCCTTGGGATCAGCGGCCTTGCAGTTGCTACCTTCTTGCAAAAACGAGGAGTCGTCGTAACGGGGCTTGATAGGGCTCCTAAAGAGGTGCCCTTTCCTGTCCGAACGGAAAAAGAGATTAAGCTTGAAGAGTTTGATTTCGTTGTCGTTTCCCCTGGCATTCCACCTACAGATCTGATGTATCGGGAAGTGATCAAAAGTGGCATCCCGTATATTGGGGAAGCAGAGCTTGCTCTGCGTGAATGCCACATCCCGATTTTGGGGATCACGGGAACAAATGGGAAAACAACCACAACCCGCCTCGTAGAACATGTGCTCAAGTTTGCAGGGCAAAAGGCACTTGCGCTTGGTAATGTCGGTATACCCTTTTCTTCAGAGCCGGAGTGTGAAGTGATTGTGGCTGAATTTAGCTCTTTCCAGCTAGAGACGTTTAAGACAAAATGTCTCGATGCCGCTTGCATTCTGAACATTGCTCCCGATCACTTTGATCGCCATAAAGATATGGCAGAATATGCCGCAGCGAAGTTTCAAATTGGGCGTATCTTGAAGCAAAATGCTCCCCTTTTTGTACCCGAGGAGCTCTTTTCCCTTTTCCCAGAGGAGATCCATAAAATCGACCCTAAGGTCATTCACACAATTCACGATGAAAAGGTTGCATTGTTTTTAGAGAAAATGTATAGAGATAGGGTGAGTCGTGAGCTTGGAAACATTTTGGCAGCCTTCTCCTTGTGTAAAACAAGAGGAGTTAGCCTTGAGGCGTTTGCAGAGGCCCTTGCGAGTTTTCAGAAGCCCCCTCACCGTGTGCAGTTTGTCCGTGAAATTGATGGAGTTAGATACTACAATGATAGTAAAGGGACAAACCCGCATGCTGTAGAGTTTGCCGTAGCTTCCTTTGAGGGGCCGATTCTCTTAATTGCAGGTGGTGCAGATAAAGATTTGCCCTTCGCAGACTGGATACCCGCCTTTAAAGAAAAGGTGAGGGCAATTTATGCGATTGGTAGGGCAACCGATAAGTTGGAGAGGGAGCTTTCAGCACACTTTCCCTTTTATCGGTGTGGAACCTTGGATGTGGCGCTTCGTGAAGCAAAACAGGGAGCCAGGCCTGGTGAGACTGTGCTTTTTTCGCCCGGGTGCACGAGTTTAGATCAGTTCCAAAATTATGCCCACAGAGGGGACACTTTTATGGAGCTTTGTAGAAAATTATAATAAATAAGAGAAGATAATAATGACCAATCAGGGAGATCAACTCATGAGCATAAGCCGTCGAGACACGATTCTCATTGCGGTGTTTGTGAATGTCGCACTCATTTCAGTCCTATTTCTAACCGCCTCACACTATGATGCAGACCTTTTACGCGAGCCTCGTGATAGTAAAAGAGAAGTGAAGAGACTCGCTTATGAGGAGAAAAAAGTAGAGAAGCCTATGCCGATTGTTGAGTCGACCAAAGTAAAGTCGCAAGAAAGCACTCTTGTAGATGAGGTGGATAGTGTTTTGAAAGCCTACGCCTCTAATCTCCAAAGACAAAAACCAGGAGCGCAAGAAATACTGAGTCCAGACACCCTTCAACCAGAGCGGGAATATATAGACGTCACTGTAAAGAAAGGGGATGCCTTAAGCAAAATTGCAAAAGCAAATGGCACAACGGAAAAAGAGCTTAAAAGAATCAATAACCTGAAAACAGAGCGCATTGATGTAGGTTGGGTGCTCAAGGTGCCTGTCTTGAGGCCAGGCGAAGTAGCTGCAGGTGAAGATCTTGTCGTTGAGATGGAAGAACAGCCGATTGTGGCAGTAGCTGATCCTGTCTATTACGTAGTGAAAAATGGCGATAACCCCTGGACTATTGCTCGCAAACACAATGTACGCTTTGAAGATATTTTGCGCCTCAACGGCCTTTCTGAAGAAAAGGCGCGCAATCTCCAGATCGGGGATAAGGTACGTGTACGTTGACCGAATCTCTTTTGAAAAGATATTGCTTGTCATCACATGTACCCTGATCTTTATGATTGGGCTGATCATGATCTTCAACACGACAAGCGCTGAAGTTTTAGATCTTTCTCTACCCCGTAGCACCTATTTTGCTGTAACAAGGCAGCTCTATTATGCCGTTTTAGGGCTTGTTCTTGCGGGGTTTCTCTACCGCTTTGGCGTGAAAAACTTTCTGACTGCAAGTCCCTATCTACTTGCCTTTTTTTGTTTTCTCCTTTTGTTGACTCTAGTACCTGGAATCGGAAGGGAAGTTAACGGTGCAAAAAGATGGATTTCTGTTTTTGGTTTTTCGCTACAACCCTCTGAGTTTGTTAAGTTTCTTTTGCCCGCTGTTCTTATCCACAGGATGGGCGCTAGTACCCCCCCTTTTACATATAAAACATTTCTGAAAGTCACCCTGCCCCTCTTTGTTCCGATTGTTTTGATTCTTTTGCAACCCAACAACGGTACCGCCCTTGTCCTTGTTTTTATTTTGATCATGCTTCTCTTTGTCATGGGGACGCCTGTAAAATATTGGGGTTTGCCGATTGCAGGGGCTCTTTTGATCGGAGGGGTGTTTGCCTACCAACTCCCCTACGTTCAAGCACGCCTTAAAGTGTATTGGAATCCTGAACTTGACCGTTTAGGAAGGGGGCACCAACCCTACCAAGCAAAAATTGCAGCGGGGTCGGGCGGTTGGCTTGGAAAAGGACCAGGCAATAGTTTCCAAAAGCTAAGCTACCTGCCCGAGGCGCAAAACGACTACATTGCCGCAATTTATGCCGAAGAATGTGGCTTTCTAGGAATGCTTCTTCTCATTACCCTCTATATGCT
>CAZBXE010000003.1:0-56280 GCA_964496125.1 uncultured bacterium | reverse complement strand
ATGCTCTTTACCTTGCTTGGTTTTTGGCTTTCATGCCGAGCCGTGACAAGAGATGGATTTCTCTTAGCGGCCTCCATCACATCCTTGATTTCACTTCAGGCCTTTTTAAACCTGGCCGTAGTATCAGGTCTTCTTCCGAGCACAGGGCTAAACCTTCCCCTTTTTAGCCAAGGGGGAAGCTCTCTTGCGGCAAACCTTCTGGGGATTACGCTTCTCTCTCGCGTTGCAGTTGAGTAATCAATCGAAAGCATCATCAGACTTGTGACCCTTGATGGGATCTATTTTGTGAGGTCGGCGACTCATCTAGCTGCTTCGGGCGTTCTGGTTCTTGGGTTTCATTTTTTTGCCCTGCTTACAATGACGGCTTGCAGGGTTTGTACGAGCCTGCCTTGCATATGGAAAAAGGCAATCCATTTCTGCTCATGAACATCCTTTCGTATCCAAGAGGCAAATCTAAAATTTTCTAGGTTGTCTTCTGCTGGATGGGCTGCGATAAAATTTTCTACCTCTGGAGCTGTTAGGCTTTTTGCTAAATGAGGGTCTTTCAGAATAATCCGCGCTAATTCCGCAAGTTCTCTATTGTCGCAGGTTTCGAATTTGTTCTTCAGGTAGGGATCCTTTAGCGGTACAAGCTCTCCTTGTAGCTTTTTTTGGGCTTGTTCTAATCCCTGAGGATCCGATCTGAAGATGGTTTGAAGCAACTTTGTTTGTTCTACGGATAATGGGGGAGCTTCTGCCCATCTGTCGGGGTTTCCTCGAGTGTTTGCCTTATCCTTATGGAAGGCAAGGGCCTGCTCCTGAGGGGACGCTTTAGGGCCATCTCCCCGCTGAAGCCGCCCCTTTGGGGACCTGCTCCCTCTCCACGGATTGCGGCGAGTAGATTTGTCCGTCCACCGTCTTGTCGGGCGTGAGGTGCTTCTGGTGGACCAAACGCAGGAGGAGGGGGCGGAGGGGGCGCTACGTTTTGATTCGGACCTTGAGGTTGAGGCTGTGCTTGGTCAATGAGGGGGAAGAGTGATAGGAGGCGGACAAGTCGGCTTAGGACAGGCGGCAGCGGTGTGAGGCGGACAAACAGGGATTTGGCCTGGGGCTATTGGGGCAGGGGTCCATGAAAAGAGATGGGGACGAATGTAAACCGTTGCATAGGCTGCAACTCCTATGGCAACAACAAGCATAATCCCTTTTTTGTTGCGCAGCACAAAATCATACACTTTTGCACCAAAAGATTTAGCCTTAGGTTTGTATGTGATTTCGCGTTAAATTTCATCAGAGCTTTTTGCAAAACTGCCCTTGAAATGGGAATAAGCATTTTTAAGATTATTTAGAGCTTTTTCTTTTGCGCTCTTCACCTTGCCTTTATTTGGAGCTTGTCCTACGATAGCCCTTGGCGTGTTGTTGTCCGGAGCGAAGAAGAGGCTTGAGACAGTGCGAGGAATTTGGAAAACAATCGTCCCTAAGAGAGAGGAAAGTATCTCCACAGCTACAAGCGATAATACCAAAGCCCGAGTTTTGATTTCCTTGACCGAAGCAGAGCTTCCTTTTGTCTTCTCGGCAGCTGCAATGATATTCTGTTGTAGAGTAAAGATCACAGGTTCCTCATTTTATTTTTTTGGGGCCTACAGTATGGGTTAATAATGTCAAAATGCGATAAAGAAAGGATGGATGTAAGCGTGCTCATAGCAGTAGGAGGTACGGGTGGGCATATGGTTCCGGCCGAGACTTTGGGGGCGACGCTTAAAAAATGGGCAACAGTTGTCCCTGTGGTAGAGCAAAAAGCTCCTAAATTCTCAAAATTTAAAAATATTCTGTCTGATTTTTGTTTGCTTTTCCAAGGTTTTCAGAAAAATATTTCTGTTTTGGAGGAGAGCAGACCCTCGGTTGTTGTGGGGTTTGGCAGCTTCTATACAGTTCCTATGCTCCTTGCTGCCAAATGGAAAAAAATCCCAATTATTCTCTATGCACCAGATCGCTTACCTGGGCGTGTGATTCGCCTCTTTTCAATCTGGGCAGAGGTGACAGGCATCCAGTTCCAAGAGGCAGCAAGTTTTCTCTTTGGAAAAACCGAGAGGGTACGAACTCTTTTGCGCGAGGGGTTTCAAAGAAACAGCACTCCTAGAAATCAGTGTTATTCTTACTTTGGCCTCGGAAAACTTCCCACCCTTCTTGTCTTTGGAGGATCTCAAGGGGCGCAAGCAATCAATGAGCTTTTGATACAGTCGGCAGCGGACTTGAAAAAGAAGCTTCCACCTTTTCAAGTGGTCCATCTGGTGGGGGAGGAGAGGAGAGTGCCAGGAGTTAAGGCTGTGTATGAAAAAGAGGGTATTCCTGCTTCTGTCAGAGCCTTTGAAAAAAACATCCATTACGCCTACCATATCGCAGACCTTGTTGTGAGTAGGTCGGGAGCTATGACTGTAGCTGAACTGCTTGAGTTTGCACTCCCAGCATTTTTTATTCCCTACCCTTATGCAAAGGACAAGCACCAGGCAAAAAATGGGGAGTTTGTTGAGAAAAAGGGGGGCGCAATTTGCCGCGCGCAAAATGAAGTGACAAAAGAGGTGTTTGTGGCCACACTTGAGACCCTTTTTGCAGAGGAGGGGAAAAAACTTCAGGAGATGAAACAGTGCCTTGAATGCGAAAGAGAGAACCTTCCAAAAACGACACTTGAGGATCTTATATGGAACACATTGCAGAAAAATACCATTTGATCGGCATTGGCGGTATCGGAATGAGCGCCCTTGCAAATATTTTGTTGGAAAAAAAACAAGACGTTTCAGGCAGCGATCTAGCTGCCACCTACGTAACAAGGCAGCTTTTCGATAAGGGGGCAAGCGTCCATATGGGCCATGCAGCAGCGCATATCCAGCCGGGGATGACGGTCATCTTTTCAACGGACGTGCTTTGCGATAATCCTGAAGTCAATGAAGCGAAGAGACTAGGATGTACGATCCTGCACCGCTCTGAGCTGCTAAAACAGCTTTCGATAGGGCTAAAAATGCTTGCTGTCACAGGGACTCATGGGAAGACCACGACGACAGCCCTTCTCGCTACTGTTCTGCGCGCTGCTAAACTTGACCCTAGTTTTGCTGTAGGCGGGATTCTTGCAGGGCTGGAGACAAATGGAAAATACGGGCTGGGGGAGTTTTTCGTTTCAGAAGCTGACGAGAGCGATGGAACTTTTTTAAGGTACTCTCCCTTTGGTGCGATCATTACCAATATCGATATCGATCATATGAAATACTTCCAAACCGAGGAGAGGCTGGAGAGGGAGTTTTTGCAGTTTGCAGAACAGGTCGTAGAAAAAAAACATCTTTTTTATTGTGGGGAGGATAAGAGACTCAAAAAACTTGCCGTGCAGGGAAAAAGCTATGGGTTTAATGGCACGTTTGATGTACAAGGGAAAAATTTTGCACAAAAGGGGTGGCAGATTTCCTTCGATGTTTGCTTTTCTGGTAGAAGCATGAAAAATGTGTGCGTGAGTGCTCTTGGGCGCCATAACGCACTCAATGCACTTGCTGTGATTGGTCTTTCTCTCTCTCTGGGTATTCCAGAAGAGGCGATTCGTGAAGGGCTGTTACACTTTTCAGGTGTGAAGCGTAGGATGGAAAAGAAGGGTGAGGTGCAAGGAGTGCTTGTCTTTGATGATTATGCTCATCATCCAAGAGAGATTGAAGCAACTCTTTTAGGTCTTCGCGAGGCGGCTCTCGATAGACGTCTTATAGCTGTGTATCAGCCCCATCGCTATAGCCGGATGCTTGAGACAAAAGGGCAGTATGGGAAAGTCTTTGCAGCGGCAGATGCAGTTTTTATTACAGATATTTATTCTGCGGGGGAGAAAAAAATTACCGGAGTCACGGGTAAAAGTATAGCTCTCGAAGCAAACGCAGTTTTTCATCCTAAAGAAAAGCTGCTTGAAGCTTTGCAGAAATTTGCAAGACCACACGATGTATTTCTTTTTATGGGAGCAGGCGATATCACAGCGCTCTCAGCAGCATTTGTAAAACGGTTGGAAGAACAAGGTGTGAAAAAATGGGAAATTGCAATCGGCTTTGGGGCCGAGTCGTCAGAACACGAGGTGTCTCTTAGAAGCGGGAAGTTTTTTGCAGACAATCTCAATCCAAATTTTTATGAGGCAACGCTTGTTTTTGTCGATAAGAAAGGAAGGTGGTACTTTGGGTCGCAAAAGCCTGTCGCTATTTCTGTTGCTGCTAAAAAACTTAAAGAGTTTGCTGCCTTTTTGCCTGTTTTCCATGGGCCTTGGGGAGAGGATGGCGCTTTGCAAGGGATGTTTGAAATTTTAGGGGTGCCCTATACGGGTCCTAATTTTAGAGCGTGCGCTGTTTGCATGGATAAAAGGCTGACAAAAATGATCGCAAGGGCAGAGGGAGTGCCCACACTTCCTTTTGTCTCAGCTTTTAAGGAGGAGAGCATCGAAGAGATTCATCAGAAGGTAAGAGAAACGCTTTTCTATCCTGTTTTTGTCAAGCCGTGCCATTTGGGATCTAGCATCGGCGTTGTGAAGGTTGAAAGCGAAGGGGAGCTTCTCCCTGCCTTGCAAGAGGCCTTTATCTGGGATACAGAAGTGATTATTGAGCAGGGAAAAAAAATACGTGAAATCGAGTTTGCAGTCCTTGGCAATGAGCGGGTGGAGACTTTTCCACCAGGGGAAATCCTGGCAGATGGGAAAGTGTATGATTATAATGCCAAATACGGTCCCGAAGGTTTTGCAGTGGCAGCAAGAGCTCCGCTACAAGAGGATGTTATGCAAGAGGGGATGAGGCTTGCGAAAAAAGCATTTAGAGCGCTCGGCTGCACGGGGTTTGCAAGAGTAGATTTCTTTTTGGAAGAAAACACCTGGTGGCTAAATGAGGTGAATCCTATACCAGGGTTTACTCCTATTAGCTTGTATCCTCAGATCTGCGTTGCCAATGGCCTTCCAGCTAGCGAGATGTTAGATCGCTTTATCATCCTTGCCTTGTCACGAAAAAGACGCCTTACGAAGCTGCAAAAGGACTACAATTGATCTCGCTTAGAAGAGCCCTTTGGATCATTGCGATTTCTTGTGTCATGGTGACAGGAGGGGTTGCTGTTTTCTTTTTTTTCAATCTTTACCAAAAAAGCGCAAGGCTGCAAGACCCTAAGTATAACATTAACACACTTGTTCTTGCAGGCTCTGAGAGAGGAGAGTTAAAGGGGGCGCTTTTTGCCGAACTTTTAGGCTTATCAATCGACAGACCAACGCATAGCGAGCTCTTCGATCTCAAAATGGGGGAGGAGAAATTGCTTTCTTGTCCCGTGATTAAGGAGGCTTCTATCCATAAGATCTACCCTTCGGGGCTCTATATCGAATACAATGTTGTAACGCCAGCTGCTTATTTAGGTGGTTATCATAATGCAGCACTAGACAGAGAAGGATATGTTTTTCCGATGTCACCCTACTTGACTCCGAAAAGGCTACCGGTTGTCTACTTGGAAGAGCAGGAAATTGCCTATGGCAAGAAAGTTTCACCTCCAGGACTAGACCTTGCTTTTTTTGTGCTCAACAAGATCATGAATTGGGGTGAAATTGTAAGTATTGATGTAAGCACAGCCTTTGCTCCAAGCCTAGGAGAGAGGGAAGTTGTGATCTGTCTTGAGGAGAAGGTCGAAAGGGAAATGGGTATCCATTCCCTCCTTTGCGTCTATCCCAGGATTTTGCGTTGTAATTGTGAAGAGGTTGAAAGAGCTCTTGATAATTATCTTGTGGTGAGAGATTATCTTTCTCATAAAGAGAAGGCCGCTTCTGTGACTACAGACGAGGCGCTTTATAGAGCGCCAGTCACAGTCGTAGACCTAAGACTTTTGAACTCGGCTTATACGTACTAACTTGGATGTTAATCTATGGAAAAATTCATTGAAGTATGCTCCACGATGGGAAGTATTGACGAAGCGCGGAAGATCTCTAGGGCTTTAGTGGAACAAAAGCTTGTAGCCTGCGCTCAAATCATTCCATGGATTGAATCGGTCTATCTTTGGGATGGAAAAATGGAAACGGGGCAGGAGAGCAAAATCATACTGAAGACAGCTTCCGCCTTAGTAGAAAAAGTAAAAGAAGTAATTTTGGCAAGCTCAAGTTATGATGTTCCTGAAATTACAGTTTTTGAAATCTTGGATGGGAATAAGGAGTATTTTGATTGGATGAGACAAACGTTGCAGAAATAGCTGCATTAAAAAGTATGGAAGAGTTTCTTCGTTACCTCGTGCGCAATTTGGTTGATAAGCCAGATGAAGTAAAGGTTGTTTGCAAAGAAGGAGATAGATCTTTAATACTTGAGATACAGGTGGATAAGGAAGATATTGCAAAGGTTGTAGGGCGTGGTGGTAAAACAATTCAGTCCCTACGTACTTTGGCCTCGATTGTCAGCACTCGACTTGGACGTAAAGCGCATGTTGTGCTCGTCGAATGAAGGAGCAGGCTGACGATTTTATTCGTTACATAGCCTCCGAAAGGGGGCTTTCCCCTCACACGGTGGTAGCTTACCGCCATGATATTGAAGGTTTTCTTGAATTTTGCAAGTCTATGGATCTCCACTCTCTTGCGCAGGTGGAATCGTCCAACGTTTTAGGGTACTTAAATCGCCTTAAAGGGCTCGGTCTTTCTACAAGCACCCTCTGCCGCGCCTTGATTGCTATTAAGGTGTTCTTTCGATTTCTCGTGAGAGAGAAGGAGCTTGCGCAAAATTGCACTCTTTATCTTCCAACCCCCAAACTATGGCAAATTCTTCCTGGCGTACTCTCCTCCCACGAGGTGGAGGTTCTTCTTGCAGCTCCTGATCCATCGAGTTGGATTGGAGCGCGCGACAGGGCTCTTTTAGAAGTGCTTTATGCAAGCGGGCTACGTGTGTCTGAAATTTGTGGACTTTCCATCTATGATGTGAGTGATGACTCGCTTCGGGTCTTTGGTAAGGGCAGAAAGGAGAGGGTGGTTCCGATCGGAAGGCATGCTCTTAAAGCCGTCGATCATTTTCTGCTCCACCACCGTCCCCTGTTCGAAAGTGACAAAAATTCTTTTTTGTTTCTTTCGCACAAGGGCAAGCGCCTGGAGAGGACGACAGTCTGGAAAAGGATCAAATTTTATGCAACGAAGGCGGGCATAAAGAAAAACATTTTCCCTCACATGCTGCGCCATTCCTTTGCAACGCATCTTTTGGATAACGGGGCCGATCTTCGTGTGATTCAGGATATGCTTGGTCATGCTACGATCACAAGTACCGAGCGCTACACACATGTAAGCTGTCAGCAGATTGTCGATTCGTTCCACAAGCACCATCCCCGCTGTTAGAGTTCATCGTCATCACTGTGTTGCGTTTGGTTTTTGATGGCATCTTGCATCATGTTGGCTCCAATACTGCCACCTGTTAAGAAGCAAGCTGCATAAGGAGGTACGGGGATGGAGAGAAAGGCGCCCAAGAGAAGCATGCATTTAATCCCTGGGGACTGCTTCTTCCATACAAGCTGCATCTTACCAATGATATGGATCAGCTTCTCATCGGCGATAATACCGGTTAGGAAGCCTACCGCAAAGACGGTAGAGCTTAAGAGAAACATCGTAGTATAATAACCATAGAGAAGGATAAAGCCAGCGATCTTATAGACGACGTTAGCAATCTCTTGCAGTATGCCTTTATTCAGGCGAGGGCGATAGAGTCCACACTTTTCGAGAGGGTATTTAGAAAGACGCGTTTGAAATTGGCAGGGGATGGAGAACGTGCAGGGGTTTAGATGTACATTCACTCGTATCTTTCTCTCGCGTCATAGGCAAAAATGACACGTCACTGTACTCTAAAAGCTCGTTTTTGTAAACCAAAGTTTAGATAAGTTATCACATTTATATTGAGATGGTTAGAAAAAAAACTTCACAAGTGACCAAAATAATCCTTCAAGTTGCTACATCAGAGATAGGGAGCCTGGTTTACTAGGGGAGGTGCGCCTGCATGACGGGTGAATTTGAGTTGTTCGATCTTCCGAAGAGAGCGAAGAATAAGCTCAAAAATGCCGATAAGATCAAAAAGGAACTCGCCAAAGGGGTAAGCCTATGTGAGATCCTTGAGATTGCGGATGGAGACATGCACAAATTTTATCAGGCGGCCTACAAGCTTCTTGATGGGAAGAGGTATGTAGATGCAGGGAATGCATTTCTTTTTCTTGTGACCTTGAATCCCTATTCTCACGACTATTGGCTAGGTCTGGGGATGGCTGCGCAGTTTTGTCACGACTATGAGGCGGCAATAGATGCCTACGAAATGGCATCTATGAATGAAATTGAGAGTCCAATTCCCTACTTTTATCTAGCAAAGTGTCTTTTTGCCCTGCATGACCGGCAAGCTACAGAGATGGCGCTTGATCTGTCCCTTGATTATGCAAAAGGGAAGGCGGAGCATGCTGATTTGCGAAGGCAAATCGCTGCAGCTAAAAAGCTTCTAAAAAACATGCACTAGGCATATTCCCAATTCTTCATTCACGATGTGTATATGTGAGCCTAGCAAGACAATTTCTGCTTAAGTAGGTCGTTGACTACTTGGGGAGAAGCCTTACCCTTAGAATGTTTCATCACCTGGCCGACCAAAAACCCGAAGGCACGGTCTTTGCCAGCCTTGAAGTCTAGTACGCTTTGCGCATTTTCAGCTAGCACAGCTTCGATGATCTGCTCGATTTCCCCAGCGTCGTTTAAGGGTTGGTAGTTCGGGTTTGCACGAACAATTTCGACGGGGTCTTTGCCAGGAGAGGCAAAGAGATCATCGGCAACACTTTTGGCAATCTTACCTGTGATCCTACCGGTGTCGATCATCTTGACAAGGGAGCCCAAGTGTTCTGGCTGAATCCCTAAATCTACAAGTGATTTGCCCGTATCTTTGAGTCTGCCTTGGCACTCCACTAAAATCCAGTTGCAGAGGGAACGGCTGTTATTGCAGACGGCAAGACCTTTTTCGAAAAAGTCAGCAAGCTTTTTGTCGCTGACCAAAAGAAAGGCTTGGTGTGCGCTTAAAGAAAGCTTTTGCACATATCTTCTTTCTCTTTCGAGAGGAAGTTCTGGAAGCTCTTCCTTGATTTTTTCAATATAGGCGTCTGTTAAAACGATCGGAACAAGATCTGGTTCGGGGAAGTAGCGGTAGTCTTGGGCATGTTCTTTCTTTCTCATAAGAACAGCCCGTTTTAGCTCTGGATCGAAACGGTAGGTACCTTGCTCAATGACTTCATTTACAGGTTTATGGGGATTTTTTAGGTACTCGTGAATTTGCCTATGGATCTCTGATTCAAGAGCCATTTCCATATTACTAAAGGAGTTCATATTCTTGATTTCTGTCTTGGTACGTAGCCCCTTTTCCCCTTTCTTGCGCACGGAGATATTGGCATCAAAGCGAAGAGAGCCTTCTTCCATATTGCAATCAGATACGTCTGTGTATTGCAAGATTGCGCGTATGGCCATGGCATAGGCCACGGCTTCTTCGGGGGTATGGATGCAGGGTTCTGAAACAATTTCGATGAGTGGGACACCTGCCCTATTGTAATCTACGCCTGCAAAAGTTGAAAAGTGTTTGAGTGTGCCTGCGTCGTCCTCAAGATGCACTCGGTTGACAGCAAAAGCTTTTTCTTCACCCTTTACCTCAGCTACAATCGTACCCCCAAGAACAATGGGATGGTGGTACTGCGTGATCTGGAAGTTTCTCGGGCTGTCTGGATAGAAGTAGGACTTGCGGTCGAAAATGCTGTATTTCTGTACATTTCCTGAGATGGCGCAGCCAAATTGCACAGCTTTGCGAACGGCTTCTTTATTGAGAACAGGAAGGGCGCCAGGCTGCCCTGTACAGACTTCTGTGATGTTGGTGTTGGGTTCGTCGCCAAAGCGGTTGGGTGCTGCACTAAATAGCTTTGACTTTGTATTAAGCTCCGCGTGCACTTCAAGTCCAATGACCACTTCCCAGTCAGCGGGTATTACAAAATCAGCCATGATGCACCCCTTTTGTGACAAGCGAAGGAAGTTTGGTGTTGAAGCGCGTTGCCCTTTCAAAATGCTCTGCCACATGAAGCACTCTGTTATCTTGCTTTTGCGGGCCAATCAGTTGGAAGCCAATCGGTAGACCATTTTTCGAAAAACCTGCTGGCACTGAAATAGCGGGAAGCCCAGCGAGGTTGATAGAAACAGTGTAGACGTCTTGAAAATACATCTGCAGGGGATCTTGGATGGAGCCCATTTCAAAAGCGACAAAGGGAGACACGGGCGTTGCGATTAAATCACATGTTTCAAAGGCTTTTGCGTAGCTTTGGATGATCTTTGTACGTACCTTCTGAGCTTTGCGGTAATAGGCATCTTGATAACCAGCAGAGAGCACGAATGTTCCGATCAAAATTCTTCTCTTTACCTCTTCCCCGTACCCTTCTTCTTTGGAGTACATATAGACTTCCTGGAGGTTTTTTGCCCTTTTGCTCCGGTTGCCGTAGCGAATGCCATCGAACTTGGCCAGGTTTGTAGACGCTTCGGCAAAGGCAATAATGGTGTAGGTGGCAATCGCATGCTCTAGAATGCTAAGGTCGACTTCTACAATAGTTGCCCCTTTGCTTTTAAGGACCTGTAGGGAGTTTTCAAAGGTTTCCTTTGCTTCTGGATTAAGTCCTTGGAGAAATTGGTAGGGGACGCCAATCCGAAGGGGGGCAGGTAGGGGCTTATTTAAGCCCTCGACGGATATGTGAGACGCTTCTTGCAAAGATGTCGAATCGAGATGGCAGGGCTTACCGATGATCTCCATTGTCAGCGCAGCATCCCGAACGGAAGTGGTAAGGGGTCCTATCTGGTCTAAAGAGGAACCGTAGGCCACAAGACCATACCTTGACACTCTCCCGTAGGTGGGCTTAAACCCAACGATACCACAAAGGGAGGCGGGTTGTCTGATGGAGCCACCTGTATCGGAGCCAAGCGCAATCGGACAGAGCCTTGCTGCAACAGCTGCTGCTGAGCCTCCTGAGGAGCCTCCTGGGACGCAGTTAAGATTCCACGGGTTGTAGGTCTTTTGGATAGCCGATTTTTCTGTAGAAGATCCCATTGCAAATTCGTCGCAGTTTGTCTTCCCCATCAAAATGGCATCCTCTGCTTGTAAATGTTGGACGGCTACTGCTGAAAAGGGCGCTTTATAATTGGTCAGAAACTTCGAGCCGCAGGTAGAGATTTCTCCTTTTACGTGGATGTTATCTTTGATCCCGATGGGGATGCCTGCGAGTTTTCCCATTTTCTCGCCGCGCTTTTTTTTCTGGTCGAGTTCTTTAGCTCTGGCAAGGGCTCTTTCGTCGCAGCGGGATGTGAAGGCGCCAATGTGTTTGTCTAGCTCTTGTGTTCGTTTTAGGAAGCTTAGGGTAATCTCTTCTGCCGAAATTTTACCCTCTAGAAATTGCTTATGGATATCGATCGCATCGAGGTGTTCCATTAACTCTCCTTTATCACAGGTGGTACGCGAACCATGCCCCCGGTATGTTCGGGCGCGTTGTCAAGAAAAGTCTTCCTGTCCAAAACTGGGCCAACCACGTCGTCTCTTTCCACATTTGTCATTTGGAGGACGTGATCGCACGGATTGAGACCTTCGGTATCGACTTCTTGGAGCTTATCGACATAATGTAAGATTTTTTTTAACCCATCGAGAAGGGAAGCTCTCTTTTCGGTTGGGATTTCGATGCGGGCTAGCTCTGAAAGCTTCGCAAGCACTTCTTCATCAATATTTGCCATAATGGGATTCAGTATACAATCACTCTTAATAAATGGCAATTTTTCTTTACTTTTGACCCGTCTATGGGTACCGTAAAATTGTATGAGAATATTGCTTGCTGGTGCCTCTGGATTTATAGGAAAAGCGCTTTCAACCCACTTGCGATCTCTTGGGCATGAACTTCTTTTTTTTCATAGAGATAAAGAGGAGCCACCTAGCCAGTATGAGGGGATCGATGCTGTGATCAACCTGGCAGGGGAGAGCATTGCGAAAGGGCTTTGGTCTGAGGCTAAAAAAGAGAGAATTTTAGAGAGTCGTTTGGAGGTGATGAAACAGCTGACCAATAGCGTTTCGTATCTAAAACGTCCTCCTAAAGTGTTTCTTTGCGCCTCTGCGATCGGCTACTATGGAGACCGGGGGGACGAGGTTCTTACGGAAGCAAGTCAGCCTGGTGACACATTTTTGGCCTGGGTCTGTAAGGAATGGGAGGAAAGCGTTCTTTCTTTGCAGAAAAGAGGCATACGTACAGCTTCTCTTAGAATCGGGATTGTTCTTGGCAAGGAGGGGGGGATGTTATCTACGATTCTTCCTCTTTTTCGTTTGGGGCTAGGGGGGGTTGTAGGGGGGGGGCAGCAGTGGATGAGTTGGATTTCCCTCACGGATCTTTGCAGGGCCATCAGCTGGGTTTTGGAGCATGAGGCTCTTTATGGTCCTGTGAATATGGTTTCACCTTCTCCGGTCACGAACTATGAGTTTACAAAAACGCTTGGCAAAGTCTTACATCGCTATACGGTGTTGCCATTGCCTGCCTTTATGGTAGAGATTTTTCTCGGGCAGAAGGGCAGGGAGCTTCTTTTGGCAAGCGCCAGGGTTCTTCCCAAAAAACTTTTAGCTTCTGGTTTCACTTTTCAAATCCCTTCTTTGGAGAAGGCATTACGCTAGCTGACACCGATCATGCGCTTTATCTCAAGGGTTCTTTCTTCTTCGGTCAGAGAAACTACTTCTGTTGTTGTTCTGCCACCTTTTTCCTTTTTGGAGATCTGGAGGTGATGATCTGCCCATTTGGCCACTTGGGGAAAGTGTGTGATCGCGATGATCTGATGATGCGTACTGATTTCTTTGAGTCTTTGCCCGATCAGCGAAGCTGTCTCTCCTCCAATTCCCGCATCAATCTCGTCAAAGAGAAGAGTGGGGATTTCTTCTTGACCTGCGATTAAGGTTTTAAGGGCAAGCAAAATGCGAGAGAGCTCTCCACCGCTTGCACACTCGGCAACGGGGATTGTGTTTTCATTGTGGTTGGGGGTAAAGAGGAATTCTACTTCCTCATCCCCCGAAGAAGAGCGTTCTTTTTTTTTGATTCTCACATGAAATGTGGCCTTTGTCATGTTGAGACTCTGCAGCATCTGTGTCATTTTTTTCTCAAGGTTAACGGCTGCCTTCTGCCTTTCTTCAGACAGAGTTTTGCAAAGGGAAAAGAGATGTTCTTGTGCGCTTTTTAGCGTTTTTTCAGCTAATTCAATTTGGGTTTCTAGGCTGTTTAAAGTGCTAAGTTCATCTTGGAGCTCTGAGAGGCGATGTAAGGCGTCTTCTACGGTTCCTCCCACTCGCTTTTTTATTTTTTTATAGAGTGAGAGTCTCTCGCTGATTTTTTCCATCTTCGCTGGGTTTTTCTCGATTTTTGACCGTTCTTTTTCAAGAGAATAGGAAACCTCTTCCATTTCGATGAGTGCGACCTGAAATTCTTCCGCTGGCTTTCGGAAGATTTCATTTTTTTTAGCCAAGTCAAGAAGGTTTTTCTTTACTTGGGTAAGAGACAAAAGCAAGGCGTCCTCTCCCTCCGAGAGAGCGTAGCTTACCTGGGCAAGTTCTTTTTCGATTTCGTCTGCCTGGCTGAGAAGAGAGTATTCAGTAAAGAGAGCTTCTTCTTCCCCTTTTTTTAAGCTGGCCTGGGAGAGTTCTTCATACTCCTCTTGGATGCGGGAGATTCTCTCTTGCCGGGTCTTCTCTTTCAAGAGAAGAGCTTGTAAAATTTCATCCCTTTTTTTCTCCTCAAAAAAGGCATCTTTGACTTTTTGTTTGAGGAGAAGGTTCCCTCCGAAGAGGTCTAGGATGTGTTGATGCTCGGAAGGTTGTCTAAGTGATTGGCTGCCTTGCTGTCCCACATGGTCAACGAGGAGGACTCCGATTTTTTTGAGAAGGGATAAGCCAACTAGCTGACTGTTGATGAAGGCGCGGCTTTTTCCTGTTAGGAAAATCTCCCGTTTGATGATAAGCTCTTCTTCCTCCTCCCACGTAATACCCGACTCTTCAAGAAGAGATTGGATCTTCTCTCGTCTTTGGGGCATAAAGGTAGCTTCCATGCGTCCTTCCATGCAGCCGCAACGGATGAGCTGCGTATCCATCCTCTCGCCGAGCACAAGCGCGATACTGTGGATGATGGCGGATTTTCCAGAGCCTGTTTCACCTGAAAGAACGTTGAGTCCCTTTTTGAGAGGGATAAGGGCGGAATCGATGAGGATGATATTTTCAATCTTAAGTTGCGTGAGCATTCGGATTTAGTTTAACACAAGTTGTGTGGTTTTAAAATGCAATTTAGCGACCTTAGGTAGAGCGTCTTTTCCCTGGTTGGCAACGACTTGTTTTGCAGCCTTGACAACAGCATCGGAGGCACCTTTGGGAAGCTTGATGTTGAGTTCTCTTTCTAAATCTTCAAGACCTTTGAGGAAGCATGCTCTAGAGAGGATTGAGGCGGCAGCGACGACAAGATCTTCTTCTGCTCGGTGTCTTTGCGTGAGGTTTATTTCCATTTTTTTGCGCTTTAAGGCAGTTTTGACAACCCATTCGGCGGCAAACTGGTCAATGGTAACGTTTATGCAACCTGTTTGCCGCACGAGATTTTCAATTGTTGTAGCATGTCCCCATGCAAGGAGTGTGTTTAGGTTTGCAAACTGCGTGTAGAGCTCATTGTATTTTTGAGGATTGATCTTGACGATATGGTAGTGGACGATTTTTTTGATTTCATCTGCCATTTTCAGAAGGGGGAGATCTTTGATTTCTTTTGAATCGCGCACACCAAGCTTTTTTAGGAGGGGGATAGTTTTCTCATCGGCATACACGCCAGCTATGCAAAGAGGACCAAAGTAGTCTCCTTTGCCTGACTCGTCAATCCCGATACGGGGGGTTAAGTTAAGAGGATCGGTGGGGTTTGTGAAGGTAAAGGAGCCTAAGATTTCGGGTTCTAAAAAAAACTCTATGAAGGGGCGCATTTCTTTGCCTTGAACGAGTAGCTTTCCTGAGGTAAAGAGGGTGCAGGAGACGCCTTTTTTTTTGCCGCTGAAGAGGGTGTGTGTGGGCTTAGAGAGTTCAAAGCCTTGAGAGAGAAGTCCTTCTTTTAGTTTATGAGCGAGGGCGGGGTTGAGGGTGACGACGTAGCTTTTTTCTTTATTTTCCATAGGTGGGGATTATGTCTTACTCTTGCCTTTCCTTCAAGACCCAACTATTACCACTTCGGTGCCAGGCACCGGAATGCAATTTCTCCCTAGATCAATTTCAAATTTCGGTGCCTGGCACCGAAGTTGAAGATGTGGGGGTGAAGTTGTTGTGGAAAAAAATGCGCGGTCGTGACAAAATTGCGTCTTATGGAAGAAACACTCAAAGAAATAGGCGATCTACTGCGGCGAAGAAGAACGGAAAGAGGCCTCTCCCTTAAAGAAATCGAGAATGCCACTTCCATCCGTAGCACCTATTTGCAAGCCGTTGAAGACGGAAAAGTTCTGTCCATGCTCTCTCCCATCTATGCACAAGGTTTCATCCGTCAATACGCCTCCTTCCTAGGCATCGACGGGGATTCGATCATCAGAAAACACCCTGAAATCTTCTTGAAAAGAGAGAAGCATGAATTTGACTATGGTATCGGTACTCTTGAAATGCGCGGAAGTCCTGGTAGTGGTGTAAGATGGGCCCCGAATGCCGTCTGGATTGGAGCCTTTGTTCTATTGGCTGCTACAGCCTACTATATAGCTAAACTTCTTGACTTGATCTAATGGAAAAACCAACCGTTTCCACTCTGCCGAGAGCCCTTTTTCTTATGCTCTGCGGGGTCTGCATGGGAGCTGCTGATCTTGTCCCAGGCATCTCAGGTGGGACTGTAGCTTTTGTCATCGGTATCTACGAAGATTTTATCCACGCTATACGCTCCTTTGACTCCAAGGCCTTCTCCTTTTTGCTTAGAGGGAATATAAAAGGGTTTTTAAGCCATGTAGCTTGGCAATACCTCGTATGTGTTCTTTTGGGTATTGCCTTTTCGTTGCTTACTCTCTCCTCGCTCGTTCTTTATCTCTTACAAAACGAATTCTACCGCTCCTATCTTTATTCTCTTTTTTTAGGCCTTGTTCTGGGTTCTGTCTTTTTTTGCTATAAGCTACTGCGAGAGGTAAACTGGAAAAGTGGGGTTTTGTGTCTTGTAGGGGCAGCATTTGCCTATTTTCTTACAAATCTTCCTGAAGATCCGCGTCAGCATGGCCCTCTCTATTCTGTGCCTATTCATCTGGAAACACCTTCTGCTAAACCCCTTCGCAATTTTGATGTGACAACCTCCCGTTTGACAGATATACACAGAGAAGAGCTAGTAGCCATGCTAGCTAAAGGGATAGTGACAAAAGAGACTCTTGTGTACGACCAAGCAAATCAAAGATTGGGAGCTGCACGAGAGTTTGTGAAAGAGACAAAATCTAAGGTCTTTAACACTTGGGTGATCCTCTGCGGGATAATTGGGATTTCTGCTATGCTTTTGCCTGGAATTTCAGGAAGTTATCTTCTTAATATTCTAGGCCTTTACCCTGCCATCATTGCGGCCCTTTCCGACCTTTCCCAGGGGCTCAGGCAAGTAAGTCTTGATCTAGACGCGTGTTTGTTGCTCGGAAATCTCTTGATTGGCATTCTCCTCGGTGCCGCCCTTTTTTCAAGAGTTCTTACCTATTTGCTCGACCACTATCACAGTCAAACAATTTCCCTTTTGATCGGCTTTATGCTAGGGGCCCTTCGTACTGTATGGCCTTTTTGGACCTATGCCTACTTCTTGGATCCACTTCAAATCAATAAGGGTTCAAAACTTTTGCTGCTTGAGCCAACCCTTCCTCTGCTCAATTGGCGTTTGCTTGTTGCCCTCGTTCTTGTCGGTGTTGGATTTATTGTTGTGAATGTTCTTGAAAAGCTTGCCTTAGTAGAAGATGCGGAAAAGAGAAAGCCCTCTCGCTGGCGCCGTTAATGCACTTTTTGTCCGGTCTTTACTCTCTAAAATACATGCCACCTCACCAACCTGGAGCTCGCCTTTTCCGCAGGCGACAAGAAGCCCTACTATATTGCGTACCATTTTATAGAGAAAGTCCTTCCCTTGGATTGCAATGAGAAGCCTCCCCCCCCTTTTTTTGGTGATCTTAATGTTTGTTACTTCTCGTAGGGTATTTTCATACGTTTCATTTTTTTTTCGATTTGTGAGAGCACAAAAATCTTTCATCCCAATGAGCTCTTTTGCCGCCTCCATCATCGCCTGGATATTGAGTGGCTTTGCGATATGCCATGAGGTGTAGCGGTATTTGGGAAGCTGCTCCGGCCCGAGGCAGAGGAGGTAATGATACTCTTTTCCTTTACTATTGAGGGTAGGGTGGAAGGTTTTCTTCTTGCGAATGGTCTTGAGGACAACGATATCATCCGGCAGGCAGGCGTTGATCCCCTTTTGCAGTTTTTTGAGGTCGAGATCTTTTTTATCGGTAAAGAAGTTTACAACCTGTCCTTCGGCATGCACACCTCGGTCGGTACGGCTAGCTGCCTGGAGAATAACTGAGTGTTGCAGGATTTTTTCGAGCGCCTTTTCCAGCTGATCTTCAATGCTGGGCCCCATTTTTGTCTTTTGCCAGCCAAAATAACGGGTGCCGTCGTAAGAGAGTGTGAGCGCTATATTTGTGCGATCAATAGCTTAATGCCCTCAAGAAAACGTTGGATAGCCAGCAGAACTAAGATCATCGCCGTAAGCTTTTCGCATGCAGCAAGGCCACTTGTTCCGAGAAGTTTATACAAAGGCTGAGAGAAGAGGAGGATAAGAGTAGCGGCAAACCAAGCAAAAAAAATTGCAAAGAGTAAAGGTGTTTCAAGAACAGGAATGTTCGCAAAGAGCATGATGGTTGCTAGAAGGGAGGGACTTGCCACAAGTGGTACGCTTAGAGGGACAAAGTAGGGAATCTCATTTTTTTTGTAGTGCTGGGTACGGACGTTTTCCACTTTGGGAAAAAGAATTTTGATCGCAAAGAGAAACAAGATGAGACCCGCTGTGACCCTTACTGTCATTTCGCTAAGCTCAAGCAGTTCAAGAAGCTTGTCCCCAACTACATAGAAAAAGAGCATGAGAACGAGCGCAAAACCCATCTCTCTTAAAAGAATGCCTCTTCTCTTGTCTTTAGGCACCTCCTTCAGCATCTCTTCGAATGCTCCGATATTGCCTAATGGGTCGATGATAAAGAAGAGGATTAGAAAGAGCGATAAAATCGACATAGGATCAACCTTTTATTGAACGGAGCGTGAAAAGAGGATTACGCCGTTTAAAATCATTTGCATGGAGAGCATGGATACAATCATTCCCATCAGCTGCTCCAAAGCGATCATTCCCCTCCTTCCAAAAATTTTCATAACAAATGGAGCTGTGAGGAGCACTGCCGTTACCCCAATCCATGTGATGCAAAGGGCAAGCAAAACGACGCTTTGCCCCCCCAATTCTTCTACTTTTAACATGACGATGGAGAGAAGACCCGGTCCAGAAATAAGGGGGGTGGCAATCGGAACGATGAAGGGCTCTTTTTTGAGGGGTGGTTTTTCTGTGGTGACGTCCGGGGGGAAGATCATGCTTAAGGCGACAAGAAGAAGTAATACGCCGCCCGTGATGCTGATCGTATATTGTTTGACCACAATCAAATGGAAGAATCCTTGTGCGGAAATCGCAAAAAACACAGCAAGAAGAAAGGCTATGATGGCTTCCCGCAGCATGACTTTCTTTTGCCGATCAAAAGGTAAATCTTTAATGCACGCTAAAATGGCAGGGGTATTTCCGACAGGATTGGCCACAAAGAAGAAGGTTGCAACAAGACCAAAAATCATCCCCTTGCCTCCTGTTCTGCCTTTAAGGCGGCAAGCCCACCACAAATTACCCCGGTGCTAAAGGAGAGGAGGGGAAGAAACCGACTTAAGAGAAGAGCAAAGAGAAGAGCGATGAGAGTAAGGGACCTTGATTCATCAGCCTCTGTTAGCATTTTCCATTTGCGTAGTTTGCTTTTTTGAGGGAATAGAGAAACAGCGGCAGATCCTGCCCCCAGTCCTAACAGGGGATAAGAGAGGAATGTATAAGCTGTCGTTTGGCTAAAGATAGCCCCAATCAGTGCAGGGAATAGGCTTTGTTTTAGGGTGGATAATGTGCTTCTACGGTCACAACAAGACTCTTTTTTTAGACCATTCGGGCCCAAAGAGGTCATTAAGTCAGTCCGAGCTCTAAATAAAGGGATCATATATCCAACTGTTATAAAGAAATGGCCGCTTTTTCTCAAGGCAAAAAAAAGCCCCGGGCTTCCTAAAGAAGTCCGGGGCGCATTAGCTATGTTGTGCTATTTTTTACTATTGGCTAACAACCTCTCTGCAGCTTCATCTAGCTTGTTCTGAATGTTTTCATTGCTCTCAGAAGTCTGCCCTGGTTTTGCTGGTTTCTCTTCTGTCGTTCCACCATTCGATGACAACCATGTTGGCCATGATGGCATCTCTGGCAAGCTGATAGATGGCAGCTCTGGCCAGCTGATAGATGGCATTGCTGGCAAGCTGATAGATGGCATTGCTGGCAAGCTGATAGATGGCATTGCTGGCAAGCTGTTTCTAAGAACGTAAGCGCCAGCTACTGCAACCGTTGCCGCTCCGAGACCATAGATCTTCTTCTTGTGCTGCTGGAGGAATTGAAGGGATGGTTTTACAATAGGTTCTGGATTCTTCAGTTTCCAGTGTTCTGCCATGGCAAGCGCTCCTACTCTTCCACCTACGAAGAGGCGTGCTGACACGAAAAGACCAGCTACGTTCGCTACCATCGCTCCAAGACGGCTACCTACATCTTTTGCAGTTGAGAAATGCGTAACAACAAATTTGCTTGGGCTACTCTGTTTGCCAAGAGCGCCTAGAACAAGATTTCGTCCACCTGAAAGGACGCACCCTGCAACGGCTGATGCAGCGTTTCCTACTACAAAAACACCATTGAGAACAAATTCAGCAACGTTTGCAATTGTCATCATGAACGCCACGCCTTGGTGTGCTGCTACTTTTTTAATGAAGCTTGGCTGGGCGCTGTTTGTGTATACATCACGTGACCACTGATAGCCGTATTTTGACGTTGTGAGCGGGTGTTCGGAAATTAGCTTCTTGGCCGTCTGAACAACGGCAATAGCCTTGCTTGGTTGTTGTGTTTTAAAAAGGTTTAAACCTAACATGATTACTCCTCCTGGTTTACTTTTGCAATCGCAGACTTTTATCTAGACTGCTGTTTGTTTCTTTTAACTTGCTTTCCAATTTCGAATCTATGGCTACTAATTTAACAGTCTTTGGTTAAGAGATGATTAAGATTTTTATTTTGTCTTCAGCAGAAATAGAGAGTAACCGGGATCCCAAGATGGGATCCCGGTAAGAGGTGTTTAGGTTTGTGTCGAACCTTTTCTTAGCCAAACAGGCGTTTTTTTACATAATAGACGCTGCCGAGAGTAGTAGCTCCGCCGAAAATTAAATATGTTTTTTGGTTGTTGTTGTGTGAGACACGTAAACTCGTAAGATAAGGCTCAGCGAGTGTGCTCGCTTCCTCAATATAAGGTTTAGCTTTTATTGTGGTCTGTTCCCATACTTGGAAGATTTTTTCTATGATTGGGGCGACGTTTTTTTCCCACCTGCTTTCTGCTTTTTCTTCAACATCGACATCTTTTTCCCCCGTGTTATTCCCAGGGATACCCCCTACGATATTCTGTTCTTTATTCCCTGTGTTACCACCGTTTTGATTCTCTATTTGAATCTCGTTATTTTCCTCTGTGTTCATAGTAGATCCAGTTGACCAGAAGGGCAAAGTAATGGAAGGTAGACCATAAGTATATGCACCGTAAGAAACAGCAGCGACAGCCGCAACGGAGAGGCCGGTCACAATCATTTTCTTATGCTTTTCAAAAAAGGCTTTTTCTTCTACTTTCAAATCCAGTTCTTTGTTTTTGAGGCAGTAGTTTTCCGCCATCGCAAGAGCAGAAACTCTACCACCAAAGAAGAGGCGTGTTGAGACAGCAAGGCCAGCTATGTTTTGCGCTGCTGCTCTGAGGCGATTGCCAACATCTGCAAAGCACGGTATGGCTTGTAGGGTTTTGCTTTCATTCTTCTCTCTTCTAAGAACTGTTTGAGCAACTGTATAGCTGCCTCTCAGCACTGTACCCACGCAAGCAAGAGCAGTGTCAATGATGGCAAGCCCCGTATTGAGCATAAACTCTGCAACGTTGGCTAGTGTCATGGTAAAAGCCACTCCTTGGTTAGCGGCAATTTTAGAAACTATGCCTGGCGCACCGCCATTATCACGGTAAACATTGAATGTCCACTGATAGCCATAGCGTGAGGTTGTCATTGGATGTAAAGCTATTGTGGATGATCTTGGCTGTACTGCTGACTGTGTAGGTGGTTGTTTATTAAAGAAAGCGAATATATCTGTCATGGGATCCTCCTCCTGTTTCCCTTATTGATGATAGACTCAAGTTGCTTGAGCAAAACGTAATACTATATGGAGGAAGGATATTTTACACAACTGATTTTTAATGAAAGTCACCTCTCTGTAGAGAGAGGTGACAAAGAAGAGAAATTACTTCTTGCTGCTTTTTTTTTATTGTTTAGTGGCTAAGTCAAGCGCTTTCTCGCAATCAGAAAGCTGTAGTCTTAAGGCGGTATTGATCGACACTACGTTTTTATATTCTCTCGCTTTTTGGCCAAGTGTATTTTGGATTTCATCTATATTTGTTTCTTTGTCATTAATTTGTTTTTTTAATAATTCAATTGTATTTTTGTTTTCTTGTAGTTTTTGTGTGGCGTCATATATCTTTGTTTCCTTGTCGTTAATTTGTTTTTTTAATAATTCAATTGTATTTTCGTTTTCTTGTAGTTTTTGTGTGGCGTCATATATCTTTGTTTCTTTGTCATTAATTTGTGTTTTTAATGATTTAATTGTGTTTTCGTCTTCTTTTGCCTTGTGATTTAAATCTAATATTTGATTTTTGCTGATAGTATTGCATGATTCCAAATCATTTTCTATTGTCGCTAGGTTTTTCTGCGCTTCGCTTAGGTCAGCAGCACAGGTGTTTGGTTTTCCTTCGTTTTTGCCAAGAGGCCAGACGGGGAGAGAAATTGAGGGCAGGCCATATGTATACATATAGTAACTTGCGACAGCAACTGATGCCACACCAAGGCCAGAGAGAATGGCTTTTTTATGTGTTTCATAGAAGCTTGTTGTCTTCTTCTCTGAAAGGCGCTCTGCATTTTTTAGTTTGTACTTCTCGGCTGTTGCCAGAGCTTTTTCTCTCGATCCGAAGAAAAGGCGCGTGCAAACAACAAGGCCAATAGCGTTTGCAAACATAGAGCCAAGGCGCTTTCCGGCATCATGTGCTTCGGGAAGGTTTTTCGTAAGATCAAGAGGTGTTATTTTCCGGCCAAAGACAGCTTGTGTTGCTGTCCAAGTGTTCTCAGTGATACCTTTGATCGAAGCTAGGGCTAGATCGATCATAAGAAGACCTGCGTTCATCATGAACTCAAGAACGTTAGCTACACTCATCGTAAGTGCAACGCCTTGGTGGGCTGCGATTTTTCTCAAAAAGCCTAGTTTCGCATTAGTGTTTGCGTATTGAGCTTCAGACCACTGATATCCGTACTTGGATGTTGTCAATGGATGTTGTGAAAGGGAAAAACGGGCTTGGACGGGTGTCGTCACAGCGCTTGCTGTTTTTAAAGCGGAATTTGAAACGTTGTTTTTTAAAGTCATGAGTGCTCCTCCTAGTTAAAAGCGGCACATTATAACAACGACTTCTGTTTTTTTGCAACTCCTTCTATTTAAGCAAATTAGTTTTTTAGAAAATAAGAAATAGCGCAAGGAATGGAGTACAGGAAACTAAGTTTTGTTATTTGAAACCCCTCTTGTAGCCATGTAAACTTTTGGTGTATCCAAAATAGACCTGAAGGAGCAAGGGTGCCGCTGTAAAAGGAGGCTACCATATCGATGGCTCTTCCAAAATGGCGAGAGTCTTCTGAGTTTGCAAAAGTAGCTCCTAGTACCTCGAAGGCAAGCTTTCCTATGTACGCGATTTTGACAATAGAAGAGATTTGAGCAGGAATAAGGTTGAGATGATAAAGAGCACCGCATGCAAACCAAAAGCCGGATGGTGCGAAAGTAGATCCTGTCTTCTCGTTTGGAAATACCGTATTCCACTTCAGCGTGCTGAGTTCTTTGTATCGCTTTTTTTCATTGGCACTCGGAGTGCGGTTTGCCCGGGCTTCATAGTAGAGAACGCTGCCAAGGGCAAGGGTAAGCTTAGCGGCTTCGAAGATATAATAAGCGTTCACTAAAGTTGTAAAATAGGGAACCTCATGAAGCGTGGTGGTGTCTTCTATCTGAGGGCATGTGTCGTGTCCTGTCTCTTGGAGCAGCTTGCTGAAGCTTTCTTTTGTGAATTTCTGTTGCATATGAGGCAAAAGCGATGCGGCTAAAAGAGCGGCAGAAAAGGCAGTTTGGATGAGACTTATTCCTGCTTGGAATGGTTGCCAGGTTTCGTTGCTTGATTGGTAGGCGATCTGGCTATCGAGGGGGGTTGCTGGTACAAGCCTTCTAATCATAAGTTCTTCTTGAATCTCTGTTATTTCTCTTTGCACAGCTCTTGTCTGGGTTTGATTTTGAAGCATACTTAATCTTCTCTCGGCGTGGAAGGTCGCAGGATTGTGTGGACGCCTCTCCCAAAATGTGCGCACGAGAGCAACCACGGTATTTTGGAGAGTGGCCTTTGTGCTGCAAAGGAACGGATAAGGGCCAAATCCCCATTGGGAGAAAAAAACAGCAACAGAAAACTCTAAAAAATGTTCCGATATTTTTTTTTGCCTGATCGTATTCCACGTTTTTTCTGCATTCATGCCCTGCGTAATGAAGGAGAGAGCCTGTTTTAGGGCAAAGTTACCAATACCATTTTTAATTGTGGTTAAAACAAAAGGTATGGCTTGTTGATTGTGCCAAGGGTTAAAAATCGCTTGATAGATCATGTTATAATTCCTGTTTTTAGTAAGACATTATAATCGAATGAGTTCTGTTTTGCAATAAAAAAGGGCGCTTTGTTGTGCAAAGCGCCCTTATTAAAATAAAACTAAACTGTTTTAGCAGTAGAGGAAACGTAGGGGGTTGTAAGGTGCATATGCGCAAGAAGATCAGCCTTCTGTAGGTGGTGTCCCTGTCCCTTCTTTATTTAGTTCCTGCGATGTGCTGGAGAGGAAGTATCCGCCCACTTTGTAAAGAACAACAAGAGCTGCTGCTGAGCCAATCGTTGCTTGTACCTTTTTATTTTTTGCTAGCGCTTTTGCGTTTTCAATGGTGCAGGCAGCTTTTGCTTCTTTTGTCTTGTGTGCAAGCCATGGGCCCCATTGCTTTAGTTTAGTATCAGCTGCACCTTTCGCTTTTTCTTCTTTTGTAGCCGTGTGTGTGCCAGCTAAGAGATCAACTACTTTTATGCCCGTTCTGGGAGCAACGAAGGTAACACCTGCACCTACAGTTGCAGCAACAACTTTACCTACTGCGTTGTAGAGGTGACTGCCAACCTTATCTGGCTCAGAAGTAATAAGTTGTCTTGCTGCTATCGTGTTAACGATAGAGGCAGCTGTAAAGCCGACAAGAGAGATCCCGCAAGCAGTGAGGTGATAGGCTGCATCGAGCAGTGATAGAACAGTGATTGCAGCAGCTTGAATTCTGGAGAGTAGATGATGTGAAAGTGCGCTGTCAGAATCAATGCTAGCTTGAATTGTGTTGGCAGCCCTACCGACTAGGTTTCTGTCTGTGCGCGGGTATGGATTTAGGGGCAGAGCAGGTACTTCTGCTTTGACCACTGGTTGTTTCGCAAAAGGGTTAACGAATAAATTACTCATGATTGACCTCCAATGGGTATGGTTATGTTGCCGGAAACTCCCCTATGGAGCCCCAAAAAGTCTCAAGGTTATAACCGATGGATTATTAAGATGCAAGACATATGAGAAGTTTTTGCGCTTTTAGATAGCTTGGCATTCGTTTTTTAGAGATTGTAATATGGTTGCCATCTTCTTTTTTTGTGCTTTATTAAGATTCTGTAAATGAAAAAAGCAGTCGGTGTTTTGCAGAAAGGCTGCTTTTGTCCAGTTTGCTGAGCCAGAAACAAGGCTTTCGTCATCGATATACATAAATTTATGATGCAGCAGGGAGGGGCCTTTACTTAAAAATAGGGTGATGTCAGCTTCTTCCAACCTTTTGGTAACTTTTTTACCTGCACCGTTTGCACTATTGCGGTCTAAGTAGACCTCTACCTCGATGCCTCTTTGTTTTGCGGCAATGATAGCGTCTGCAAAATCTGGCCTTGTCCATGTGAACATAGCGATTTTAAGAGAAGTTTTTGCGTTTTTGATCAGCTGCAGAAGATATTGAGATCCCTCGCCCTTTTCAGGCAAAGTATAAAGTTTAAGTTTTTGCCCCTCTATTTCACACTCCTTTGGAACGCTGCTTTTTTTTTCATGTCTGATTTTTTTTGCAAGATCTTCATGAAAAAATGCGAGCACGAGATTGTTATGGAGCCGTAGAGATTCTTCTGTAATATTGGCTGAGCCAATATAAATTTTACACCCATCAATAATAAGAATTTTTTGATGCAGCAAACCTCCCTTATTTCGCGTAGTAATATGGACGCGTTCACCAAGCTTGCGAATCACTGCAGAAGATCCCCTCGCATCACATTCTACTGTAACTTCGAGACCAAGCTCTGCTTTTTTCTTAAGACACCGTGTAATTTTAGGATCGGTTAAGGAATACACAACGAGATAGATGCTGTTTTTTGCAGAGTCAATTGCCTGGGTGAAGGTATGAAATAGGTCATCTTGACTTTCATTTGAGAAGAGGAGAGCTGGCTTTCCCTTCTCGGGGAGTTCAATCGTTTTCTCTACACCGCAAAATATCCAAAAGGTGAGAAGGGCAAAGAAAAGGAGGATCGATAGGGTCTTCGTGCGCAATTGCAATTAAAATCTTAAGTTTGTTATCAAGATATCATGGCACAGAGTAGTTTTTTTAGTCAGCTATTCAGCAGGCTTTATCAGTGGATCGTATCCTTAGAGACAAAGATTGCAGGACCCTTATTGCTGATCATCCGTCTTTATTGGGGGTGGCAATTTACAGTGGCTGGTTTGACTAAGCTTCTGGATATTGGGAAAGTAATTGGTTTTTTCAAGACGATTGGAATACCCTATCCTGAGTTTAATGCCATGGTAGTGGGTCTTGTTGAGTTTTTGGGAGGCTTGTCTCTTCTGTTGGGGCTGGGGTGCAGGCTTTCGACAATTCCCCTTCTGATTGTGATGATCGTTGCCTATATCACGGTAGATCATGCGGCATTATGGGAGCTTTCTTCTTTGAATGTAGCTCCCTTTATCAAGGCAAATCCTTTTCTTTTCCTGTATGCTGTTTTGATTGTAATGGCGTTTGGTCCGGGTAAGTATTCTTTGGATCACATTCTCAAAATCGAATAGCCGAGCTTACCCAATCCTGAGAACGAGCTTGCCTTGAGTGTGCCCATCTTTGCTGATCTTTTGGGCCTTTTGCGCCTCTGCAAAGGGGATTTCTTGGATACTTGGTGCCACGATCTTTCCCTTCTCAATGAGATCTCCGATTGCCTGAAGCTCGGCTCCGTCTGGCCTTACAAAGACATAGCTCATGGTGATATCATAGGGTTTTGTTACCTTCTCATCTAAAAGACCGATGATACTGACCACTTTCCCTTTGGGCTTTAGTGTCTTTAAGCTTTCTTCGAGCGTTTTGCCGCCAATGGTATCGAAGACAAGATCAATTCCTTTGGGAGAGAGCTCACGCACCTTTTTGGCAAAGTCCTCTTCCGTATAATCGATTGCCACATCAGCCCCCAAGGATTTTACGTAAGCATGGTTTTTCTTTTGGGCGGTGGTGTAGATTTTGGCCTTGGCGTGTCTTGCAAGCTGGATTGCCATGCTCCCAACACCGCCTGCGCCAGCGTGGATAAGAACCGTTTGTTCGGCTTTCAGCCCACCCACGTCAAAAAGGGACTGCCACGCGGTCAGGGTTACTAGGGGTATAGATGCCGCTTGCGCAAAAGAGAGATTGGAGGGCTTTCTTGCTACATTTCTTGCTGGAATGCAGATGAATTCAGCATAGGTGCCCCATTTTACTTTCGGCATGCGGCAGTAGGCAAACACCTTATCACCTAACTGAAAGTCATCGACGCCCTCTCCAAGAGCTGATACCACCCCTGCTGCATCCCAGCCGGGGATCAGCGGAAACTCATGGGGAAGCCTTTCTTTTAGCTTTCCTTCCACTATTTTCCAATCGACGGGGTTGACGCCAGAGTATGCGATCTTGATCTGGATTTCACCTGGCTCGGGTAGGGGTGTGGCAACTTCTGTCTTTTGGAGATGATCAATCGTACCGAATTTTTCTATCGTAAAGGCCTTCATCGCACCCCTCCTCTTTTTCCCTCATTTTATCCTGTCATTCTTTTCCTTTACAGGGAAATCGATCCTCGATTAAAGTGGTTATGATGAAGGGTTTGCGTTTCTTGTTTGTCTTAGCTGTAGTTTCTTCTCTCCCTTATGGGGCAGCTCGCTTGTATTTTCATCTGACGGAGGGTTTCTCACTCTTTGGAATTGCGTCTACGCTTACCTACCATCCCCAGTGGGAAGTGCCTCCACTCACCCCTGAGGAGCTAGAAAATGTAAAGGCTGCCCTAAACCAGCCATACCATTACCTCGGACGGGGTTGTCAATCGTATGCATTAGAAAGCGCAGATGGCAAATATGTTCTTAAGTTTTATAAACATAAGCACTTGCAGAAATCGCCTCCTTGGGCGCGTCTTTTTCCCCTCAGGTTCTTCTTGGCGGACTATCTAGCCAAACGGCAAGTACGTAAAGAGGAGCAAATTGACGCTCTTTTCCAAAGTGCCGTCTTTGCCTTTACGCATATGAAGGACCTCTGTCTTCTTTCCTTTGTGCATTTGAATAGAACAAAAGATGAGCTGCCTACTTTGAAAATTTACGATAAGCTTCATTTTCCTCACACTGTTGCCCTAGATGAACATGAGTTTATTTTGCAGCGCAAGGTTTTGCAAATCCGTCCTTATTTAGAAGCTTTGATGGAGAGGCAAGAGGAAGAAAAAGCCAAAGAAAGTCTTTCTAAAGCGATCTTGTTTCTTGTGGAGCGTTCTAAGCGTGGTATAAGGGATGGGGACCGGGCATTTGATAATAACTTTGGTTTTTTTGAGGGACAGCCTGTGTCTCTTGATGTGGGGCATATGCTACCCGATCCTGCGATAAAAGAGCGCGATGTCTATATTGCTGACATTAAGTACCGCACGAGCTATATCCGCAAATGGCTAGGCTCTGCCTATCCATCCCTTGCCGCCCACCTCGACCACGAGCTGGCTACTCTGTAGCTTTGGGTCTTATTGTGACCGTAATGATAGGTGGCGTCCATCCGGCCTGATCAGAAAGGATGGCTTCAATGGGGATTTCATATCTGACGATTGCCTCTGCGGTGCCATAGGATTCCGTTGGATCTAAATCTTGAACTTCAGGATTAGAGGAAAATTGTTTGAGTTCTGAGTTTATTCTTTTTTCAATAATGAGAAAAGCTTCTTCTGAGCCGTCACTTTTGCTCTTTTTTGTGATTGTCATTTGATTTGGTGTGCTGTGTTTGCTATCAGCAAGGCGAATCTTTGGATTACCGATGGCTAGGGCTATTGCGGCTTGTCCTTCTGGGTTAGAATTCGTCTCAGACAACCTTTCAAACGCAAATCGTTGGACTTGCATGCGTTCAGCATCTTTTAAAGTGGGGCATTCTTTCGTGATATAATCATTGGCAAGTTTTTGGTACTCTTTGTTTCTATGTTCTGCCTCGTCGTCCCCTTCAGGAGCGGGAGGGGGCAATTGATCCCCGATTTGATTGAGGGCGCGGCCCATATCTTTCTTTATTTGCGAATCGTCCAATTGTTGATACGAAGTGTACGCTGGGGCCAATCCGGGTGGCACTAAAGGGTTTAGTAGGCTTTCTGCTTTCTTTTTCGTTTTGGGGTTAGTAAAGCCACCCAAAACAACAATCCGTTTTGGTTTAATTACCAGAGTGTTTTTTGAGACATCTTTTTTTTCGGCCGGTGGCGGGGCCGCTTCTTTCCATGTAAGAGGTTCTTTCCCTTTAATCAGGCTGGCGAACTGATCATCGCTTAGTCCAGACTTTGCTTCTTCTGACAGGGCTTTATATTGGATTGGAGTTATTTCTGAAAGTTTCTCGTTTGTAAAGTTGCGAAGTTGCTTACTGCTTAGAACAGCAACTTGCGCAGGAGTAAGATCTTTTAAAGTGATCCCTTGAGGGAAATTATTATTGCCTTGATTTTTGTCGAGCGCTTGGAAGTAACGTGGAGAAACTGAGACGAGATTTGATGCAAGGGGCGAAGTAGAAGAACTATATTCTGTCATAAGCTCTGAGATTTTCTCATTTACCTTGGTTTTTAATAATTCATTTTTTTCAAGAATAGGAGGTAATTTCGGAAAAGGTTTATTTTTGTCTGCCAATTCCTTGCAAAAATCAAGAAGAGCCATCTTTTCTGCATGTGAAAGTTCTTTATTTGGTTTGTTTTTTATTTCGTCATAAAGCCTTGTAGCTTTATTGCCCACCTGTGCTTTTTTTGCTACCTTTGTAATCAGGTCCGCGGTAGCACGGAAGATCCTACTGACCAGAATAGTGCTTTTTGTGGCTTTAAACGTAAGATGGTGTTCATTAGTCTGAGCCAGTTGACCGTTTTGAATGGCGGCTTCACCAGTTGCGGAATTGTCGGGGGTAGTGCCTACTCTGGTTAAAGGGGAGAAAAAAGTACCTAAGCCCAGCCGTGATGGTCGTTGTGCAGGCGATCCTCCTTCTGTCCTATGCATAGCGTTAGCCCTAGTTAGAGTTTTCTTGTGTCATACATTATACCAAATTTTTTAAACAGAGCGTTAGTTTTTTTTCTTTGTGGAATTATCAGTCGTCTTCACGTTTGTCCTGCATTTGTGACTTTGGAAGAGAAAGGGGCGGGATCGGCTCAATCTCAGGGGACGAGCGGCAGCTCGGGGAGGATTTTATGGGACGAGCGGCAGCTCGTCCCAGCAGGTTGTGTAGCGGGGGGTGAGAAAGTCCTTCTTGCCTTGCCAAGAGCCAGTCTTTTCGTTTGCCAGGCGAATCTGCTTCTTCTTGCTGTTTAAAGCGTCTACAACCTCCATAAGGCGAGTTTGCTTCGTGGTTAGAGCTCGGTTGGGAGCAAAAAGGTCTCTTTGGTAGCTTTTTTCGGGTACAAGTTCGCCAAGTAAGACGCCCGCTCTCTTGTAGCAGTGCCCTTCTCGGAAAATCGCGCGCAAAAGAGCTTTGCTTGTTGTCACAAGGTAGGGAGTATAGGCCGTTGGCTCCGGAAGTGTTGCCGTAGCGCTGTTGCTATAGTATGCCTCTTTGCTATGATGGCTTGTTTCAATAAAGACCTGGAGGAAGGAGGCAAGCGTTTCTTGCGCCCGTACCTTTTCAGCCGACTTTGCCGCATACGTCGTAATCGCCTCCTCCAAGTCGGAAAGTGTTGTCACAGGCTGTCCAAAAGAGCGAGAGACAAGTATAGACTGTTTTGCAGAAGGCGCCTCTTCCATCTCTATGCAGGGTGTTCCCCGGAGCTCCCACACAGTCCTCTGCCCCACGATGCTAAGAAGTCTTCTAAGGAGAGTGTCTGACTGTTGAATCAGAGAAAGAGCGCTAAAGATCCCTTCCTTATGGAGCGTTTTCTTCATCCCGCGCCCAATCCCCCACACCTCTTCCACAGGCAGGTGTTTGAGGGTTTCCTTGATTTCTTCGCTATCTAAAAGCAGCTTGATCCCCTCTTGACTCTTCTTGGCAAGGTCTCCTGCTACCTTTGCTAGGGTTTTTGTGTGGGAAAGGCCTATCGAAAGAGGGATGCCCGTCCACGACTTGACAGTAGACCGCACATGGCTAAGATAAGAGGAGCTACATTCAGCTTCCGTCAGGGCAAAGAAAGCTTCATCCACCGAGTAGATTTCAAGGCCGGGGGTAAGCTCCTCTAATGTCTGCATCACCCTTCTCGACATATCCCCATAAAAGGCAAAGTTTGAAGAGAAGACTTGTACACCGTGAACACGGAAAAGCTCTTTATATTCAAAGGCCGCAGCTCCCATCGGAATACCAAGTGCCTTTGCCTCCTGCGACCTTGAAACCACACACCCGTCATTACAAGAGAGCACAACTACCGGCTTGCCAAGAAGCTTCGGGTTAAACAGTCTCTCACACGACACAAAGAAGTTGTTGCAGTCAGCAAGGGCATATTTCACTTTGCCTGGTGTACCACAAAGGTCACCGTACCCCACACTTGAAAGTCCATTCCAGGCCTAATCAGAAGGGGAGCATACGCCTTATTCTCAGGAAGTAGGTACGTGCGTCCTTCCGAAAGAGAAAGTCTTTTGACTGTAAACTCCCCATCCACAATTGCCACAATGATTGCGTTGTTCCTTGGTTCTAGCGAGCGGTCCACAACAAGGATATCATCCGTAAAGATCCCTGCCCCCTGCATGCTGTCGCCCTTAGCTCGTAAGAAGAACGTCGCCGCAGGTCTTTTCACAACATACCGATGCAGATCAAGGTGCTGTTCAATGTGGTTTTCTGCAGGGGAAGGGAACCCGGCTTGCACCGGGTCTTCAAAAAGGGGCAAGGCCCCGAGGGGCGAGGCCCCGAGTGGCAAGGCCTCCGTTTCAGTCGTAGTCACCGAAACCGAAAGCATCGAACTATTTGTTGTGAGTAAACTCTTCTTGGATTTGGGCATAGTTTGAGAATAGCTCTTGTACCATTTTCGTGCCAACTGCCTGAGAAAAAGGACCCATCTTAGTCAAAATCGACTGGCCATTTTGTGTCGCATAGAAAGCAGTCAAGTCTTCAATCTCAGAAACCGTAAAGAAATCAGGCATCGTCTCCATCGTCACTCTTTCGATAGTGCTTGCGTTAAAGTATTTTTGCATGATTGCTTTGTAGGTGTCTTTTTGATCTTCAGGAATTGTAATTGAAAATGCATTGACCATTTCGTTGAGCATTTGCTCTGTGTTCATTACCTTAAGATATCCCTTTACTGCCGTAACACGGTTTTCTCTTGTATCTGCTACATGAGCAAAGCAAGCTCCGGTTGCGAGTATAGCTATAACGAACAGGGTAGACATTTTTTTAAACATGATGTTTCTCCTTATCAAATGATGAGATTAAATGCCCATTAATATAATGAGCGTCAAGAGTTTAGCATTCCTTCCGAATGCATGCAAGGGCTTATTTTGAGCGGTATCTTTCTGCGACAACGGCCCAATCGACATTTTTTAGAAAGTTTTCTATGTAGCCAAGACGGTCGAGGCCATATTCTGTCATGTAGGCATGCTCCCAGACATCCATCACAAGAAGGGGGGTGGCCCCGACAAGTTCGCCCACATTGTGCTCACTGATCCAGGCATTCATCAGCTTGCCTTCTGCTTTATCGAAGTAGAGAATAATCCAGCCAATCCCACGCATCAGACCTGTGTCTGTAAACTCTTGTTTCCATTTGTCAAAGGAGCCAAAATCTTCAGTAATCTGGTTCAGAAGGGGAGACTTGGCAAGCGGTTCTTTGCCTCCCAGATTTTCAAAGTAGAGCTCATGAAGGCGCATACCATCAAACTCCCAGCCAAAAATGCGTTTGAGCGCTGCAAATTCTGGTGTTTTGTCTTGCCCTGCCGCCGAGAGGGCGCGCAGCTTGGTAAGCAGGATGTTTGTATTTTTTACATATCCCTCGTAGAGCTTAAAATGCATTTCGAGAAGGTTTTTGGTAAACCCATCGATTCCAATGAGGTGGGAGAAGTTCTTTGCTTTGTATTCAGAAGGAGGATTTGCAGCAAGGGGTAGAAAAAAAAGGAAAAAAGCAAAGGCAAAGTTTTTCATTGAGAACCTCCGATTTAAAATCATATTTTACAACGAGTCTCGAACCATTTGCAAGTTAAATTCACAGTTGCGTACACTCTTTGTATGCTTAAAGTTGTTTCGGTAGCTCTTGTTTTTCTGTTGTCATGGTTTTTTCCGATTACGGGTGCCCTTTGGGATCAGTTAGACGCTTCCTTGTTTTGTTTTTTGCAGGAGATGCTGCAGACCTATCCCTCTTCTCATTTTTTTTGGGCCTTTATGAATAGTCGCTATGCTGACTGGGTTGTAGAGGGGCTTTTTCTATCTCTCTTTTCTGTTGCTGTATGGCAAAAAGAGCTTACAATGAAGGATGTTTTTCTGATGATTGGGATTGTGGTGGGGGTGCAGGTTTTGATCAATAAGTTTCTCTTCGTGAAGCTTCTTCGTCCGATACGCTATAGCCCAGCCTCAACTTTGGGGGCCCTTGTGAATTTAGAAGAGCTTTTTCCTCTTCCGAACAATCATATCTTTTCGCGCAAAAGCTTCCCTGCAGACCATGCTACGACACTTTTTCTTTTAGCAGGGCTAAGCGCGGCGTACTTACCGTTAAGGAAAAGTGCCTTTGCAGCATTGCTAGCGGCTGTTTTTACACTTCCCCGTCTTGTAGCAGGCGGGCACTGGCTCTCGGATGTTGTCATCGGTGCGGGAGGCATCACGCTTGCCACTCTCTGCTTCTTTTGCGCTTGGAGGCAAGGGAGAAGCGCAAAATATAGGCCTCAAAATGTGAGTGCGACGGATTGAATCTGCAATGCAGAGGGACCTTGGTGACTAAACTTTGTGTCTTGGGGTCTTTGTGTTTCATTTTTTCATATCTAGCTGGGTGGCTGCAAACAATCTCTCGAAGAGAGATTCTCATTGCCTATACACAAGGGGGCAAGGTGCAGCCTCAGCTTGAGCGGCTAACAGACCTTGTTATGCACGTCGGACAATAAGGCAGGTCACGGTGACATCGTTTCCCCCCATGCTGACCATCATTGCGTAAGGACGCTTTTGCATTACCTGGTTTTCGGCGCGGCCGGTCAGCTGCGCATGTAGGTCCACAAGCTGGCGCAGACCACTTGCCCCTGTCGCATGCCCAAAACCAATAAGACCGCCTGATGGGTTTGTGGGGATCTTGCCCTCTAGCTTTGTGTGCCCCTCGAGAATAAAATCTGGCCCTCCCCCCTTTGCTGCAAAGCCCATTGCTTCGATGGCAAGCAATCCCGAAATGGTAAAGCAATCGTGTACCTCTATGAGGCCAATGTCGGATAGCTTGAGGCCTGCCTGTGCAAGTGCTTTTTGCACAGCAAAGTGTGTGTTTGTAAAGAAGGTGGGATCTTCAGGAGGCTTTGTGATGTCCCCAACAGATGAGCCCATGGCTATAATTTCAATAGCATCTCTTTTATCTATGCCACACTTTTGTAATCCTTCCTCCGAAAAAAGCATAAGGGAAGAGGCACCATCACTAACCTTCGAGCAGTCGTAGGCATTTAAGAAAGGAAGAAACTTATCGGGATCAGGCGGGGTTAAACCAAGTGCATAGAGGTCCAAAGATGTGTTTTGATACTCCTGCGCCTTTGTATTTTTGCGGGCATTTACTATGGCAAGCTCATACCACTTCGCAAGCGCTTCTCGGGTCCGTCCTTGGCCATATTTCTTTACATACTCAAGGCCGCGCCTTGCAAAGGTACCAGGAAAGAAATAGGCATCCCCTTTTTTTCTCTCCCCTCTGTAGTACCCAGCGCCAGCCAGCGCATCCGCACCATACACAGATTTGACACTATTTTGAAACTCACATCCAGAGACAAAGGTAGCATCGGAGAGATCTGAAAGAATAGAGGAAATTCCCATCGCAATCGCCCTCCCACCCGTACCGCAGGCTCCTTCGACTCCGGTACAGGGTTTATGTAAGAGCTGTTTTACCATAAAAGGCAAAAAGCCTGCGAGATTGGCCTGGTCAATAAATTTCTGCGACATAAAGCTGCCGATAATCCCCTGATCGATTTCTTTGCAGCTCATTTGCAACAAGGTTCCCTCTGCTGTTTCCTTCAAATATCCTTCAAATGGTGGCATGGGTTTATCTTTTGAAAATTCTTTTCTTCCAGGGCCAAAGTAAATCGTATTATAACCGCAGGCGGCATACACTTTTTTTCGGAAGGCTCTACCCATGATGAAATCCCAGTTTTAAGATCATTTGAATCCCCTCTTCTGATGCTACGCCCTTTGATATGAGCCTTTGGATTGTCTTTTGTTCATTTTCGGCAATTTCCTTAGCGAGCTTTTTCCGAAGGATTTCTGGAGCAGTAGCACCTTTAAGGGGAGCAGGTCCCTCTGTAAGACGGTCGAGAAGTGGTGATTTTAATTTTAAGATTTTGAGAATGTTTTTGCATACGGGCAGGCCTACAAAATCCATGAGCGTAAAAATACCCATCGGTCGATGCATCTCTTTGGCTGTGATATCGTTGATCAGGCCCAGTGCCTCGGCAAGGGGCATCGTTTTGGAGAGTTTTTCAGAGAGCTTTAAGCAGAAGACCATATCTGACCCAAAAAGGCAGTTTCCGATAAAGCCTGGGACATCTTTTGAAAATACGAGTGTTTTTTTGAGCTTTTTTCCAAGATCTAGCGTTTTTTCTTTGTTTTCCCTGGAGACGGTATCCGGAATCACAACCTCCATGACTTTTTGCACTGAGGCAGGGTTATAAAAATGGAAGCCGACAAGTCTTGTTTCAATCCCTTTGTTCATTGTGTGGATCGGGATGGCGGAGGTGTTGGAGCAAAAGAGGGTTTCTCGCGAGCAGATTTTGCTAAGCTCCTTAAAGAGCTTCTTTTTGAGGGAAGGCTCTTCAAAGATTGCCTCTAGTGCGATATCTGCCTTTTTAGCTTCGATGATGTTGAGGCAGAAACGAAGAGAGTCAAAAGCCTTTAGGAGAAAGTTATCTATAATTTCCTTATTGCTGATAAGAAGGGGATTGTCTTCGACATGTTTTCGAAGAGCGTTGATATTCTTCTCTGCGTAGCGGAGTAGCTCTTTTCGAAGATAAACCCGCAGAGTATCAAGACTCTTTTCATTTTCGTCGATGCAGATCAACCGAAAGGATTTTTGCATTGTATACTCTTGTAAAAGGAGAAGGGCGATCCCGCTTCCCATTCTGCCCCCTGCACCGATGAGCGCTATTTCCATTTTTTCCTCTCTAAAAAGGCGCTTGTGGCTTCTTTTCTCTCTTTTGTTTTAAAGCACTTGAGAAAGAGGGAGGCTTCTTTTTGCGGAGAATCGACTCCCAGCTTGCAGCAGGTGAGGGCTATTTCTGATCTGCTCGCAATTTCTTCGGCAAGGGCAAGCGTTTCTTCAAAAAGCAATTCTTCGGGAAAGATGCCGTTTACAAGCCCAAGGTCATAGGCCTCTTCTGCTGAAAATGTGCGCGCTGTCAGAAAAAGCTCTTTGGCACGCCTTTTTCCTATAAGGGATGCAAGCCTTTGCATTCCCCCAAAGCCAGGGACAAGGCCGAGCGTAATCTCCGGAAACGAAAATTTTGTTCCAGAAGCTGCATAGAAAAGATCGCAGCCAAGAGCAAGCTCAAGGCCTCCTCCGAAAATCAGTCCACTAGCAGCTCCGATTGTGATAAAGGATGGGTTTTCAAGGTGAGAGACAACTGTTTGCCCAAACTCGGAGAAGGCAATCACGTCGTTTTCTGCCAGGGCGTCGATTTCCTTGATGTCTGCACCTGCTGAAAATGCTTTTGGAAAGGAGCTTGTCAGGAGAAACACTTTTGCACGGTCAGCAGTAAGAAAAGAGAGGATTTCTTGCAATGTCTTTTTGTTCAAAGCGTTGAGCGCTTCGCTGCGACTGAGGTAGATAATGCCAACTGGGCCCTTCTTTTCAAATGATACGCTTCCCATGACTTGAAAATAGGGTATTAAGAATAATCTTGAAACAAAAATTCTCTTGTGGGAAGAGGAGGTGAGGAGAGATTTACATGGGCTTTAGAGAGGCGCTTTCTTTTGAAAAACCCCTTCAGGTTATGGGGGTTATGAATGCCTATGTGGCGATCATGGCTGAGAAGGCAGGTTATCATGCGCTCTATTTATCAGGCGCTGGTGTGTCTAATTTCTCTTTTGGACTCCCCGATATTGGGGCAACTTCTTGGGAAGATATGTGTGAGGAGGCAAGACGCGTCAAAAGCGTCTCTGACTTGCCACTTCTTGTAGATATTGACACAGGTTGGGGCGGTGTTGAAATCATACCTAGAGGAATCCATGCTCTCGAGCAGGTGGGTGTAACGGCAGTGCACATTGAGGACCAAGAGTTTCATAAAAAATGTGGTCATCTTTCTGGAAAAAAGCTTGTTTCTACAAAAGAGATGTGCGAGAGAATTAAAGCTGTTGTTGCAGCTCGCAAAAACCCCGATTTTTTTGTGATCGCAAGAACAGATGCCTATGAAAATGAAGGGCTTGAAAAAAGCATCAAGCGAGCTATTGCGTATAGAGAAGCAGGAGCTGATGCCATTTTTCCAGAAGCTCTCCGAGACCTTTCTGAATACCAGGTTTTCCAGGATGAAGTAGGCCTGCCTGTGATGGTGAACCTCACTGAGTTTGGAAAAACACCGCTTTTTACCTACAAGGAGCTTTCAGATGCAGGGATTGACATGGCTCTTTATCCTTTGAGTGCAGCTCGTGCGATGAACTTTTCAGCCCTAAAGGTGCTCTATGAGCTACGCAGGAAGGGAACTCAGGTAGAGCTGTTAGACGTTATGCAAAGTAGAGGCGAGCTGTATGAGTTTCTAAGATACCATGAGGGGGGAGGAGTATGAAAGAAGGGGGACTAGCAGGGGTTGTTGCAGGCGCCTCGTCGATCTGTCTTTGCAGTGCAGAAGATGAGTCTCTCCTCTACCGAGGCTATGCAATCGAAGACCTTGCCAAAGAGGCGACATTTGAAGAAGTTGCCTACCTTTTAACTCGTGGATCACTTCCCCAAGAAGCGGAGCTTTCAGCTTATAAGCAGCAGCTCAAAAGCCACCGTATTCCACCTGAGCCCTTACTTGCCCTTTTAAAAAAGATCCCTAGAACTACCCACCCCATGGCTATGCTGCGCACAGCCTGCTCATACCTTGGGAACCTTGTGCCTGAAACCTCCTTTTCTATGCAGCAAGAGATGGCAGATCTTTTTATCGCGCAGTTTGGGCCCATTGTAGCCTATTTCTATCGTGGTGGTATTGTGCTCGAAACTACGCAAGAGGGCCTAGCAGGTCATTTTCTGCAGCTTCTTTCTGGAAAAGTCCCCACAAAAGAAGAGGTGCATGCGCTTGATGTTTCGCTTATTCTTTACGCAGAACATGAGTTTAACGCTTCTACATTTACAGTGCGGACCATCGCCAGCACCTTAGCTGATTTTCCCTCTGCCATTTGCGGGGGAATTGGAGCTTTGAGTGGCAAACTCCATGGCGGAGCAAATGAAAAGGCTCTTGAACTAATCACCTCTTTTTCTAGTCCAGAATCTGCTACAAAGGGGGTTTTGAAGATGCTTTCTGAGAAGAAATTGATCATGGGGTTTGGCCACCGAGTCTATACGAAATCAGATCCAAGATCGAAAATCATTAAGGAATACGCACGTACGCTCACAAAGGGGGGAAGGCTCTTTCAGATTGCAGAGGCCATTGAAAAGGTGATGTGGGAAGAAAAGCAGCTTTTTCCAAATCTTGATTTTTACAGTTCCCTTGTCTATGAAGCTCTCTTGATTCCAATGGAGCTCTTTACTCCTATTTTTGTTCTGGCACGAATTGCTGGCTGGTCTGCACATCTGATGGAGCAGCGAGAGCATAATAAATTAATACGCCCGATCAGCGATTATAAAGGCCCGGAGCCAAAAGCATGGATCCCGTTATCAAACAGATAGCAGAGTATATCTGCACGTATACAACGCCAAGTGAGGAGGCAAAGAAGACAGCCGCTCTTTGTCTATCCGATGCGCTAGGATGTGCTTTTTTAGCGCTCAAATTTCCTGCCTGCACCCGGCTTCTTGGGCCGGTTGTTCCCGGGACTGCTGTTCCAGGCGGAAGCCGCGTTCCAGGAACTTCTTTTGTTCTTGATCCGATACGCGCTGCATTTAATCTGGGCACGATGATCCGTTGGCTAGATTATAACGATACCTGGCTTGCCAAAGAGTGGACGCATCCCTCTGACGCGATTGGTGCAATTTTGCCTCTAGCTGACTATCTAAGCCAGAAAAATCCGATCCGGATGGAAGAAGTTCTCCTTCGTATGATCCAGGTGTATGAAGTGATCGGTGGGCTTGCGCTTAGAAATAGCTGTAACCAAGTGGGACTGGATCATGTGTTCTTAGTTAAAGTTGCAGTCGCAGGAGTAGCTGCTCGCATGCTTGGGGCAGGGGCGCGTGAGGTAGAACGTGCTCTTTCGCAAGCGTTTGTGGATGGAGGATCTCTTCGCACCTACCGCCATGGGGCAAGCACTTCCTCCCGTAAGTCCTGGGCTGCAGGGGATGCAGCAGCAAGGGGAGTACAGTTTGCGTTGATGACGATGCAAGGAGAACCTGGGATTCCGGCGGTTTTAGAAGCCAAGAAGTGGGGGCTTTACGATGCTCTTTTTCAAGGAAGGCCCTTTACATGGGAGCGTCCCCTTGGCTGCTATGTGATGGAGAATATTCTTTTTAAGGTGCAGTACCCGGCAGAGTTTCATGCGCAAACAGCTCTTGAAGCTGCGATTTCTCTTCATCCTGGCCTTCGACTCCAAGAGGTGCGTAAGATTTTGATCGAAACGCAAGAAGCAGGCATGCGAATTATCGACAAGAAAGGGCCACTTACAAACCCAGCAGACAGGGACCACTGCTTGCAGTACATTGTGGCAATAGGTCTTTTGCATGGGACGTTAACCGCTTTGCATTATGAAGATAAAGCTGCCGCAGACCCAAGAATTGAAGAGCTTCGTAAAAAGATGGAAGTGGTTGAGAATAGACGGTTTTCAAAGGAGTATCTCGACCCAGAGAAGCGCTCGATTGCGAATGCGATCACGCTTTTTTTTAAGGATGGCACGAAGTCAAAGAGAGTTGAGGTAGCGTATCCACTTGGCCATAGGAGAAGAAGAGAAGAGGCGCGCGCCCACTTGCTTGCAAAGCTGAAGGCTAACATGCCAAAAGAAGGACTGGTGACCCTATTCGAAGACTATGCAACGCTCTCTGCGATGCTAGTCCATCTTTTCTGCAAAGCCCTTATGAGTTAAAAATCTTTGGTTTTCTTTCTCTTCAGAAGGCCCATAGCAAGGCCTGATCCCAAGAGAAAAATCGTTGTGGGTTCAGGAGCTGGCAGAACGCCGACTAAAACTTGATTCTGTTGATTATCTTGCAAGAAAACAACTCCTTCCCAAGATGGATTGTTGGCAAGGGCTGCTGCTGCTCCTAAGTAAGAAAGTGCCAAGGCATTTGTTGAAGGGTTGAGAGAGGGCCAGGAAGTAGGCATAGAGAAGTTGGTTCCATTCAGAGTGGATGAGTTCACGTGGGCAAGGTCAGTCCAGTTATATAAAATACTCCATTCAGCTAAGTTAAGTGCAGTCAATGCGTCTAGCTGTGCAGAAGTTGGAGAATTTAGGGGGGTTGGGGCTGTTAATACAGAGCGCTCAAGATTGACAAGCGTTGCGGCCATTTGTTGACTATAAGAAGTCTGGTGGGAGCCTGGTACCGAAAAGAGAGTGCTAGGAGCAACAACGTTAACATTGTACGTGCCTGGAACACTAATAGGTTCGGGGATGTCAGCGCAGAGAAAAAGTTGCGAAAGACCAGCAACCGATCCATAAATGGCACCAGTAGGTACGTTTGACTCAAAATGACCATTATAGGTGAAAGACTCGGGTTTGGTTGTGCTTCCATAGGAGTTGAGTATCATGGTTTGGGTGGCAACAAGGGTTTGTGAAAAGAGAGCTAGGCAAATAAAGGCGCTACTTGTTACGAGCGTAAATAAGGCTTTTGTTGTAAGCAATGTGCCCCTCCAATTATTAGGCTTTTTTGCCGCGTTTTAGAAGACAAGCTGCAAGGCCTGATCCCAAGAGAAGGATCGTTGCAGGTTCGGCTACCACGGTTTGTGTATCAGGCCGTGCAATCCAGTTGGTATAGGGATTGAGTCCTGTCGCTGGGTCTGTCCCAAAGCCTGTGTTGAAGAGATAGTCTTGCCCCCCCTTCAAATAGAGGTCACCGTATACAGGGGCCCTATCCGTAGTAAATGACAGTTGTACAGGTCCCCCACCAAAGGGGGACAGGGGCTGGAACTTGAACCCATAAATGCTTCCTGGTAAACCAGGGTTTGAGTTGCCAGGGCCGCCTGGATTGTAGGTTCTGAGATCAGCTGCGGTAACAGCAGGATTTGAACTTAAGAGATTGGAAAAAAGAAAGCTGTTGCTCATCTGTAAAAGCACATGGCTTATGTTGCGAGCCGATCCTCTATTATCCGTAAAAGTATAGATGTAGGTATAGATGCCGCCATTTTGGGTGATATTCCAATCGATCTGCAGGTTAGAATAGCGCCCCCCGGAATTCGCTGTAAGGCCGCCCCCTGGTAGGGATGTTCTTGTGCCGCTCATCGGTGCAGGTACATCAGCGGATACGGGCGCAAGTGCCAAGAGACCAAGTGTACTAAGGCCTAGTATGTATCTATAAAGATGCCTCACTTTCATGCTTTGCCTCCAGGATCTCTTTTTTATAATGGTCTAATCCATATGTAAATGATTATAACATTTTTTAAAGTAATTGTAAATTTAGTCGTTATTAATTTATTAATCAGACGTTATAGTAAAGGCGCGGGATTTTCCAAGAGGGAAATCAGCTTGTTACAAAAGAAGGCGGCTGTTTGACCGTCGATTATGCGGTGGTCAAAGGTAAAGGAGAGGTTGAGCGTGTCCCGGATTGTAAGAGCATCATTGATAACTGCTGGTTGTTTGCGGATCTTGGCAATTCCCACGATGGCAGACTCAGGATAGTTGAGGATGGGGGTAGCAAAACGGCCGCCAAGAGGTCCAAAGTTTGTAACTGAAATCGTAGATCCTCTCATGTCACCGGGCGTGAGCTTACCACTTTTTGCCTTCTCCATAAGCGCTTCGTAGACTGCTGTAAGTTCGAATAGCGAGAGATTTTGCACGTCCTTAATCACAGGGACAATCAATCCATCTTTGGTAGCCATGGCAACGCCTATGTTATGATGCTTATGCACAAGGATCTTATCGTTTTCAATCGAGCTGTTGACTAGGGGGTATTCTTTTAAAGCAACAGACATCGCTCTAATTATAAGGGGCATATAGGTAAGGTGAAGGTTTCTCTCCACCGCTTTTTCCTGCAGCCTTTCTTTAAGGTGCACAAGACGGGTGGCATCTGCTTCATCAAAGTAGCTAAATTGGGCAGAATGAGTTGTGGATTCGATCATCTTTTTGGCCATCATACCTCGAATACCATGAAGCGGGATCTCTTCGTCATCACTTGGACTAGATGATGGAGCTATTTTTTTAAGGTCTTGTGGAAGAACGTGGCCATCCTCCCCCGAACCGCGTACGCTTTGGATGTCAATGCCTAGCTCTTTGGCAAGCCCTCGTGTCTTAGGTGTGGCAAGAATTTTATCAGACTCTTCAATATCGTAGAGAGGCTTGCCCACGAGGGCTTTTTCGCCTGGGGCATAATACTGTTTAGCAAGGATGCCCGCATAGGGAGAGGGAAGCTCTACAGTGGCTTTATCAGTCATCACAACAACGACCCCTTCATCCTTCTTGACCCGGTCGCCAATGTTCTTAAGCCAGGAGACCACTTCCCCTTCAACAACCCCTTCTCCAATGTCTGGAAGAGTGATCGATTTCATGCATAAGCCTTTGTTTTTCTAAGAGCGTGTTTGACTTTGTCTGCATCGGGTAGGTAAAGGTCTTCAAGCGTATTGGGAAAGGGGGTGTCGAGCCCACAGCACCTCTCTACAGGGGCTTCTAAGTAAAGAAAACATTTTTCCATGATCAGGGCAACAATTTCTGCAGCAAACCCTTGTGTTTTGGGAGCTTCATGTGATATGACGCATCGACCTGTTTTTCTCACTGAATTCACAATACTTTCTAGATCAAGCGGAGAGAGTGTGCGTAGGTTCAGTACTTCAACATCGATTCCTTCTGCAGCGAGCTCTTCTGCAGCTTTCATATTTTGGTGGTGCTGCGCTCCCCAGCCGATGAGTGTGATCTCTTTTCCCTCTCTTGCAAGAAAAGCCTTTCCAAAAGGAATCTCATAGTATTCTTCAGGCACCTCTTCTTTTATGGCGCGGTAGATTCTTTTGGGTTCAAGAAAGATCACAGGGTCATGGCAGTTGATTGCAGAATTTAAAAGCCCTTTGGCATCGTAGGGAGAGGAGACGACGACGACGAGAAGACCTGGTGTATGCAAGAACTGCGCCTCGGGTGATTGGGAGTGGTAGTGTCCACCATGTATCCCCCCTCCATAGGGTGTTCTGATGATGAGGGGAGCGCTGTATTGGTTCCCGGTGCGATATCGCATTTTCGCAAGCTCATTGACGATCTGGTCGTAGCCAGGGAAGATGTAATCTGCAAATTGAATCTCACAGATCGGTTTTAGCCCCTTTTGTGCCATTCCGATCCCAAAGCCGATGATCCCCTGCTCGCTTAAGGGGGTATCAAAGCATCTTTCTTCTCCAAATTTCTCCTGTAATCCCTCAGTTACCCTGAAAACGCCACCAAAAAAGCCGCAATCCTCTCCAAAGATCACAAGATTTGGATTTTTGGAAAATTGTTCATGTAGTGTTTTGTTCAGTGCTTGGATGATGTTCATTTGAGCCATTTTTTTAGCTCCTTGAGTTCTTCTTGTAAGTTCCAGGGGATCTGTTCATAAACATCTTCAACAATCGTTTCAACGGCAGGACGTGGGGTTTGTTTTGCTGTTTCAGTGGCAGCTTCAATTTGTTCCTTGAGCGTGCTCTCAAGAAGCGCGTCTTTTCCCTCGTCCCAGAGGCTCTCTCGTATTAAATAGAGCTTAAGACGAAGTAGAGGGTCTTTTTTTTCCCAAGCTTTGCTCTCCTCTTCTTTGCGGTAGCGTGTAGGGTCATCAGAGGTGGAGTGAGCTCCCCTGCGATAGGTGATGGCTTCAATCAGGGCGGGGCCTTTGTTCTCTAAACAGTCTTTTTTGGCCTTCTGCACAACTTCGTAGATGGCAAAAAAGTCGTTCCCATCGACTCTGTAGGCAGGCATCCCGTAGCCTAAACCCTTGCTCGCAATATCATCACAGGCGTATTGCTTGTTCGAAGCGGTAGATATTGCATACCCGTTGTTGCGGCAAAAGAAAAGGGCGGGGGCTTTACGCACAGCTGCAAAATTAAGCCCTGCATGGAAGTCTCCTTCAGAAGTAGCTCCTTCCCCAAAGTAGCAAATAGCGATTGCTTTTTCTTTTAGCAGCTTCATGGCATAGGCGCACCCTGCAGTGTGGGGGATCTTTGTGCCAATAGGAGATGAGACAGTAACAACATTTAACGTCTTAAGTCCAAAGTGGTTGGGCATTTGTCTTCCCTTGATGGGGTCTTCTGCATTCCCAAACATGTGGTGGACATACTGCAGAGGGGTAAGACCTCTCCAAAACATCACGCCTGACTCTCGGTACTGAGGGTACATCCAGTCATCTAGAGAAAGAGCTGCAGCGCTTGCAACTGCGCAAGCTTCTTCTCCTAAAGAGCTTATGGCAAACGAAATCATTCCCTGTCTTTGTAATGTGATCATTTTTGCATCCATAAGGCGTGTCATCCACATGGCCTCATACCCTTTCAAAAGGGTTTGTGAGGGAATGTTTCCAGGAAAGGAGGGATCTAAGACGCCAAGCTCATTTAGATAGGAAATAATTGGGATGTCCATAGTTTTTACATAGTTGATTTCTGTTTTTTAGTAAACCGAAGAATAATCACGTTGAACTTTATTGTTTTGTTGTTTATAATACATATTATGAAGAACATTTTGATACTATCTATTTCAATTATAAGTTTTTTTGTTACTCCTCTTGTTTTTACCCAGCCCTACGACCCTCCTGTAACTCAAAAAAATGTTGTAGGTGCTTTATCTGAAAAGGCTTGGAAATTAGCCAAGAGTGATGTGCACTTTTCGGATCTGGCAGGAGTTGATGAATCCGTCAAAGAATTAAAAGAAATTGTTGATTTTCTGAAGAATCCAAAGAAGTACACGGAGATTGGAGCTCGCATTCCCAAAGGGGTGCTTTTGATGGGCCCTCCAGGGACAGGGAAGACAAAGCTTGCAAAAGCTGTGGCTGGAGAAACAGACCGTCCTTATTACTACATTTCAGGGTCCGACTTTGTGGAGATGTATGTAGGTGTCGGGGCGGCCCGCGTTCGCGAACTGTTTGCCGAGGCTAAGAAAAATGCTCCTTCTATTATTTTTATTGATGAGATCGATGTGATTGCTCGTAAGAGGGGCGGAGGCTCAAACTCTTCTACAACAGAGCAAGAACAAGCCCTAAACCAGCTGCTTGTGGAGATGGATGGGTTTTCCTCGAATGGTCAGGTGGTTGTGATTGGAGCTACGAACCGTCCTAGCTTACTTGACCCGGCCATTAAACGCTCGGGGCGTTTTGATCGCCATATCTATGTGGGGCTTCCTTCAGAGCAGGGGCGTCTTGAAATCTTGACGTTTTACGCAAAGAACCTAAAGATGACAGATGATGTGAACTTTGAAGACATTGCTAGGAGCACGATGGGCGCCTCGGGTGCGGATCTTGAGAATATGTTGAATGAAGCGGCTCTTCTTACTGTTCGGGAAGGCAAAGATGCTGTTGGGATGGAGCAGATCATAGAGGCAAGAGACCGCGTGCTCTATGGTCATGAGAATAAGCAGAATAAGATTAGTGATGAAGAAAAGCTTCATACAGCTTACCATGAAGCAGGGCATACTGTTGTGAGTATGCATTTACACCTCGTAGATCCTGTCGACCGTGTTTCTATTGTCCCTCGCGGGCAATCGCTTGGTGCCACTTATTATCAACCAACGTCTCAGAAAGTTGCGTATTGGAAGCAGGCTCTCCAGCAAGATCTAGTTGGCCTTATGGGCGGCAGAGCGGCTGAGGAGATTTTTGTAGGAGATGTTTCTTCCGGAGCGGAGAACGATCTTGAACGGGCAAATAACATTGCGACAGATATGGTGACCAAGTGGGGGATGGGAAATAGCATTGGGCTTTTAAACTACCCTCTAGCTGGCACTGATGCAGGTTCCCAGGAGACAGCGAATGCAGTTGCTAAAGAGATTCGCAAGATTCTAGATGATTCTTATGCCAAGGCAAAGCAGATCTTGCTCAAGAACCGGGACCAGGTGGAGAGGATTGCAAAAAAGCTCTATGAAAAAGAAGAGCTTTCCAAAAAAGAGATTGATGCCCTCATGAATCCTTCCTAGCTGCTTAGGCTAGAGTTCGTCTTTGTAAATATGCACGTTGTTTCGAGTATATACAAGGCATTGCAATACAGCTTCTCTAGGTCGGATGCCTTTGCAGAGGGTTGATAATGCGTTAGAAAGCTTTTTTGAAATCTGTAGAGGGTTTCTGTGTCTCGACTGTCTTTAAGGCTCTTCACTAGTTTGTGGATCGTTAGATCTTTGCTGTGTTGTTTTCTTAGCATTGTGAGCAAGGGTTTTTGCTCTCTATACCCTCCTAACTCTTCCAAATTTTCCAAAGTAAGTGATTTTATGAAGCGTATGGCCGGTTTGTAGGTCTCCGGAGATTGGGTGATTGAATTCTCCTCTCCTAGTAAGAGTAAATTTTCCCGGGCTAGGGGGGTAAATTGTAGCGCTTTTTGATACCAAGGGAGTCCGTCCTGATCGGCAATCGGATAGATCAGTCGTAACCTCAGATGATCGCGTTTGCCGATGTTGATCTCGGCATTTTCATAGAGGTAGATCGTTTTTACTCGTAGTGCTTTTTCAAATTTTTTAAAAATATCTATTACAGTTGTTCCGCTGATGTGTAAGCCCTTCTCTAGCCAAGCAAGTTCCCCCACGCGCCCATCCTGGGACAAAGAGAACTCAAGGATAGGATTGAAACAAGTATTAGTTTCATACAGATGTAAAAAGAACATCTTCGTGATCCTAAAGTTTCTATAGTGTCCTAGAAGGAACTCTTCAGAGAAAACTCTCGAAGCGAAGGGGGCAAGCTGCAGTGTGCATCTCATTTCCTCAAGAGATAGGCTTACAGGCTCCCCTCTGTATGTTCTGTCGATGAATAAACGGGTGAACTCTTCCCATCTTCCCTCAAAAGATTTGATTTGGGAGATTCGCGTACAGAGCGACTCAAACTCTGCTAAGGAATAATGGCCTTCAGTACTATTAAGTTTTCGCTTTTTGCTTGCAATGTGCTCAGCTTCAATGGTTTGTGTAGAAGCATCAGAAATGGTAGAATAGGTCATTGTAGGGGATTTTGGGACAGTTGCTTGCATGTTTTTCTCAGGTTAAATGTTGACCGGTTTGCGATCGATATATTGTATTGATATGCTTGATTTATGTATACACAAAAATACGCCTCCGCTTATTTTTGTATGTGAGGAATCATTATGTTTGTTGTTCATAATAAAGTGCGGATGCATGATACCGATATGGCAGGCATCCTTTTTTTTGGAAGTCAATTTCGCTTTGTGCAGGATGCTTTGGAAGACTTGATGGCCGAAGAAGGCCTTTCTTTCCAGTCTCTTTTTGCAGAGGGAGAGTATGCGTTTGTTGTAGTTCATGCTGAAGCTGATTACCTCCTTCCCATTAAAGTAGGGGATGATCTTGAGACACACCTTTTCGTAGAAAAGATTGGTAACTCTTCATTCATTGTTTCATACACTATCTACAATGAATTTAAGCAGGAAGTCGGACGTGCTAAGACGGTTCATGTTACTGTGGATACAAAGACGAGAAAAAAGATTCTTGTTCCAATTGAGTTGCGAACCATTCTTGCACGGTATATGAGACCTTTTTAATCTTTTCGTATAGGGAAGTTATACCCAAATGAACTGAAAATCTGGTTTCTGCCTGCGTCGGACATACTCTCAATTTTTGCCCGCCTGCATCGCTAAGGTTTTTAACCTTAGCTGCTTCGGCGCTGCTTCTGCTTGCAAAAATTGAGAGATCCTCCTTAGCATATTCCCAGCTTTTCAGTTCATTTGGGTATATTTCACCTACTCTGTGGTGTGAAGGAGGCTGTGTGTGGGTCATGGGGGAAAAAGATTTCCCAATGATTTTTTGAGGCAGAGTCAAGTAGCGCCTTTTTCTCTTCACAGACAAGTTCTGCATACCGGTCATATCCCATGGTGAGGGCTTGGTTTAACCAGGCGGACCCCGGGACAAGATCAGAGGCAAACACAGCATTTGCTACTTGATAAAGAAGGAGTCCTGGTGTGTGCCCCTCGGAAACGGTAAAGGTAAAGCCGGGAAGGTCGATTGTTTTTTCTAGAAGAATCAGGCGGCCTGATTCTTCAAGTAGGCGGTTGATATCCGGATGAAAAGATGCTTTATCACGCGCTTTTGGGTTTTTAGCCCGCTCCCAATTGCTTTTTGCAACGTAGAACTTAGCTCTTGGAAAAAGCAAGCGGAGAGGGCCATCACTAGATAGGATACCGCCTGCGTGGTCAAAATGGAGGTGGGAGAGGGCCACGGCGTCGATATCTTGCTCCCTTACACCTAGGCGCGCGAGATTTTCTAGTAGCTTGTGCTCGTTTTCAAATATACCATATCTTTCTTTAAGTTTGTGGGGATAGAAGGCGCCGATCCCCGCATCAATCAAGACATTTAGCCCAGAATCAAGTTGTACAAGGAGTGTGCGGGAAGCTAAAGAGATCCGGTTTTGTTCGTCGGGGGTAAACCATTTTTCCCAAAGGATTTTTGGTGCGTTGCCGAACATGGCTCCGCCATCAAAGCGCATTCTATTTCCCTCTACGGGAATGATTTTCATTCGGAGATATCCCAATTTGGCCTGCGGTTTTCAAGAAATGCTTTCATCCCTTCAATTCCATCGGTTGTGGAGGAAGCTTGCTTATGTGCTTTTAACGCTTTCTCTAGGTCTTTTGTAAGATCTAGAGAAAGTCCTTCTGTAAAAAGCTTTTTTGCTTCTGTAATGGCTTTAGGAGAGGCAGCCAAGGCAAGGCGGCAAAGTTTTTCTACCTCAGCCATCATTTCCTCTTTGCTTGCGACATAGTGGATCAGGCCAATTTCTTTTGCTCGTTTAGCATCGATTAAAATGCCAAGCAAGAATAGCTCTTTGAGTGCTCTTTCGGGGACTTGCCTTCGGAGTAGGGTGCTTACAAGAGCTGGAATCAAACCCCGGAGTACTTCTGGAAAACCAAATCTTGCTTTCTCTTCAGCTACAACAAGATCGCAAGCAGACATAAGACCCGCTCCTCCGGCTATTGCAGCTCCCTGTACAGCGGCAATGGTTAAGCACGGGGCGTAGTATAGGGTGGTCAAGCACTTTGCAACAAGCGGTAAGAGCATTTCTTCTCCTCCGGGAAGAGAAGCTTCTTTTAGATCAAGCCCGGCACAAAAGATAGGCCCTGCTCCTTGCACAATAAGCACGCGCGCTTTTTTTTCTACATTCTCCACTTTCTTAATAAACTGTGTCATCATTTCAAATGAGAGAGCATTTCGTTTTTCGGGGCGATTGAGTGTGATTAAAAGTACGTTTTGTGAAAAGAAAGGCTCTACTTTGACTAAAGTTTCTTGCACATTTGCCTCCCTTGCCCGATTTCAAGGGGCATTTCGAGAAGGATTTGGCCAAGAGCTTTGCCTTGGGCGTCAAGGGCAAGAGAGCTTCCCCCTCCCCCTTCCAAAACTCCGTCTAGTACGAAATTAAAGGCAAGAAGGTTAGGGAGCTCAAAGCGGGTTGTCTTTTCAGGGTGAAGATAGCGGAAAAAGCAATGAACATTATCAGATGTAAGAGCGTTGTACAGGAAGGCGTATCCCTCCTCCGTATAGGCGATGACCCCGATATTTGCCGATCCCGCCTTATCTCCACTCCTAGCGAAGGCTATTTCTCGTAGAGCAACTTCCATCCTTTACCCGTATCACAACTACATGGTTTCTGCAATCTGTTTGTTTACTAGATGATGGAGCGGGCGAGGGGGTTTGTGTAGTGGATCTTGGTTCCATCTCCGAAAATGTTTTGAAAGAGTTTGTAGGTTTCTCTCTCCGTGTCGTTGAGCTTATGTAGGTTATCTTTACCTACAACCACGGTTTTATTTTTCACATGACCATTTGCTTCAAAGTAGTATGCAGCAAATTCTGCAAAATATTCCTCGGCATTTGTGGAGGCGTATGCACCTTTGGAAAAATTCCAGTGTTGTTTGCTTGGAAGGCCTATTTTTTTGTTGTAGATGGATCTGATTTTAGATCTTATATTCCGTGGCAGGGCAACAAAATCGATAAGGTGCGCAAGCTCGTGTACAGCTATGCTTTTGCCTGTATCATGCGCTCTTCCATCTTTGAGATGACCAAAAAGGTTTTCTTCTCCGATGTAGACGTGGTTGGTTCCCTCGTAATAGACTCCCCGTATTCCATCTTCAACTGGAATGCAGCGCCTTGGTTGATGCTCTTCGCACGATGTGTTGAGGCTTTTTGTCTTGGGAACAAGGATCACCTTACTGTTTGACTCTAATAGTTTTATACTTAAATCTTTAGATTTTTCTAGCATCTTTGCAAAGATGCGAAGAATCTCTGAGTGTGCTTCTACTCTTCTTTCCTCGGGCAGTTCTGTGGGGATTTCGGTGAGCATGACGGCAGTAAGGAGAGCAAGGTCTTTAGGAGAGAGGTGTTTTTCTAATTCTTGTCTAAATTGGGAGTTGTTTCTTTTCTTTTGGAGTGCTTGTGCAACTTTGGGGTGGGTAAAAACGGCGCGTTCTAATTCCTCTGTCATCATTTCTTCGATTTCTTTATGAGTATGGAGGGATGCCCATCTGTCGTCTGTAAAGCGAAGGAGGGGAGGTAAGATTTTTTCTGCTTGTAAAGAATTTTTTGCGATCTTGATGTCAGAGCCAAATTTTTGTAAGAGGGGCTGTATTTTGGCCCAAGGAGAATGTTGACCTAGAGCTATTTGTGTCCAGGTGTCATTTTCCATCCATTTTTTTATTTGGGAGAGGGCGCGCTGTTTTTGGGGGGAATTGAGGTATTGGGCGGCTTTTCTTTGGAGCAGGGTGTTGTGTGTTTGGGGGTTACTTTTCCAAAATTCCGCTCTTTTTTTCTCTTCGTGAGTAGCTTCTTTTTCGGGCGGGGGTTCGTGGGGAGTTTTTTGAGTTTGGGTGAAGTCTTCTGTGGTTTTTTCTTGACGATTCCAAACAAAATTGATTCCGTCTAGATCGATATTTACGATAGCCATGGTTTGCCTTCCTTTTTTCCAAGGACTTTATCGCAGCTTCATAAAGACCCAATAAACCTCCTGTTAAGATTTCAAGTTCGGTGCCTGGCACCAAAAATTGAGAGCTAGGCCGACGCAGGCAGAAACCAACTTTTCAGCTTATTTGTGTATAGTTATGGGTGGGTTGGGGGTGGTTGATCAGACAAGGAAAGAAGGGGAAGACCGGGAAGATGTGAGGACGACCAGCCCCATAGCCAGTAAGACCCTGCGGGCCAGAAGTAATGAGTGAAGCTACCTCGCGCGCAAACGCTTCAAGATTTGCATACGAAGAATCAGAAACAGCAACTCTAAGAACACACTCCGTATCACCACCAATACACTCAATTTTACTTTTTTGAAAAGTAACCCCTCGTAGCTTAAGCCGCTCCAAGAGAACAACCCCCGCCTTCTTTGCCTTCGCCCGCGCCTCATGCCCAAAGACAGCAAGCATTGTCTCTGAACGATAGCCATCTTTATAGCTAACACTTACCTTATACGTAGAAGGGGGAGCAGATCCCTTCGCACCCCGCACTTCCACACGGTCTTTGCCTATCTCTTTTAACACAAGGCCCGTAAAGGATACTGTTGCGTCAGGGCTCAGATAGCATGAGGGATCTCTGATTTCATAGAGAAGTTGTTCTTTCACAGTCTCAAGCGAGACCTTCCCCCCTGTTCTTTCTGGCTTCGTAATGACAAATGTGCCATCCGCCTCCATTTCTACCACAGGAAAGCCGATGGAAACAGGGTCTTCTAAGTCCATCCAATTTGTGGAAAAACCCCCAGTAACTTGCGTGCCACACTCAATAAGATGGCCCGCTACGGTCGCTGCAGCAATTTTATCAAAATCCTCTTTATCCCAATTAAAATGGAATAGACAAGGAGCCACAGTTAGACTTGGATCAGCCACCCTTCCTGTGATCACAATGTCAGCCCCTTGAGAAAGGGCTTGCCTTATCCCTTCTGCACCAAGATACACATTAGCGCTTGTAAGTGAATGTACATGGGGTCCTAGGGGCTCTTTTGTGTCAAGGTGACACAGGGAATGCGCATTTTTTTTAACATAAGCAAGCACATCATCACCCTCTACAACCGCAACTTTTTTAACGCCTTGCAGTAGATTCCTGCAAAGGGCTGCACACTCCTTGGGATTAAGTCCTCCTGCATTTGTGATCACCTTACAATGCGCGCCCTTCTCCCAAAAAGGGATCAAGGTAGCAAGCGCATCCACAAAATCTCTTGCAAAACCAGCTTTGGGGTCCTTTTCTTTTTGGATCGCCATAATCGAAAGGGAGACTTCTGCAAGGTAATCGAGGGTAAGATAATCCAAATCGGGCTGCTCTCTTAAGAGATCAGCAGGGGCATAAGGGCTATCTCCCCAAAAAGCGCTTGCATTGCCTATCTTGATCATGTTTGGATCACTCCCGTATGGAAGGTAAGAGGAGAAGGGGGTCTTTTTTTCACAAGTTCAAGCAGCTGCAAAAGAATAGCTCTTGATTCGTGAGGTGCAATGATCGCATCGATCCAGCCACGCGCTGCCCCATAACGTACATCCATTTCTTCTGTATAGCGCTCCACGATTTTTTTTGTGTCCCCTCCATTTTTTTGTACCGCTTGAAGGGTGGCTGCCGCCTGTTCTGCGCCCATCACAGCATACTTTGCATTTGGCCAAGCAAGAAGAAAGTCGGGGTCATAAGCCTTCCCACAGAGCGCATAATGCCCAGCTCCAAAGGAGTTGCCAATAATGAGTGTAATCTTCGGCACGGTGGAATTGCTGACTGCGTTGACAAGCTTAGCCCCGCTTTTGATGATGCCTGATTGTTCAGCCTCTTTTCCTACCATGAAGCCCGCTACATCTTGCAGAAAAATCAAGGGGAGATGGGTCTGATTGCAGTCCATTACAAAACGTGCTGCCTTATCAGCGCTTTTGCCGTAGAGAACAGTGCCAATTTCGATCTCTCCGCGCCCTGTAAAGCTTCTCTTTCTTTGGCTTGCTACAAGGCCGACAGGATGCCCACCCAGTTTGGCATAGGCGCACACAATTGTCCTTCCGTAGCTTGCCTTATACTCCTCGATTGTGTCTGGATCGACTAAAAGCTTGAGAAGTTCGTGCACATCGTATTCCCCTTCTACAAGGTTGTACACTGCATCCCCTTCATCCGTTGTTTTGAAGGATGTTTTTACGGTTTCCTTTTCAAGCAGATCGACAAGTCGACGTAGCTGCTTTAAGCACGATTCATCATCTTTTTCATAAAAATCGACTGTGCCACTCATCTCAGCGTGCATTTTTGCACCGCCGAGCTCTTCTGCATTTGTTTCTTGCCCAATCGCTGCTTTCACAAGCGCTGGCCCCGCGATGTAGAGGCCGCTTCCTTCTGTCATGAGAAGCTTATCGCACAGGACGGGCAAGTATCCTCCCCCTGCGATACAACTTCCCATAATGGCAGCAAACTGAGGGATGCCAAGAGCGCTTAGGACCGAGTTGTTGCGGAATATGCGTCCAAAGTCATCCTGGTCTGGAAAAATTTCATCCTGCAAGGGAAGAAATACTCCCGAGGAGTCGACAAGATAGAGAAGAGGAAGGCGGCAGTTATAGGCGATGGTTTGCGCGCGAAGAAACTTTTTTACAGACTGGGGAAACATCGCACCGGCCTTTACACTGGCGTCATTTGCAATGATCATGCACCACCTTCCTGAAACAAGGCCCACGCCTGTGATGAGCCCGGCAGCTGGCAACGCGCCAAACTCCTCATACATTTTGTAGCCTGCCCATAGGCCAAGCTCAAAAAAGAGGCTTTTCTTATCGAGGAGCACCTCTAAACGCTGCCGGACAGTCAGTCTGCCGAGTTTTTTTTGGCGGGAAGGGTCTCCTCCTTGTCTTAAGGTGGCCTCTTCTGCGAGTAGGGCTCGTGTGAGATTTCTTAGAGGCGCTCCGTTCATAGCTTGAACTGTGCTACAATTTCATCCGAGAGACCTTCAAAGAGGTCGTCTTGGTTTTTGTGTAGGGCAGAAAGGGCTCGCTCAGCTCGCGTTAAAGCCTTGTGGCAGTAAGCTTGTCCTATTTGTTTTTCAAGATCTTTTGTCCCGGGAAGCTGCATTTTAGAAAGGACTGTAGAGACTGTATAGAGGGCAATCGCTGTCTCCGCCATGCGGTTTAAAAGAAGTTGCTTTTCTACAACATCCTCTCGAAAGCGGATAAGAAGCGATACTGCAGCTCTCCCAAAGTGCTTCACAAGACGAACAAACCTCTTTCCAAGAGGAGAGTCCACAGGTGTTTTAGGACAGGAAAGAAGAGAGATCATTTGCTTGATGGGCTCAGCTTTTAGGGAAAGGCCCACTTCGCGCAGGCCAACGGCACCAATAAAGGCGCGTAAAACTTCGTTGGAGCCTTCTCCAATCATGTTGAGGCGGGCATCACGCATAAATCTTTCGAGAGGAAGATCCGTAAAAAAGGAACGCCCACCGAAGATCTGCATTGTTTCGTAGATGATTTTCCAAAGCGATTCGCTGCAAAAAACCTTTACAATCGCTGTCTCGAGCATAAAATCGGACTCTTTTCGATCTAGAAGAGAAGCGGCATGCATGGTAACAGCCTCCATCGCATACGCAAGAGCTGAGATTTCAGCGATTTTTTTCTTTACAAGCGAAAAGGAGGCAAGGGGGCGTTTGAACTGGTGCCTTGTCTTTGCGTGCCGGATGGCTCTTGAAACGACATCTTTTGCAATTCCTGTGCAGGTGGCGCCAAAAGTCACTCTTCCGAAATCGAGAACGGTCAGACACACTTTCAGCCCGCCTCCTTTTGGACCCAAAATATTTGCCTCGGGAACAACGACTCCATCAAGAGAGAGGTTTGCTGTCTTCGTGCCGCGGATACTTACTTTCTCAAGGGCTTTTGCTGTAACCTTAAAACCTGGCATGTCTGGAGTGACAAGAAATGCTGTGACTTTTCCATCTTCTGTTTTTGCCATGACGGTGAGGACGTCTGCGATGCTTCCATTTGTAGTCCACTGCTTCTTGCCGGTAATTTTGTAGCTTTTTTGGTCGGGTAGGTATTCGGCTTTAGTTTCTACCCCCGCGGCATCGGAGCCGGCGTTTGGCTCTGTAAGCGAGAACGCGGCAAGTTTTTCTCCACGAGCGAGAGCAGGAAGCCATTTCTTTTGTTGCTCTTCGGTGCCGAAAAGCTGCAGAGCTCTCACTCCGATGCTGTGATGGGCGTTGATAAAGACGGCGGTGGAGGCGCACCTGGCTCCGATGATTTGCATGGCAAGGGCATAGGCTTTTTGGGACTGTCCGAGACCTCCATATTCTTTAGGTAGAGTGAATCCTAACATGCCCAGCTTACCAAGACCTTGGATGACTTTGTCTGGGATGTTTGCCTCGCGGTCGATTGCGATAGGGTCGATTTCGCCTTCTGCAAAGTCTTGGATTTTATGGAGGAGCGGCTCGACTTCCACCTCTTCCTCTGGCAAGAGTTGGGGGTAGGGGAATAGGCGGGGGGTGTCGAGCTTGCCAAAAAAGAAAAGCTTGGCAACGCTCTCTTTTTTGCTTTCTCCTAGGAGTTCTTCGGCAAGGCGCTTTTGTTCCTCTTCCATACCTTTGACTTACCACATTCCCCTTTTGCCAGGAAAACAAATTTTCGCTCTTTGCAATTCACATAAGGCTTGCTCATTTGCAATTCTATAAACCTGCTGTTTTTCAGCGAAGTCAATCATGCATAACTATATGAAAATTAGCATCTTGTGATCTCTTTTGTCTTGACTTCCTTCGGCCTGCCTTAAAATAGCGTGCAATTCACGTAAGGCGTGCGGTTTTGTGTTTCTATAAAAAACAATTTACTTTATAACCGTAAGGAAATTTTTCTTCAGGAAGCTCTC
>CAZBXE010000002.1:245110-248109 GCA_964496125.1 uncultured bacterium | reverse complement strand
ATGTTCGGAACGGATAAGCGTTGAAAGCATATAAACGCCAAGCCTCCCTCAAGATTAAGTATCCCTATGAGACCCCCAGAAGACTACTGGGTTGATAGGTTGGATGTGTACGCATAGTGATATGTTTAGCTAACCAATACTAATAGGTCCATTGGCTTGACCTTTTTTTTTTCATAAGACAAAACGGCCAAAGTTTTTATTATCCAAACCAATGTGGATTCTTCAAGCGCTTCTTTTTGTAAAAGTAAGCAAGATTGCTACTTAAATAAAACCTTTTTCTGGTGGCTATGGAGGAGGGGAAATACCTGATCCCATCTCGAACTCAGAAGTCAAGCCCTCCATCGCCGATGGTACTGCACGCAAGAGTGTGGAAGAGTAGGACGCCGCCAGGTTTCTTTCGCCCCTAAGCATAAGCTTAGGGGCTTTTTTTTTGTCTTTTCTTAGGAATGCAGTAGCAGCCTCCTTGTCCCACTTTTGTATTCTGCCCTTCAGTGAGCTTTTGAATAGCCTTTGATTGATCCTCTGTGATTCCCTAACTTTTTAAGTTGGCCTGTATCACATTATCCACTACGCCGATTGCGGAACAGAAGTGGCTTTCATGGTACCCAACGAAGTCCTTGGAGTCGCAACTAGAATCGGTTGAGGCCATTGGATGAGGCTATAATGCGCGCGCGTTTCTCCGCTTCCTCTTGTTTTAGTCGAATATTCTCTTCTGCAAGCTTAACTACCCCAGCCCTTGTTGCTGTATCCCCTGTAAATACCCCAAGACGCGTTGAGATGAGTTGCAGCTGTTCTTCTTCATTAACCAAGTCTGTCATTTCTTGTTTGAGCTTTTTATGATCTCCGGGGCTTATGACTGTGTTTGATTTAGATGTAAGACCCCCGTCTTCTGTTGGGGTAAGCTCCTGCAGCAAATCAGCAACATCTGCTTCGGTTAACCCCATGCCCTTAAATTGAGTTCTTAATTCACCTAGAGCTTTTGTTCTGTCGTCTCATAGTTCAAGCAAAATCTCCTGGCATTCTGCATGTGTTTTTGCGTGCTTAAGACGAGCTCTGAACTGATTCATATTCTCTCCTATGGCCGCTTTTTTAAGCTCGTCAAGTTTGAGATGGGGGAGTTTATCAGTCTTAGAGCTAAAAACTGTGTAAAATTGATTGATAAAGTCATTTTTTTCAGTGGGGGTGGTAGGAAGACTCTGTTCGGTAGAATATCGAGGGAGTGTTGAGGTTAATCCAACAACTTCGCGGCTAGGGCATGGCCTGCATAATCGTTCCTTCGAACTGCTTAGCAATTCGCAATGCAGTAAGAGAGATAAATGCACAGAAGTGGAGACTTAGTATGGAATACGTTAGTTGTATACGGTCTAGAGTAAGGGTTTCGAGGAATAAAAGGTTGCCAATTTCTCTGGGAAGGACACTTAGTTGGTTTCTCACTAGGTTAAGCTTTCTGAGGGAGGAAAGTTTACCTATTTCGGGAGGAAGTACTGTGAGATTATTTGCCGCTAGGTTAAGTGTTACAAGGGAGGAAAGTTTACCTATTTCGGGAGGAAGTGCTGTGAGATTATTTGCCGCTAGGTTAAGGGTTCCGAGGGAGGGAAGGTTGCCAATTTCTGGTGGAAGAACTGTGAGATTATTTGCTGTTAGGTCAAGGGTTACGAGGGAGTAAAGGTTGCCAATTTCCGTTGGAAGGGTTGTGAGCACATTTCCCGATAGGTCAAGTGTTACGAGGGAGGAAAGTTTGCCAATTTCTCGGGGAAGGTCTGTGAGGAGATTTTTCTCTAGGTTAAGGGTTGCGAGAGAGGAAAGACTGCCAATTTCCGTGGAAAGGACTAAGAGACAATTTCTTCCTAGGTCAAGGGTTACGAGGGAGGAAAGGTTGCCAATTTCCCGGGGAAGGCGTGTGGCATTAGTTTTACGTATTCTTAGATGCTCAAGCGACTGTAGTGTTGCAATACGGTTTAGAAGTTCCGTTCCCGTGAGGAAAAAGCGAGATGTATTATGGAACAAATCTAAGCATTTGAGCTCAGTGCAGTTCTCTTGTCTCAACAAATCAATTGACAAAGATACATCCATTCTTAAATAAATTGCGTCTTTTAGACCCGCGCTAATCGATCTCTCAGAGCCTTCTTCGTGTAACTCTACTATAATATTTTTTCGTGTGTCTTCGGCTCTTTTGCCGTTTGCCTGCTCGAGAAAACAGTCCCAAGCTTCTTTTGGGCTGTTGCGTAATAAGTCTGTAACTCTTATCGGAAGTAGGCTTTGAAAGGTGGGAATGTTACAGAGAGAAATATCAAAATCATTTAAGTGGTAGAGGTTATGAAAAGAGAAGCTTCGATTAGAGCTTTTTCCGACACGATACAAGAGATCTAAAAAACCATGAAGTTCAGTTCGATTCTGAAATGAGAGGTTTGTTCTACTTTTCCAGATCTGTAAATCGTGGAAGATTATATTCTGGAACGTTCTTGATGCAGACGACAATTCAAAGAGATCACAAATTTTTAAATATTTGGTAATCGGATCAATTATTTCGATAGGAAGAAGTTGTAGAGGAAAAATCTCTTCCGTCTTTCTCTCGTGGGGGGGAGAGCTTTTAGTGCTTAAAGAACTTGAGGCTCCAAAAATGGGGTTAAAATGTAAGAAATTTCCACTCAGTCTATCAGTTTTCATTTTGGTCTCCTTTAGGGCATGGCGTGCATAATTATGCCTTCCCACTGCCTAGCAATTCGCAAAGCAGTAAGAAGAAATGCATAGAAGCGCACACCTAGCATTCCATGAGTTTGTTGATTGTTGTCTAGGTAAAGGTTTTTGAGGGAGTAAAGGTTGACCATTTCCAGTGGAAGGGCTGAGAGACGATTTTCTATTAGGTTAAGGTATTCGAGAGAGTAAAGGTTGCCCATTTCCTGTGGAAGGGCTGTGAGATAATTTCTCGCTAGGTAAAGGTTTTCGAGGGAGGAAAGTTTGCCAATTTCTGTTGGGAGGACGGTTAGTCGATTTAGCCC
>CAZBXE010000002.1:230512-245010 GCA_964496125.1 uncultured bacterium | reverse complement strand
GGTGGAAGGCCGGTTAGACCATTTGATCGTAGGTTCAGGTTTACGAGGGAGGAAAGTTTGCCAATTTCTGTTGGGAGGACGGTTAGTCGATTTAGCCCTAAGTTAAGGTTTACGAGGGAGGAAAGGTTGCCTATTTCTCGGGGAAGGAATGTGAGATTATTGTCCGATAGTTCAAGGGTTGCGAGGGAGGAAAGGTTGCCCATTTCGGGTGGAAGAGCTGTGAGATTATTGTCCGATAGTTCAAGGGTTGCGAGGGAGGAAAGTTTGCCAATTTCTGTTGGGAGGACGGTTAGTCGATTTAGCTCTAAGTTAAGGGTTACGAGGGAGTAAAGGTTGCCAATTTCGGGTGGAAGGCCGGTTAGACCATTTGATCGTAGGTTCAGGTTTACGAGGGAGGAAAGGTTGCCAATTTCGGGTGGAAGGACTATGAGCTTGTTTCTTCTTAAGTTAAGGTTTTCGAGGGAGTAAAGGTTGCCTATTTCTGGTGGAAGCGTTTTGAGGCAAACTGCCTCTAGGTCAAGGGTTACAAGAGAGGAAAGAGAGCCAATTTCCGGAGGAAGGAGTGTGGCATCGGTTTTACGTATTCTCAGATGCTCAAGCGACTGTAGTGTTGCAATACGGTTTAGAAGTTCCGTTCCCGCGAGGAAAAAGCGAGATGTATTATGGAACAAATCTAAGCATTTGAGCTCAGTGCAGTTCTCTTGTCTCAACAAATCAATTGACAAAGATACATCCATTCTTAAATAAATTGCGTCTTTTAGACCCTCTCTAATCGATGTCTCAGAGCTTCCTTCGGGTAAGTTTGCTATAATATTTTTTCGTGTGTCTTCGGTTCTTTCGTCGTTTGCCTGCTGCAGAAAGCATTTCCAATCTTCTTTTGAGCTGTTGCGTAATAAGTCTGTAACTCTTATCGGAAGTAGGTGTTGAAAGGTGGGGATGTTGCAGAGAGAAATATCAAAATCATTTAAGTGGTAGAGGTTCTGAAAACAAAAGCTTCGATTAGCGCTTTTTCCGACACGATACAAGAGATCTAAAAAACCATGGAGTTCAGTTCGATTCTGAAATGAGATGTTTGTTCTACTTTTCCAAATCTGTAAATCGTGGAAGATTATATTCTGGAACGTTCTTGATGCAGATGACAATTCAAAGAGATCACAAATTTTTAAATATTTGGCAATCAGATCAATTATTTTGAGAGGAAGACTTTCCAGAGGAGAAATCTCTTCCGCCCTTCTCTCGTGGGGGGGGGAGCTTTTAGTGCTTAAAGAACTTGAGGCTCCAGAAATGGGGTTAAAATGTAAGAAATTTCGAGTCAGTGTACTAGTTTTCATTCTGGTCTCCGTTTTGATTTAAAATGGTTATCTCACTTTTTGAAGGTTGGTTTATTGGGGCATATACATAAGGGGAACTAAAAGCTTCATTTCATCGAAAAGTGCTCTTAGTCTTTCGCTAAGGGTTTTTATTTCGGTGACAAAGCAAAGCTTTTTTTCTTCTGGTTCCCTTTCGGCCGCTGTTAACTCTACTGTCCGATAAGATATAATGTCGTTTAGACGGTTTGCCTTCACGCTTCCTTGGAAGAAGCGGTTTTCTGCTTCTTGGCGGGGGAGATCTGGGCTGTAGCCTTGCCAAGCGGGAACATAGCTTCGTACGGCTGCATCTACATCCCTTGCAATCTGAAGAGTATCTCTACTTAGAGGTCCATGACAAGGAGACCGGGGGATTGGGTTTGCCAGCGCACCGAGAGGGCCGCTGAGGAGGAGAAGAGCGCCAACCCCTATAACTTTTACAAGTTTACCAAGTGAGATATTGTTGTGATTTTGTTCTGTTTTTGATATTTTCATTTTATTTCCTTGTTTTTTTTGTTTTGTAAAAACAATTATAAACAAATTGCAACAAAAATGCAATAGAAGTTTTTTTGTGTTTATCAGACAGTTTCTGGGCTTGCTATAGCAAACTGGACATCACTCAATACATTTAGTACTTGCAAGCCCACCCCTTTCCATGTTAGCCGCTTTCTTTTATGATCATGAGCATTCTGTCTTTATCCCTTGTAGTATTTGGACTTGGTTTTTTGGTTTTTATCTATGAGCTTGGTCATTACCTTATGGCACGCCGTGTTGGTATTCGTGTAGAGGTGTTTAGTATTGGGTTTGGCTCCCCCATCTACAAGAGGGAACGAGATGGTTGTACCTGGCAACTCTGTTTGTTAGGTGTGATTTTTTTAGTGATGCTGCACTAGCGCAGCTGAAATATCACATCAAATTGAGTCTTTGAGGAGAGATGTCGGGCCAAAACATAAATCTATCCCTTTGTTCTTCCTTAGGAACGCCAATTAGAGTTAGCACCCCTTCCTTGAATCTAACAATTCTTTTGCGGTAAGGGAATCATCTTGAAACGACATCACAGCCAAAATCCTTGTCAGGATCTCATTTTGTTGCGGTATCTCTGGAGTTGTGTTTGGAAATTGCGCCAGTTGTTGGTTTGCGATCAGTGAACTGATGGAGGCGGCAAATCCTGCAGCAGTTAATAGAGCACCATAAGACCAGACTCTTGAGCGGACAAACATTAATAGAGTCAAGGACGCGAGCAGAAACCAGGCTTTGAGGTTATTTGTGTATACTAATCATGTTCGGTAGAATATCGAGGTAGTGTGGAGGTTAATCCAATAACTTCGCGGCTAGGGCGTGGCCTGCATAATCGTGCCTTCCCACTGCCTAGCAATTCGCAAAGCAGTAAGAAGAAATGCAGAGAAGTGCACACTTTGTTGATTGTTGTCTAGGTCAAGGTGTACGAGGGAGGAAAGGTTGCCAATTTCTTGGGGAAGGAGTGCGGCATCAGTTTTACGTATTCTCAGATGCGTAAGCGACTGTAGTGTTGCAACACGGCTTAGAAGCTCCCCTGTATTGGAGCGATTGGAGAGAAGTGTATCAACGAACAATTCTATGCATTTGAGCGAAGTACAGTTCTCTTGGCTCAACAAATCACTTGGCGCAGATACAGGCGCCATTAAATAAATTGTGTGTTTTAGAGATGTTCTTATCGGTGTTTCGGAGTCTACTTTCTTCAACCATTCTATAGTGTTTTTTTGTTTGTCTTCGTCGCCTTTGCCGATTGCCTGCTGCAGAAAGCATTCCCAAGCTTCTTTTGGGCTGTTGCGTAATAAATCTGTAACTCTTATCGGAAGTAGGTGTTGAAAGGAGGGAATGTCACAGAGAGAAATATCAAAATCATTTAAATGGTAGAGTTTATGAAAAGAGAATCTTGGATTAACGCTTTTTCCGACACGATACAAGAGATCTAAAAAACGATGAAGTTCAGTTCGATTCTGAAATGAGAAGTTTGTTCTCCTTGTCCAAATCGGTAACTGGTGGAAGATTATATTCTGGAAAGTTCTTGATGCAGACGACAATTCTAAGAGATCACCAATTTTTAAATATTTGGTAATCGGATCAATTATATCGATAGGAAGAAGTTGCAGAGGAAAAATCTCTTCCGTCTTTCTCCCGGGAGGGGGGGCTCTTAGTGCTTAAAGAACTTGAGGCTCCAGAAACGGGATTAACATGTAAGAAATTCCCAGTCAGTCTATCTGTTTTCATTCTGGTCTCCTTTTTGATTTAACTTGGTCATCGCATTTTTTAAGGTTAGTTTATTTGGGTACATAGATAAGGGGGGCTAAAAGCTTCATTTCATCGAAAAGTGCTCTTAGTCTTTCGCTAAGGGTCTTCATTTCGGTGACAAAGCTAAGCTTTTTTTTTTCTGGTTCCCTTTCGGCTGTTGTTAACTCTTCTGTCCGATAAGATATAATGTCGTTTAGACGGTTTGCCCTCACGCTTGCTTGGAAGAAGATGTTTTCTGCCTCTTGGCGAAGGAGATCTGGGCTGTAGCCTTGCCAAGCGGGTGCGTAGCTTAGTAGGACTGCATCTATATCCCTTGTAATCTGACCAGTATCTCTACTTATAGGTCCATGACAAGGAGACCAAGGGATTGGGTTTGCCAGCGCACCAAGAGGGTAACTGAGGAGAAGAAGAGCACCAAACCCTATAACTTTTACTAGCTTACCAAGTGAATTTTGTTTTGATTTTGTTCTTTTTTTTGATATTTCCAATTTATTTCCGATTTTTTGAAGATAATTGTAAAGAAATCGCAATAAAAATGCATCAGAAGTTTTTTTGTGTTTATCAGACGGTTTGCGGGACTTGCTATGGGAAATGAAGCTGACGCAATACATTTAGTACTTGCAAGCCCACCCCTATCCATGTTAACCTCTTCCTTTTATGATCATGAGCATTCTATCTTTATTCCTTGCAGTATTTGGACTTGGTTTTTTGGTTTTTATCCATGAGCTTGGTCATTACCTTATGGCACGCCGTGTTGGTATGCGTGTAGAGATATTTAGTATTGGGTTTGGCTCCCCCATCTACAAGTGGGAACGAGATGGTTGTACCTGGCAACTCTGTTGGATCCCGTTTGGGGGCTATGTTAGAATTGCGGGCATGGATAAAGAGGAGGGAGATCCCTATCTTGTGAAGGATGGTTTCTTTGGAAAAACCCCTTTAGATAGGATTAAAGTTCTTTTTATGGGACCCTTCGTGAATATCGTATTTGCCTTTTTGATGTTTTGCTGTATTTGGCTTTTAGGAGGCAGGGAGAAAAACTTTTCTGAGTTTACAACAAGGATTGGTTGGGTAGACCCGAACTCTGAGCTCTATCTAGACGGTATTCGGCCGGGGGACGCTATCAAAGGCTATGGGAAAGAGAGTTACAAAGGTTCAAAGGACCACCTATTTGCCCCACTTACAGAAGGCCCACAAATTGTAGTAAATGGAATCAGCAATCAGGCGGGACAAAAAGTTCCCTTTGCTTATACTGTGGATGTTTATCCTCACCCCTACCACCTTGAAAAGGGGATGGTTACAGCTGGTATATTGGCACCTGCAAATTATGTCATTTACACACCTCTCATGACAGGAATCTCCCTGCCCAAAAGCTCGCCGATGTATGGGAGTGGGCTGGAGCCTGGGGATGCTCTTGTTTGGGTAGATGGGCAAAAGGTTTATGGGCTCTTTCAGTTAAAAGCAATTCTCAACGAGCGCAAAGCTTTTTTAACTTTGCAACGAGACGGGAAGATCATTCATAGGCGTGTTCCTCGCGTGCCCGTGGGAGAATTGAAGCTTTCCAAAATTTATAAAGAAGAGATTGCAGACTGGCAATTTGAGGCAGGTCTTACAAAATCTGTAGAAGCCGATATTATGGCCATCCCCTACGAGATCTCACCAGACTGCACAGTGGAGAAGGTGCTGCCCTTTATTGACAGTGAAATTGCCATGAACGTTTTTAAAGAACCTTCTTTTTCGGAGGTTGAGTTCCCGCTTGAAGTAGGAGATGTCATTCTGGCTGTTGATGGGTTTCCTGTAAAGTATGCCTACCAGCTTTTCTACCAGCTTCAAAATCACAAGGTGAATGTTATTGTAGATCGATCACGTGTAACCCAAGGCAAAGTTTCAAGCGATCTTGCAGATGATGAGTTTGACAAGATGATGGAACAGAAGGAACTCGACAAGATTGTGGCAAGTATTGGCACCGGACAGCCCCTAGCCCATCTAGGCAATTTGCACCTGTTAAAGCCTGTTACGCCAAAGACGCATAAAGAACTGCTAGCCTCCACCGAGCTGCTGGCTCCCACTCTTGAGAGGTTGGAAGAGCAGAAGAAAGTAGTTGAAAAGATCGAAAATCCAGAGGAAAGGGCGCGAGCAAAGGCTCTTGTTGTAGCACAAGAAAGCCAAATGGAACTTGGGCTTTTGGGTGTGCAAGATCGTAAGGTGACCTATAATCCAGACCCCGTTACTCAGTTTTGGTTTGTTCTAGCTGATATAATGAATGTTCTTACAGCTTTAGTTACAGGCGCTCTCAATCCAAAGTGGGTGAGTGGACCTGTGGGCATTGTGCAAGTGATGCAGACGAGCTGGATGGTCAGCATTAAAGAGGCGCTTTATTGGATGGCATGGATTAGCGTGAACCTGGGTGTTTTGAACTTGCTCCCTGTTCCTGTACTAGATGGCGGAAATATCTGCATGGCCCTCTATGAAATGGTAACTGGCAAGCAAGTCAAGGTTAAAACAATGGAAAGGCTGATCGTTCCCTTTGCTATTTTGCTTGTGGTCTTTTTTGTCTATCTCACGTTTAACGACTTAGCTCGCCTTCTCAAACAGTTTTTTCATATTGGGTAACGTGCCCTATTTAAAGACGGCTGTTTGATTCTGTAGATCACAAGGTTGTGTTATTTTTAACGATGTTCTGGAAGCACTTGGCGAGCTACTCGGCACGCTTGACGCAGACACCCCTCAATCCAGGGTGAAAAAAGAAAGTCACAGCAAAAAAAGACCCCGTTCTCTCCTTGTCCATTTTCTAAAAAGCAACGCACCTCTTTTTGTGCTCTTGGAGTGAATTTCGGCATAGCATAGGGGATCTTCTCCAGGTCATAGTTAGTTAAGGCAGAGATAGCTCCTTTAAGAAATGGGCACGTACGAAGGATTTCATTTTTGACCTCCTTAAAAAGTAATTCTCTCGGAAGATCGAAGACTTTGCCTGCGTATTCTTCCTGAAGAGCCACAGAGAGAAGTGTTCTTCCGTCTTCCGCATAAGCTCCTCCTTTAATTCCCTCATTCCCTACGATGCAAATTTTTTGTCCTTCTCGAAAAGGGATTAGCTCTGCTACATGCCCTTTCAGAAATTTTTCTTCAATCAAGAAGCTTAGCATAATGGTCAGGGAATAGCTTGCAGTTTCTAGTACTTTTTTTTGTTGGTTTGAGGGGCTATGATAGATCTTTTTGATTTCAGGTGCAGGAATGCAAAATACGATAGTATCGAAAGCATACTTTCCATTTGCGGTCTCAATCCATTTCTTTCCCTCTTTACTGTAAACCTTTTCCACTCCTTCGGCAATCCGTAGGGGGAGTATTTTGGCAAGAGCTGTAGTAAGGGAGCCGATTCCGTCAGGCAGGCAAAAGTTGGGAGAGTCTTTGTGCTCGTGGAGGAGGCTAATCATGGCCAAAATGGCAGCGGGTGTTAAATCCCGAATCCCGTAAAAGTGGTAACCTCTTGTGACCGTATCCACAAATTCAGCCACTTCTTGGCCATAACGGGTAATAATAAATTCAAAACCATTTTCTTCGAAGGTTTCGGAGTTCTGTGCAAGGTCATAGAGATCTGTTTGCTGATCTGATTGCATGCCTGAGGCCATGAGCCTGACTAGATTCCCTTTGCTTCTCCAGGAAAGAAAACGCATGCCAGTTAAGATTGAAAACGTTTTTGTTTCGATGGGATAAACAGCTCCCTCTTTGAGATAGTCTTTGTCACCGGGTTGGATGGGTGCGATAGAAAGACCGAGTTCTTCACAAAGCGCAAACGTTTTTTTATAGGAGGGAAGAAAAAAACTGGCACCTGTATCGAAGGCAAGGCCATCCTTTTTGCGGGTCTGTACTCTTCCTCCGACGCTTTTTTCCTTTTCAAAGATGACGGAAGGTGTCCCTCTTTTTTGTAGCTCGTAAGCAAGAGCAAGACCGCTGATCCCTCCACCTACAATTCCTACTTTGTGTTCACCCATGTTTTTTCTTTAGCAGAAGTGAAATGAAAGTGAAAGTGATTTAACCTCTTGCAATATAAATATGAGAAGCGCTAAAAAAGGCTTTTAATCAAATCGTTGATCAGGAGGCTAGGGTGAAAAGCTTTAGTAAAATTGTGTTTGGGTTGACAACTGGGTGCATTATGAGTGCGCAGCCCCTGCTTTTTGCCAGTGTTAGTCCGGTACCTATGCCGACCTCTGGTTATTTTCCTAACTCTTACTCGACAAAAGCTATGGGGATGGGCGGAGCGAACACAGCGTACCCCCAAGATGCGTTTATCATTGCCTCGAATCCCGCAGGGATTGTTGACCTTTGTGATAGAGTAGACATTTCCGCAGACTCTGGCTATAAATCCCAAGGCTTTAATTTTACGGGGGCAAACACCTCTACGGGTCTCTTGCCAAATCATGGGTCCAATAGTAACCGATGGTCTGTGAGTGGTAGCTTTGCAATTTCACAGCGGGTTTCGGATGCTGGCGCTATAGGTCTTGCCGTCTATGGTATGGGCGATAATGTCCAATACAGTGTTGGGCTCCAGCCTGACTCGTTGCCACTACGACATGAGGAGCAAACCCTCTTTGTAGTGCCAACAATCGCTGCAAGCCTTACGAATTACTTGGGCGTCGGGTTCTCCTTTGTCTATGCAGCACAAAGGATCAAGATTGATGGATATAGGGATTTTCTAACCGACCTATCAGTAGCGCCGAACCATATATCCAATAATGGTTTTGATACAACGCAAGGTGTAGGCTTTCGGGTAGGTGCACTTGTGGACATCCTTCCTTGTCTTGCTTTTGCAGCAACCTATGCGACAAAGGTATATATGGAACACCACCACAAATATGATGGTTATCTGGCAGATAGAGGACATTACGATCTTCCCTCATTCTACAGCTTTGGGGGAAAATGGAGGATTTTTGATTGTCTTACCGCTGCCTTTGATTATACAGATATTCTTTACAACCAAATAAGAGCGTTAGGCAATAAGCCAGCCCCCCCCGTTGAACCTGTTATTCCTCCTCCTTACTATGGTTTGAGTAGAGGTCCTGGGTTTGGGTGGAAAGATCTTCAAGTGTACAAGATGGGTCTTGAGTACGTAGCTACTTGCGACTTGCTTGTTCGAGCCGGTTATGCCTACAATTGCCATGTGTTTAGAAAGTGGAATAACATTGGTAACTTGGCCACCCCTTACGTTTCTCGCCATAACGTGACAACAGGACTCACCTACAATCTAACTGATCGTGTTGAGTTTGATCTTGCGTTTCTCTATGTCTTCTTCCGCGATATGAAGTATGATTATATTTCCGCAGACGACAACACCTTCGCGCTTGCTAAGTCTTTTGGCACGGTAGATTTAAGGTTCAAGTACGCCTACCAGTTCAAGGCTAACCTTGGCTGGAACTTCTAGTTTCGTTTTTTAGCTAAAAAGAGGGTAAAAGCAACTACGGCTTTTCCGGCGGCGGCGCCTGCCGTAAAGCCAAGAAAGGGTGCGTACGTTAAAAGCCAGGGGCTTACAACACCAATAGATGCATAGTTAAGGATCGTCCCAAAAACACTATCTCCTGCCCAGAAGCGGTTTACCCAAAAAGCCACAACACCGGCTTGAGAACTTGCTCCCAGGGCCCCTATAGCGCCGAAAACCCAGGGTATCACTTTCCCTATATAGGTAAGTCGTGATCTTTCTGCCTTGGGAAGCTTATTTTGGATGAGTTTTAGGGTTGGATTAGCAACTTTCATTGTATTGCTCCCATGGATTGTTGACTTCAATTGTGGGAGTATCATCTATCTCTTCTGCTTCTTCCCAAGCTATTTTTGTATGATCGTCTTTTTTTGGGCTCAAAATAGACCCAATACACTCGATCGTTTTTTTTGCTCCAGTGATTATAAGGTAGGAGGTCCAGTAAGATACAAGACCGCCTACAGCTCCTCCCCCAGCTACGATATACGGGGTAAGAGATCCAGCTAGCGTATAACCTTGAGCCTGGCAGAGAATGTGGGCACTGATATGAGACCAAGTGAACCCTTTCAATGTTTGACAACCATAAAATTTAATTATCTGATCCCAAAGGAAGTTGGGTCCATGTACATACGCATACCCTCTCCCTGCCTCTGATCCAAACAGGTAGGCAGCATAGCAGGCCGTTGTTATCGTAATTTGAGAGAGAAAAGAGCGCGTCTGCTTTTTGACTTCCGTTAGGGGGTGTAGCTCTTGTGTTTGGCTTTCTGCTTTTCTCACTGTCATAACTTGCCTCCTTGTTTATAGAGGGGTTATTTATACCAGGCCGTGGTTAAGATCAATTAAAGGACGCTACAATAGGAATTAATCTATTTGCGTAAGATCAAAAGAGGTGTGCCCTTCCGAAGTAATGGAATGCAGATTTTGATTAACAAGAAATGCTTTGTGTATAATGAGAAGGTCTATGTCAAAGGTAATCAAGGCTAGGTGTTCTAATGTCTGGGCTTGCAAGAGCCTTAGGTGTGTTCGTGGATTAGTATTTTGCCCTACTAGGACTACACTTTCATTTGCAAACATCCTGTTTTACTGTTTTGATTATAAGTTTACTTATTTTATTGTTTTAATATATAAATGCAATCTCTTGTAAAGAGCGCTACAAGTTTTTTTGGTGGAGGAAGTACGAGCCCAGGCGGCAAACTGGGTAAGAAGTGCAAATTATTTAAAATTAACGATTTAAAGCTCTGCGTGTCATGCAATCTCTGCCTTCAGGGTACGGGTAAACTGCACAACATCTGACTAAAGAAAAAAGGGGTCCATCTTTATCTAATTTTCCTTGAAAGCCTCTGCCCTGTTAAAATTCTTGTATTAATAGCTTATGTTGTGCTGTTAATGTGAATTATAAAGGAAGATATGGAAGCGCATATATTTCTGATACAATTAGTATTCATACTTTTATCTGCACGGATTGTCGGAGAAATTGCTGCCTATTTTAAAGCTCCCTCTGTTATAGGAGAGCTTGTGGCGGGGATTTTGATTGGTCCGAGCGTTTTGGGTCTTGTGGAGATCTCGCCTCCAATTCATCTCCTAGCTCAAATAGGGATTATTCTACTACTTTTTGAGGTGGGGATAGAAACCGACATAGGAAGGCTGACCTCTTCAGGCGGCAAGGCCTTTGCTGTAGCAATAGGAGGAGTATTCTTACCATTTATCTTGGGTTTTTCTATTAGTTATTTTTTGTTTGCCTTTGACTTGTTGGCCAGCTTATTTATTGGAAGTACGCTCACGGCTACAAGTATTGGGATTACCTTACGCGTGCTGCGCGATTTAAAAAAGCAAAATAGCCACGAAGCACAAATCATTATAGGAGCGGCTGTTTTAGATGATATTATAGGTATCATCTTGCTTGCCATGCTTTATGAATTTTCACAAAGTAGGACAGTAGACCTTTGGAATGCCGGGAAAGTGCTTTTATTCATCATTATGTTCTTTGTGGTTTCACCTGTTGCTGCGAAATGGGTATCTTTAACGATTAAAAAATGGGATGAAAAAAGTGAGATTCCTGGGTTGTTGCCGACTACTATCGTTTCCTTAATTTTATTATTTGCATGGATTGCGCATAAGTTAGGTGCGCCCGAGTTGCTTGGTGGATTTGCTGCAGGTCTTGCCCTGTCTCGACAATTCTTTTTCCCATTTGCAGTTTTTCTTCATGAGAGTTCAGCTTTCAGCCATAAGGTGGAAGAGCAGATGCGGCCGATTGTCCATTTGTTTACACCTATTTTCTTTGTGGCTATTGGTTTGTCGATCAATTTGAGGTCTCTTGAGCAAGGATTATCTTCTATTTGGATGATCACGGCTCTTCTCTTTATCACAGCCATCCTTGGGAAATTGGCGTCTGGATTTTTGCTGCGTAAAGAACGGCTATCTACAAAGCTGATTATAGGAACGGCGATGATACCAAGAGGAGAAGTGGGCTTGATTTTTGCTAATGTTGGCCTAACAGCAGGAGTATTTAAGGATGATCTCTATGCATCTATTGTCTTGGTAATCACTTTGACAACCCTTTTTGCCCCGTTTGCATTAAGGTATATTTGCAGCAGGACGAAGGCTGGCGCTGTAGAGTGAATGCAAAAAACCGACACAATTAAAGGGAGGAGGTAAGGTAGAAGAGCAGAAAACCGGCAAGGTAGCCGAGGAGTGCGGGCAGAGAAGCTTTTTTTAGATACCAACCAAACGATACTTTTTCAAGAGACATGAAAGCAACGCCTGCTGCAGAGCCAATGATTAAGATGCTACCTCCTGTGCCTGCACAGTAGGCAAGAAGCTCCCAAAAATTTTCAGGGCTTGCCGGATACATATCCATGCTTGCAGCAACAAGAGGAACGTTATCAATAACTGCTGAAGCAAGGCCAATAAAGAGCGCCACTATTTGTTGAGAAGGGATATAGGTTCCAAGCCATGCTGCAAATGTAACCAGCAGGCCAAGGCGAGCTAAGGCCGCAACGGCAAGCAAGATCCCCAAAAAGAAGAGAGGGGCAGAAAGGTCTACCTTTGTCATAATGGTAGGAACTCTGAGGTGATCCCTATCTTGGGCATTTCTGTGAAGAAGGTCTGTCGTGATCCAGAGAGCACTGAGGCCTAAAAGAATGCCCATGTAGGGAGGTAGGCCTGTTAGCACTTTAAAGACAGGGACAAGGATTAAGCTTAAAGCGCCTAAAATAAAAATCAGTTCTGCTTGAGGTTCTGCCTTTTGTTCGACATACCCTGCAGGCCGTACGATCTCTCCCTTAAGGCTAAAGGTAAAGCACGTCTGAACAACAACAAAGCAGAGCAGGCTTGGTAGGAAAAGGGATTTCATGATGCCGACTGTGGTAATCTGACCACCAATCCAAAGCATCGTTGTCGTCACGTCCCCAATCGGGGTCCAGGCTCCTCCAGCATTGGCAGCAACGACAATCGTGCTGCCAAATAGAATCCGATCCTCTCTATTGGCAATCATTTTTTTTACAAGCGTCACCATGACAATCGTTGTAGTGAGGTTATCGAGGATGGAGGAGAGGAAAAATGTGATGAACCCTATGATCCAGAGGAGTTTTCTCTTGGAAGTTGTGGAGATCACCATCTGTATCATCCGAAAACCACCATGGGCATTGATGATCTCTACGATCGTGATGGCACCGAGAAGAAAGAAAATCAGTTCGCTGACATCTGCAAAATATTCTTGAAGCAGGGCAGTTTGCGTATCATGAGCTTCTGGTGTAAAAAGAAAAACAACAGTCCAAAGAAGAACCGCCATGAAGAGAGCGGATGTTGATTTGTTTACTTGCAGCGGATGCTCTAGTGTTATGCAGAGATACCCAAGGACAAAGATAAGGATTGCAGCAAATTCCATGCACCTATGCTAGAAGATGTTCTGGAAAAATGCAAATAAAAAAGGCGGCCAGTCGGTATGAGGCTGGCCGCCTTTAGGATTTATTCTTGTTCGTCGCTATTTAAGATTTCAACTTCAGCTTCCTGAATGTCGTCTTTGCTCCCCTTAGCTTCTTGTTTAGGAGGAGGCGTGGAGCTCTGACCGGCTGCGTGTGCAGAGCCGCCGCCTGCGCTTTTTTGCATAGCTTCCCCGATATGCTGCATGCTCGTCTCGAGCGCTGTCTTTGCGCTTTTGATAGCAGAGAGATCGTCTTTTTCAAGCGCCTTTTTTACCGCTTCGATTTTGGCTTGCACATCGCTTGCCACATCGCTTGGGATTTTGTCTTTATAGTCATTTAACGCTTTTTGGGCTCTGAAGGAGAGGGTGTCTGCTTCGTTTCGTGTTTCAACTTCTTCCCTTCTCTTTTTATCTTCTTCGGCATGCTCTTCGGCATCTCGAATCATACGTTTGATTTCCGCTTCATCAAGACCGGAGGAGGCTTCGATTTTGATCTTCTGCTCTTTGCCGGTTGCGATGTCTTTAGCTGAAACATGGAGAATGCCGTCTGCATCGATGTCGAAGGCAACCTCGATTTGTGGCAGGCCCCTTGGGGAGGGGGGGATGTCAGTTAAGTCAAACCGCCCAATCTCTTTGTTGTCTTTTGCCATTTTACGCTCCCCTTGCAGTACCACAATCGTTACAGCGGGTTGATTGTCACTTGCAGTTGAGAAGATTTGCTTCTTCTGTGTGGGGATGGTTGTGTTTTTCTCGACAAGGGGAGTCATGACACCCCCTAGAGTTTCAATACCAAGGGTGAGAGGTGTGACGTCAAGAAGAAGAACGTCTTTTACTTCCCCACCGAGTACGCCCCCTTGGATGGCAGCCCCAACTGCTACCACTTCGTCAGGGTTTACCCCTTTATGCCCTTCTTTACCGAAGATGCTCTTTACAATCTGTTGCACTGCAGGCATTCTTGTCATCCCGCCGACGAGAATGACTTCGCCGATATCATCTTTAGACACACCGGCATCTTTGAGCGCCTTCAGACACGGCTCTTTTGTTCTTTCAATCAGCTCGTGGGTAAGCTCTTCGAGTTTTGCTCTTGTAAGGGTGATCGCAAGGTGTTTTGGGCCTGACTGGTCCATTGTGATGAAGGGCTGGTTGATCTCTGTTGTTTGTGTTCCAGACAACTCAATTTTTGCCTTTTCCGCAGCATCTCTTAGTCTTTGCAATGCCATTTTATCAGTGCGAAGGTCAATACCTTGCTCTTTCTTGAAGGTATCAATGATCCAGTTCAAAATCCGGTTGTCAAAGTCGTCACCACCTAGGTGTGTGTCCCCGTTTGTGGAGAGCACTTCAAAAACCCCTTCTCCGATTTCAAGGATAGAGATATCAAATGTGCCGCCCCCTAAGTCAAACACGGCGATTTTCTTATCCGTGTGTTGTTTATCCAGGCCATAGGCAAGGGCAGCAGCTGTAGGTTCAGGGATGATCCTCTTTACATCCAAACCTG
>CAZBXE010000002.1:0-230502 GCA_964496125.1 uncultured bacterium | reverse complement strand
TTCTTCTCCGAGATACGCCTCTGCGGTCTCTTTCATTTTGGCTAAAATATGCGCGCCGATCTCTTCTGGCGTGATTAGCTTGCCTTGTACATCAAAGACGGCATCGCCATTGTTGCCACTTTTTACTTTATAGGGCACTGTGCGGATTTCTGATTGTACCTCATCATATTTTCGCCCAATGAATCTTTTGGAGGAGGAAATGGTGTTTTCAGGGTTTGTGACAGCTTGCCTTTTTGCCGGCATGCCGATGATTCTTTCGGTTCCTTTAAAGGCAACAACAGAGGGGGTTGTGCGGGCGCCTTCGGCGTTGACAATCACCTTTGCCTGGCCCCCTTCCATGACAGCGACGCAGGAGTTTGTTGTTCCAAGGTCGATGCCGATGATTTTTTTACTCTTTTTCTTGGTCATATTCTTCTCCTTCTTCTTGTTTATCATGAATTTTATGTGCTTCTGCTACCTTAACCCTGGCTGGGCGAATGGTTCTACCATCTTGGCGGTAGCCACGTATGTATTCCTTGAGGATGGTTCCTGGGGGTGCTTCATCAGTTTCTTCTGTTTCAACCGCTTCGTGCAAGTGGGGGTCAAATCTATCCCCTTCGCAGTCAAAAGGATGAACTCCGTTGTTATGAAGGACTTCTTTGAACTGTCCAAGGATCATTTCAAACCCTTTTGCCCACATTTTAAGCTCGTGGTTGGCTGTATTTGTAAACTTAAGGGCGTTTTCCAAGTTGTCTAAAGGGTGGAGGAACTCAACGATCACGTTTTGCACGGCGAATTTGGTGATTTCCTGCTTTTCCTTCACGAGCCTTTTTCTGGTATTTTCGTTTTCTGCAAGCAGTCGAAGATACTTGTCCTTATACTCATCTCTTTCTCGTTTGGTGAGCTCTTCGGGGCTTTCTGGTTTTGCCCCCAGATCTATTTCTTGGGGTTTTTTTTCTTCGTTCATAGTTTGTTTCCTTGTGGATTCTCAGATTAACTCAGATTGTCCTTGGCTTCTAGTAAAATTCTTTCTTGATGCTCTAGTTGCAAAGCTATTTCTTGGGGTTGTCTAAACCTAATTTGGAATCGGTAAATGCTTTTTGTAAGTGCGGTGCTGATGGCGCCGGCAAAGCTGTGGACGATCGCGAAAATTTCTGGGTAGGGTAACCGGAGAGGCCCCAAAACGCCGATGGCGCCGACGGGGCTATGGTTAACGTAAAAGGGAGCTGTGATTACGCTGCACTCTGGACTTTCGTTGCAGTGTGGTAAAAGGTCTGTTCCTATCCAAAGTTGTGTTTCTCTTTTTTTCATTGCCTCTCGCAGAAGTTGTCTTATCCCTCTTGTGTTTTCAAACAGCGCAAGAGCCCCAGCTAGGGACTTGGCAGGGCTCATTTCTGGGTAGTGCAGGAGGTGGGAGAAGCCGAAACGGAAGAGGTCTTCATCTGTAAAGTGACTAGAGCCTGCTACGTAGCGAAGGGTGACCTCGTGGTAAAGGTAGGTTGCAATCTTTTCTTCCTCTTCGGTAAGGGGTTCTTTTATCTCGCGTCCTTTAAGCCGCCAGTTGAAATACCCTTCTATTCTTTTTGCTCCTTGTTCAGACAGTCTGTGGCTTATGGGAAGGACTTCAGTTTGCACCATTCCAAAATCTGAGATTGTGATGGCAAGGCATCTCTCGCGATCTAGGGGCACAATTTTAACATCATGGATGAAATCTTGGTCAAAGCGTGGGGAGGAAAGGAAGATGGCTGTTTTTGTAAGAGAGCTTAATTTTCCTGCAGATTCATGTAAAAAGAGTGTGATTTCTTTTTGTTCTCTTTCTCGAAATGGGGCAATTTCCTTTTCTATCTCGCTGCTGACTTCTTCGTTTTTAAGATGTTCCTTTGCAAAAAGACGAAGAGCGTTTTGCGTTGGGATTCTGCCGCCTGAGGAGTGTTGCTGTTCTAAAAACCCGAGTTTTTCTAGGTCGCCGAAATAGTTACGGATGGTAGCTGAGCTCAAATCTTCAAACCCGTTTTCTTTGAGTGTATTGGACCCGATAGGCTTTCCATTTTTGAGGTAAAGCTCAATCAACCTGATGAGAACATTGTATTCTCGGTTCTCTTTTCCTGTCTTCTTGAAAGGGTGGGCGTTTGTAGCTTTCATAAAATATTTGCGCTTCCTCCTTATTTGCCCTATTATAGCCATCAAGGGGCAAAGGGGTCAAGAAAAATTAGCACTCGGCCCTTTTGATTGCTGAATTTAAGGAGAGGTTATGTTGTTTCTTGACAGGCACGAGGCAGGACAGAGGTTATCTCTGTCTTTAAGTCATTTAAAAGGAACGTCTTCTATAGTTCTCGGTCTTGTAAGAGGGGGGGTGGTGGTTGCCTATGAGGTAGCAAAAGCGCTCTCTCTTCCCTTGAATGTTGTCATCCCTAAAAAAGTGGGAGCACCCTATAATCCTGAATTTGCTATGGGGGCCGTTGCCGAAAATGGGCAAAAATTTATTGATTCCCATATTGTGAAGTATCTTGGTCTTTCGAAGGAAGAGGTAGAGCGTCATGTGGCGATGGGGCAAATGGAGCTGGAGGCCAAGGTAAAGAGATTTCGCCAAAAATTTCCTCTTCCGGATCTCTCGGGTAAGACTGCGATTTTAGTAGACGACGGGATTGCCACAGGTGCAACGATGCGAGTATCGATTGATTTTGCCCGCTCGATGGGAGCTAAAAGAGTCGTTGTAGCGGTCCCCGTAGGGGCTGCTGACACGGTTGCCATTATGGATAGCCTAGCAGACGAGGTTGTTTGTCTCTATTCTCTTATGGAGTTTGGTTCTGTGGGGCGTTTTTACACCTCTTTTGGCCAGACAGAAGATGAGCAGGTCGTTTCCCTTCTCCAGTTAGCCAATGTCTCTTCGCACTAGAAGAGCTCAGTTGAGCTGTTTCCCTGATGGTTTTTTGTTTTATTCCCGCTGTAGCTTACAAAAAGTGAGAGCGCTTTCTTGTCGTGTTCCCGCCTTTTCAAGGCGTTTTGATATAGTAAAATTTTAATTAGACAAAAGCGGTGTGGTTGTTCAAAGTTTATAATGTGTTTCTTTTTTTTATTGTAGCAATTTTAGTTTTTTAGTAAATTGAATCAATAAATACAAAATTTGGAGGTTGTTGTGATTTTTGAGGGGACAGTACATAAAAGATCTGTTGTGAAAGAAGGGCAGGGAGAATTTGTTGTTTATGAGAGCCAAGGTGGTGCTAAACGTCCCCTTGATCCATCAACCTACGGTAAGGTTTTTCGGATTTTGACCGAGTATCAAACAGTCAACTTAGTGCAAGCTGGTCGGATGCAAGAGTACCCGGAAAGAAGAGCGAAGATTGTACAAGAGATACAAAAGGTAAATCCAAATCTGCAGGTTTTCTTTATTCCTAGAACGACGATGGAGCTGGAATACCTTTCTAACTGTCTGGAAGAAAATCGCACTGCAGAATGTGAGCACGGTATGTTGCGGTATCAGAGGACCTGTCAAGAGAATAGCGCCCCTAGGAAATGGCAAGATCATTGTTGGCATATTGAATTATTTAGATCTCCTCCAGAGGTAGGGGATTATGAAAACCTTCGGCTTGTAGAAGTGGCGCGCAAACTGAACAATCAAATGATTGCCCTGCTTGGCGGCTTTGTAATGAAAAATGGTGCGTTTCCTGTTGAAAAGATTCTTGAGTACACAACGGAACAGATAGATAGGATTAACCGATCCGAAGGGGAAAGTTGTTTACATAGACAATTCAAGACAGACGAGATGTTTAATACAATGATTAAAGGGGATGATATCTCTTTAGTACAAAAAGTAGTTAAACTGGAATGCTCGTCTCTCACACAGTCAGGTGTGTTTCTCTATAGGGGCGCTAAAATGGACAAGGATTCCACCTGGGATGGGGAAAATGAGCGCTTTTATAGCCATTCATTCGGAACTGGTTTATTTAGTGGAGCCTTATATGATCCAGGAGCTTGTGCTTGGGCTAAGATGTGTTCTACCGCCCACGCAGAGGATGGAAAACTCTCTAACGATGCCTTTGTGGTTCACCTTTCTTTTTCTGAATTGGCCAAAGACCAGAAAACTCGTATCATCCATGTGCCAGCAACACATTTTTTGAGAGATCTGCATGCTAGAGGGGAAGTCTTTCACCCTCGGGTGATGCTCCCTATTTCCTCTAGAGGTAGATATGATGACGCTAGTGGGTTTGCATGTTGCAGTCGAAAAGAACTAGAGTGTCTGTATTCTGGGCTTACCTATGCGGAGATTGACAGGGGGCTGTCGGCGATAAGAACAGATAACGTGTATGTATTACGACGAGAGTCTACACAAGGTTCTGTGACTAGCATGGCTAAGTGCGTTCATCTTGAGTTTGCCAAAGACGATCTATCTAGCTAAGGCTATACATCTTAGCAGCGCAGGAGGCGAAGGGCGTTCATGCCAACAAGAACGGTGCCACCTTCATGCATGACAACAGCAATCCACAAGGGCACAAAACCCAAAAGGGCGGGCACTGCGGCTAAAAGAATGGCCGCAGTGGCTATGATTAGGTTTTGCTTTACAATTCTAGTTGTTTGTTTTGCCTTACGAAGTACCCAATCAAGCTGTCCCAGATTATCTTGGAGAAGGACAATGTCAGCCGCCTCTATGGTCGCAGAAGAGCCGGCTTGCCCCATCGAAATTCCAACCGTTGCTCGTGCAAGAGCCGGTGCGTCATTGACCCCATCCCCGCACATGGCAAGACCAAACTTTACTGATTCTAAGGAGATATAGTTAAGCTTATCTTCTGGCTTTAGATTGGCAAGCCATTTTTTTATTCCAAGTTGTTCTGCGATCCGCTTGGCGCTGCCTTCATGATCACCTGTAAGCATGACAAGAGAGATGTTGTTAGTTGCTTTAAGGCGTGTGATCATCTCCTTTACTTCAGGTCTGATTTCGTCGATAAACCGAAAAATCCAAACCTCGTCCCCAAAAAGGAGAATAGCTATGATCTCACCTGCAGCCTGAATCTTTTCGATCTCTGCATCGAGGGCCACTTTATCTTCTTTTTTGACTTTTTCTCGAATAAAATCAGGGTTTCCAATGAACGCATATGTATCGCCTACACGTCCTTCTAAGCCATATCCTGGTACAGATCTAAAATGGGTTAGAGAGGCAGGAAGCACTTGTTGTTTTTTACTGTAGGCAATAATGCCTTTGGCAATAGGATGAACAGCATTTTGTTCAAGTGCAGCTGCCACAGCGAGCGCTTCGTTTTGCCTGGGATCGTCTGTTTCTCGCAGTGGTGTGAGGGCAAGGCAGGTAATTTTTCCTGTTGTCAGAGTTCCTGTCTTATCAAAAGCCACTTCTTGGCATAAAGCAAGGGCATCTAATGTGATTCCTCCTTTGATGAGGACTCCTTTTTTTGCACAGGCTGAGACCGCGCTTAGGTAAGCAACCGGAATGGACATGATGAGTGCACAGGGGGAGGCCGCGATGAGAAAAGCAAGAGCTCGGTAGACGCTTCCCTCGCTTCCAAGATAGGGAATACCAAGGAAAAAGGGCATGGCTATGGCAAAGAGAAAAGAGAGTAAGATGATGGTTGTTGCGTACTTTGTGCTGATTGTATCAAGCCACCTCTGTAACTTAGGTTTTGCTTCCTGTGCTTTTGTGACAAGAGCGATCATCCGCATGAGGGTGCTATCTGCGTTTGTTCTTGTGATTTTGATCAAAAGGGATCCTTCCAAATTATGAGCGCCTGCTGGAACTTCGTCATGGACTGTTTTTGTAACAGGAAGAGGCTCCCCTGTAAGATGTGCCAGATTTAGAGAAGAAGTGCCTTCTAGCACAATCCCATCGAGAGGCACAATCGCTCCTGAGCGCACTAAAATTTTTGTGCCCACAGGGATATCTTCAAGGGCACGTTCGATGATTTCTCCGCTTTCTTGCACAACGCTTGCATGGGATGGGGCTATTTTTTTCAAGCTGCTGATAGCGCCTTTTGCTTTCGTGGTGACAGCCTCTTCAATCGCTCCTGACAGAGAGAATAGAACAAGCAAAAGTCCCCCTTCAAGACTGCTCCCAATAAGAACAGAGCCGAAGGCAGCAAGAGTCATGAGCACATCGATATTGATTTCAAAGTTAAGGGAGTCCTCGATGGCTTCAATGAGGGAAGGGATGCCCGCTAAAAAGTAGACGAAGAGAAGCGTGACGTTCGAAAGAGGAGCGTAAGTCGGGTGGAGGTGGAGGAAAAAAGAGAAAACAAGTAGAAATGCAGCTGCAAGAGATGCCTTCAGGGGAAGGTTTTCTCCCCACTTTCTAGAAGTAGGCCTTAGAAAGGGGCTTGCCGTTTCCTCAAGCCCAAGTTCAAAAAACTCGTCAAATTGGGCAGGTGCCCGCGCACTTGTTGTCATTGGAATAGAACCTGCATCATAAAGTAAGCAAGGCCGAAGGTAACAACAGAGAAACCAAGATGCCAGACAATGGCGTTGATCATTTTGTTTTTCTCTTTGTAGGCAGAAAGGGCACCTGCTCCTGCGATGAGAATAAGGGCAGCTGCAAGCTGCAAGCCCCATCCAAAGAAGGCAAAGGCAGGAAGCAATAAGAGGGAGGAGAGTAAAACGCCTGTTCCTGCACAGAGACTTTGTTTTAAGGGGTGCTCTTGCTCCTCTAGGCGAAGGCCGAGTTCTTCTTCTACCATGACACGTAGTAAACGATCACCATCTGCCATTAACACATCAAGGACATCTTCAAGCAGCTTCCCTTCAAAACCTTTAGCACGGTAGAGCTCCTTTAGTTCCCATCTTTCTTGCGCCCGGTGGTGCTCAATTTCCCACTTTTCTTCAGCCACAACACGATGAAGCCTCTCGAGCCGTGACCAGCCAAGCCAGGCGCTTCGCGCGGCTTTCCAAAAGGTGTAGGCAAGAGTGAAAAGAGCAAGAAACGTTAAGGTGACTATAGGGAGGGCGCCACTTGCTGATAAAAAGAGAGTCAGTAGGGGGAGAAGGATTCCTGTCTCCCGGGCGGCATCGGTTGCAGCAAAGAGGGGGCCAGACATCTCGACGGCATGGTTTTCTGCTGCATCCACTCGGCCATTTGCCTGAGCTTCAATCACATGCTGCGTTGCCTCTTTCCCAGCAAAGTGTTTGGGTTTGCCTGTATTTGTCACGAATTCCTCGCTTTTTTTCTTCATGATATAGAAGTCGGTTGAAAAATGCAAAAAAAGCAAAAATTTGGTATAATGAGTAGCGTAAGCGGAGGCTAAAAATGGCCGATTTCGTTGATCCCTATAGTGTAGTTGGAAGTATCGCTTCTCTGCCGAGTACAGGTGGTCCTTCTCCCTCGGCAGGCGCGCATGTTTACTACCAAAGTTCCATCGAAAAGGCGCAAGAAGATATTCAGAATATGGACGTCAACCTGATGGTTCCTCTTTTGATCCCGCCTTGGCTGAACCAAATGCAGGCCGACCACATCTTCAGTCTTGGGATTGGGGGGCTACAGTCGGCAAAATCGAGCGAGAACGATGGGAAAAAGTTGCTAGATACCTTTAGTATGAAGGTGCATGAAATCATCATTGCCTTTTGGAATGCTGTGGTGAGGACCCAAAAAGAAATAGAGGCGCAAGATAAGAAGGAAGAAGCAGTAAAAAGGGAAGAGAAGAGAAGTTACGAAAGGCACATCGAGAACCGAGTCAGAGCTCTTGAAAGCGGGCAGTCTGAGTCTGTCGCTGGTACGCTTGCGCTAGGTGCGATTTTTTCAGGCGCGATTCCGGGTGCCGTGGGGCTGCATATGTCTCAAGTAGATCTTGGCCCTGTCGAAGCAGCTTTTACGCAGGTCATGAGGGCTATCCCTGTAAACCTTCAGATCAATGCTGGTTATGTTTCAGCGCTTGCAGCCAAAGGGGCTGCGGGCCATGCTACGATGGGGGCCGTCTTCGGGCCCCCTGGGCAAGGATTCTCCTTCGCAAGGCAATATGCCTATCAAATCCTTTCCTTGATTTCGAATAGTCACTTTGATGAGTATGCTAAAATGATTCTTACGCAGGGTTCTGCCAAGGCGGGAAATAAAGATTTAGAGCAAGCGCTTCACGGCATAAAGCTTGCCATGCTCTTCAATACCCTTGGTCTTTTGTATAAGACTGAAACAGGTTGGTTGACGGCGCAGGAGATTCGGGATATGATCTTAGGAGATATGGACTTACCAAAGGGAGACATTAGACTCGTTGTGATCCAGATGATCAGGGATGAAAAAAATGCCCTAGCGAGGCCGCAAAGATTGCCCCTGATTGCAACTCTTGTCGAGTATCTGGACAATAACCCCGACGTAAATCATCTCTTATCGACTCTTGACACCCTAAAAGGGATGTTCTCTGGGGGCAAACCCCCCGTTTACACCCGTCAAATGTGAGTTGTATCCATCTTTAGCTCTTTAGGGCTTCTTCTACAGTGTGGTATATTTTAAACACCTTTTGCATGCAGACGAGCTTGAAGAGAGAGTAGATATGGTCATTCATGCAGGCGATTTTAAGGGAGCCTTGGTTGGAGTTAACTTGTTTTAAGATGGCAAGAAAGCTCCCTAGCCCCATGCTGTCGACCATTTCTACTTGAGAGAGGTCAATCACAACCGAATACTTCTTTTCTCTGCTGAGAGAATCTAAAACATCAGTTCGAAATTTAGGTGCGCTGAAGGAGTCTAGCTTCTTCTCAGCTGGTCTAAAAATAATGGACTGACCTTGGACTTGTTGATGCGTTCCCATAGCCTCATTTTAAGCTACTGGTTCGATTTTTGCAATCCCTCCAAGGTAAGGTCTTAAGACTTCGGGGATTATGACAGATCCGTCGGCTTGCTGGTTGTTTTCTAGTATGGCAACCATGAGGCGAGAAGTAGCAACACCTGAGCCGTTGAGCGTGTGGACAAGTTCTGGCTTGCCTTCCTTGCGGCGGAAACGGATGGAGCCTCTTCGCGCTTGGTAGTCGGTGCAATTTGAAACAGAAGAAACTTCGTAGTAGCGATTTTGTCCAGGGAGCCACACTTCTACGTCGATGGTTTTTGCTGATCCAAAGGACATATCTCCTGTGACAAGAAGGCAGTTACGATAGTGTAAATTGAGCCCTTCGAGCACTTCTCCTGCGCTCTTGACCATGAGATCAAACATCGCTTCGCTCTCTTCCGGCTTGCAGAAGGAAAACATTTCCACCTTATTGAATTGATGCACGCGAATCAGACCTCGTTCTTGAGAGCCCGCAGCGCCTGCTTCTCTGCGGAAGCAAGGAGAGTAACAGATATACTTTAGGGGAAGATCTTCCTCGTCTAAGATCTCATCGCCGTAAAGGCCGTTCAAGGGCACTTCCGAGGTGGGAACAAGATAGAGGTGGTAGTCATCATCTTTGATTTTAAAGAGTTGTTTTTCAAATTTTGGCAGCTGCCCTGATTGGTACATCACTTCTGGGCGGACAAGAGAGGGGAGTATCCATTGTTCAAACCCATTCTTGATATGGATGGAAACCATATATTGTAAAAGGGCCCACTCGAGTCTTGCCCCCATCCCGCGATACACAGGCCAGCCAGTGCCAGAGATCTTCGCACCCCTTTTAAAGTCAAAAAGGTTGAGCTTCTCATTGAGTTCTACGTGGTTTTTGAACGGGAAGGGAAAATTTGTTTTTTTTCTAAACTCTTTGACAATCACGTTATCAGCAGCATTCGGGGAGATCTTTACATCCTCCATGGGGATGTTAGGGAGAAGGGCCATTTGCTCTTTGAATTCAGCCTCCAGGCCTTGTAACTCATGGTCAAGGCCATGGATCTTTTCTGCCCACTCCGCAGCCTGTGCCATTTCTTTGTCTGCGGTTTGTCTTTGTTTTTTAAGATCGGCAATCTTTGTGGAGAGCTTATTTCTCTCTGATTTAAGGTTGTCCACTTCGGTTTTCTTTTCACGGATTTTTTCATCTAGGCTGAGGACAAGAGATACACTGAGAGAGGGTTCCTTAGTCTTAATCTTTTTTTCAATGGTTTCAGGATCTTTTCGAATGAGTTTGATATCTAGCATAAGAGCCCCTTATTGATTACAGAGCCAAAGGATACTGAACGTTTCCCTAAATGTCAACCAAGGGCAAGGCACGCAAGCCGATTCTTCATTCTCGATGTCTATACCTTTTTTGATAGGGAAAAGGAGGGCTTTTATAGCCCTCCTTTAACGAAGACTAGCGTCTAGCCAGGGCGCGGCCACGGCTTTGCGTACGGGGTCGACGAGCACTTGCTTCAAGAGAGCTAGCAAGACGCAAGATGCCAAGTCTTACAATACCGGCTACGGCAAGTTTAGTTAACGCCTTATCAAGCAGAACTTCTTCATCGATGGTTTCCTGGAGAAGAGCTACAGCTTCTCTTTGGCCAAGCTCTCTTGCCAAGGCTCTTGCAATTTTGTAGGCGGATATCTTATAGTTCACAATCCGACTTGCCTTGGCAATGAGCGCCGCATCGCGAAGAGGAGATTTTTTAAAAGAACGCGCCTCTTCAATCTCTTGGATGAGACCACGAGCGCCATTGCAACGGCTGCCTCTTGATGAAATTTTAAGAAGCTTGCAGATCTCTTTATTACGCTGCAACTGCCCTTTTACTCTTTGGAGCCCCTTCTTGAAAATGTTCTTAAGTCCTTGAGTTTCAGACGCTATAATCAGCTTTGGAATTTCTTTAATGATCTGTTCTTCCGTGCTGATCAGATCTTGCAACTCACTGGCTAATAGACATTTGATACTTTCTTTCATGAAAAATACCCTCCGTTATTATTAATAAAACTTCAGTGCCTCAACTAACGAACACCGTCGTTATCTATAGGCTAGAATTAAAATAATTGTTTGTACATAAAAATCAGCTCTAGAACTTAGGCGTCTTGTGAGGATTTACAAAAAAAACCGTGTTGTTTAGGATGCCCATTTACACAGGTCCCGTATGCGATTAAAAAAAATTATTATTATTGGTTTTAAGTCGTTTGCTGACAAGGTAACGATTGAGTTTTCTCCTGGGACAACCGCCATTGTTGGTCCAAATGGATGCGGAAAGTCCAATATCGTAGATGCCTTCCGCTGGGTGCTTGGGGAGCAGTCGGCAAAATCTCTACGGGGCGGAAAAATGGAGGATGTCATCTTTGCTGGAACATCGAGGCGCTCCCCTTTAAACTTTGCCGAAATCTCTCTTACCCTTACAGATGTCGAAGGGGAAATTCCTCTTGACTTTTCAGAAATTGAAGTCACAAGAAGGGTCTACCGATCAGGTGATTCGGAATACTTTATCAATAGGCGTCCTGTCAGAAAAAAGGACGTTGATAGCTTGTTTTTAGACTCAGGAATAGGTAAAAGCTCGTTTTCTATCTTTGAACAGGGGAAAATTGAGCAGATTATTATGCTTGGGCCCGTAGAAAGGCGTGCGATTTTTGAAGAGGCCGCAGGGATCACAAGGTTTTTACAAAGGAAGAAGGAGGCCTTTCATAAGCTTGAACAAACCGAGATTAATTTGAGTCGAGCTCTTGATATTTGCTCTGAGGTCACAAACCAGATTGCCATTTTGGAAAAGCAAGCGGAGAAGGCGCTTAGCTTCGCAGAGGATAAAAAGCAGCTAGATCTGTTTGAAAGATCCTATATCCTTGTAGAGTGGCTTTCTCTTGCAGCAAAAAAAGAGGAGTTATTGAAAAGAGAGCAGGAGGAAAAAAAAGCTGCCGAACGCCTTTCTGAAGAGAAAAATCATTTGGAAGTTTTATACCAGCAAGAAAGGGAGAGAGCTTTTTTAGAAGAAAAGAAGGCAGAAGAGAGAAAAGAAGTCCTCTTTGCTTCTAGAGGGCAGAAAGAGCTCAAAAAGCAGCAGTTGAAGATGGAAAGAGAGAGGCTTTCTGAAGGCGAGAAAAAGATCGAATCCCTGAGGGAAGAGTTAGATGGCCTTAAGATGGCAGAAGAGGAAAGAGAGGAGAAGCGAGCACAACTTCTAGAAGAGAGCGAGAAGGAAAGCGGACTTGTCCAAGAAGCGCAAGAGGTAAAAGAATCGGCACAGAAAGAGCTCGTAGGACTCCAGGAATTACTAGAAGCCCTTCGTATGACACAGCAGGAAAATAACCGAAAGAAATACGCCTACCTCCAAGCAGAAAATGTCACCTTTTCCGAGTGTCAACGCAAAATGGTACGTCTTGAGCATGGAAAAGCTGTTTTAGAAGAGGGAAGAAAACGGCAACATAGCCGTCTAGCACAGATCCAAGAGATCCATGAGAGGATTACGAGGTCAGAAGGAGATCTTGCAACTGCTAGAGAAAAGTGTATAAAAATTTCGTTTGAGAGGGAAGATCTTCTTCGAAAAAAAGAGGGGGATGAGGCTGATATTGCTCTTTTGAAAAAGCAGTGGGAAGAGCTTCGGCAAGAGTCTATGGATTTAGGGGCCCGCCACAAAGTGCTTTTACGCCTCCAAATGGAAATGGAGGGTTTTTCTAAAGGAACAAAAGCTCTTGTGCAGGCAGGAAATGATGCAAAGAGCTCTCTCTATCAAAAGGTGCGGTGTCTTTATGCACTCATTATACCGAAGAAAGGGGCTGCAAAAGCGCTCTCCTCTGTGATGCAAAACTATACGGAAACACTTCTTGTCGATACGAAAGAAGATCTAAAGGCACTTCTTGCTTATGCAGAGGAGAGGAAGATCACAGACTTTTCTGTTCTCTGCCTTGAAGACCTCCGAGTAAAGAAGAGTCCTACACCTCTTGCAAAAGAGAGCGAAATGGCCTCCCATTTTTTGGAAAAGCTCGCTGTTGTGAAAGGGGTAGACGCAGCGTATTCGGCCTGGAAAGAGGGGGCAGGAGGTGTTTGGCTCGAAGAGGGGCTTTTCCTCGATCCTATGGGTGTGCTCTTTTGTAGTGGCACTTCAGAAACAAGCACATTCTTCCGTGAAGCAGAGACTTTAGAAATCGAAGAGAAGCAGGGTCTCAACAAAAAAGAAATTCAGATCGTAGAAGAGAAGCTACTGCATGCAAAAAACGCACTTTTTGCTAAAGAAATGGAAATTCGTGAGATGGATAAGAATCTTCGCAAGGAGGAGATGATCCTTCTTGAGATCGAGTCGGGCCTCAAGGGTTTAAAACTTGACGAGAAGAGGGTGCAACAGGAGCTTTCTCAAGCAGAGCAGAATGAGAAAAAGCATCACGAGGAGATCGCAGGGCTGCAAGGGGAAGTGGAATATCTTGAGAAAAAGCTTTTAGAAGAGAAACAAAAAGCGGTAGAAATGGAAGCGCTTTGCCATGAATCGGATGAGAAAATGGAAAAGCATTCTGCCCTCTGGAAAGAGGCTCAAGGGGTTGCCCTAGAGAAGGCGCGTCTTTTTGAACAGAAAAAAGGAGTCCTTCAGACACTGAACCATCAGTTACACTTACTAGCTGAGCAAGAAAGGCAAAACAAGCTCCAGAAAGAGAAAAATCAGAAGCTACAAGCTAGCCTTATGGAAAAAAATCAGCAGATGATTTGGGAACTTGAGGTGCTGGAAAAAGAGTTAGAATGTCTGGACATCGAACTTGGAAAGGCAGAGGAACATTTTGCAAAAAGCCGAGAAGTCATAGGTGCTTTGAAGCAGAAGCTTTTTGTCTCTGAGCAAGAGGTGCAGAAAAAACGAGAGGAGCAAAATAGGCATGATTTATGTCTTGTGGAGCTCCAAATGCAAATCAAGGAGGCCCTTACTTCTCAAATGAGTCTGCAAGAGCAGGTGCAAGATCGGTTCGGCACCGATATTGAATCCCTTAAAACACTCTCTCTTCCCGTGCAAATGCCCAAAACGCAGCTCCAAAGGCAAATTGGAGTGTACCGAAGGAAAGTGGAAGAGAGTGGCCCAATCAATATGACCTCGATTGAAGAATTTGCCGTTGTCAAAGAAAGAAGAGGCTTTTTAGAGGCCCAAATCCAAGACTTGCAAAAGGCAAAAGAGGGTCTTTTTGGTATTATTAAGGAGCTTGATACAGAAAGTAGAACTCTTTTTGAGGCAACGATGAAGCGTGTGAGGGAGAATTTCCAGCGCAACTTTAAAATTCTCTTTAAGGGGGGCGATGCTGACTTGGAATTTACAGATAGTGAAGATATTCTCGAGTCTGGAATTGAGATTATCGCACGCCCTCCTGAAAAAAAGATGAGGGTCATCACGGCCCTTTCTGGCGGAGAGAAGTGTATGACAGCCATGGCGCTTCTTTTCTCTCTTTTTGAGGTGAAAGCAGCACCTTTTTGTATTTTGGATGAGATCGATGCGCCTCTTGATGACGCTAACGTAGGCAGGTTCTTAGAGGTTGTAAAAGAGCATCAGGAGAAGAGCCAATTTATCATCATCACGCATAATAAAAAGACCATGTGTGCGGCCGATAGTTTGATTGGGGTGACGATGGAAGAGAGGGGTGTATCGAAACTTCTCCACGTCACTTTGCAAAAAGAAGAGGTCGTAGAACCAGGGCTTGTAGGATAGGCGATGTATATAGGCGTGCCGAGGGAAGTTAAAGAGCAGGAGTTTAGGATAGGATTGACGCCCGATGGTGTGCAAGCACTTGTTGCTGCAGGGCATAGAGTTGTCATTGAGACACGGGCCGGAGAGAGAATTGGGCTTACGGATGATCTCTACCGCAAAGCAGGTGCTTTGATTGGCATGACGCCGCAAGATATTTACAAAGCCGATATGGTGGTGAAGGTAAAAGAGCCTTTAGAACCAGAAATTGCTCTTATGCATGAAGGACAGGTGATTTTTTGTTTTCTGCACCTTGCAGCCGCGCCCGAAATGACAAAAAAGCTTCTCGAAAAGAAGGTCATTGGGATTGCCTACGAGACGGTGGAAGATGAGGAGGGGCAGCTTCCTCTTCTTCGTCCCATGAGTCAGATTGCAGGGAGAATTGCTGTGCAAGAGGGGGCTGTGGCCTTGCAGCTAAGTCACGGGGGTAGAGGGGTGATGCTGGGAGGGATGCCTGGAGTTGCAAGGTCGCATGTGGTTGTGCTAGGAGGAGGGACTTCTGGCAAGGAAGCGATACGCCTTGCAATTGGCATGGGGGCAAGTGTCACGGTTTTTGATATTTCTACAAAGCGCCTTCGAGACTTATATGAGGCTTTTTACCGTTTTCCCTTGGAGACTGTCTATAGCACAAAGGGAGCCATTGAGCATGCGTTAAAACAAGCAGACCTTGTGATTGGGGCAGTTCTTATCCCTGGGAAAAGCGCGCCAAAAGTGCTTACAAGGGAGATGATTGGCTCTATGCCTAAGGGGTCTGTATTTGTAGACATCTCTATTGATCAGGGGGGATGTTCTGAGACATCGATTCCCACGACCCATGCAAATCCAACCTATAGTGTTGATGATGTCATTCACTACTGCGTGACAAACATCCCCTCTGCCTGTGCTTCTACAGCTACAAAAGCGCTAACGAGTGCAACCCTTCGCTACATTCAGGCAATTGCAGGTCAGGGTCTACGTGCGCTAGTCGCTGCCGACCCAGGTTTTGCTAAAGGGATAAACCTCTATCAAGGGCAGGTGACAAATGAAAACGTCGCTATTGACCTTCAATATCCTTACGTACGACTTCAAATCTAATTTAAGAATTCCACTCGGCCGCTGTCGAGATGGTAGTAGGCGCCTTTAAGACGTACGCTGCCCTCTTCTATGCGTTTAGAAAGGAGTGGCTTTGAATTTTTAAGAGTCTTCTCTACGTTCTGAACATTCGCTTTGATTGCTTTTTCGAGAAGATTTTCTTTTGTGCCTTTCGTATCCTGAATGGCAGGAAGAATGGCATTGAGCACTTCTTGGATGTGGTTATTAAATCGCAATCCTTTTAAGGCGGCATCGACTGCGCCGCAGTTAGCATGGCCAAGCACAACGATAAGTTTAGCTCCGAGTATTTCGGTTCCGTATTCGATACTCCCGATAGCAAAATCGTCAAGAACGTTTCCAGCTACACGTATGATAAAAAGCTCACCTAAGGATTGATCAAAAACAATTTCAGGGGGGACCCGTGAATCGGAACATGCGATAATGATAGCAAAGGGCTTTTGGCCTTCGAGAAGAGCAGTACGCTGTGCTGTCCAGTCTTGATGGCAAACTGTCTTTGAGTTCACATAACGTTTATTCCCCTCGATCAATTGCTCTAAGGGATCTAGGGCACCGAAAATTTGTCCGGCCCATAAAAGGAAAAGTAGTGGATAAAATGTTTTCATGAATCTATCCGGATATTCCACCTGAAGGTATTTTTGAAGGATTTTTTTGCTAGCTGTTTGTTTAGTTCGCCGGGCTTGCTTAAAAAGCAGCCCAAGAAATGAACAAACGGGTAGAAAAAAAAGACTCAAAAAGAACCAGGTGTAATATCCGGATAGGTTCATAGCTTACCCAGTAATAGATAGTATAATAAATAACAAGAAGTTTCTTCGCTCTTAAAGTTTTACTTTAAGTAAAACGGTAATCTTTGGAGTGTTACTTAAGGCTTGCCCGCGGATATACATAAATAAGCTCATCTTCATTCAATCTTAATACATGTTAGATACAATTGATCGCATTTCGAATTGAAAGCCTGGAGGCAGAAATCATGAATGTACCAATGCTTACAGAAGCACAGCAAAGGGCTAATGTTGCAGTCCTTTTTGCTAACCGTAAAAATCTCAATCTGTTAAAGGCAGACAACAACGGAAATTTGTCCTCTAGATATAGTTTCAACCTTGTAGGCAGATGTATTTCGTATATTTCTTTTGGAAAAAAAGAAGCTCTTGAGTTGAACTTGGCCATTAGGGCGACAAGCAAATCTATGCTAGCAGGTATGCCCATCGTAATCCCTCTCATAGGTTGGTCTCTTCCATTTACGGGGACACGATTCAAAAATACGGACCTATCTTACCTCATTAAGATCCAAAAGGTGGCTCGGGTGTTGCAAACCGAGGAGGCAATACAATCGATGAGCATGAACTTGAAAGAAGAATATGAGAAATTGAGTTTCTCTGGCAGTCTTAGAGAAGCGTGGGAGGCTGTTCGATACGAAGCCAATCTGAGGCGACTTGAGGAATATACACTAAGTGAGATGTTAAGACTTTCCGATTCTCTTACCTAATTGATGAGGCGGGTTTCGCCAATTTTAAGGACTTCAAAACGGCTTTTCGGAATCTCAAATTGCAAGAGCGCTTGCTTTAACTTAATCGGCGGCTCTAAGACCGGCTCATCACTAAGGATGAAGGTGCCCCAGTGGATCGCAAATGACCACTTCGAGTGAAGATCGCGATGAATCTTCACGGCCTCTCTTGGGTTTACATGGTGCGTATTCATAAACCAGCGGGGAGCATAGCCACCGATAGGGATGGCAGCTGCCTCAAAAGGCCCAAGTCTTGCTCCAATTTCCTTAAACTGCTTGTCGTTATAGCCTGTGTCTCCTGCAAAAAAGAAAGAGAAATCGGCCGACTTAATCACCCAAGAACACCAAAGCGTTTCAAATCGATCAAAAAGCGTTCTACCCGACCAGTGCTGCGAAGGTGTACAGACAAAGGTAAGGTCGCCTACTTTCTTCTCCTCCCACCAGTCCATCTCAATAACGTTTGTAATATTGCATTCTGCAAACCATGCTTTTAGCCCCAAGGGAACAAACCAAATAGGGGTGTTACCAAGCGCCTTTACGGTTTCATAGTCGAGGTGGTCGTAGTGGTTATGAGAAATCACAACAAAATCAATTTTGGGAAGCTCTTGCAATGTCATTGCAGGAGGGGTAATCCTTTTTGTTTTGCCAGGAAGGGGGCTTGCAAAATCTGAGAAAATGGGGTCCGTAAGAATGTTTTTTCCTTTTACCTGCACGAGTATGGTCGAGTGACCCATCCACGTCACCTGAGGTTCAGGGCCTGGTTTTTCAATTTTTGAAAGACTGACGAGCTGGAGAGGGATTTTAGAAATCTCCTCTTTGCTTGGCACGATATCCTTTCGAGAGAGCTGCCAGCTAATAAATCTTGTGAAGGACTGTGCGGGCTTTTTGACATAAGGATTCACAAAGAGCCCCTCGTTTTTATGGGGAGGCTCGGCAGCCATTAGGCTGAGAGGGAGGAGAAAAAAAGCAAGAAGAGATCTCATAACATTTGGTACAGGCTGACAAGGACTTCGATCACAATCAAGCAGATGATCGTCCATTCAAGACGGCTACTGTGTTGGTGGTTTAATTCGCTGCCTAACATTTCAAAAAGCTCATGCACTACGTCCAGTCTTTGGTTTAGCACCTCCACCCTTGTCTCGATGTCTAAGTAGTTGGCCGTAAGGGTGTAAAGATGGTCTAGGTTGGGATGGTCCCAGAAGAATTCGGGCGTGTCTAGCACTTCCATGTGCAAGTTGATAGAGTTTCTGCTGCAAAGAAGAGCTCCCATTTTTTTTCGGATCTCTCTTCGGGAGAGAGAGATTTTCCCATCATGGGCTAGATCTTCAGGAATTTGCTTTGTCTTATCGTAGCTTTCTTGGATGGTGCGTTCAAACTCTCCTAGTTTTACTGATTGCGCAAAGGCGTGAGAGACGGCAAGAAGGGTAAGTGCATCTCGATCGGGGAGAAAGATCTCTTCTTTATGGATGCTGGGCGTTTCTCCCATGAATACGGTAAAGGTCTCCGATTCGATTTCATCCACAGGTTTAGATTCAAAGTCTTGGATTTCTTCCAAGAGCTCTTTTTCTTTTTCCTTCGAAAGGTCCCAGAAAGTAAGGGCTCCGTAGGGGAAAAAGAAGACATCACCCATCCCTTCGCCATGGGGCACCTCGACATGGAGAACTTCCCGAAAGCGGTTTGTAGCGTAACGATCTTTCAAACTCTCTTGCAGGCCTTGAATGTCGTAAGACGAAGCCGTGCAGTACGCAATACATCTCATGATAGACTACTTATATAGAATGAGGGACTTTATTTTTAGAAAAAACATAAGAAATTGCGAAAGGGGGGACTCGAACCCCCAAGGAAATAAATCCACTACCACCTCAAGGTAGCGCGTATGCCAATTCCGCCACTTTCGCAGAAAGTGATGAAAGGAATATAGCATTCTTTAAGCTTACCTGCAAGTCAATTTTAGGTGGCTCCTAAGAAATGCTCTTCAAATAGTTTTTTTCCATAGCTGTGGAGGTGCTTTGGAAGGGGAGGGGGCAGAGTGCGGGATTGAGCAAGGGAGATAAGGCTTTCTTGGTCGGCTGTAGAAAGTTCACTATCCGGAGGTAGGCCAAAGAGTCCTTCGTGCTTTAGAATTTTTATGCGAAAGAAGGTCAGAAGCGTTAGAGGATCTGCTGATTCTGGAAGTTTTTTAAGGAGAAAGAGAAAGAGATCGTAGAGGAGGGGGGCTCGTGCTTCTTTCCATTGGGACCTAGAAAGAGCTTGTACCATACCACAGGCGCTCTCTAAGTGGGAAAGGCTTTTCCTAAGAGATAGGTTCGTATTGAGCACCGCGTATTCTTTACATGCCTTGATTTCTGTGTCCTTTTGCAAGAAGACAACTTCAATGTGGGCAAGAGGAGCTATTTTTTCACTTTTTTCGCTCATGGCTCTTCGGAGCAAGACAGAGAGAAGGCCAAACTCCCTTGTAAAGAGGGTTGCAATCTTATCGCTCTCTTTAAAATCAGTTGTTGATAGAATGACACCTTCTACCCTTACAAAAACTCTTTCCATATCACCCAATTCTATCAGATTTTTTATTTCAAAAAAATCAAAGAGAGGCTACACTCTCCCATACCGCACCGATAGCTCAATCGGATAGAGTACCTGGCTTCGGACCAGGTGGTTAGAGGTTCGAGTCCTCTTCGGTGCAACAAAGAGGAGAAATTGGCATGACAACGCGAAAAGAGTATGCTAAGAAGTTTGATAAAGAAGGCTACGATATCGTAGTGAAAGGGCGCCATGTCGCTGTGACCGCTGCGATGAAAGACTATGCAATGGAGAAAGTCTCCAAAATTGAACGTTTTACAAATCGCATTATCGACGTTGTGATCACGATGGATATACAAAAGTTGCTTCATCGATGTGACGTCATTTTGAAAGCAGATTATACAACGATAAGAGCACATGCAGATACCACAGATATGTATGCTTCCATTGATCTTGCTGTCCATAAAATTGAAGAGCAGCTGAAGCGTTTTAAGAGAAAGCTGCAAGAGCATCATGCTAGACCCCTTAAAGTAATTGATATGCAGGTGAATGTCTTTAAGCGTCCTGACGAAGTGGAGCTGGAAGAGATCAATGAAGAGATCGAGGAAGAAAATGTCCGTGAACTGGCTTGGCGTCCTCCTTTGATCGTAGAGTCTGAAACGTATCCTCTCAAAGTGCTGACCAATGATGAGGCGATTATGAAGATGGAGCTTTCGGGTGAGCCCTTCATGATTTTTAAGCGTGAAGAAGATCGTAAGTTAAAGGTGATCTACCGCAGGCAAGACGGGAATTACGGCATCGTTGATGTTGAGACATGAGGCTCTATTGCCGTGTCCGTAGGACGTATGTTGCAGATACACCAGAGGAGAGGGTGCGCCTTGCTCTTCTTGAACAAATGATAGGGAGCTTGGGATATTCTGAGAGTGGTTTTGTTGTGGAAAAGAGTCTTCACCACATGCCTCATCTACAGACATCATCACGTAGCTTCCCCAAAAGGCGCGCAGATATTGTGTTTTTCGCAGGAAACATCCAAAAGAACTTCTCTCTTTACCCTTTGATCATGATTGAATGCAAAAGGGAGAAGTTTGGCCAGGAGGCCATAAGACAAGTACTTGGTTACAATCACTTCTTAGGGGCTTGCTTTGTGGCCGTAGCAGCCCCAGAAGAGGTTTTTACAGGCAGATATGACACTGCTTTGCAACAATACCAGTTTACAGTGGGTCTTCCTAGTTTTTCGTCTCTCATGGAAACTTTGAGCCTATCCTAAAAAGGAAAAAATGAAAAAATGAAAAACTGGGTTTTCTTATTTCTTGTGTGCTGTCCTCTTTTTGGATCAGAGTGGATTAGAGAAGAATTGCATAAGAGCTGGGGGCAGGCCTTTGAGATTGATGAAATCCTCTACGAGGAAAAAACAACCCACCAGCACCTTCTTATTTTCAAAAACGACATCTTTGGACGAGTCCTTGCTTTAGATGGCGTGATTCAAAATACAGAAAAGGATGAGTTTGTCTATCACGAAATGCTCGTTCACGTACCCCTTGTTTGTCATGGGAGTGCGAAACATGTTTTGGTCATTGGGGGAGGGGATGGAGGTGCACTCCGTGAGGTGATCAAGCACAAAACCGTTGAAAAAGTAACTCTTGTAGAGATTGATGAGTCAGTGATTCATTTTTCTAAAAAGTATCTGCCACATATTTGTGAGGGCGTATTTGATGATCCCCGCCTGGAAGTTGTGATTCAAGATGGATGCCAGTTTGTGAAGGAGACAAAGGTGAAATATGATGTCATCCTCTGTGATTCTACCGACCCAGAGGGGCCTGGGAAAGTTCTTTTTACGGAAGAATTTTACGACAATTGCCATGCAATTTTGGCAGAAGGAGGGATCTTTGTGAATCAAAATGGGGTGCCCTTTTTGCAGAAAGAGGAGTTTGTCGATACATTCAGAAAGCGAAAGAAGAGTTTTCAAGAGACTGGGTACTACCTGGCTGTGATCCCGACCTATGCAGGGGGATTTATGGCTCTTGGCTTTGCTTCGGATACGCCTGGATATCAGACAATCCCAGTAGAGGTTTTAGAAAGCCGCCTCAACAATGTGACTGGGCAGCTTCGCTACTATACGCCCGAGGTGCATAAAGCCTCCTTTGCCCTTCCGCAGTTTATGAAGTCCCTTCTTTAGAAGCTGTGGTCGCCGCCTACAATCCCCGAAGCATGCAGAACAAAATAGAAGCTTGTTGTGTAGGGATTCGTAGAAATAAACGTCACCCAGCCAACCGCACCTTTGTAAAATTGAGAAAGCTCCTCGTCGCTATGGGGATTCACCACAATAAATCCATGCGGCAAAATGACCTCAGTTCGGGTAAGCGTTTCTGTATCTTTTTCCCTAAAGAAAGTCAGTTCTACTTTTGCCTCTTGCTCATACTCTTTTTTAGGAGAACCGTTTAAGATCCAAATAAGGGATTGCTCCATATCGGCAAATACAGGACACCATTTGAAAGTCGATGTTTTCTGTTCCCAGTCAGGGTTAAAGGGTTGAAGGTTAGTGCAGATATTGCAAGGGAGAAGTTCCTTGGTATGGCCTACATCAAACCCAATCTTAATTCGAGAAGGCAGAAGCTCGTTTTCCTTAGGTCTTGCAATGATCATAGCCGCAAGATGCGTTTTACGCTTGATCCCCATTTCACTGATGATGTCACGAAGGTTCAAAGAGTGGATCTTGTTGCCAGGAGAAGCAACGGTAGACATGCCCTTTTTTGCGCCTAAAAAGGTCCCCCCTCGGTCGTAGAAGACAATGTCTACGTAAAAGGTTGAAGGGGAGTAAATGGGATAGAAATAGATATGGGTCGAACACCCTTTCTCTAAACAGACAGGAACCAGAAGAGAGGCGGGATGCCACTGTTTCTCTGTGGGGTGCCAGTAATCTTTGGGGCCTGTTGCTTTCGTGTAGTCATAGTAGGTATGTGTAATGCTAAGGGCTGGTGGACTTTTGATGAGGTTACCCACAATCAGACGCGGAAATACCCATTTGAGGGAAAACTGGATTTTAGCAGCGCCTACTTTCCCCTGAAGAAAGTTTTTAAGATCTACAAATTGAGAGGGATACAGAATTTTTGTCGCATACGGGGCTAGCTCTTCTAAAAGGTAGGGGTGGGTGAGGGTTTCTCCTGCTTTGTTGTAAAAGGTCATGAGAATTTCGCTTTTTGGATTTACTTCACCCCCATTGATCAGGGTGATAAAGGGCTCTTTTTCTTCATCGGCATAGATGTTAAAGCCAGACTCAGCAACTTCTGTCTCACTGTTTTTCCACATGTCTTCAAAATCGTTATACACTCTCTCTGCTGTATGAACAAAGACATTGCAGTTTGGCCCGTAGTAGTTTACAACAAGAGCCGGGTAGGGGAAGACAAGGTCTGTCGAGGAGAAAAACTCAAGCTCGATGCTTCCTAGGAAGGACCTGTGATGTTCTATTTCAGCATCATTAAGAAGATCTTCTAATTCAATGCGATATGCTTTGGGTTCAATCGGAGCAAGTGTTTTGCGAGTGAGTATGTCTCCCTTATCGGACCGTAGCGTAATCAGACCTGTAATCTGGGAAATATTTCTCTTGAGTTTCCAATACCCCATAAAAAGCACCCTTGTGTGGATGCCTTTTTGGAAGAGCGCAGGGAATATGCCAGAAGTGCGAAAGATAGGCTTTCGACTATCCTTTCTTTTCATCGTCTCGAGGTGCGCATAGTAGCTTCGCATATGTCTTAAATATACCAATTCTTTTAATAATCTGATACAATCAGGATATGAAAGAAGAAGACATACTCAGTAAAATACTATCAGACTTCGATGTCCTGATAGCTCGTGCGCGGATGCTACAAGCAACCGGAGGTGTGCAGAAGGAATCTTTGCCTCAAGTAGCTGACACCCTGGCCCTTTTGCAAAAAGACGTGGCTAGATTTAAGGAATCGGCTGATTATTACATTGAACAGTCGGGGCTGACAGAAAAAGAGATCGAAAATACCATCCAGGGCAAAACGGAAATAGGGAAAAAGGCCCGCGATTTCTTTAAGAAGGCTGAAATACTGCGCAAAGAAGCGGAGCTCTACAAAAAAAGATACGAAACCCATCTCGAAGATTTACAGAAAAAAAGCAAAGGAGATTCTGGCCAGGGAGACAAAAAGGAGTATAAGAAGAAGTTCAGGGGACTTGGCGGTGATCAGAAATGGAAAAAGATCTAAAAGAGAGAGTAGAGGAAAACCTGGCTCTTCTTGGCAAGCTCAATCCAACTCTCTATCCTTATCTTCTTGTAGCTCACGAGACGAAAAATAAGAAGGTAAAAGAGACGCATTCTCATGTAGAAGCGGAGTTTCGATCGCTAGATCTTTGCGGAAAAGACGCGATTGTCAGGGTTAGTCTGGGAAAAGGACTTTTCTATGAGTCAGCTCTCCCCTGGCTGGAGGAGAAGCGGACGCGGCGCCTTCTTTTTTTAGAAGCAGATGTGGGAGTTATTCTCTCCTTTCTTGCGCAAAAAGAAGCAAAAGCGATTCTTTTGCATCCCCAAGTTGAGATCCACTACATTCCAGAAGAAGAAGAGAAGAAAAAACATGCTCTTAGTCTCATCGCCTGGTCTTTGACAGATGCAAAGATCACCATTTCTACCTCTCAAAATACCGTGGAAGAAAAAGCTCTTGCCTACGCACTTTGTTACGATATTGAAATGAAAACTTCTTTTGCTGATGAGTACAAAAATTTCGGGATCCCTTTTTACCGTAACTTTTACCCCAACATGCTCACTCTTTCTAAAAGGTATTCAGGGATTTGTTTTTTTGACCAGTTCCAAAAGGTTCCTGCCATCATTTGTGGGGCAGGCCCTTCCCTTGCAAAGCAGATTCCACTTCTCAAATTAGTACAGGAAAAGGCGCTCATTTTTGCGGGGGGGTCTGCGATCAACGGACTGATTGCAGGAGGGCTTTATCCCCATTTTGGTGGGGGGATTGATCCGAATGAGGAGCAGTATAAACGCGTGAACAGCCGTCCTAAAAATAAGATACCCACGTTTTATAGAAACCGGATGCACACGAAAGCATTAGAAGCCTTGGAAGGGCCAAGAATTTACGTTCCTGGAAGTGGGGGTTATGATACAGCCCATTGGATCGAAACAAGGCTTGGGATTGTGCAGGAAGAGGATGAAATTGATGAGGGGCACAACGTTGTGAATTTTCTCATTGGCATTGCCACACGTATGGGGTGTGATCCTATCATTTTAGTAGGGCTTGATCTTGCGTATACTGATATGAAGGCCTACACCGAGGGCGTGGTAGATGATCCTAGGGTGACGCAGAAGTCGTTGCAAGACCACGCTGTTGCTTATCGCGATATTTATGGACAAAACATCTTTACCACATGGATATGGATTACAGAAAGTAATTGGATCTCTTCTTTTGCAAAAGAGCATAAGGAAAACCTCTTTCTGAATGCGACAGAAGGGGGTATTGGATTTGCAGGCGTAGAAAATATGTCCCTTTCCGAGGTGGCAGAAAGCTATCTTCTTACACCCTATCTTTTCAAAGAAAGGATTACAAAAGTGTTAGAAGGGGCGCATTTTCCAAAGGATGTGGATGGCAAGGCTAGGAGTCTTCTTCTTGAATTGAAGGAGAGTTTAATTCGGGTAGAGGGGAAACTGAATTTGCTTTTGCACGAGCTTGAAAAAAATTATGAAGAGGCAAGAGAGAAGCCGAGTGGTCTTACCATTTTGTATGAGACAGAGATCATGGAGGAACCAGCATATGCTGCCATCTTAGATATTTTCAATCTTGTCTGTAGCTATAAAACTGACTTTGCTCTCCAGACACTTATAACACGCAGCGAGGGCTTGCAAGCAAAAGAACGCGCGCGTAAAATCCTTTCTCTGCAAAGGGAGAGGTTTCTTTTTCTTCTTCACGTTGTGAAGGCGAACCTACATCTCATCGGTGTCTAGGTGACAGAGATTGTATTCTTGAAGCTTGTTGCGAAGCGTTCTGGCGCTGATTCCAAGTTGATCGGCCGTTCTTTTCTTTTGCATCTTGTTCAGCTGCAGAGTTTCAATGATGAACCTTTTTTCTAGCTCCTCGAGAGTGATTCCAGTCGGAAGCGAACCTGGCATTTTTACCTGCTGTGCCATTTCGAGAAAGAGGTGTTCTGGTTCAATCTGGTTTGCTGCATCTAACACAACGGCCCTCTCAATGACATTGCACACTTCGCGCACATTCCCAGGCCATGGGTAGCTTTCGAGTTTTTTCTTCGCCTCTTGCGTAAGTGTTTTTTCTCCCTTATGGTTCACTTTACAAAACTCTTTGAGAAGAGCTTCACAGAGAGGAAGAATATCTTCTCTTCTTTCGCGTAAGGGAGGGATATACATTGGGATCACATTCAACCTGTAAAAAAGATCTTCCCGGAGGGCTTTTTTTTGCAAGGCTTCTTTGACATCGCGATTGGAAGCTGCAATGATGCGAACGTCGACTTTAATTGATTTTGTACCCCCTACCCGTTCGAATTCCTGTTCTTGGATGGCTCTTAAAAGCTTCGATTGGATTTCTAAGGGCACCTCTGTAATCTCATCTAGAAGAAGAGTCCCACCGCTTGCCAGTTCAAAGCGTCCAACTCTCTTGCTGTCAGCTCCTGTAAATGCTCCTTTTTCATGACCAAAAAATTCAGATTCTACAAGCGTTGCGGGGATTGCAGCACAGTTTACCTTAATGAAGGGGCGGTTTTTTCGAGGAGAATTATAATGGATTTCATGGGCAAGCACCTCTTTGCCTGTTCCTGATTCGCCTGTAATCATCACGCTCGCAGAACTTGTAGCGACTCGCTTTGCTTCCTCTAAAAGCTTTTTCATGGCAGGACTTTCAGCAATCGTTTTTTTGGACTCTCCCCTCTCCCCCTTTTGTGCCTGCTCTTTTAGATAACGGTTCTCTTGGACAAGAGAGATTTGCTCTTGTCCTTTAGAGAGGAGCATTTCGACACAGTCGGCAGTAAAGGGTTTTACAAGATAGGTAAAAGCGCCAAGGCGCATCGCTTCGACCGCATTTTCGATGCTCCCGTAGGCTGTGATGATGGCAACAAGTGTGCTAGGGGAGATCTCCTTGACTTTTTTGAGTACTTCAAGCCCTGTAATGTCTGGCATTTTCATGTCGGTTAGCACAAGATCAAATGCTTGCTCTTTTAAAAGGTGAATCGCTTCTTTGCCGCATGAGGCTGTTTTGACGTCGATGCCTTTTCTTTTCAAGGTCTCTTCGACAAATTTCCTGACAAGGGGTTCATCGTCTACCACAAGTACTTTTTCAATCGTCATCGTTTACCTCTTTAACGGGAGTTTGATTGTAAAGGTCGTGCCCTGCTTGGGTTCAGAAGTGAAGGAGATTACCCCTGTATGCGCTTGCACAATTTTATAGACTTCTGCGAGACCGAATCCCTTTCCTCTGGCTTTTGTGCTAAAGAAGGGGCGGTAGAGCTTTTTTTGGTTCTCTAAGCTAATACCTTCACCTGTATCTTTGATAGAAATTGTGATCGCCTCTTTTTCTTTCTTGAGAAGAACGGTGATTTCTCCCCCCTCAGGCATGGCTTCTTTGGCATTTTTGATCAGCTCAAAGATGGCTCCTTTCATCAGTTTGAGATCCAGTGTGCAAAAAACATCCTCCTTGGGGACTTGGAGAGTGAGCATAAGAGAGCTAAACAAACTTTCGTTTTTTAACTCTTTCACGAAGTTTTGCAGTGCTTTTTTGCATTCGACAGTTTCCAAATGGAGCTCAGCTGGTTTTGAGAAGTTCATCACATTTGTGATGATGGAATTGAGTGTATCGGCTCCATCTAGGATGTAATTTGCCATCTGCTCGAGTCTGGGGTTATCCTCAAGGTCGCGTTTTAAGAGGGAAGCAAACCCCTTGATTCCTCCTAGAGGGTTACGGATTTCATGGGCTACAAGTCCTGCCATATCGCCAAGCTCTTTAAACCTTTCATTTCGTGCTGTAACTTCTCTTAATTGGTAGAGTTCCGTGGTGTCCCTGACTAGAATGATGAGTCCTTTTGTATAGTCAAGTTCTGGGTCAACAAGAATTTCTTTTGTGTGGTGCTTAGTGCCTGCTTCTGTGAGAACGAAGCTAGTATCGATCTCAAGCATTCTTACCCCTCCGGAAGGCCGTCTTCTTTGTACAGACGTATGTTTCGGCGCCGACTTTGTTTCAAGGGCGTTTTTGAGACTAAAGCCAAAAAGGTCGTCGGGGAAGTTTTGGTGGTAGGGGTTAAAGAGGGCTCTTGTGGCCTCGATTTGCAAAAGTTCTTCACACTTAGGGTTGTAAGTTGTCACAATGCCGCTTAATCCGATAAAGATAAGACCTTGCTCCATATGTGTAAGAATACTGTGGAGATAGTGGGTTGATGTGTCTAGCTCAATGACCTTATCGTGAAGCTGTTTCACTGTTTCTGCCAGTTCGCAATTGACGTGCTGAAATTTCCCCTTTAGGTCTTCATACTCTTCTTCAAGCCGCTCGGTTTCTTTTGTAAAGAGAGTAAACGCCTGGGTTAAGGATAAGATCCTTTCTTCGGTAGCAAGGTTTGCCCCGTCCCGGTCTATCGCTTGATTCACCTTGCTTTTGGTTTGTTTTTTTATCATAATTTTTTCTTGAAAACTCCTTCAAAAACCTTGAAGGGCGAGAGTGGTCCAAGGGGGCTCCCTATCCGGAATCTACCTCCCTAGGAATTTTTCAGCAAGGCAGCAGGGGGCAGCTTGCAAAAAATAGGGGTTTATGGCAAAATTTTGACTACCGTTCCAAAAGATTAACGAGTTTAGGAGAAAGAATGGGTCGTTTTATTGGTAAGAAGAACCGGATTGCACGTAGATTTGGGGTGAATATTTTCGGGCGAGCACGCAATCCTCTCCTCCATAAGCAGAATCCTCCTGGCATGCACGGAGCTAGAAGGAAAAAGCAGTCAGACTACGGTTTGCAACTTGCTGAAAAACAAAAGCTTAAAGCAATTTACGGGATGCTAGCAGAAAAGCAGCTGGTGACCTACTATAAAAAAGCGCTGGAAAAGAAAGGGAATACATCGCTGATCCTTTCGCAGATGCTTGAATGTCGTTTAGATACAGTAGTTTATCGTCTGAACTTTGGAAGTACAATTTTTGCAGCGCAGCAGCTTGTTTCCCATGGCCACGTTCTGGTCAATGGAAAGAAAGTAGACCGACGATCTTTCCAAGTAGAGCCTGGCATGACGATTTCAATTCGCGAGAAATCTCGCAAGAATAAGGCTATTAATGACAGCTTGAGCTCTTCACCAAGGAGCGTTCCTGAGTTTCTTCTCCAGGACAAGGAAAACTTTTCTGGCAAGATGCAGGCTTTGCCTCTCACAGAGCAGATGCCTTGGCCGGTTGAGATCAACCTTCCTGAGATTTGCGACTTCTTGGCGCACACAAACTAAAGAGTTTTTCGTTTTTACCACAAAGGCCTGCTTACCTCAGGGGAAAGCAGGCCTTTTTTTTTACCTTTAGAGATTTGCAATTCACGCCAGGCTTGTAGTTTTGCATTTTCAAAATGCAAAACTACAAGCCTGGCGTGAATTGCAAAATGTCATAATTTGGTTTTTTGCCCGTTCTTAGATCCGGAGCAGCTTCGCAAGCTCTCTGCGGTTCAAGTAGCTATAAATGATAAAGGGAGAAAAAAAGAGCCCTGCCTCTAAAGAAAACCAAAGGGCTCGCTCTAAAAATAAAAGCCCCATCAGGCACGGAAAAGCAAGGTAGTTCCTCGCAGCGTACACAAAAAGGAAGCTTCCAAGGCTTAAGAAAGTAGCTCGTGCTATCATTGTATAGAGAGCGAAGGTAAAGGAGAAAAGGCCTTTCTTTTTCATCGCGATTGCAAGATAAAAGAAATTTGCCCAAGCAGCCATGCTTGTGGCTGCTGCAATAGCGGCTGCACCAAGACCAAGTCCAAATACGCAAAGAGTGTTAAGGAAAATATTGGCAAGAACTGCGAAAAGTGTGGCCCTTGTGGGCGTTTTATAATCGTGCTCTGCATAAAAGGCAGGGGCAAGAAGTCCTGTAAGTGCCATGGGAATAAGCCCTGCAATGTAGCCATAGAGGCATAAGGTCACCTCCTCTACCGAGTGCATTCCAAAGTCGTTATACCCATACAGAAGCGCAATAGCAGGGCGTGCAAGGATAAAGGTTCCAAACATAATGGGGATCATGACGAGGCAGGTTTGCGTAAGTGCGGTTTCTAAAAGGTTGCAAAACTGATCTCTATTTTTTTCTGCTGCTGCCTGGGAGAGTGGGGGCAGAAGGGCATTTGCGATGGCGATTCCAAAAAGGGCAAGCGGCAAATGGTGGAGCCTCACGGCAAACCAAAGGTAAGCTGGTCCTTCAACATCTGCCCACCTCGCAAAAAGAGGATCAAGGGCGCTATTGATTTGCGCGCCGCCGATCGCAAATATACCCAGGATTAAAGGTTTACCCATGGCGAGAAGTTCATGGTTGAGCAGGTTTGGCATTTTTCTTTGTACATAGGGCCGAAGGGCGGAGATTGTTTTTGGTAGAGTATAGGCCCACTGGAGAAAGCATCCAAACACAATGCTAAGCGCAAGCCAAGACATGGCTTTCTCAGGTGATTTGTTCTCTGAAAGAAGAATCCCTAAAGTCCAAGCCACATTAAAAAAAACGGGTGCAAAGGCAGAGAGAAAAAAAGACTTCTCACATTGTAGTAGCGCAGCGTTTAAACCAAAGAGGCAAATAAAAAGAAGGCCTGGCATGAGAATGCCTGTCAAGTGCACGATCAGCTGATTTCCTTCGGAAAAGGTGGTTCGCTCCGTAAGATAGGCGCAAAAGAGCATAGATGCAGAAATCAGCAGAAATAAGAGACAGGTGGTAGTAAAGTAGAGGTCTATGAAAAATTCCGCACCTTCCTGAGGGCTTTTTTTGCGGATCAGTTCAAAGCGGGGAATAAAAGCTGTTTGCATCGCTCCCTCCCCAAGAAGGCGCCTAAGTAGGTGAGAGAGACGAAAGGCAACAAGCAGCGCAGCGACGGCAGAACTAGTGCCAAATGCGCGGGCCATAGCAATATCGCGAATGAGTCCAGAAAGGCGAGAGAGCATGGTGCCTGAGAAAAATCTTTTTGCGGAGAGGAAAAGAGTCATAACTTTAAGCATTGTACACATTGGCAAATTTTTTTCTTTCATTTTTTTTGCTCATAATTTATAGCAACAGTTTACAAGGATTTTTTTTAACTACTTTTCCTATATTGTGGGGAGGCCGATGTTTCAGATCAGAAGGTTTAGAGCAAAAATAGCTCTTGTTTCTACAACAATACTCTTTGTCGGTTGTACACCTACACCTCCCGATTACTGCTGCGATCGTCAAAACAACGCAGCCTACGATATGTGCAGGCTAAGCGAGAATGCTTGCTACACAAGTCGTCCCTTGCTTTTAGGGGATATTCTTCAGATCGCATTAGCTAGAAACTTGGACATGCAGTTGCAGTGCCAAGAACTTGCGATGCAGTGCCAAACCTATATGGAACAAAAGCTTGCTCAGCTTCCTTCACTGACGGTGGATGGGGAGTTCTCTGATAGAAATAACCAATCAGCGTGGCTTTCGAAAAACTACCGCACAGGTGTGATTGATTATACAGGGACCGTATCAAGTACACCTACTGTAAAGAGAATTAACGTAGAGGCCGCCTTTAACTTAATTGACTTTGGCTTAACATACGTAAAGACAAGACAAGAAATTAACCGTGCCGCCCAGATGCAGCAAAGACATCTAAGAGCAAGACAAAACCTTGTGCTTGATGTTTTCAGAGCCTACTACAGAGCTGTTGTAGCAAGGCAGGCCAAATTGCAAGCAGAGCGTTTGATTGGAGCGCTTGATAAAAGACAAACAGAGCTTCAAAGGCAAATGGAAGAGCAGACCGTATCTGAGATGAAAGGTCTTCTTAATGAAAACCGTCTTGTGGACATGCAGGTTCGCCTTTATGCTTTTGATAACGAGTATCGTTCTGCCGTAACAGAGCTTTCCGCTCTTATGGGAATGCCCCCTGGCACTTGCTATGAGCTAGCTGAGGTAAACATTGACACAATCTGTCACAACCCACTCGATCCAAACTGCCTTGTGAATGTGGCTCTTCTATATAGACCAGAGCTCATGGCTCAAGATATTCAGTATCATATCGATGCCGACGAAGTTCGAGCATCCATGATCCGTATGTTTCCGAACGCCAATTTGTTTGGAGGTTTCTATCATGATGATGATCAGCTTACGATCAACCACAACTGGTGGAAAGCGGGTGTTGGCGTAACATGGGATCTTCTCCGATTGCCTTCGAAGCGAAGCCGCGTTTGCTCAGATAAGTTTAAACGTGACCAGGCGCGGGAGACTCGTCTTTCCATGTCGATGGGGATTTTAACGCAAGTGCATCTAGCGTATATTGGTGTGGAAGAGAACCAAAAGCAATATAAGCTGGCAGAAGAGTTGAAGAGGATCAAGTCGAGACAGCTTGAGGTATCTAAACTTATGGAGCTCCGTGGCCAGCTTGATATCGATGATGTGCTTGGTTTTGAAGTGGAAGCCTTATTTGCCCAGGTAAATGCTCTAAAGTCGTATTCCAATTTAAAAGTTGCCTATGAACAGCTTGGTAACTCGATCGGTAGACCACTTTTCTTTAGCGACATTATGAATAAGGAGTGTTTTGATGGTATTGTGTATTGCTGCGACTTTGATGATGGCGAAGCTCTTCAAGAGCTGGCTATGCAGCAGCTTTATATTTGTCACAAGTGTTCCGAGCCAGAGGTTGTTCAGGAAGCTCAAGAAAATCCTCTTCATTCTGAGGAGAAATTTAAGGAACTCATGCCAGAAGAGCCTTCTTCTGGTGTAAGGGAAGAAGAGCAAGAAAATTGGTATGAAGTACCTTTTGAGCGTAGCAAGCCCATCCCTGTGCCTGCAGAAGCAGGTGAAGGGGGATCTGATTCGCAATCCATGGATGATACCCATGAGGGGGAAGGGGTTTTAGATTCAGAGTCACAAACTGAAGAAGAAGAAGGTGGCTGGGAAATCATCAGATAATCCCTGTTTGCATTTCACGCCAGGCGCACAAATTTGCATTTCTTAAGGAGGCCTGGCTCGTTTCCAGAGAGTCTTTGCTCTCTGGTTTGCATTTAGGTATAGCAGTCATGGTTCTCTTCGGAGTCTTTTATAATTCGGCGCAGATTGTTTTGGCCCGCGGACTAGCTGGCCTGGGGGTAACTCCTAGAAGCCCTCTCCTTTAGGGGAGGGAGTAGTCATGAGGTTTTTTCTATCTGTCTTTTCTGTTGTGTTTCCTCCAAATCTTCCTCCAAAGACTTAGAAACCGCTTTCTCCCATGATAGCTGAAAAGACAGAGCGGAAGATCCGGATGAGCTTAGATTGCCAAGGGCCCCGTATTGTCACTGTGCCCACTTCCCCGTAGCGTAGGGGTTCTGGGGTGTCCAGAGACAGCGTAACAAGATAAAAGCTTTCTACAAACTCGAGTTTTTTTCCTTGGTCTAAATGCACAGGAAGGTTTCCCCCATATAAGGATGCAAGTTCAGGATAGCGCAAATATTTGGCTCGGATAGGAGAGATTTGTTGGATGTGGGCAGAGAAAGTTTCCCTGGACGCTCTTATGTTAAATGTAGCCTCTGTTCTCTCTTTAATCACATCGATATCTCTTTCCGGTACGAAACAGGCGATATCTTGCTTTTGCTTTGTAGCAAGCTGTCCTAGCACTTCGTTTTTCTTAATCGGCTGGTTTTCATGCAGCATCTCGTCCCACTGGTATACTATTCCTGAAATAGAGGCTGTCACTTCTGTTTGCTGCTGTTTTTTCAGGTATCCATCGAGTTCTGCTTCTTTTTGCGAGTGCTGTGCCTGCGTTTCTACGTAGAGGGGAAGGGAGTCGTCTGTGATTTTAATGATCTTTAGCTTTTTCTCTAAAATCTGGAGGTCTTTTTGCAACGAGGCAATCTGGTGATCGAGCACGGGGTTCTGCACTTTGAGAAGAACAGCTCCCTTCTCCACCTCATTTCCTCTTTTCACATGGATCTTTTCGATGATTCCCTCAGAGGGGGAGAAGATCGTCTGATTATTCACAGGAATCGTCACGGCTTCAAACGAAAGGTAGTGGGGCAAAGGTACAATCAAGTAGAAGAGAGAGGCAGCCAGAAGGCTTGTTGTAATTTTTGTTCTTCGGTTCCATTGGATTTTGCTGCGTAACTTATAGACCATTTGGAGTTCATACACGACCGGATAGAGAAGAAAGATCCAAACCTCGACTACGAAAAGGAAAATCCCGAGTGCTTTTGTAAACTCGTAGTACACAAAAAGAGCGATAGCTGTGTAAAGAAAGACCCTGTAGACCCAGGTGTAGATGGCATAGATAATGAGTAGGATCTGTTTGCTTTTTTTCATGTCAGGTTCAGGATTCGGTAGCTGCATCCCGAAGACAAAACGATACCCTTCCGTCCTCAGGAGCGCAAAGGCTCTTGTCTGTAGGTTATCCACGCCCAGAAGATCGCTTAAGATATAGTATCCATCGTAACGAAGGGCGGGGTTGACGTTGATCAGGAGCGTCCTGACCCAGTTCGTGGATGCCAGAATGAAAAATACGCTATTTAAGATACCAGGACTTGTAAAGGCCCATCCAATTGTAGAGAGACCTGCTAGTAAAAGTTCGGCAATGATTCCGGCAGCTGATATGACAAGCCTTTGTCTCCTATCGGGAAGTCTCCATGCATCGGTAGCATCGGTATAGAGAACTGGCCAAAGCACAAGAAAAGCAACTCCCATCGTGGGAACTCTAAGGCCATACTTTTTTGCGGTGTAAGCATGGGAGAGCTCGTGGACAATCTTCGTAAAGATGATGGCAACGCCATAGGCCAGCACCCCCTGAGTATTAAAAAAGTAGGGGAAGGTATAGATAAAAGTGCTCCAGCTTGTGATCAGGAAAAAAAAGCCTAAAAAGGTGATGATGCAATAGAGGATAAAGGCTGTTTTTGTCATAAGGGGCATGAAGTAGTGGACAGTGCGTTTTAAAAACTGATCGGGATTGACAAGAGGAATTTTAATAAAAAGGTAGTTGATGATAAACCACTGAAACAGGTTGCTTTTTTTTCTTTCTTTTTCCTGGAAGATCTGCTCGCCCGACTTTTTGATATCCAAGAGACCTTGCATTCCAAGCTGTGCAAAAAAGGCTTTGATTTCTTCTTCGGAAACCTGGAGCGTTGTGTTTTTGTGAAGTTTTTCTAAGAGGGTATCTATTGTCATACCAGGCTGAAATTCTTTGATGATCATAGCCTCTGACCAGCTAATCTTAAAGTATTCATCCTGAATGGGATCGTAGATGCTGTACGTGGGGGAACCGTCCGCTTCCAAAGGGCCTTCGTAGAGTTCTAGATCGGCTCTAAAATTTGGAAGAACCGTCTTTGATGTGCTTTCTGTGCCGCTCATGGCATGCTTCCTTATCCCTACTTTCACGTATATACCCAACTGAACTGAACAGCTGGGTATATTTGCAAGTTAACAGAAAATGATTTATTGAGAAGAAAGGAGATGCCACTATGAGAATTTTGCCCTATTTTTTGTTTGTTTTTCTATCTCAATCTCTTTATGCGGAGACGATTAGGGTTGTCCTAGAGCCCCAAGATCACACAATCTTATCAGCTGAAGTTCCTTCGACAGTTACCAAGATCAATCGCCGGATGGGAGAGCCCTTTAAAAAGGAAGATGTGCTGATGGAGCTTGACTCGAGGATTTTTTTAGCTACGAAACATAAAGCGGAAGCACAAGTTGCAAAAGCAGAAGCTGATTTTAGTGCGCAAGAGAAGCTTTTTAGAGATAGAGCTGTCACGGCCGTAGAATATAGAGCCTCCAAGTCAAACCTAGAGGCAGCAAAAGCAGATCTTGTGATTGCCAATAAAGCTCTTAGCGACTGCACGATTGTCGCCCCTTATGATGGAAAGGTTGTCATGACCTATGTAAAAGAGTTTGAGCGTGTAGAAGCGGGTCATAATCTTGTAGAAATTATTAATGATGAAGTGATGGTAGCTAAATTGCTGTTGCCAGCAGCGCTTCTGCCAAATGTGAAACTTGGGGACAGCTTAAAGGTTGTCATTCCTGATATGAGGTCTCCCTTTGTGGCAAAGGTGGTCCGCATCAGTTCTGTCATTGACCCGGCAAGCGGTCTTGTTAAGGTAGACGCGGAGATTGATAACAAAAAGGGGTTACTGCGCGCAGGTCTTGAAGGGGAGGCAGAGATTGGATCACCTCAGGTAGAAAGAGAGAAAAACCCTCAAGGAAAAAAATGAGTGCCCCAAGATCTGAGAGTTCAACTGCTGTAATCAAGCTTTTAGCTTCTCTTAATGAGTTGAATATCAGAGCGTTTAGCTCGAAAACACGCGATTCTCTTATCTTCTTAATTTTAAACGATACCGTGCAAGTTGTAGGCTACGACCGGGCTTTTCTGTTTCAAATGGATCTGAGAACGCCAAAACTTTTAGGAGTATCGGGACACACTTCCACCTCCTCTGACTCAGAGCTTTTGAAAGATGTAACGGCACTTGTCGGTAAACTTTCAAACCCCCACCAGACACAAACCTTGGAACAAGCAAGCTTTCGATCGAGCCAGGATCTGTTTTTGAAAGATAAGAGAAACCATCCCGAGCGGGTGATTCTGTGGGTTCCGATTATCCATGAAGGGAAGTTTTATCTGGGACTCTGGTTGGAAAGATGGAAAAATATCCCTTGGAAAGAAGAAGAAACCCGCGTTCTTACCTTTCTTTCAAGAGGCTATGGGGTAGCATGGCAAAAGTTTGCAAGCAACTGGCATTTTCCTAAAATTTCAAAAAGCGTCTATGGTTTAATTTTGGCGGCTACCTTTCTCTTGGCCTTTGGGGTGAGGGTCCCTCTGCGTGTTGTAGCCCCTTGCGAGGTTGTAGCCAGCGATCCTCTTCTGATTACGGCTCCTTTAGATGGTATTGTGGAGGAAATGCAGGTAAAGCCTGGTCAAGAAGTGAAGAAGGGAGAGAATCTATTTGTGTATGACAAGAGAGTGCCTCTTCAGGAATTGAAGGTTGCCGAGAAGGAAGTAGATATTGCTGCCTCGCAACTTAATCGAGCTCTTACACTTGGGATTAAAGATCCAAAATCACTCAATGAATCGGCTATTTGGGACTTGCAGCTCCAACGAGAGAAGATTAAACTTGATCTTGCCAAGTATAGAGCATCGCAGCTTGAAGTGAGGGCCCCAGACGCAGGCGTAGCTGTTTTTGATAACCCTGACGAGTGGCGAGGAAAGCCGGTTACGATTGGAGAGCGGGTGCTTGTCTTAATCACTCCGGAAAAGACAAAAGTCAAAATTTGGCTTCCAGAAGGGGATAATATCCCCGTTGACATGAAAAAGCCTGTAAAAATATTTTTAAATATAGATCCTGCCACAAGCTATGCTGCTACATTAGTGTATATCTCAGATTATAGTGCTCTTAGTGAAAAGGGGGTTCCTAGTTTTCATGCAGAAGCTACGTGGGCAGAACCTGTAACGGATGTAAAAGTGGGGCTGAAAGGGTCAGCTGTTCTCTACGGGGCTAATGTTTCTTTGTTTTATTGGGTGATGCGAAAGCCTTGGAACTCTCTCCGCACGTTGACTGGATTCTAATTCCCTCTCCTGCTACAATTCTATCATGTCTTCTCAGTCACATGAAATCTTGCTGGGTGCACACACGTCTGCTGCAGGCGGTGCCTATAACGCCCTTTTAGAAGGCAAGGAGATTGGCGCCACCACGATTCAGCTTTTTACTGCCAATCAAAAGAGGTGGGAGGGAAAGCCTCTTGCCAAAGAGGATATTGTCCTATGGTTTGAGACGGTCGAAAAAACAGGCTTGAAGCAAGTCATGAGCCACGACAGTTATCTGATCAATTTAGGGTCGCCGAATCCTGAGGGACTTGAGAAGAGCAGAAAGGCATTTAAAGAGGAGTTAAAAAGGTGTCATGCTCTTAATATTGCCTTTCTTAACTTCCATCCCGGATCGGCACTAGATAGTCCTGTCCAGGACTGCTTGGATACGATTGTAGACAGTCTCCTTGAGCTCGAAGATCTTGCAGCAGAGGGGAAAACGCGTCTTCTTTTAGAAACAACTGCAGGCCAAGGATCAGCTGTGGGATGCAAGTTTGAGCAGCTTGCTCATATTGTGGATAAGGTTAAAGGGCGCATACCGATTGGTGTTTGCATTGATACTTGTCATATTTTTGTGGCAGGCTATGATATCCGCACAGAGAGCGTCTGGGATAAGACACTAAAAGAATTTGATTCCTTGATAGGTTTAAAGCATCTTTATGCCTTTCACTTGAATGATTCCATGAAGGATTTAGGCTCCCGCGTGGACCGCCATGAGGCCATAGGAGAGGGAAAGATCGGGCTTGACTGCTTTAAATTCTTAATGAATGATAAGCGGACAAAACACCTTCCCAAGTATTTGGAGACGCCTGGGGGACCGCCACTCTGGGAAAAAGAAATAAAACTATTACGAAGTTTGGTTGTATGAGAGTAAAGATAAAGCTATTAAAAGAGATGAGATCCCCCCTTGCGATTGGCCAAACCGTCACGGTGAAGGGATGGGTTAAAACAGTGCGAGAGCAAAAGACGTTTTGTTTTGTGGAAGTCAATGATGGAACGACTCTTTCCAATCTTCAAGTTCTTTTAAATGCCAGCTTTCCCAATTACAATACATTGATTACCCTCCTTACAACAGGTGTGTCTGTTTCCGTTACCGGTACTCTTGTGGAGAGCCCAGGAAAAAATCAAAGCATCGAACTTCATGCGCTAGAATTTTCTATCATCGGTAAGTGTGATCCGGAAGAATATCCATTGCAGAAAAAAAGGCATACCTTTGAGTTTTTGCGTACCATTGGGCACCTAAGACCGCGTACAAATACGCTAGGAGCAGTGACAAGGGTGCGAAATGCACTCGCTACAGCTACGCATAAGTTTTTCCAAGAAAGAGATTTTCTTTATATTCATACTCCGATACTTACAGCCTCAGATTGTGAAGGGGCTGGAGAGATGTTTCGTGTGACAACATTGGATGTGAATAACCCACCGAAAGGTAAAGACGGAAAGGTTGATAATACGAAAGATTTCTTTGAGAAACCAACCTACCTTACAGTGTCGGGGCAATTAAACGGGGAGATTTATGCTTGTGCGATGTCCGATATTTACACCTTTGGTCCCACCTTCCGAGCAGAGAACTCAAATACAAAAAGGCATTTAGCTGAGTTTTGGATGATTGAGCCAGAGATGGCTTTTGCCGATCTTAAGGATGATATGGACTTAGCGGAGGCGTATCTCAAGTATGTTCTTTCCTATGTACTCACACAGTGCGACGAAGATATGCGCTTTTTTGATAAATACATTGCCAAAGATTTACTATCACGGATTGAACATGTAGTTAACACGCCCTTTGAAAGGGCAACCTATTCCTATGCCATCCGTATACTAGAAAAATCGGGACAACAGTTTGAGTATCCTGTGAAGTGGGGGATGGATCTGCAAACCGAGCATGAACGCTACCTTGCAGAGGAGTTCTTTGGGAAGCCTACGATCATCACCGACTATCCGAGGGAGATCAAGGCGTTTTACATGCGTGCTAACGATGATGGGAAAACTGTCGCAGCCATGGATGTTCTTGTGCCTAAGGTAGGAGAGATCATTGGGGGGAGCCAGAGGGAAGAGAGAATGGGCCATCTTGAAGAGGCGCTCAAGAGGTGGAATCTTCCTAAGGAAAATTACTGGTGGTATTTGGAATTGCGTAAGTATGGCTCTGTTCCTCACGCCGGATTTGGGGCTGGGTTTGAGAGGCTTGTGCAGTTTGCAACGGGCATGGAAAATATACGAGATGTGATTCCTTTCCCACGCACACCTGGCCACGCTGACTTCTAAGGGGCCATAGTTGTTCTGTTTTCTAGCGGAGAGATTCGAAAAAGTAGCTGCCCACTGTTGTAACAGCCCTTACAGTTGACTTAAATAGCGTTGTAATATGGAGTCGCTCGCCTGCGCTCCAGATAATGCGGACTGCGTCGTAAGAGACTTCTCCTACAATGCTGACAACATCGTTGGCATGACCTATTAGCGCCCTACCCGATCTAACAAAACCAGTAGAAAACGTAAATTTCCAATTTTCACAAACGACGAAAGCGGCAACTTTAAGGGCAACGAGGGCGCAGCCTATCGTCATTCCTCCCGTAGCAAGTGTTACCCCAACAAGGTTGCCGATCACGCAAGGGAGCGCAAGCGCCTTGTGTGCGGTCCAGTTTCCAATAGAACTTATGAAAGTAGGTTTTGGAGTGGTGTCAGGACTGTTCACTTGGAAACAATGGAAGCGGAAGTTGTTTACCTCATTAAAAAGGGGAAAGCAGCGGGCGCGAGAATTCCAAATCTCTTCTTCTGTGAGTTCACCTGAGCCTTCGAGGTCATTGCCTGCATTCTCAGGTGAGATGACCTCAACATAAGCTCCAAGAAGTCTATTCACAGCACCGTCGAAGCCAAGCATTTTGCTCGTATTAAGCGTAAGCCAAAAACCATCATGGCCTACTTCCCAGATGTTTCGGATAATATCTACGATTGAACCAAGGCACCATTGGCCGGAGCGGTAGAAACCAGTGGGGTGTTCGATGCGAAACCCGAGTGTGACTACATAGACGGCCACTTTTGCGGTGGCGAGCAAAGCAGCTGTTGTCATGGCAGCAGAGCAGACGACAATAGCCACGCCATTTGTGACAAGGCAGGGTGGGGTAAGAAGTTTATGCTGAAACCAGGCTTTTTTGCTTGTTATGGTCCCTATTTCGAAGAGGGGAGTCTCAAGAGGGTCTCTTAAAACAGTTCCTTGTAGAGTAGCGAAAGCAAGGGAAAATATTTTTTGAATAAGCCAAGGCTCGGGCTTTGGTGGATAGACAGTTTCAATAGCGATGCCATCGCTGTGACAGTTCTTTCTGAGGTTGTTGAGATATTGGACAAAGGGGATACAAGGAATAGCCATAGAGTTGATATCCTAAAAAGTTGAGGGTCCAACTGTAGCACAAAAGGCTTTAATTTGCGAGGGCGTACTCACGGCTCCTTCTTTCCCTTTCATGGAAAAGCTGAAGCTGCAGCTCCACTTCTTGGGTGATCTTTTCATCTGCTGCACTAAGGAGATGCGTAAGCTTTTGCTTGCGGACCTTGAGGTGAGAATTGATTTGGTCGATGTTTAAGAGAACGATCTCTTGCATTTTTGCAAGTCTGGGGTCGACGTTTCTGGGGACAGAGAGATCAATCAGAAGGCATTTTTTGGAAAGGGGAACTTGCAGATCTTCAGGTTTGATAAGATAACTTGGACTCTTTGTAGCAAAAATGATCATCTCAAATTGAGGCCAGTTTTTAAGATCATGCCAATTTAGATTGTGTAGGATTCCCTCTGGCTGGATGGGGGTCCGATTGCAGAGTGAGAGATTGCCTACTTTTTTTTGTTGGAAAAACTTGAGGATTTTTAGGTTAATCAGAGAAGCTCCAACAAAGAGAATATGGGCGTTCAAAAAGTCAGAGAATATCCCTGATCCAATTTGGAAGAGGGCATCTTCTAAGCCAGGCATCCCGCGTTCGAAGGGCAAGAGCGAGCGGACATCCTTACCCACTTTGAGCGATTTTTGAAAGAGAAAATGCAGTTCCTTAGAAAGGGAATTGTAGTGGCAGGCATGTTCGTAGGCGGTTCTGACTTGCCCTTGGATTTCTGTTTCAATCAAGATGGCGCTGTCAAGGCCTGTTGTGACTTTTGCAAGATGGAGAAAGCATTCGAGTTGGAAGTAGGAATAGAGAAGGTGTTCGAAAGGAAAAGAGATTTCTTGTTTAAGGATACCGAGGATATAGGAGTGAGTTTCTGCAAGATCTTCGGAGCAGAAGTAGATTTCTGTGCGGTTGCAGGTGGATAAGAGAACAAAGCTTATATTGATATGCAAAGCTCTTTCCGGACTAAATCTTCGTTGACATGCCTTGGCCAGCGCTTCTCGCACTCTTAAATCAGCTATCTTGTGGTTGATGCCAATCAGCCCTACACGCATACTAGAACCTCTTTTGTTAAGTAGAGGTTATAGAAAAAAAAACATTTAAAGCCAACCTTTTCCATGCATCCGAAACCAGGTTGGACAAGGGGGGTTATTTGAATTCGGTTTTGATGAGATCTTTAAGATCTGCTTTAGAAAGCCACTGATCGTTTGTGTTGGAAGTGTAGAGGAATTCTTCAGGTACTGTTTTCCCTTTTTTTTCTGACGCAGAGAGCTTCTTGAACTCATGATCTGTGAAGATTGTGTAGTGGGTATTGAAGTCGAGCGTGTGGCGGGCGTCGTCATGGGAGATCATCATCTCATGCAGCTTTTCTCCTTCTCGAATGCCCGTAATCTTCTTAGGAAGATCAGGCGCAAGGGCGTCCGCAAGGTCTATGATGTTAATGCTTGGGCATTTTGCTACAAAAATCTCCCACCCATTTTGCAGGGTCACGCTTTTGAGGACAAAATCCACAGCTTCTGGAATGGTGATCCAAAACCTTGTCATCCTTGTATCGGTAATAGGGATTTGTTTGGCTCCGTTTTCAATCAGTTGCTGCCAATGTGAGAGGACACTTCCGCGGCTTCCCATGACGTTGCCGTAGCGTACAACAGAGATTTTAGGGTAGCCTTTTCCACCTACATACGAATTTCCAGCCACAAAGAGCTTATCAGAGCAGAGTTTTGTGGCCCCATAAAGGTTAATAGGGTTGACAGCCTTATCGGTAGAAAGGGCGATGAGGTGTTTTACACCTGCATCGATGGCTGCTTGGACGACATTCATTCCTCCGATGATATTTGTCTTGATGAATTCAGAGGGGTTGTATTCAGCCGTAATTACTTGCTTCAAGGCGGCGGCATGGATGACGATGTCTACTTCATGGAAGGCCCTTGCGAGTCTTTCTGCATCTCGGATGTCGCCGAGAAAGTAGCGAGCACTTGGGTGTTGGAAGAGCGGGTTTTGTTCTCGCATCTCCCACTGCTTCCACTCATCGCGGCTAAAAATGATAACCTTACGACAAATATTTAAGGATAAAAGACGTTTAGCAAGAGCTCTTCCAAAGCTGCCCGTGCCTCCTGTAATCAAGACGCTTTTGTCTTCAAAGTGTGAATAAATGCTCATACCCGTCCTTTTTTTTACCCTAGCTTTTTCATCTTTAAAATTCAAAGCTGAAGTGGATTTTTGTAAGTTTCTAAGCGTTAAATAAATGTGTTTTAATCTTGATTTTCTAGGTTTGCAAAATATAGGTTGATGGGGTACACTGCGGTTTTTCCAATAGAAGCTTAGATATGGCAAAAAAATACGATGAGTCGACAGTCCAAACGTTAGACGCGCTTGAGCATATTCGCCTGAGATCTGGTATGTATATCGGACGCCTTGGCGATGGGTCCCATTCTGACGACGGGATTTACGTTATGCTCAAAGAGGTGATCGATAATGGCGTGGATGAGTTCATCATGAATCACGGCCAAAAAATCGAGGTAACAATCGATCGAGCTACGGGCAAAGTATCAGTGCGTGATTACGGCAGAGGGATACCTCTTGGTAAGGTCATCGATTGCGTGAGCCGGATCAACACGGGAGCTAAATACAATACAGACGTCTTTCAGTTTTCTGTGGGTCTAAACGGCGTGGGCACAAAGGCAGTCAACGCTCTTTCGGACCATTTCCTCGTGCGTTCCCATCGTGATAGTGAGTATTTTGAAGCTGTTTTTTCTAAAGGCAAGAAGGTCGATGAGAAGAAGGGAAAAACAAAGGAGAAGGATGGAACCTTTGTTGAATTTATTCCTGACCCCGATATTTTTAAGAAATATCGCTACGAAGATGAATATGTCCAAAAGCGTCTTTTGCACTATGCCTACTTAAACGTAGGTCTGCAGATTATCTACAACGGCCAGGTGATTGAATCAAAACGGGGCCTTTTGGATCTATTAAATTCTGAAGTCGCAGAGGTAGATCGTCTGTATGAACCGCTCCATTATCGTGGCAAGCATGTAGAATTTGCTTTCTTACATACCCAAAATTATGGGGAGAATTACTTTTCCTTTGTCAACGGGCAGCATACAGCGGATGGAGGAACGCACCTTTCTGCCTTCCGTGAGGGCATACTGAAGGGGGTTAACGAATTTGCAAAGAAAAACTTTCAAGGAATTGACGTTCGTGAAGGAATTGTGGGCACGATTTTAGTGAAAGTGCAAGACCCTATTTTTGAATCCCAAACAAAAAATAAGCTTGGAAACACAGACCAAAGGGGCGCGTGGGTACAAGAGATCAAGGAAGCAACTCACAATCTACTGCTTAAAAACCCTGAAGCTGCCAATCGGCTGATTGAAAGAACAGCATTTAATGAAAAGCTACGTAAGGAGCTTGCAGCTGTTAAAAAAGAGGCCAAAGAGAAGCAGAAAAAGATCTCGTTTAAAATCCCCAAACTTCGCGATTCAAAGCACCATTTTGGAGACGGGTCGAAATACGCTGATCATACAATGATTTTCATTACAGAAGGACTTTCTGCAAGCGCCTCGATTGTATCGTCTAGAGATCCTTTGACGCAGGCTGTGTTTTCCTTAAGAGGAAAGCCTCTTAACGTCCATGGGCAAAAGCTAGACCAGCTCTACAAGAATGAAGAGATGTTCAACCTCATGAGCGCTCTTAATATTGAAGATGATATTGCAAACCTTCGCTACGATAAGGTCATCCTTGCAACCGATGCCGATGTAGATGGGATGCACATTCGAAATCTGCTGATCACATTTTTTCTTACCTACTTTGAAAGTCTTGTTGTGAATGGACACCTCTACATTTTGGAAACACCTCTTTTTAAGGTGCGTAACAAAGAAAAGACTCTCTATTGCTATTCTGAAGCAGAACGGGATAGTGCTATCTCCTCGCTTAAAGGCAAGGGAATCGAGATCACCCGTTTCAAAGGGCTGGGAGAGATTTCAGCGCATGAATTTAAGCAGTTTATCGATAAAGATATGAGGGTTACAAGAGTGCATATTGGCACACTCTCTGAGGTAAAACAAACTCTTGAGTTTTACATGGGTCGCAATACACCAGAACGTAAAGATTTTATCATGAAGAACTTGGAAACGGAAGAGCAAGAGAGAGCAGAACTTAGCCGATGGAAGACTTAAAAGAGTTAATGAAGCAATACTTTGTGAAGTACGCTTCCTATGTGATAGGGGACCGCGCGATACCTCACGTCCTCGATGGCTTAAAGCCGGTACAGCGCCGGATTTTGCACACTCTCTATAGAATTCACGATGGCAAGCTCCATAAAGTGGCAAACGTTGCGGGACAGACGATGGCCTACCACCCGCATGGCGACGCTCCGATCTACGAAGCTCTGACAAACATGGCTAATAAAGAATATCTGCTCGACCGGCAAGGAAATTTTGGTAATATCTTTACAGGTGACCCAGCAGCAGCGGCTCGTTATATCGAGACAAGGCTCTCTTCTCTTGCCACAGAGACGATGTTTAACCCTGATTTAACGACCTATATTCCCTCTTATGATGGTCGTGCCGAGGAGCCGATTATTCTTCCGGCTAAAATTCCTATTCTTCTTATGCATGGGATTGACGGAATTGCGGTTGGGATGGCAACGCACATTTTGCCCCACAATTTCTGTGAACTTTTAAAGGCTGAGATTGCCATTCTTGAAGGGAAAAAATATAAAGTTCTTCCCGATTTTCCAACAGGCGGCATTATGGATGCCTCCCAATATGATCATGGTAAAGGGAAGGTAAAACTCCGTGCGAAGATTGATATAAAAGATGCTAAGACCATTGTAATCAAAGAGATTTGCTATGGCACGACGACCGATTCTTTGATCCGATCGATTGACGAGGCAGCCAAGAAGGGAAAGATCAAGATTGAGGCGATCAACGACTATACAGCAAGCAAAGTGGAGATCGAGATCACCTTGCCAAGGGGCCAGTATGCAAATGAGGCCGTAGAAGCCCTGTATGCGTATACAGAATGCGAGGTTATAGCGCATTCACAGATTGTAGTGATTCGAGATAATCTGCCCTGGGAGCCTACTGTTGAAGAGGTATTGGAGCTGCACGTGGCGACTCTAAAAGGGTATTTGCAAAAAGAACTGGAGATCAAGCGCGATCGTCTTTTGGAAAAGATTTTCCAAAAAACCTTGGAGCAGATCTTTATTGAGAATAGGCTCTACAAGCATATTGAGGAAGTAGCAACTTGGGAAAAGATTCATGAAACGATTGCGACAAGCGTAAAGCCCTATCATAAAATGCTCCTTCGAGTTCCTACAGAAGAGGACCGTGAGAAACTACTTCAAATACCGATCAGGCGCATTTCCAGGTTTGACCGGAAGAAGAATGAAGAAGAGATTACGAGCTTGCAAGAGGAACATGCACAGGTTGAAAAAGATCTAAAAGACATGGTGAAATTTACGATTAATCACCTCCAAAATCTTTTGGACAAGTATGGGAAGCTTTTCCCTCGCAAAACAAAGGTAGATGCGATTGAAGAGGTGGACCGTGAACTTATTAAAACAAAGATCCAGACGAAGAGAGTAAAAGTCGCACTTGATCCTGCAACAGGCTTTGTAGGAACTAAAGTGCAAGAGGGTAGGGTGCTAGAGTGCACAAACTTTGATAAGATCTTGCTCCTTTTTGATGACGGTACGTACACAGTTATGAATATTCCCGAGAAACAGTACGTCCAGGCAGGAAAAAAGGCAGTGTATCTTGGTGTTGCGGATAAGAAGACTGTGCTGAACGTGATCTATCATGAGAAAGGAACACTCTATACGTTTGCCAAGCGTTTTATTGTGTCGAAGTTTATCTTGGATAAGGAATATCGTTTCCTGGAGGAAGGGGTTATCCTGGACTACCTTAGCGATGCTGAAAATCCGAAGGTGATTGTACAATTTAAGCAAGTGCCGAGGCAGAAAAGTAATGATATGGAAGTTTCCTTTAAGGATTACCTTGTGAAGGGGGTTACAGCAGGCGGCGTTCGTCTAGCGAAGAGGGAATTTAAGAAGATTGCCAAGGATAAGAACGCGCAGCCAGATCTCTTTCATGTCAAATAGACCTCTTGATTTTGCAGAAGCTAAGCTCTATGCTGTTCGTAGGCTTTCGGCTATGGCGTACACATCTTATGCTTTAAAAGCTCTCATGCTCCGCAAGGGCTTTTCCTCTGATACAGTGGACGCTGTGATTCTGCATCTCAAGGAAGCCAAAATTTTAAATGATGCGCAATATTTGACCCTTTTTCTTGAGGGGCAAAAGCAAAAGAAGATGGAGGGACCTCTGAAGGTGATCGCAAAACTTCGGGCCAAGGGCTTTTCCTCTGCAGAGATTACCAAAAAGCTAAACAAAGAGTCTTTTGATGAAGAGACGTCTATTTCAGCCCTTCTAGCCAAAAAATGGCTGTTATCAGACTTTTCTGACCCTAAAGTTCGGAGCAAGGTGATCCGCGGTCTCTTAAGTAGAGGTTTTTCTTATTCTGCTATATTTAATGTTTTAGAGAGAGGTAAATTTGTAAATTAAGCCCATTTTATGTTATAATAAGCGCATTGAATGAAGGAGACTACTATGACAGTGCCAATTCTAGGCCCAGGCGAGCAAGGGTCCATGCCTACAGTGGGTGGAGTACCAAGCTCTGAAAAGCAGATCTTAGATGGGGCGACTGCCGCTCTTGCAGCAGGTGATAGTACTACGTTTACCACAATGGATGATTTGCGAAAGAAAAATCAAAAGCTCTATAAAGCGATGATGCAAAGTGCTGCCTGGAGCCTTATCCACGGGTGTCAGCAGAGCAACGATCGTATCCATGAAATGAACAAGCGCTCCCAGAGCGGGACTGCTTGAAACATTGCGTCCCGTTTGTTACACTCTAAGGAAAAGCCAAGGTTTTTCCTATGTTGTTTTCAGAGCCAAATCTCTTTTTAGCCCTTTGCCTTGAGGGGCCTCTCCTCAAAGAATATCAAAACTTGGCTCCCTCGCAGAAAAAACTCTTTGTGCAAGATCACCCTGATTATCTGGAAGAGCTTACCCGTGGAAAAGAGCTCTTTTTGGTGAAAAAATTGCCAATTCCCTTTGAGATAGAAGACTTGGAACAGAGTCGCAGTCATTTTATCAGTCTAGCGCGTAAGCTTCTGCCCGGATCTTTTCAACCCGATGCTCTGATTGTGGTGGGTATATGACGTTTTTGATTTCGGAAGAAGAAGAGGGCGAGCGCCTTGATAAGATTTTGGCAGCTCGCTACTCTCCGGAACAATCCCGCTCCTATTTTCAGCACTTGATCGAACAAGGGCTTGTATTGCTGAATGGGGCGCCTGTAAAAAAAAGGGTGCGGCCGAAGGCTTCTGATGAGGTTGAAGTTGAGTTTTTGATCACAAGCGAGATGAAACTCACACCTGAAGACATACCCCTTGATCTCTTGTATGAGGATGAGGAAATTTTAGCGGTGAATAAGCCTTGTGGGATGGTGGTTCATCCTGCGCCTGGGCATTCTACGGGGACTTTTGCCAATGCCTTATTATACTATTGTAAGACACTTCCTGATGCCGGGCAGTCGCTTAGACCGGGGATTGTGCACCGCCTTGATAAGGATACTTCCGGGGTGCTCTTGGCAGCAAAAACTGCAAAAGCGCACCGAGAGCTTGTAGCTCTTTTTGCTGGGCGCGTAGTAGAAAAGGAGTACTTTGCGATCTGCCAGGGAAATCCGGGCACAGGGGTGCTTGAAACCCCTTTTGGCCGCCATCCTATCGATAGAAAGAAAATGGCTGTTTTGGAGGAGGGGGAGAAGATTGCCAAGACTTGTTATCAGACAGCCAAGGCTACCGGGAAGGAGAGCTTTGTCAAGGTTTATCCTGTGACAGGAAGAACCCATCAGATCAGAGTGCATTTAACATATCTAAATGCCCCTATTTTGGGCGATCCGGTTTATGGGAGTGCAGGGGGTAAGGCGCCTCGCCTGATGCTCCATGCGCACTGCTTAAGTTTTCCTCATCCCATTACCGGCAAGGCATTGAAGATTTCTGCTCCTGCACCCAAGGAAATGGAGAAGTGGGTAAAATGAGGCATTTGTATATACTAAGGATTTCCTCCTTTTAGGTCATTTATGGATAAAATAAAAAATGCTATAATGATACCAGGTCGTTTTTATCCAAAGAATATTCCAATAAACGTGGGGTTTTATGGCTGATATGGAAGAAGTTCCTTTTAATACTCATCTGAACTGGTCTTTGCCGAAAGTAGAATTCGATCAAGACAAGATCTCGCAGATAGACCATAAAGGACGCGAAGAGTTCCGAGAACTCTTAGATTCAAATTTTTTAATAGGCAGGGTGTCGGGTTTGGTCGTAGGGCTGTTTATGACAGCGATATCAGCGGTGCAAATCACCTACAAGGCAACAAAGTTTATAGGAAGGGGTGTTTTATATCTTGGTTCTGGTGCAGTCTATGTAGTCGACCTTGGAAAGAACCCAACTGCTAAAGCCTCATATCTGGCGCAAAAAGAACTGTTGAAGTTAGATGGGGAAGATACTTTTTTAGCTGGACTTAAGCTTATAGCTACGGTAGTGGGGACAGTAGCAATGATCATAAAACAAAGTGAAGGACGGGATATAATTTACAAAGGAAATGCACTTAACAACAAGGTTCTTTTGAAAAAACATATTGTAGCTGCGGAGTATAAGGCAAAATCGGAAGGAGAACAAGGCAAGGCTGACGAGTTAAAGGCAATCAGAGTCAGTTCGGACAGTGTTACTCAAATGATGCAAAAGTTGGCTAACCAAAACTACGATACGAAATTCACTACGGAAGTACCGGACAATTGGTAGTGTAACGTGGTATAATGCTACCAGGTGGTTTTTATCCAAAGAATATCTTAAGAAGAGGAGGTTTCTATGAATCGTAGCGAAAACAGTTCCTTCACCACTCATCTGAACTGGTCTATGCCGGAAGCAGAATTGAATACAGTACAGCACGACGCTCTACAAAAAGGAAAGGAGCTGGCTGTAGAGAAGATGAAAGCTAGAGGCACATTTGTAACGGGCAGGATAGGAGGTCTGATAGGGGGGGGGCTGCAAACAGCGATATCAGCGGTGCAAATCGCCTATAAGGCAACAAAGTTTATAGGAAGGGGTGTTTTATGTCTTGGTTCGGGTGCAGCCAATGTGGTCCACCTTGGAAAGAACCCTGCTGCTAAAGCGACGTATCAGGCGCAAAAAGAACTGTTGAAGTTAGATGGGAAAGATACTCTTTTAGCTGGATGTAAGCTTATAGCTACGGCAGTGGGCACGGTAGCAATGATCATAAAACCCAGCATAGGAACGCATATAGTGCGTAACGCGCTTCTACTTAACGAAGAGGTTCTTTTGAAAAAACATATTGTAGCTGCGGAGTATAAGGCAAAATCGGAAGGAGAACAAGGCAAGGCTGACGAGTTAAAGGCAATCAGAGTCGGTTCCAAAAATTTTTCTGAGATGAGTCAAAGATTGAAAGGTATTGACGGCTCAACCGCAGAAGAGCCGCAGTAGGTAAAATGAGGCTTTTACTACAGCGAGTCAAGCAAGCAAAGGTCGAAGTCGAGGGGAAGGTCGTGGGTGCTATAGGGCCTGGGCTTCTTGTCTTCCTCGGTATAGCCAAGGGGGATTCCGCAGCACAGATTCCCTATCTTGCTAAAAAACTTGTAGAGCAACGTGTCTTCCCGGATGCTGCGGATAAGATGAACCTCAGTGTCCAAGAAAGCAAGGGGGAGATCTTGATTGTTTCCCAATTTACCCTGTATGCAAACTGTAAGAGTGGGAGGCGTCCCGACTTCGGCCCTGCCATGGCAGGTCCCGAGGCTGAGATTCTTTATAATCAGTTTGTCAAGCAGGTTAGCTCTCTTCACTCCCGTGTACAGACTGGGGTGTTTGGGGCTTACATGGCCGTGTCTCTTGTCAATGACGGCCCTGTCACCTTCCTCGTGGAAGCAAATTCTTCGATTGTGCCCAACTTTTGAATTTTCTTCGGTATATGCCGTAAGTTAATTTTATTGTTACAAAATATCTTTTTAATAATTGCTTGTTTTGTTTTGTTGCTGATTTAAATGGTTTAAACTCTTGATTTTTTGGGCTAGATTAATATACTAGGTGTGTGCTATTTTGAAACAATCGAGCTAAAGTGGTATTACTTTAGCTCTTCAAAAGAAAACTGAACCGTAAGGATCGAGCGATGAAAGAATTTGTTGCCTATATTGTGAAAAATTTAGTTGATCACCCAGACCAAGTCAAAATCAATGAAATCGGGGGGACTCAAACCTTGATTATCGAACTTTCAGTAGAAAAATCTGATATCGGGAAAATCATTGGGAAGAAGGGGAAAACCATCAACGCCATCCGCACGCTCCTTATGTCCGTCGCTTCTCGAAACGGCATCCGGGTTAACCTTGAGATTTTAGAAGATCAGGCTTCGGCAGAGTAAACGGACTGAGTAGGATTCGAACCTACGACCACCCGCTTAGAAGGCGGGTGCTCTATCCACTGAGCTATCAGTCCCGATAACGCTCAGAGTGTATCGGGATTGTTCCTTCTTTTCAACTTAAAAAATGACCGTGGCTTGCTTTCTATCGTCTGGTGCAGTATCTTCAATGTACCTATGGATCAGAAAATGGCCTACGTCGGACTCGGAGGGAATATCGGTGATACCGCATCCTTGATGGAGAGCGCTCTGCAAAAAATTTCTAGGATTCCTGGGGTTAAGAATCTAGAGATCTCACGATTCTACAAAACAGAGCCTATAGAATGTATCGATTCCAAGCCTTTTCTCAACGCCGTTTGCAGATTTCACACTACCCAAACACCCAAGTCGCTTTTATATCATCTGCAGGCAATTGAACGTAGTCTTGGAAAAGAGCCCAAGCCTAAGTCAGCTGCGCGCAAGATCGATTTAGATTTTCTTTTCTTAGGAGAAGAGAGCTATTTTGATGAAGAGCTAGAGCTTCCCCATCCGAGATGGCAAGAGCGCCTCTTTGTGCTGGTCCCTTTAATGGACTTAACGTCAAACATTGTATACCAGAGTCAGGAAGGCAAGATCATTTCTCTACACCTTCCTACGATTGCCAAAACCCTAGACCAACAGGTGGAACTAGTATGTACAAAGTGCCCGTAAAAGATTTTTACTTAGGCGAGGGGCATCCACTAGGTGTGATTGCAGGTCCTTGCGTTATAGAAGGAGAAGAGCATACAGTAAACTGTGCTCGCAGCTTGAAAGAGATGTTTTCTGAGTTTCCCGTAAATTTCATCTTTAAAGCAAGCTACGACAAAGCAAACCGCTCTGCCGCAAGTTCCTTTCGGGGGCCAGGAATAAAAGAGGGGCTTCGCATTCTAAAAAGAGTGAAAGAGGAGCTGAATCTTCCTGTTGTGACGGATGTACACTCGCCAGAAGAGGCCTTCGAGGCGGGTAAAATATGTGACATGATCCAAATTCCTGCATTTTTGTGTCGTCAGACCGATCTTGTGCTGGCAGCCGCCGAGTCGGGAGCTGTTGTGAGTGTCAAAAAGGGACAGTTTATGGCTCCCTGGGATATGAAGAACGTTGTGGATAAGATTTTATCCGCTGGGAATAAGAAGATTCTACTGATCGACCGGGGTACAAGTTTTGGTTATAACTATTTAATCAGTGATATGTGTGCCATCCCGGCTATGCAAAAGCTTGGCTTCCCTGTGTGTTTTGATGCCACGCACTCTGTGCAAAGACCCGCTTCCCTTGGCAAAGAGACAGGGGGGGATAGGGAATATATTCCTGTTCTTGCGAAGGCGGCGATTGCATCGGGTGCGAATTGTCTTTTTATGGAAGCTCATCCCAAACCAGAAGAGGCAAAAAGTGATGCTGCAGTTGTTCTTTCTTTTAGTGCGATTGCTGCCTTAATGGGCACTCTTTGCAAGCTCTATGATGTGGTTCGGGAGTAGCATGTGAGGTGTGTTTTCCTTCTTTTTCTCCTTTCACTTCTGTGCGTTTCTTCTTTTTTTCTTACGAGGATAACAAAGGAGGATGTTGAGGTATATCATAAACTTCTTGTTGCCTCGGAGAGAGAAGAAAGCTTTTTCAAGGTTGCTTGCTGTACAAGCTCCCATAAGAGAAAAAAAGTAGAAAAGCGGATCTTTTTTACAAAGGAAGAAAAAAGGCATGCCATGTGCCTAAAAAGTGCAAGTTCTGATCTCATCATGCAGCAAGAGGGGAAGTCTACGCGCTTTCAAGAGGATCTTTCTGATGTCACCATCCTTTTGCAAGAAGAACTTTTTTATGATCAGGAAAGACCGTTCCAAACCGTCTCTTTTCTTGTGGCAAGTCGTGCTCTCTACGATTATCAAAATGAAACTTTGGTTGCAAGGGAGGCTACGCTAAAAAGATTTGTAGCTCCGGGTCACCTCCTGCCGGAAACGGTAGAGGGGTTAGAGCTGATTGGCCAGGGAACATCGGATCTACTCAGCCTAAACCTTTCTACAGATAGATTAGATTTACAAAAACTCGATCTTTCTATCCCTCTAGGGTCTATCACTGCAGAACATGGCGCTTTTTTGGAGTGGCAAAAGGGAGGTTTTGTCGAGTTGAAAGAGAAGGTGCGACTGGATCTAGAAGGCGGCGGTGCTATCGAGTGTGGTGAGGCTAATCTTGATTTTTTGGGACGCAAGGGAACTTTCTTTTCTCTTCTTGAATCGGAAAGGGTAGTTTACCAAGAAAACGTGCCTATCCGAGGCAAGCAGCCCCTTGCTGTGGAGTTGCAGAGCCGTTTTCTCGCGATTTTTTTAAAGTCACGGGAAGAAATCGAGTCGATGGAGGCAAATGGGAATGTAAGAATTTCTTGTGGTGAGGTGCTCCACTCGGAGTCGGATCAGGCTTTTTTGCAAAAGCAGACGGGAATTGTGACTCTTTCCTCTTTTGGCCAAGGAGGTAGCAAGTGTGAGGTGAGTGTAACTGGCAAGGGCAACATTATCTCCGATACAATCAAGCTGATCGCTCCTGAAACGAGGGTTCTTTGCGATGCGAGCAAGGGGCGTCTTTTGTTTAGTGAGCCTGATATTGCGCCTCTACTCTTTGCAAGTGATTCTTTGCTTTGGAATTGGACGGAGAGGAAGGTCGATCTTTTAGGGCACGTCTTCTTGGAGCAGGAGGGGTATGGAGAGCTAGAGACGCAAGGGGCAGTAGGGGTCTTATTGGCAGGGGGAGAAAATGGGGTGGAGCAGTTTCACTGCCAGGGGAAAACCATGCTCTCGCGAAGCAATGAGTCGGGGCTGACATATACGCTTGTTTGTCATGGGTCTGTGGACTTAGATCACGTGCATCATACTTTTTGCGCAGAGCAACAGTATCAAGACCCTGTAGTTTTCACCTATCCTCTGGGGGAGGTGCATGCAGAGAGGATTGAGATCACCTATGAGAAGAGGCAGGGAGCCTTTGTTCCAGCGCTGATCTTGTTGTCGGGGAATGTCGCTGTGGGGCATAACATGATGTATACAGAAGGGGGGGGGAGGTCGCCGCTACAGTGTGCACTTGCTGATCGGGTGCAGCTTTATCCTCTTACAAACCGTATGATTCTCTTAGCGAAGCCAGGAAACCAGGTGCTTTATTTGGATAGGCTGAACCATGCGGAGCTGGCAGCCCCTGAAATTACGATTTCTCGGGATTCGAGAACAAAGAAGGAGCGAGTTGAAAGCAGCGGTGATGTGCGTCTTACTTTCTCAAGACGGGAGATGACTGCGCTTTTGGAACGATTTAAGATAGGGCCTGGCAGATGAAAAAAAAGCTAAAGGTGCAAAACCTAGTAAAGATGTATGGAGGTAGGTGGGTAGTCAATGAGCTTTCCTTCGAGGTGGATGAAGGCGAAGTTGTAGGCTTACTTGGGCCGAATGGGGCTGGGAAAACAACAGCGTTTTATATGACGGCAGGGCTCATTGCTCCAGACGCTGGTCAGGTTTTTTTTCAAGACCAGGATATTACCGAAGTTCCTATGCATGCTCGTGCGAGGATGGGACTTGGGTATCTAGCGCAAGAGCCTTCTGTCTTTCGCAGCTTGACAGTCGAGCAAAATATCCTTTGTATTTTGGAAAGCCTTCCCCTTTCAAGGAAAGAGAGGAAGGTGCGGCTTGAGGAGATGCTAGGGGAACTTCATTTAGAGCCCCTTGCAAAAAAGATTGCCTCTTCCCTGTCTGGTGGGGAAAGAAGGCGCCTTGAAATCACAAGGGCTCTTGCAGCAAGGCCATCATTTCTTCTGCTCGATGAGCCATTTGCAAATATTGACCCGATTGCCATTGAAGAGGTGAAAGGGATGATTTCCTTTTTGTCGGAGAAGAACATTGGTGTCTTGATTACAGACCACAATGCGAGGGAGATTTTTAGTATTGTAGACCGCAGCTATCTGGTGCATCAGGGCAGGGTGATTCTATCGGGCTCGGTGGACGAGCTGCTTTCGAGTGAACAGGCTCGCCGTACTTACTTCGGCACCCAATTCCACCTCTAACCCCAATTTGCAATTCACGCCAGGCGTGGAAGTTTGCAATTCCAATCGAGGCAAATTTTTATGCCATGGAGTTATTCTGAATTCGTTTTTGAAGTTGAGAGGGGGGAGGAAGAAGCCCTCCCCGTAAGATTAGCGTATTCTTTCGACGATGTCGCGGCCTGCAAAGAAGAAGCCGATTTCAATCTTGGCGTTTTCTACGCTGTCTGAGCCGTGTACTACGTTCTCATCAATTGTTGTCGCAAAGTCTTTTCGGATGGTTCCGGCAGCAGCTTTTTTCGGATCGGTTTCACCCATCACCTCGCGGTTTTTCTTCACTGCATTTGGGCCTTCCAAGACCATCACAAGCACAGGACCCGATGTCATGAAATTAACAAGATCCTTATAAAAGGGTCTTTCTTTGTGGATCTCGTAAAATTTTTCAGCATCTTTTTTTGACAGTTGTATCATTTTAGCAGCGACGATTTGCAGACCTGCTGTTTCAAAACGGTCAATTACTTTCCCTATAACGTTTTTTCCTACGCCGTCGGGTTTAATAATAGAGAGTGTTTGCTCTTTTTTCATGGAAATGTCCTCTGGTTGAGTAAAGGAACACAGTATGCAAAAAAGAAGAAAAAAAGAACAGAGTTTCGCTGTTATGTTGGCCATAAAATCTCCTGGTTAAACCGTCCAGTATAAAAGAAGGAGGAAAAAATAGCCAGACCCTAGATTTTCAAATCGGTTTTGTGTAAGATGACTCATTTGTAAAAGAGTTGGTAGTATGAAATTTCCCCTGTCTTGGATTAAAGAATATATTGATGTTCCCATGAGTCCCACTGAGATAGCTACTCGGCTGACAATGGTGGGCATTGAAGTGGATTCCCTTGAGAAAGAAGAGTTTAAGTTTAAAGGTGTTGTTGTTGGCAAAGTGCTGACGACAGAAAAACATCCGAACGCAGATAAGCTTACTCTTGCTACTGTAACTGATGGGATGAATACCTACCAAGTGGTGTGTGGAGCTCCTAATTGCAGAGCTGGCCTTGTAACTGCTTTTGCTCCCGTGGGCGCCCTTCTTTTTGATGAGAAGGGAGAGGAGTTTCGTATTAAGAAGACAAAGATTCGGGGCGTTGAGTCGGAAGGGATGCTCTGTGCAGAGGATGAGTTAGGTATTGGTGAAAGAAGCGAGGGGATCATTGAGTTTGATGCTTCCAAAGAGCTTGGATCTGATGTAGCTGATATCTTAGCAGACACTATCTTTGAAATTTCAATTACTCCAAATCTTGCTCACTGTGCAAACGTAATTGGCCTTGCCCGCGAGCTTGCTGCTGCCATTGATAGCTGCTTAATCCCCCCTAAGTTTCCTGTGCTTGAAGATGCCGAAGAGACAACAGATCACGCCGTCCATGTGCATATTCATGATAAGGAGAAGTGCCCTCGTTATTGTGCGAGAGTCATACAGGGGATTAAGATAGGGCCTTCTCCCCTCAAAATCCGACGCCGTTTGGAGGCGTGTGGTGTTCGTCCTGTGAACAACATCGTGGATATTACAAATTACGTCCTTCTTGAAACGGGACAACCTTTGCATGCCTTCGACTTTGATTTGGTTGCCGGCCATGAGATTCATGTACGGACAGCTAAAGAAGGAGAGTCCTTTGTTACCCTGGATGGGAAGAAAAGAGTTCTTACCAAGGCGGATCTGCTCATTTGCGATCGGGATAAGCCCGTGGCAATCGGAGGGATTATGGGAGGCCTGAATTCTGAAGTTGGCAATACCACTGTAAATGTCCTCGTAGAGTCAGCTTATTTTGAACCTGTTGCCGTGCGCAAGACAAGTAAAAGGCTTGGCCTTAGAACAGATGCGTCGTGGCGTTTTGAAAGGGGTGCTAACCCGAACAATGCTCCTGTTGCCTTAGAAAGGGCGATTTCTCTCATGAAAGAAGTAGCCGGCGGGCACGTCCTTGCAGGGATGGTGGATAACAAAAAAAGAACGTTTGATAAGCAAAAAGTCATGCTACGCCTGGCGAGGGCAAGCACGCTTTTAGGCACGCCTCTTAGTATTAGTGAAGTGGAGTCGGTTTGGAAGCGTCTCGGATTTACCTATAAATGGGATGGAGAAGGGACTTTTATCGTCGATGTACCCACTTACCGAGTAGATATTCATGAAGAAGTAGACCTGATTGAAGAGGTTGCTCGCATTTACGGGTATGAAAATCTGGTCAGGCACCGTCCTAGGTACCAAACGGCTTTGCTTCCTCACTCTCCCATGTTTGTCTTTGAGAAAAAGGTAAAAACACAGCTTGTAGCCGACGGATTGCAGGAATTTATCACATGTAATTTGATTGGTCCTTCTCTTTTAGATTTAGTCGATGGTTCGGAAACCGCAGCAGGCGATCTTGTTCAAGTGATGAACCCCAAGTCGATCGAGCAGTCTATACTCCGCCCTTCTTTGCTCCCTGGCCTTTTACAGGTACTTAAAGACAACTTTGATCATTTCAACCAAGATATCCAAGGATTCGAAGTGGGTCGGGTGCACTTTAAGAAAGAGAATCAGTACGTTGAGCAGCTTGTGGCTGGCATCGTCTTGATGGGAAAAAATAGACCCTACCATTTTAGTCCAAAACCGGTAGAGGTAGACTTCTTTGATTTAAAAGGGATCATTGAGAATTTACTCGTAGAGCTGCGAACTACCGATTTTCAGTTTAAAAAGCAAAAACTCGCAACCCTCCACCCAGAGAGGCAGGCAGGCATTTTCCTGGGTGCTCTCGAAGTTGGGGCTTTTGGAGAAGTCCATCCTTCCATCTTACGGAAAATGGGTATTCCAAGACGTGTCTATTTTGCTGAGGTTAACTTGCATGATTTGCTCCACTCTTTAAAAGGCACGCCTCAGATGAAGCCCCTTGCAATGTATCCAGGTTCGGAGAGGGACTGGACAGTTACCCTGGAAGATGAGGTTCCGAACTCGCAGATTGTGTCTATTTTGCAATACACACCTTCTCCCCTCCTAAAACAGTTCCAGCTTCTTGATGTCTACCAAAGCGAGAAAGTGGGAGCTAAGAAAAAGAATGTAACATTTCGTTTCACCTACCGGGATGATGAGAAGACAGTGACGCAGGAGGCGGTCGATGCAGAACATGGTCGTCTTACAAAACAAGTCTTAGAAGCTCTCGGGAAAACAAAGAGCCATAATTGAGGAGAAAATGATGGGGTCAAAGAGAATAACTATGATTTTTTTGGCGATGTTTTGTGCATCTTTTGTCATAGCTCGCCAAGATGATATGGTTCACAAGGTGATCACGCAAAGAAATATGCAGAGAACAGCAGCTTCTCCAAAACCTAGCCAAAAAAGGGTAGACAGTCCAGAGCGTTTTACCCGGGTACTTCCAAATGGTGTTGTCGTCGTTAGGACGACAAGAGCCGGTGTCCTTGAGGGGAATACAACCTATACCTTCCCTCACAGCGAAGTGATCGAGAAGACAGAAAGCTATCTTCAGGGCAATCTTGTAAAGACGCTGATCAATTACCCTTCTGGCACTCCTATGCATGAAGTGCAGATTGTAAATCCAGATAAGCAAACGGTATCGTATTGGTATGAAAATGGTTTCCCACGTAGCTCAGAAACCTATTTTAAAGGAAAGCTATTGAGTGGTGAGTACTTCGATATGGATCATAACGTAGAAGACCAAGTGGATAAGGGCAAAGGTTTAAGAGTAAAACGCGATGCTTACGGTCAACTGATTGCAAGAGAAACAATTGATAAGGGAGAGGTTGTTTTAAGAACAGAATTTCATCCTAACGGGTATCCAAGAGCGATCATCCCCTTCAAGAATGGAAAGATCGAAGGGAAGAAAAAAACCTTCTTGCCAGCAGGTGAGCCTGTTTCTGTAGAGACATGGGAGGAGGGGCAGCAGCATGGAGAAACGATGCTCTTCAAAAATGGAGAGAAATCGGCGGAAGTCCCTTATTCCCATGGGAAGAAGGAAGGGGTTGAAAAGCGTTATCGTGATGGAAAGACAGTGGTAGAAGAAGTGTATTGGTCGGATGACAAACGGCATGGCCCCTCTTTTTCTTACGTAGATAAGATTGTAAAGGCAAAATGGTTTTACCGCGGCAAGCTTGTGAAGCAGTCTCAATACGACAAGTATTTAGATGTGCCCTACAAAGAAATTACGAGCCGGGCAAAATCAGCTGAAGGGATACGCCCTCACTTAGAACGCTCTGATAAGCGGGGTGCGCGGAAGAAGCGCTCACCTGCGGCTCTCATGTATGCGCTTCAGCAAGTGTAGCGTTCTCTCTATTTATTTTAGCGGCAACTGGTGTACACATCATGAATGAAGAGCTCGTTTTCGTGCCCGTGCCCGACTTCTTTAAAATTTTGCTGTGTTCCCAGTCCTGCCTTGAAAAAACCCTCTCTTTGATTGCTTCTTAATCCCAATCCGTATCACTATCGCTTGAGTCAAGGGCATTCTGAGGGTTAGTTCGTACATTTCGATCGCGATCATTAAGCCAAGCTGGATTGCTGTCGCTATCACTCTCGCTTGGGTGCGTCTTCTCTCGCTTTTGCTCTAGTTGGTGTCTAGGGTGCGGCCTGAAAGTTTGTGGGCCAGAAGGAGATGAGCTTGAACTTGAACTTGAGCTACTGCTTGATTGTGACCTGGCTGTTTCATGTGGCTGCCAATGTAGGGAAGCAGGAGGTGGTGGTAAAACATCTTGAGAACCATGTGACTCTATTTGCCCGCCCGTATGCAGGTTTTTCATTGCCTCGTTAGCGACTTTCTTGGTGTTTGTATTCACGCTTGGAGGCTGAGAAATGAGGGCTGCTGGAGTTGCAGGTAGACCCGGAGTGTGACTATTTGCTGGTGTTTTAAAATTTGATTGCATAATTTAAGACTTCTCATTTTAAATATGTGGAACAATTAGATCTAAAATTAATTATTCTGTCAACTTGTTTGTGTTTTATGTTTATGCCCAAATGAATTGAAAAGTCGGGAATATACCAAGGAGGCACTTTCAATTTTTGCAAGTGTAGCTGCGCCGAAACAGCTATAGTTAAAAACCGTAGCGATGCTGGCTGGCAAAAATTGAAAGTCTGAAAGGCGCAGGCAGAAACCGACGTTTCAGTTTATTTGGGTATACATCTATTGACTTTATTGAGCCCCATGGAGTATATCTGGAGTTTAAAGTCTTTTTCGGGGTTATAGGTTGAAGATCAATTCTCGTTTGCTTTCTGCTATTGTTTGTGTCGCTATGTTAGTGTTTCAAACAGCCCCGTGCGAAGAGTCCAGCTTCTCTTCTGAAGAGCTCGGTCGAATGCTTTGGCAAAAGTTAGAAGAGCACAATCCCTCGATCAACTTAGAAGAGGTCATCCAAGGGATGAAAAAAAAATCTGGAATTGCTGCAGAGAAAAAAAGAACGAAAGATCCCATTGACCTGTTTCTCCAAGAAAATAAACAGCAAACTGCAATCGTTGAAATTCTCCCAGGTCAACTCCAAATAGAAATCTTGCAAGAAGGTGGTGGTCTAACGGTAAAAGAACACTCCAGGCCTCTCATCCATTTTACTGCCAAGTATCTGGATGGATCCCTCTTTGGGTCGACTGAAAACCAAATTGAACCCATCGAACTTCCTCTCGATGAAATGATCCCAGGCTTTAAACAAGGGGTTCTTGGAATGAGAGAGGGGGAAAAAAGACGCCTCTTTATTCACCCAGACCTCGCTTATGGGAAAAAAGATGGCTCAGCAAATGATATACTCGTATTCGACGTCACGGTCGTGCAACTCCAGAAGGATGTGCCCGTCGATACCTATTGTTACTCCTATTATGGGGAGCAGACAGTTCCAAGTATTGAAGCTTTCTACGAACAGCTGGACTGTGAAGAAACCCCTCTTTCCCTCTCTCCTCTCATGATTGAAAGGGAAGAAGAAGTGGTTGCTTTCGAAAAAACGCACCATCTCAATAGAAAAAATGCACCCGTTGAATGCTCTTTCATCGAAGAGCCCTCCACCCGCTCTCAGAACTTGATCTCTCTTCTTTTCCAAGAAGAAGAGGAGGAGCCTCTTGCAAGAAGTGAGAACAATGTCTTCGAGGAAACAGATCCTTTTTCTTATATTACAAGTGACAGAGCGCACGAGATAGAAAAAATCACAAGTGCTGGCGCTACCTCTTTTGACCCTTGGACATCCCTCTACACTAAGGAATACCAAGCCTCCTACCTTGTATCAGATGATCTCTTTACAGATCTTGGCGAGCCCGCCAACCGGGAAAAAGCCTTGCTTGCCCTCTTCTATGATGGGGAGACAAGAGAGCCATCAGAGATCGTGGTCCAAGACGAACCTTCCGAGGACGACTTTTTCAGTATCTATAGCAAAAGCACATCTTTTGCCAAAGCTGACAGCGACGAACAATGCTTAGAAAGACTCTTTTTTAGACCCGTTGACGAACCAATGACATTTGAAAAAGTGAACCTCACAAGCCTTGCAAAAGAAGATACAGCTGTGCCACCTCTTAGCCTTCCTGTAAATATTTATGAAGATGATCAGGTAGCCAGCGCTTTACTCCCTGAGCCCAGAACAAACAATCCTTTAGCTGGCGCTAGGGGCTATCGCTAACGTCTAGTTCCCCCACTGCTTGCTTCTATGATCGTTGTTTTAGTTGAACCGCAAATCCCACAAAATACAGGGAATGCTTTACGTACATGTGCCGTTACCGGCTCTAAGCTTGTCCTCGTAGAGCCCCTTGGCTTCAGCATTAGCTCAAAACATCTGAAGCGTGCAGGTCTTGACTACTGGGATGGTGTCGATGTGCAAGTGGTTCCTGATTTAAATGAATTTCTAGAAAAAAGTGAAGGTTCGCTGCATTTCTTCTCGAGTAAAGCGGCAAAATGGCACACCGAAGCCACCTTCTCTCAACATGACCTTCTTATTTTCGGCTCAGAGACCAAGGGGCTGCCCCCTTTTTGTCTTCAGAGATGGCCAAGCCGCTTTATAAAAATTCCCATGATTCCAGGGGTTCGGTGCTTAAATCTGGCGACTTCCGTCGGAATCGGGGTCTACGAAGCTTGGCGACAGCAAAACTTCTGCTTACCTAGCGGCCTTAGTCAAGAGCTGCTTTAGGCTATCCCCATCTTTTAAGCCAATGACGCGATCCATTTCCTTACCATCTTTGAAGATAATCACAGTAGGGATCGAAGTAACATTCAAAGAAGAAGTTGTCTTTTGCGCTCTTTCAATGTCTAGCTTCGCTACTTTTACCTTCCCTTCTAGCTCTAGTGCCAAATCGTCAATAATAGGAGCCATCATGCGGCAAGGACCACACCAATCGGCATAGAAGTCAACAAGGGTGATACCAGTAGAGATTGTCTTTGTGAAGTTTTCATCATCTAGGTGCAATACAGTCTTTGTCATTTTTTTTCCTCCGTTTAGCGCATTTTACATCTTTTGTCCCAAGAAATCTAGAAATTTATTGGGAATTTTGGTAGACTCGACAGCATGAATCAAAAATATCTCGTCTATTCCTATTACTCTTTTGCCCCTATCCAAGACCCTAAGGAAGAGGTAATCCTGCAAAAATCAATGTGTCAAAAGTGGAACCTTCTCGGCAGGATGTATATATCTGAAGAGGGCATCAACGCTCAGATGAGTGGAAAAGAACAAGATGCCCTTGCTTACATGGAATGGATGAGGAGCCGAGAGCAAACAAAAAATCTTCCCTTTAAGATCCAAGAATATCATGAACACGCCTTCCCTAAATGCATTGTGAAATATAGAAAGCAGCTTGTCGCGCTAGATAAATCTGTTGACCTTAGCAAAAGGGGGGAATATCTCTCCCCTGCACAGTGGAGAGAGAAGTTGGAATCGGAAAAGGATTATATCCTGATCGATGTACGCAACGACTACGAATGGGAAGTAGGAAGATTTGCTGGTGCAGAGCTGCCCAACTGTTCCACATTCCGAGAATTCCAAGAATATGCAAATTCTTTAAAGGAGCGTGCTGATCCTACAAAGACAGAAGTCCTCATGTACTGTACAGGCGGTATACGGTGCGAACTTTTCTCTTCTCTTCTCAAAGAGAGCGGATTTGAGAGGCTCTTCCAATTGGAAGGCGGGGTGATCAACTACGGGGAAAAAGAAGGAAGCCGTCATTGGCTAGGCAAGCTCTTTGTCTTTGATGACCGCATGACTGTGCCCATTAGCCCTGAGGAAACAGAGGTCATCGGCAAATGCAGTTGTTGTGGCGCGCCGACAGACATGTACTACAATTGCGCAAACATGGACTGCAATACGCTTTTTCTTTCCTGCATAAGTTGCCTCCAAGAAAAAAAGGGATGCTGCAAAAAAGAGTGTACAGAAGGCGCTCGTATCCGTCCCTATCACCACCAGCAGCCGCACAAGCCCTTCCGCAAGTGGTACCACTATGGGACATCGAAACAAGAGATCCAGTGCTGCGATATCTCCACAAAAAAATAGGATTCCTTTCTTTTTGCCATTCTTCTGTGATTTACACTTCGTAAAGAAGGGAGAGCATGCGTTCTTGCGTTTCACCAAGCACCACTGTAAGACCTGGCTTCACCCCCGTTTCTGACAAGGCAAACGCCTCCATCGTATTACAGATACGTCCATCTAAGCGCACCCCAATCCCAGAAATGCCTGCCATGTTTCCAAAGTCCGCAAACATATGCAAAGTCATCTCGCACGCAGTAATAAGGAAAAGGATTTTCTTCTCTCTGTGTTTCTCCATAAGCTCTAAAATCTTGGCTCCTACGTAATGCACCGTAGGGATTTGGAGAATATGAGCCTTCCTCCCCTGGATCATTGTAAGGCATTTGCCAATAAAGCACTGGCGGCAAACAAGATTTCTAGGATCTCTAATGCACTGGTCTGTAAATCTCCCAGATGGACACTCAAAAGGTTTATGACAGTATGAAAACCCTAAGACAAATAGAGTGTCTGGCTGTTTGATACGGCTCCTAAACTCTTCTTCACCTGTCAGAGAATAGTAGAAGAAATCCCCCTGACGATGGAAAGGCTTAGGGCTAAAGAAAGATTTAAGATACCTTTTTACATAAAGAAAAGGGGCTTTCAAAAAGCCCCTTCGAATCTCGCCTCTTGTATCCTTTGCCCACATCCAATAAAGGCTCTTCAAACGAAGAAACCTTGCTGTTTCTTTTGTAATGCCCACCATCTTAGGCAGAAACTTCAGTGACTTCAGAGGCATCTTTTCGCACGCCTCCACTGCGCTTTTATTCCACTTCTCTTCGGTCTCTTTCCAAATTTTGAGCTTACTCATTGCCCTAAGGTAACAGGTTGGCAATTAAAAATCGTCCCAATCGTTTGCTTTCCCCTGCTTTTTACCAGCTGCGATCTCTTTAGCCGAAGCTTTCACTGAACTTAGACCTTGAGAAAACCCAATCAATCTCATGAGTTTATCATAATAACAAAGTTCCAGGGTAATTTCACGGTTTGCTATTTCAAGTTGTTCTATTTTTTTCTCTAGCTCTTCCCTTTCCATGACGCCCCCCTTTGGTTCCTTACCTTTCTTAAGGAGCAAATGGCATGCCAGTCAGTCTGAACCCTCCAACACTTCAAGAGCAGCTTCTTTGAGGGTACAAATCCCATCTGAAAAGCCAAGGCTCCTTAGTAAGAAATCCACATACGTAACTTCAGCAAGTAATTGATCGTTAACAAACTCCAACTTTGCTAACTCGTCAACAAACTGGTTTTTATTCATCCTTGTTCCCGCTTTATTTAGTTTAGATGGCAATAATTAAAGTATATTTCTGTTAAGGCAAAATAAAGAAGGTTATAATGTTTTAATTAAATTATTCGTCTTGAGAATTCAGCATTTCAAGAGCTACTTCTTTAACTGATTCCAAACCTTTGGGAAAACCGGCTAATATTAATATACTATTCAAATAAGATCTTTCGGTAGTGAGATGGTCATGAACAGTCTCGAGTAAGGCGATCTTTTTCAAAATTTCTTTTTCTGACATGACACACCTCCTTTTTACTTTAGAGACACGCCAATTTCATGCCAAAGAAGGCGCCTTTTTATCTCTCTCCCATAGGCAAAGCCCCCGATACCCCCTGCTTTTGGCAGGACCCTGTGGCAAGGAATGACCAGTGGGTGGTCATTTTTGCCACAGGCCGTCCCGGCAGCTCTTGCCGCCTTCGGGTTTCCGGCAAGCTGGGCCAATTTCTCGTAGGAAAGAGTCTTCCCCAAGGGAATGGTAGTAAGAGTTTTTTGGACTGCCTCGATAAATCGTGGTCTAGGGGGTAAAAAAAGGGGTAGGGTAACTTGGGGCTCCCTGGCAGACAAGTACTCATCTAGCCAACAAACGATTTTTTCCTTTAAAATCGGGTCGCCTCCTTCAAGCTGCCAGGCAAAGGTAGAGTGTTCAAAAAGCTCTATTTTGACAATAGATTGCTCCTTTGCACTAAAAACAACAAGAATGGGTAGTTCCTTTTTTCTCACGCTGCTATGATACATCTTTTGGAGATTGATGGAAGAGTTATTTGCCGATTACATCTGGAAGCAAGGCGTGCCGCGCGGAACGCAAAAAAAAGATAAGACTGGTTTCAAAATTGTCATGGATCCGTATAGAAAGAGGATATCGATTGAACAATATGAGGATACAAGATTTGTCGCAATCATCTACGACTCCTCCCTTCTCGACTTTCGCAAGCTCACCCCACAAGATCAGATGGTCTGGCGTCGCACTGTGATTGAAGAAACGGGCACTACATGCGTTTCTTTGATTAGGGATGCCGTCGATCGTCTTATCCTGATAGAAATTGGGTCTTTTGATCGAAACTTTTGTACACAGTGTGAAATGAGATCGCCCCAAGGAACTCTTCTCTCCACACACAAAATGCATAGCACAAAAAGAGGAGATTCCTTTAATGGTGTCATCCTCTACGATGCGACGCTACGCCCTGTTATGTGCAAAAAATATGAAGTGAATGAGCATGGTGATTTTACAATCCTCAAAGAAGAAATCTGGGACGGGGGGCAAATATATACACAAATAAGCTGAAAGGTTGGTTTCTGCCTGCGTCGGCCTAGCTCTCAATTTTTGCCCGCCTGCATTGCTAAGGTTTTTAACCTTAGCTTCTTCGGCGACGCTAAGCTTGCAAAAATTGAGAGCGCCTCCTTGGCATATTCCCAACTTTTCAGCTTATTTGTGTATATGTATTCGTCTACGATTGATTGAAGAAGAACAGCATAAAAAAGGGCGTGAATTGATATTGCGTATTGTTGCAATGCTTACAAAATTGGCTAAGGCACATAGTACGTAGAGTTAGTTAAATAAAGTCGGGCAAGGGCATGGGCACGGGCGCGGGCACGAAAACCAATTCTTCATTTTAATTGTGTATACCGTTAACATGCTAGGTATGATTTTCTTAAGCGATGCAGGCAGGCAAAAATTGAAAGCCTGATGTGTGCAGGTAGAAACAGATAGCGAAACAATCTTTCAAAAACACCTTTGGGTGTACTATCCGGATAGATTCGCTCAAAAGATGTGCTTTTGCTTAGAGGCTCGCAAGGGGAAGGTTGCGGTCATGGACTGCGACTTTAAGTTCATCCAGCTGCTTCTTCTCCACCTTTGAGGGGCAGTCCATCATTACGTCTGCTGCTTTCTGCGTTTTCGGAAAAGCGATTACATCGCGGATGTTGTCTGTGTTGCAGAGGAGCATAACGATCCTATCTAGACCGAGACCCATTCCCAAGTGGGGTGGAGTGCCATAGGTGAGTGCTTCAATAAAGAATCCGAATTTCTGCTTAATTTCCTCGTCGGTGAGGCGTAGTACTTCAAAGATCTTCTTCTGAAGGTCTTGGTTGTGAATTCGCTGCGATCCGGACCCGAGCTCATACCCGTTTAGGACTAGATCGTAGCTAAGCGATCTCATTGACATCGGATTAGAGTCTAAAAGATGTAAATCGTCAGGATGTGGGGAGGTAAAGGGGTGGTGCAAAGCTTCGATTTTTCCTTCCCTTGAGTCGTAGCCAAACATGGGGAAATCGGTCACCCAAAGAAACTCATACTTTCCCTCAGGAATCATTTTCCTTGTTTTGGCGACAAACCGTCTCAAATGATCTAGACTTTGGTTTGTCCTTTCCTTTGTATCAGCAATGAAGAAAAGAAGGTCACCAACTCTCATGTTGAAGCGTTCAACTAGTGCATTTTGCTGCGTCTCTGGGAAGAATTTCACGATGCTCGAAGACAGACCTTCATCTTGAAGCTTCATCCAGGCAAGACCTTTGATGCCAAACTGGGCTACAAAGGTTGTGTAATCATCGATGCCCTTACGGGAGATGTCAGCCCCTCCTGGTACGCAGAACCCTTTCACGGTGCCACCTGTTGCAATTACATCTTGGAAGACAGAAAATTCTGACTTTTCTGCAATATCATCAATTGTCTTCAGTTCCATCCCGAATCTAAGATCAGGCTTGTCACATCCATACTTTTCTAAACATTCACTGTAGGGTAGACGTCTAAAGGGGATAGGAACATCGACGCCAAGACACTCTCCAAAAAGGCTTTTCATCATTTTTTCGAGGATGGCTTGCAAATTTTCTGGTCTTTCAAAGCTCATTTCTAGGTCAATCTGATGGAATTCGGGCTGTCTATCTGCACGTAAATCTTCGTCACGAAAACAAGGTGCGATTTGGAAGTAGCGATCCATGCCTCCTATCATAAGGAGTTGTTTAAAGATCTGCGGTGACTGGGGCAGGGCATAGAAGGTACCCGGGGTTATCCTTGAGGGGACAAGGTAATCCCTAGCACCTTCAGGTGTTGACTTTGCCATGATGGGGGTGCACACTTCAATAAAATCTTGCTCTGCTAGGATCTTGCGAATGACCTGCATTGCTTTATGGCGCATAACTAGGTTTTTAGCGAGATCGCCTCTTCGAATTTCGAGGTAACGGTAGGTCAGTCTGAGTTCTTCATTGACCTCAATCATTTCATCGCAGATCGAAAAAGGAGGAGTTTTTGCTTTTGAGAGGATTTCCATAGTATCGACAAAAATTTCAATATCCCCTGTAGGGAGTTTAGGGTTAGACATCCCTTCCCCTCTTGAGAAGACTCTTCCTTTTACAGTGATTACCCACTCAGAACGAAGCTTATCTGCTTCTTTGTGTGAGGCTTCATTTTTTTCAGGATCAAATACAAGCTGTGTGATGCCAAATCGGTCTCTTAAATCGATGAAAATGATGCCGCCATGGTCGCGGCGCCGATTGACCCAACCACTCAGTGTGACGGTTTCTCCAATGTGATCTTTTCTTAAGACGTGACATTTATGGGTGCGTCGGTAGTCCATCGAGGGCGTTTTCCTTACGTTTCTTCATCTTCTAAGTAAGAAGACATTTCTTTGAGTTTTTCTGCAATTTTTCGCGTAGCAGCAGCTGTGCGGTCGATGCTATCATTCATTTTTTTCATGAAATAATCGGCAATCTCCTCGCTAAAGGGGGCTGCCATTTCATCCCAGACATCGGTAAGAGCCATCCGCTTTTGTTCCCACTCGAGTATCTGAGGGAGGTTTTGAAGGGAGACAGAGGCGCTTGATCCAGTGCTCATATCTTTGAGATCGATCTTTCCTGTTTCAATTTCTTTATCTCCAAGGACGACCACAAAAGAGGCTTTCATGCTATCTGCTGCTTGCATTACTTTCCCTAGTTTCTTATCCGTAAAGTCCATGTGTACGGAGATATCTTGCTGCCTAAGACTATGAGTAAGCTTGAATCCGTATTCTCTTGCTTGATCGCCAAGCGCAATCAGGAAAAGCGTAGGATGGTATTTTTCAGGAAGGGGAACTTCCTGGGCGATCATGGTTTGGATAATTCTTTCAATACCTGAGCCAAAGCCGCAGGCAGGCAGGGCGGGGCCTTCCAACTCCTTCAAGAGGCCATCGTAGCGTCCTCCACCCCCAATGCTATTTTGTGAGCCAAGGACGTGAGATTGGACTTCGAAAACGAGGTGGTTGTAGTAGTCTAGGCCCCGTACAAGCTTGGCGTTGACTTCGTAGGGGATGTGAAGAGCCTCCAAGAGTTTTTGCGCTTTAGCAAATTCAAGGTGTGCTGCCTTGCTTAAAAAATTCAGTAAGGTCGGGGCCTCTTTTACAATCGCTTGATCGCCCGGGTCTTTGGAGTCTAGTATGCGTAGGGGATTCTTTTGAAATCTGTTTTGGCTATCCTCAGAAAGGTTTTTAAGGTGGGGTTCCAAGTACTCTTTTAGGGCTTTTCTGTAAGTGACTCGGCTTTCCTCATCGCCAAGAGAGTTGATCTGGACTTTGAGATCTTTTAATCCAAGGCGGCCATAGAGGGTAAAGAGCATATCGATCATTTCTACATCTTGCTCTACGGAGGCAACCCCAATCGCTTCGGCGCCAAATTGGTGATGCTGCCTGTACCTTCCTGCCTGCTTTCTCTCGTAGCGGAATTGGGGGCAAATATAAAAAAGTTTTTGAGTTATCCCCTCTTGGTCCATATGGTTTTCGATAAAGCTTCTTAATACGGGAGCGGTGCTTTCAGGTCTTAGTGTAAGAGACCTATCGCCTTTATCTTTGAAGGAATACATTTCTTTTGACACGATATCAGAAGACTCTCCGACTCCGCGGACAAAAAGCTCAGTTTTTTCAAAGATGGGGGTCCGGATTTCACGGTAGCCAAAGGCGGAGGCGACTTCGCGGATGATCCTCTCCACGTGGGACCAAATATGGCTTTCACGCCAAGGCTCTTTTTCAGCCGTGGGCACTATATCGAACACACCGGGCGGGCTTGCATATTTCATACGGGGAGAATATACAGCTCTTCACCATTATTTTCAACAAACCGTTTGAAGCACACCTCGTGAGATGGAGCAAGAGGGTTCAATGGGGTGTAATTGTTTAATTTAATGTTTCTTTCACATGTTTAAGTTGACATAAAAAACACATGAGTGTTAGAATCTTTCCTTATTTTTTAGATATAACAAGGAAGGGTGTTATTATGAATATTCAAGTTGTGACAAAGCGAGCAGGGGAAGCTTTCAAGCCTCCTGTTTCGAGCAGGATTTCTCAACAAACAAAAAAAAGCACAATTTGTCAGACCGCCGTCAAACATATTTTGGTAGTTGGTGCATGCTTTGCTGTTGACACCTTGGGTTCTTCCTTTTTCGAGCGCTATAGAATGCTTGCGACAACAGCGTCCGTTGGGCTTGCTGTGATTTGGAGCGTTAGCAATTGTTTTAAAAAACCAACCAGTCAGAAAGCCAAACAAGAGAACTTCACAGGTCAAACAGACACACAAGCGAGCACCGCCCAAGCAGATCCATTACCAAAAAAACCTAATGTGGTTGTTCTGGATTTAAGAGGTAGAACAGAGGATGGTAGCAGCAGTAGTAGTAGTAGTAGTAGTAGTAGTTTCCCTTTGAGTCTTGGCAACAAACTCTTTGGAAAAACTACAGAACCATCGAAGACTATCTGGTATAGAGATCCTAGAGACTCGTTGATTGGTAGTAGTAGTAGTAGTAGTAGTAGTAGTAGTAGCTCCTCGAGTAGTAGGAGCAATCCCTCGGATTCTTCGTATTTTGAAGCCCCTGAGCCTTATTCAATCGAGAAAGAACCATTCCTTGAGCTACCTCCACCACCAGCTGTTCCTGAAGATGTCGATCAGTCAAGTTTTGTTTTGCCCCAACCGCCAATTCTACCTACTGTGCAGATAAATATGAACGCAGAGGATCCAAGAGATGCGCGTATTGCTCAACTAGAACGCGAATTAGGCGAGTATAAAACGAACTACTCGCCAGAAGTGATCGCACGGTTTGGCGAAGAAATTGATCGTCTTGCAGGAAAAGTGGACAAACTGATGATTGAAAGAACGCTAGCGGTATTTAAGAGATTGCCTGTCGATAGAAAAGCAAAAGTAACAAAATTAGTAGAAAGGATTCAATTAAGGTTTCGATACAGGTTACTAAAAAAACGTAAAGAAGCTGCTAATCAGTCTGGGTCAAGTAATCAAGAAGCAAGAGAAGGAGTAGATTTCGCCGTACCACCCCCACCAGCGCCAATGCCTAAAAATTGGAATGAAAATCAGGGATCAAGCTCAAGCTCGAGCAGTTCCTCAGCTAGTGAGGGGAAGAAAAAAGTTGTTGTGGATCGACCACCACCAAATCAAGATCATCTTATAGCTCTGCAGAATTCGAACCCTCAAGCACAGTTAAGAAAGATAACTGATACGCCACCTGCTAAACCTGCTCCACAAGTCGCCTCAAATAATGTAATGGGAGCACTGTTTAAGAAGCTGGAAAAAATTAATTTCGCAGTTAGTGGTCAAGAGGATCAAGATAATGATTGGGATTGGTAATAAAGCCTCTCATACAACGAGATGTTTACCATACGGGGCTGGAAACAGCTCCGTTTTTTTTTGCCTGTTTATAAGGGGAAATTTTAATTACGGAAGATGTCTAATTAATCAGAGGCTCCTATAGAAACCTCTAATGATCTTAGCAGAGACATTTCTAGATGTGCCAGATAGGTGTCAAGATTACTTTCTGTAAGGACAACCCCAAAGTCTAGAGGCACTTCTTCTTCATGAATATGAAGCAGGCGTTTAAGCATGAGCTTACCTGGTTGGATATGAATATGGTTTTCATCTCGAAAATTTTTCGGAGAGGTGGTGACTGAGTTTAAGTCCATAAAATGGGTGACAGAGCCTCCTGCTTTTACAATATCTTTGAGCCATCTTTTATATTCCGGTAGTCTTCCTGACTTGACAAGCTCTTTGAAAAGGGGCGCCGAGACAGGCGTTGTAAAGAAGAGAACTTCTGCATCTTGATTCTCTGCCACAATTTTTTGAAGGCATCTGCAAAACTGCTCATTGTACCTATGTCTCTCATACATTTGCTTATAGGCACTCATCTGCACTAAGTTCCATGTATCCCGATCACTGCCTATCACGGGAGTGTTTTTTTTATTTTGTAGGGATTTCAAGAGGTATCTTGTGGAGTAGAGGAAGGCGTCTAATGTAAATAGCTGCTGCAGCCTATAAAAGGGGGCTGTTGCCTTTTGGATGTATTCTCTAGGAGGCTTCCATTTGTTTTTGGTATCTTGGGAAAGAGAGGAGCCTGTAAAATCAAGTCCAATCAAAATTCTTTTTACTTTTTTTGCTTTGTTTTCTTCTTTGGCAAAGCGGATAAACTCTTCGTATTCGGATGGTTTCATACCCGCGGCAGCGTAGTTGAAGATGGTGTGGTTTTCAAGGAAAAGATCATCCCCGAGATTTTTCACGCGGCTTGATCCGAGAAGGAGAGTGTCAAAGTTTGCCTTGGTAAAATGGAGAAGGTTTGTCGTCTGGAGCCTATCGTTAAAGCGTCCCCTTCCCGGGTGGGCTCTAAAGCAGTAGAGAGGGTCAACGAGGTAGTTGAGTGTGCCAACCGATGTAATCATAAGGAAGAAGGTACTGAAGAAAACTGTAAGCCATTTTGCAGGTGACAACATGTGCCTCAAAATTGAAAGTAGAGAAATTCTGTGCTGTTCCCAAAAGAGAGAAGGCCATAGACCCAAAAGAAGGCAGCAAGAATCGCTGTCTGCCATTTCATCTTAAACCTCTCTGTCATCTCTCTGCTATTCTTGCAAAAGAGGGCAAGCCCCAAGAAAAAAAGCAGTTTTAGGAGAACTTTGAGCTGAAATTCGCCAGGTGTTCCAAGAAATATGCTGTCTTTGCCGATGATTCCGAAGGAGGAGAGAAGGGGGAATGTGTCAATAAGGCAGGTAGGCAGCCCTAGTCCATCGAAGCCAAACATCGATCTAAGAATTTTAATAGCATCGTTCCATTCCCTAGCGCGGAAGAAAACCCAGCTGATATTGATGAAGTGAAACGTAAGAAACCAAGAGAGTGTCTTTGGAAGGGAGATGTTTGTCTTTTGCCAAAATCTCTGGAAAGCAAGAGCTACCCCATGAAGAAGTCCCCAGAGAATAAAAAGCCATCCCGCCCCGTGCCAGATCCCCCCTATCAAAAAGGTCAAAATGAGGTTTATGTATGTTCGTAGGCTTCCCTTTCTGTTTCCTCCCAGGGGGATATAGATATAGTCTTTGAGAAAGCGGCTTAGGGTCATATGCCACCTCTTCCAGAATTCTTGAATCGAATCTGCCTTGTAAGGAGAGTTAAAGTTTTGCGGCAACTTGATGTTGAACAGAAGCGCTCCCCCAAGAGCCATATCGGTGTAGCCACTAAAGTCAAAATAGAGCTGGAGAGTGTAGGAAAAAGAGGTCAGCCAGCCGTCAAAAAGAGAGAGCGTCTCCGCCCGGTCAAACCCCGCAGCGACCCAGTTTGAAAGGGAATCTGCAATCGCGACCTTTTTGAAAAGTCCAAGAGAAAAAAGAAAAAGACCAAGGGCAATATTTTCAAGGTGGATCTTTTTGGCCTTTTCTGTTGAAAATTGGGGCATCATCTCCTTGTGGTGTACGATGGGGCCCGCGATCAATTGGGGAAAAAAGGCAATAAAAAGGGTATAGTGGGGCAGTTCATACACTTCTACTTCCTTGTTATAGCAGTCGATAAGATAGGCAATTTGTTGGAAGGTAAAAAAACTGATGGCCAGGGGAAGGATAGCGGTAGGGAGGGGAAGCGATATTCCCAAACCAGAGTTAATAAGGAGGGCAAAAAAAGCGCCGTACTTATAATACCCAAGAAAGAGCAAGTTCGTGGCAAGTCCAAAGATAAGAATGCTCTTTTTGTGTTCGTTACTTTTTAAAAGTGCTCCTCCTATAAAGAAATTGAAAATGATAGAAATAGCAAGAAGGAGTAGATCAGAGGGGTGCCAGTAGCTATAGAAGAGAAGGGAACTCAGTATCAGCAGGTAGAGGCCTCCTCGGTTATAACCCAGGTGATTGCATAGGAAGTAGAGAAAAAACGTAAGGGGTAGAAAGAGGAGGAGATATTCGAAGGAATTAAAAAGCATGGGGAAAAGAGCTGCCCGCAAGCTCTTCGGGAGAGGGGGCGTCCTTGTCGATGAGTTCTTTTAGGGTTTGCATTTTTTCCAAATACTTTTGGTCGGCCTCTTGAAATTCTTCCCAAATGGCTTGGAACCGGAGCGCAAAGTGAGGGATGGGCAAGCGGCTATGCTCTGAGAGAAGTGCCTCCATTTCTTTGCTTTTTTCGAGCAGCTCTTTCTCTCTTTCTCGTGCCAAGGGGAAGACTTGGAACGAAGAGGGTGCATCCCGAGATTTTATGTCGAGGGGTTGGTCCTTGATGGTGTTGTCATCTGACCTTCGAGAGGATTGTTTTCCATTCATGACATAGGCGATTTGCTCCTGAAGAGGTGTATGGATTACTTCTTCTGGTCTTGCAGCTCGATTGCCAATGAGCAGATGGCAGTCGATGATTCCGTCTTCTTTATTAAACTCTAAGTATCCTACAAGGGGTTCTTCGATGTGCATCAGACCACTTAGTCTTTTCTGTGCGGATTGGGCGCTTGCAAAGCTTTCTGTTGTGTAGAGAATCATATCATCGAATTTCGAGTATTGATCAAGCGTTCGCAGAAGGTGTGCCCCGTCGCTTGCTGTTCTGCTGGGTTTGGCGGCAAGGTTTAATTCTTTGAGCATGTCTTCCCCGAGTTTATAGTAGCGAGGGGCGTTGTACAGGTGGTTTTCAGCACCAGGGCGCAGGTAAGCAAGTTCTCTTGGCGGCGCAAAACCTAAGTTTTTTCTTCCCCGTTCGAGCTGGGACAAGGGAATTTTCTCGCTTTGCCTAAAGAGAGCTGAAATGGCTAGGGCTTCCCCTTCTTGGAGATTATATGATTTCACAAGAAGACGGTTGAGTTCTCGGAGTCTTTTTGTTTTACGGATTTCCATGCTCGAGGAGTCGAAAATGATGGTTTTCTTTGGCAAGAGCCATTGGAGCATCCCGGGGAGAGGCTGAGCAATGGCAATAAATTGAGTGGCATCCTCATTCAGATAAACACGCAGTGTATAAGGGCATTTGAGAAAGTTTCCATGCGCATCAATCTTGCCAAGGGGTTCATAACCCGTCGGCAGAAGCGTATTGATGGTATCGGAGAGAAATCCTGGGTCGTTCCAATTCTGATTGACGGGATGGATCTTGTGCATTTCTGCGTAGGTAAGAGCTACAGCTACATCTGCAAGTCCTTGGGCTGCCAGTGCCTCTTGTTGCAAAATTCGATCGTGCATTACGTAGAAAAGGGCAACCGCGGACACAAGGAGAGTGGCCAGAATAAGCGCGCTATAGAGGGCAAACTTTTGTACTACCTTTGGGGGTGGTGTATGAAATTTTAGTTCGGACGCAACCTTCTCTTCATATGAGGGATTTGTAGGCAGTGGCCAGGCATCTTCTAGGAAAGATCGGACCTTTTCATCCTCCTCTGGGGGTAGTTTTTTTATAGCAAAGGTAGGAATAAATTCTTCATCTTTTGTCGTAGGGGGTGCATGAGCGCCTTCCTCGAGCGCAATGTGGTGCGCCTGCCTCATGATCTTCCAGGTTGTCGGCGTAGGGGTTATTTTTGGGGTAATGGTCTCTCTTTTTTCATTTTCTTTTTGAACACTGTTAAATTGTATTTGGGTCCCGCCGACTGAGATCAGATCGCTTGGTTTAATAAGGCGTTTCCAAAAGGGGATATCATTGAGGGAAAGGAGAGGGTCATTTTGCACGTTATGGACAAACCATTCGTTGTCCTGGGCGCTAAACTGAAGGATGATCTTGTCGTGCTGCTCGCTGGAGAGAAGAATGTCTACGTTTTCGGCTAGGGCACCTCCAACTAATACAATGTTTTTTGAAAACGATCTCTCCTGAGGACTTAGTGTAGGGTTTAGGATCAAGCTGATCATCGTTTTCTACCATTATCCAAATAGGTTTTGATCATTTGTAACATATTTTGATAGGTGCCGTCAATCCCGCTTCGAAAAAAAGCTTGAGTTTAAAGCAGCATTAAGGCTAAAACAAAATGTAGTTTAACGTTTCTAGCATGAAAAGTCTTGCTTTTCTTCGGGACGTGCCGACACGCATTAGGAGTAAATTTTTGCAATCATTACTTAGCTTTTTCACTCCCCCTCCCCCGATTGAAAGAATTCAAGGAAAAGATCGTATTGACAAGGAGTATAGCTATTGGCGCTGGCGGGTGTTTTACTCGATGTTCATTGGCTATGCATTTTACTACTTTACTCGTAAAAGTTTTACTTTTGCCATGCCTTCCCTCGTGGCAGAGCTCGGCTATGACAAGGCGCAAGTTGGTTTCGTAGCAAGCATTCTCGCTGTCACTTACGGGATTAGCAAGTTTACAAGCGGCATTTTGGCGGATCGTTCCAATCCACGCTATTTTATGGCAATTGGCCTGATTTTAACAGGTGTCTTTAACATTCTCTTTGGCCTTTCCTCTTCTTTGATTCTCTTTGCGATTTTTTGGGGATTGAACGGCTGGTTCCAGGGATTTGGTTGGACAACGTGCGCGCGTCTTTTGACGCATTGGTATTCTCAGTCTGAGCGAGGTACCTGGTGGGGTTTTGCAAGCGTTTCGCATAATGTAGGGGGCGCACTTATCCCTATTGTAGCAGCCTGGCTTGCCCACTGGTATGGTTGGCGGATGGCGATGTTTGTCCCGGGTGCCATTTGTATTTGCGTTGGATTCTTTTTAATGAATCGCCTCCGAGATACGCCCCAGTCCTTAGGTCTGCCACCTGTAGAAGAGTATAAGAACGATCCAGGGTATGCAAAGGACTCCTTCGAGGAGAAAAAGCTCTCTACGAAAGAAAGTCTTGTTAAGTACGTCATATCCAATTCCTACATATGGCTTCTTGGGTGTGCTTATTTTTTCATCTACATCATCCGGACTGGATTTAATGATTGGACCGTGTTCTACCTTGTGGAAGCAAAGGGCTACACCTACATTGCTTCTGGTACGATGATTTTTTGGTTTGAAGTCGGCGGCGTGTTTGGGATGCTTTTTTCGGGCTGGGCTTCTGACTACTTCTTTGGTGGTAGAAGAGGTCCTATGAATATCCTGTTCTCTGCAGGCATCATTGGAATGGCAGTTCTTTTCTATTGGTTGCCCTATATCCACTATATTGTGGACACGGCGTGCATGTTTGGCCTTGGCTTCTTAATATTTGGGCCCCAAATGCTGATCGGGATGGCAGCTTCGGAGCTTGCTCCCAAGAATGCTGCCGCAACGGCCAATGGTTTTGTAGGCTGGTTTGCCTATATTGGGGCCGCTTCTGCTGGCCTTCCTTTGGGTAAGATCACCCAAGAGTTTGGTTGGACGGGATTTTTCTGGGCTATGATTGTTTGCAGTATTGTGGCTACTGTACTGCTACTTCCCTTCTGGTCATTGAAGGGGAAAAGAGCAGTCCAGCAAAACCCCACCGAGCCAGAAACAACAGAAGCTCAGACAGCCTGACCAAATGCCATTTAAAGAAACACTAGTCGCAAAATAGTCCCCTTGTTACAATTCGTGCAAGATCATCATGCCCTTCGTACATCTGCACAGCCACTCTCAATACTCGATCCTTGAAGCCTCTGCTTCAGTCTATGCTCTTGCTGAAAAGGCAGCAAAGCACAATATGCCGGCCATAGCCCTTACAGATAATGGGAATCTTTTTGGTGCAGTCGACTTTTACAAGGCATGTACATCCAAAAAGGTCAAGCCGATCATCGGTTGTGAGCTCTACCTTGCGCCAGAAAGCAGGCATGATCGCAAAAAGGTGGGAGGGCGAGCGAGCTTTTCGCAAGTCTTTCTTGCTAAAGATAAGGAAGGATATCACAACCTCTCCAAGCTCTCTTCTATTGGATATGCAGAGGGGTTTTATTACACACCGCGCATCGACCATGAAATGCTTGAAAAGCATACCAAAGGATTAATCTGCCTTTCGGGATCCCTTTCAGGCAGACTTGCCCAGGCCCTTCTTTCCAAAGAGAATGTCGATAGTCTCATCGCCTGGTATATAAAGCTTTTTGGGGAAGATTTCTATTTAGAACTCCAGCGGCACACAATGCTGGAGGAGAATATCCACGCAGAAGAAATGACTCAAGAATCGTGGCTCATTAAGCAGTATGAGGATTTGATTGCAAAGCAAACCTTTGTCAATGAAGCCTTTTTGGAGCTCTCTAAAAAATACGGTATTCCCTGCATTGTGACAAATGACACCCATTATACAGAGCGGGGCGATTGGAAAGCGCATGAGATTTTACTCAATATCCAATCGGGTGAGCCTTGTGAAATGTGGGAAAAGGATTCTTTTGGCAATCTAAAGTTTCGTGTTCCAAACCCAAAGCGAAGAACGTTTGCCTCGCATGAGTATTACTTTAAGACGCCGGAGGAGATGCTAGCCATTTTCCCTGAGTATCCTGAGTATTTGCAAAACACTCTCGATGTGGCCGCAAAATGTAACTTAGAGCTTGATTTTAAAACTAAGCATTATCCTGTTTTTGTCCCTCCTGCGCTTGAGGGGTTGTCGTATACAGACAAAGAGCGGGCAGCAAAGGCGGAAGCTTTCTTGAAGCAGCTCTGCCTCGAAGGAATAGAAAAGAGATACACCCCTGCAGTTCTTGCGTGTGTGCAAAAGAAATATTCAGAGAAAGATCCTCTCCAAGTTGTAAGAGATCGTCTTGAGCTTGAACTTAGCGTGATTATCCCTAAGGGAATGTGCGACTATCTTCTTATTGTCTGGGATTTCATCCACTGGGCCAAATGCCAAGGCATCCCCATGGGCCCAGGAAGGGGTTCTGGAGCTGGTTCGATTGTCCTCTTTTTGATTGGGATCACAGATATTGAACCGCTACGCTTTAATCTCTTCTTTGAACGTTTCATCAACCCCGAGAGGATCTCCTACCCCGATATTGATGTTGACATCTGTATGGACCGCCGCGGCGAGGTGATCCACTATACCATGAAGAAGTATGGCAAGCAAAATATTGCCCATATCATCACTTTTGGAACCATGAAAGCCAAAATGACCATTAAGGATGTCGGCCGCGTTCTTAGCATTCCTTTGCCCAAAGTCAACGAGATTGCAAAGCGTGTTCCCGAGGATTTGAATATCACACTCAACCAGGCTCTTGAAAAAGATCCGGATTTTAGATCGCTTTATGAAGAGGATGAGGAAGCAAGACGTATTATTGATCTTGGTAAAACGCTAGAAGGCTCAATCCGCAATACGGGTATTCATGCTGCGGGTATCATCATAAGCGGTGAGCCGCTTACAGAACACATCCCTGTCTGCAATTCAAAAGATGTGGAAATCCCGGTAACACAGTACTCTATGAAGCCTGTGGAAATGGTGGGGATGCTAAAAATCGATTTCTTAGGGCTCAAGACTCTCACCTGCATCCAGATGTGTGTAGATGCTATTCGGCGTGACCTCAAGGTGTCAATCGATTGGGTGAATTTGCCCCTAGATGACCAAGCGACCTTTGCGCTTCTCAACCAAGGAAGAACGCTTGGAGTGTTCCAGTTAGAATCTCAGGGGATGCAGGAACTTGCTCGTAACCTGCATCTCGACTGCTTTGAGGAGATCATTGCGGTAGGCTCGCTTTATCGACCTGGTCCGATGGATATGATTCCCTCCTTTTGCAACCGAAAACATGGCCGAGAGCCTATTGAGTACGACCATCCCTCCATTAAGGAGATTCTGAAGGAAACGTATGGAATCATGGTTTACCAAGAGCAGGTCATGCAAATTGCAAGCGAACTTGCTGGCTATTCTTTAGGTGAGGGTGATGTGCTTCGCCGTGCTATGGGTAAAAAAGATATGGCTGAGATGGTCAAGCAAAGGGAGAAGTTCCGCACGGGGGCCATGAAGGGTGGGGTAGAAGAAGAGGTCGCGATGCGGATTTTTGACCGTATGGAGAAATTTGCTGCTTATGGTTTTAACAAATCGCATGCTGCAGCTTATGCCTACCTTAGCTACGTCACTGCGTACCTCAAGGCGAACTATCCCAAAGAGTGGATGGCAGCTTTGATGACGTGCGACCGGGATGACACAGCAAAAGTTGCTAAGTTTATCCAGGAAGCACGAGCGATGAACATCCCTGTTCTCCCTCCTGATATTAACGAATCAAGAGAGGTGTTTGTCGCTACAAACCAAGGGATACGCCTTGCGATGGCGGGTATTAAAGGGGTAGGAGAAGGGGTTGTCCAGCTGATTGTGGAGCAGAGGGAGAAAAAAGGACCCTTTCAGAGCCTTTATAAGTTTATTAAGAGGATGGATACAAGGAAGGTTGGAAAGAAGGCGATCGAAATCCTCGTGCAGGCAGGGTGCTTTGATTTCACAGGCTGGTCACGAGATGCATTAAGAGAGAGTATCGAACCCATTTATGAAGAAGTGGCCAAGCAGCAAAAAAATGAACATGCGGGCATCAGAACGTTCTTTGCCTTGCTTGGTGATGAGGGGGAAAAGCGTTTTGAAACGCCCCCAGTCGTACAGCTACCCACGTCCAGGCAAGAAATGATTTTGAAGGAGAAGGAACTGCTTGGGTTTTTCTTATCAGGACATCCCCTCGATAGTTACCGTGAATTGCAGGGTAAGCTTTCGTGCATCCCCCTCTCTAAGATTGAAGGGATGACAGGGGATACGGTATTCAGAGCTTCCTTCCTTGTGGAAGAAGTAAAGGTTAAGCTAACTCGTACCCAAAAGAAGTTTGCCTTTCTTACGATTAGCGATGGCTTGTTAAAATTTGAGGTGACCGTTTGGTCGGATGTGTATGAGGACAAAAAAGATCTTGTAGCTGAGAATAAGCTTGTTTACGCCGTTCTCCAATTTGAAAAAAAGCCGGAGGGAGAAAGGATCTCTTGCAAGTGGCTAGGAGATCTGAACCAAGTTGACGAAAAGATGGTAGAAGAGTGTGACAAAGCCTTCGATAAGACAAAATTTCAGGTAGGGCGTGCGCCTTATCCAAAAAAGGAGAAGCCAAAAGTGAGTGAGAAAGAGAGCGCCCCCCTGGTTGTCGAAATGGATGTAAATCGCGTCAGTTTAAGTCACATCTTAGATTTTAAGGCCATTTTACAAGGGTCTTCAGGTTCGATCCCTGTAAAGGTTCAGTTTGTTGCAGGAAGCCGAAAAGTTGCTCTTTTGCACTTAGATCCCTCTGTCGGCGTTAGCGACAAAAGCTCCTTTGCACAGAAAATCAGATCTATTCCTTCTGTTGTTTAGAAAAAAAAGGCGTAGTTTTCACTACGCCTTTTGTACGCAAATCCGCTGATTAGTTATAAGCGCCGTTGCCTGTATTTCTGTATGTTCTCTTCTTTTGTGGGAGTGGCTCGTTTCTGTACGAATTTGGAACAAAAGGTCCTTTGTTCTCATCCTCGTCATCACCGGACATACTCTTGCCAGCGTTGCTTGGGCTGCCTGCATTGCCCGGCATTTTTTTCTTGGCATCTCCACCTGCATTGGCTGGAGCGTTTCTTTGTGAAACAGAGCCGCTGTTTCCTGGCATTTTTTTCTTCATTTCAGCGCCAGCATTGGCGGGAGCTTTCTTTCCGCTGCCGTTTGCAGGAACGTGCTGCTCATCTTCATTCATCTCTTCGTCGTTGTTGCTTGTGCGTGACCAATCGAAGAAACTTCGGTTTAATTCTGTTGATCTAACAGTTTGATTTACAGAAGCTTCAACCCCCATTGTCAACATGAGGCCTGAAACTAATCCTAAAACAGCGAATGCTTGTGCATTTTTCTTTTTCATGAACACTCCTATGAAGTATAAGTTGTTTTTTATCTTTATTTCCACACTATAGAAAAAAATATTTTTCTATCTAGAAAAATGTGCAAGTTTTTTAGGTGTGGTATAGGTCGTCCTTGCATAATTTGTGTTCTTTAGCCAGAATATGAGTGGTTTAAACTTTAATGAGAGCAGCAGATGGCTTATAATTTCTTCTCTACCTGTATCTTAGCGGCGGCAGTTCCCCTGTTCATATCCCAACAACCCGCTCCCCCACAGGCGCAAACTGTGTATCATGAAGCGCAAGTGGCCTACAACAGCTCAAAGTGGTGGGAGGCAATACAGAAGTTCTCGGAGCTTGAAAAAATGGCAGCCTCTTCAGAATTTCAAAGCAAAGCTTATTTTTATCTAGGAGTGTCACACTTCTTCCTGGAAGAGTACGATATTGCTAACACCTATTTTTCGAAGTATTTGCAATCTAACGCAGATCTTGCACACTTTGAAGATACTATGAAGTTTAAGTTTGCAATTGCAGAGCAGTTTCGGGAAGGTGCAAGGCTTCATCTGCTTGGTTTTCAGTCTCTTCCGAAATGGGGCTCAGGAGCTGCTGAAGCGATTGTTATCTATGATGAAGTGATTGCTGCAATGCCAGCTAGCGATATTGCAGCAGAGTCACTGTATGCTAAGGCGTTTGCCTTAAGGCAACAGATGGATTGGAAACAGAGCATTGAAAGCCTTCAGCTTCTTCTCCGCCGTTTCCCCAAACACGAACTTGCTCCTTGTTCTTATCTTGCAATTTGCGAGACATACTATGAGCAGTGTCAGTATGAAAGGCAAAATGCTGATATCCTAGCCATGGCAGAAGTAGCTCTTCGTAAGTACGCAGATGACTTTCCAAAGGATCATAACATTACTCAAGCAAGAGAATATGTGCAGGGGATTAAGGAATTGAACGCAAGTGGCCTTTGTGAAACTGGCCTTTTCTATGAAAGAAAAGGTAAGCCCGAATCAGCTGCCATCTACTACGAGAATACCATCAATTCTTTTCCTGATACCAAAATCGCAGGGTTTTGCAAGTCTCGATTGGATCAAATTTCACAGAGTGAACCTCTCCACGAGAGCGAGTGAAGAAAACCTCCTTCGGCCTTGCTTTTTGTATCTTGTTTACACTCACCCTGATGGGATGTGGCTATAGATTCGCTTCCCTTCAGGATTGTCCTACCATCTCACTCCCTTATGTAGGCGGGGATGAGAGAGGGCTATTTACGGCAGCTTTAATCCGTGAGATTGAGTGCTCAGGTGCGTTCCAGTATGTTAATGCCGGCGGTGAGCTTGAGTTAATTGTCAAGATGTTTGATTTTCGTGAAGAAAATATTGGCTTTCGCTACGATGTCAACAAGCATGGTCAATTAACAAACAGTCTTGTCCCAGCAGAGATGCGCTTTAGTACGTTAGCCGAAGTTACCGTTTTCGATACCCAAAACGGTTGTATTCTTTTAGGACCGATTAAGGTGGCATCCCATGTAGATTTTGATCATGATTATTTCAAGGTAAGAGATGGACAAAACGTCTTTTCTTTGGGGCAGTTGACGGGGACAGAAGAAGCAAAGGAAGCGGCCTCTCCTTTGCTTTATCGGAAAATGGCTGAAAAAATTGTAACGTATTTGCGGTTCATGTGAAAGAGTGTTTTGCGGCAACGCTAAGCGAGCTCAAGCAGATTCTTGCCTTTATCAGGGAGCATGCGAAGCAGGCACAATTTGACGAAAATGTGCGGTCTAGGATTGAACTTGCCATGGAAGAGGCCCTTGTGAACATTATGCAACATGGCTATCCGGAAGGGGAAGGGGCGATCACCGTGACCTGCGAGAGCGGGCCCTATAAAGGGCTTGTCATCCAGCTTGAAGATGAGGGGGTGCCTTATAATCCCCTCTTACACTCGCATCGTAAGCTGCCATCAGAGCAAGAGGCGGGTGGCTACGGGGTGTATCTGATGGTCCAGATGATGGATGAGGTGCGCTACAAAAGAGAAAACGGCAAAAACATCCTGACTCTTAAAAAAGATCTCCCCCTCCTTCAAAGGTGATCCGGGAACCTTAAGCTGCGCAGGGTTTCTTCGTTCTCTTGGATGTTTTGCAGGTATTTTTCCAAGATGCGCAGCACAAGAAAAGAAGTATTGTATACCCCCTTCGTGCAGTAGACAAGTTCAAGCTCGGGCATGTTTTCCTTGTTGTTGATGGCGATAAGTGTATAGGTGCTGACTACCCCTCCTTCATTCTCAGGCACAATCCAGACGACAAATTCCTTATTGATGAGGGTAATTTTCTCGGGTGATTCCACAACATGAAAATACCGAGTCAGAGATTCATCCGTTTTAAGCTTTCCAGATTCGTAGTCCATCAGGCCGAGAGAATTTAACTCCTCTACGTTAATATCAACAATTCCCTCGGGTGCCCATTTTGTGAGGTTTCGGCTATATTTTCGAAATGCTGTTTCTAAGAGCGAAAGATCGTACATTCTATCTTCCTTATCTAGAGTATTCTTTCTGAGTATGAGCAATAATCATGCCAACGTTGATCGTTAGTTATCAGACATATTAGGTTTGCTATGTTCTTTAAGTGAAGGTTAAATGTAAGCAGACAGAGGCTACGTCCTTCCTATTCTTCCACGGAATGATTGGAAACAAGAGTTTTGCATGACTCTTAGGAAAAATGCTAAAATCAATAGAGATAGGTCCTGTCTTTACCGTTTTGATCGTGTATACACAAATAAACTCGAAAGTTGGTCCTATGCCAAGGAGGCGTCCTCAATTTTTGCAAGCGTTAGAGGCGTCGAGGCAGTTCTGGTTAAAAACGAGAGCGATGCAGACGGGCAAAAATTGATGGATTGTCGGGCTCTGGCAGAAACAAACTTTCCAGTTCATTTGTGTATATATTCACGATTTATGAAGAAGGGTAAAGATGGCGACCCACTGTTCAAGAGAGAGCTCTTCTGGTCTTGCCTTTTCATAGGAGTTTGCCTGAAGAAGTGCTTTTTTTAGCTTTTCTTTGTCGTAGAGGTCGCTGAGGGAGGAGGTAAGCATTTTCCTTCTTTTTCCGAAGGCGGACCTTGTCATGCGGAAAAACCCATCGATAGAAGAGACAGGAGGCGGAGGATGGAGATCGAGACTGATGACAGCAGACTCAACTTTTGGCTTTGGAAAAAAGCAGTTGTGGCTGACGGTGAAGAGATATTTGGGGTGGGAGTAAAATTGCACAAGGACACCGAGCGAGCTAAAGTCTTTAGAGCCGGGTGCTGCTGTGATTCGGTCAGCTACCTCTTTTTGCACCATGAAGACCATTTTAGAAAACAGATGGTGTAGGGGAAGAAGCTTTGCAAGAAGGGGACTTGTAATTTGATAGGGAAGATTGGCAATGATCTTGCCCTTCTTCCCTTCTACCAGAAGCTTTGCAAAGGTTTCTTCGAGAGTAAAGGTGAGCGCATCATCTATAAAAACAGTCAGACGGTTGTCTTCTGTGTTTAATCTCTTTAGGGATTCCCCTAAGACGTAATCTTTTTCAATGGTGACAACGCAGTTTCCTTTTGCGAGGAGAAGCTCTGTGAGGGCGCCAGGTCCTGGGCCAATTTCTAAAACAAGATCATCGGAAGATAAGGCAGCAGAATCGACGATTTTATGGGCAATGTTGCTGTCGATTAAGAAGTTTTGCGATAGCCCTTTCTTGGGGGCGATGCCGAGCTCTTCAAGAAACGCTAAGAGTTTTTTCGGCGTATGCATAACGTTCTTATACTAATCTGAAGGGGAAGAAATCAGCTGGCACCAACTCGTCGAGGTAGTTATCCGGAAGGTTGAACTCTTTACGGAGTTTCATAAAATATTCCTGTGTCTCTTTCTTCATCTCACGATTTAAAAGAGTCAAACGAATCTCATCTTCCATTTCTGTATAGGAGCGAATACCGGGTGCTTCTAGCTCTTTAAGGTAGAAAATACGATAGAGATGGCCTTCCGATCTTGATTTTTGCGCAAGAGGCTCACTGTAGGAGGCTGGCGTAAGTTTAGAAAGGATTTCTCTATAGGCTCCGGATAGATCCTTCTCTTTATGGGTAAAGAGCTCTGAACACGAAACAGTGACAGAGTAATCTCCGAGTCCCTTCTTGTGCAATTCTTTATTGATTTCTGCAGGAGACAGGTGTTCTTTAGTCAAGAGAGAGTGTGCACTTTGAGCAATTTCTCTACATTTGCTTGCATCTCTTCCTTTGATCGAAAGGACTTGGTATGTCCACTGCCCTGGGCGCTTTACTTCGATAAGGTTGGAATCATAGGCTTCTTTGATCAGCTTAGGGGTAACTGTTTTCGCAGCTTTCATGTTCACTTTACCCATCATCATCCTGCGTACTGTGATGTCTTCCTTGATCATGGCCGAGGCTTCTGTGAAACTCATTCCAATCTTATCAAGGCTTGCGATGATGTTGTTTCCAAAAATGCTGTTCATCTCTTGTCGTATATCTCCCTGGCTGACTGGGAGGTTATTTTTTTCGGCATCGAGCAAGACGAGCTGTTTTTCCACAAAGTCTTGAACGATAAATTTCCAGCTTTGTTTATAAAATTCAAAGCGCGCTTGGGTGTTTTTCTCGAACTGAGGATACTCTCGGTGGAACAGATAGTCTAACTTCTTCTGTACGTCGAGGACCGTAATAGCCTTGCCTTGGAGATTAATGAGAACCCTGTTATTCACAAGGATTTTTTGCTTCAGAGGGTCTGGGCTCTCCGTGCCGAGAGATCCAAAAGAAGCAACATCGTCAAATCCCTGAGCCGAGAGGGCGCCCACAGACAATATGAGAAGAAAGAAAAGCTTTTTCATATGGATAGAGTATAGAGGAAAGTGAATTTTAGAGCTATGCCATTCGTTCGAGGACAGTACCAAAAAAACCATCCATTCCCCCCTCTTGCGGAACAGACTGAAAAGCGGGGCCGTCCTGGGCAACGGGAAATTTTTTTCTAAAAAAGGCGATTTGTTCTTGGTTTTCTTGTTTGAGAAGGCTGCAGGTTGTGTAGACAATTTTTCCACCCACACGCACAAGCTTTAAGGCTTTTTCGAAGATTTTCCTTTGCTCTTGGATCCAGTCTGCTAACTTTTCTTCTGTAAATTTCCACTTCATGTCAGGGCTTCTTCTTAAAGCACCTGTACTACTGCAGGGGACGTCGATCAGTACCCAATCCATTTTGTCTTTGAGTAGCTCTATCCGACTCGTACCTGGATAGAGTACTTCTGCGTGCGTGATTCCTGCCCTTTGAAGTCTTTTACGGCATTCATCGAGCGCATCTTTTCGGATATCGTGCACGTAGATGCGGCCAGAGGGCAAGAGCTGTGGGGCGATGGCAAGCGTTTTTCCACCCGATCCCGCGCAGTAATCAAGAAATTTTTGACCGGGTTTTATTCGGACAAGACCGGAAAGTAGCTGGCTTCCTTCGTCTTGCAATTCAAAAAGACCTTCTTGAAACTCGGGCAAGGAATAAACATGCACTGTTTGCAAAAAGATAAGGCCCCAGGGAGAGAGTTCTGTTTTTTTGAGGGCATACCGATCTTTGAGCCGGTCAAAGAGGGCTTCTCTTGAGCTTTTTAAAAGATTAGCTCGTATGCAGGTAGGGCCTTTTGTATTACTGGCAACGCAAATCGCTCTTCCTTTTTCCTCGCCATGGCTTTCTACAATGAGGTCATAGAGCCCTTTTGGAAAGCTAACACGAACGTGCCAAGGAATCGACTTGTCTTTTCGGGCTTCCTCGATATTTAACTGCTTGATACACTCTTGTCTTTTTGCCCAGGTGATGGGCTTTTCGCAGTAGTGGTCAATGAGCCCTCTCCACCTTATCATCCTGTAGACTCTGTCCCCAATGTCACGCCTGTCTTTCGAACCGAGTGCCTTGTGGTTTCTGAAATAGATGTTGATAAACTTATCTAGGGGCAGGTTTTGGCTTTCATACGCTGTCATGATCTCCAGGGTATGATGCTCACGGAAGAGTTCACTCATATTTGTGCATTTTAGATTTTGTTTCAGTTATTTTTCTACTAAGAAAAGCTTCTTGCGAAAAATGATAGATCTCTGTAGAGCTATGCTTTACAGACGCTCTGATGAACTCGGACAAAGTTGCTCTAGAATCGCCTCGCCCTAAGTTAATCAAAGCATCTTTACCGAACGCATTATAAAATTTTGATTTGAACCAATTCGGTGCATAAGGAGTCTTTTTATGGGTTTTATCCGTTCGATCGGAAGATTTTTGGGTCGATTTATCGTAGGAGCTGTTTTTGTTGCCTACGCTGCCGATACGTTCTTACATTGGGATGCCGTAGTAAGTTCGTTGCAGCATAAGGCAATTCCCATGATTGTACCGGCTCTTGCCTTAACAATGGTAGTCGCTATTATAGGAGGTCTGTTTCTTGTCTTTGGATATAGAGTCAAGCTAGGTGCATTTTTACTTTTACTTGTCACTGCCGCTGTAAGTTATGGACAAGATGATTTTTGGAATATGACGGATCCGGAAAGAATGCAGCACCTGCTCGTTTTCCTAAAAAACAGTGTAATCTTTGGGAGTTTGCTTCTCGTCCTTTCTGCAGATTAGGTATTGCCTGTTTTCCTAAACTTTGTCAAAATGTAAGGGGTGCTTGCTATGCCAATTTTATTTTTTACGCTCCTTTCACTTTGTCTTGTGAGTTTTGGGCAGCCTGCCTCATCTTCCACATGTGGTTTTTTTGCAGCCTGTATTGGCTATGCTTTGTTTTGGCGAGTCTTGCTTCTCCTTCCGACGACCAAATTTCGTTTTTGGTTTTCATTTGTTTGGTTTTCGTTTGTGCAGCTCCTCCAGCTTTCCTGGTTTATCCAACACCCTTTTGCCTACATCTATGGTCCCTACCTTTTCTTTAGCGTAGCTATTGGGGCGCAATTTGCCTGGCTTAGTCTTTTTGTTACGGAGGCAAGAGTGAGAAGTCTAAGAGGGTGTTTTGCTCTCGCTGGCCTATGGACTCTTTTTGAATGGATAAGGCTTTTTTTTATGGCAGGCTATACATGGAATCCCGTCGGTCTTGCCCTGACGGTTAATCTGTATTCTATGCAGTTTGCTTCGGTTGCGGGTGTGTATGGTCTTTCTTTTGTTGTAGTTTTGACAAACATGCTCTTTTTGCGTGCCCTTTTGGGAGTAAGTGTGAGAAGCTTTTCCCTTTTTGGGATTGTCACTCTGTTGCCCTACCTTTTTGGCTTTGCCTACGTCCACTATCACGATAGAAATAAGACAGAGGGGCATACAACTGTCGCTCTTGTTCAGACAGCTTTCCCCGCAGAAGAAACGCTTTCCATTGTGGATGGACCTTTATATAAGAGCTTTATCTTAGAGCAGTGGGGCTCTATTTTATCCAATTTGAAAAAGCATGAAAGAGAGTCGCTTGATCTGATTGTCCTCCCGGAGATGGTTGTGAACATGGGTACATATTACCCTGTCTTTCGGTTTGAGGATGTAAAAGACTTGTTCGTTTCACGGTTTGGCAACGTGGCAGAGAGAAAGTTTCCGGGGCTTGATCCCCATCTTGCTGTGCGGATTTCCTTAGATGGGCAAACCATTTGGATGGTGGACAATGCCTACATTTTGCAGGCGATAGCCAATATTTTTGCCTGCGATGTGGTAGCTGGGCTTCAAGATGAAGATCTTGTGCCAGGTGAAAAGAGAAAGGTTTATAATGCAGCGCAGACTTTTCGTCCCGGAGGCGGGCCACCACTTCGCTACGCGAAGAGGGTTCTCTTGCCGATGGGGGAGTATATCCCATTTTCCTTTTGCCAGCAGCTTGCAGCAAAGTATGGGGTAGGAGGCTCTTTTACCCCTGGAGACAAGGCGCTTGTTGTGGAAGGGAAGAAAGTGCCCTTTGGCGTCTCCATCTGTTATGAAGAGACGTTTGGGAACCTCATGCGCGAGAATCGAAGCCTTGGGGCAGAGATGCTTGTGAATTTGACAAGCGATGTATGGTATCCCAACTCAAAGCTTACGAAACAGCATTTAGATCATTCCCGTCTTCGCACCGTAGAGATGGGTATCCCCCTAGTCAGGGCGTGCAATACAGGCGTTACCTGCGCCCTCGATAGCTATGGCAATTTTGTAGGCATCCTTGGTGAGGGGGATCCTCATCAGGAGTGGATTTCAGATGCACTTCTTGTCAAAGTGCCAACCTACCACTTTAAAACAATTTATTCCCTCTATGGCGATGCTCTGATTCTTCTCTTTTCTGTTTTTTGTCTTGTTGCAGAAGTTGCAAAAATGGGCAAAAGATCGTAATATACTTGCTTTTAAACAGAGAGGCAAAAATCAGAAGACCGCAGAAAACGCTTGAACAAGCAGTCTCTTTTTCTGGGATTGGAATCCATACAGGAAAAGTTGTCACACTCACTTTTCGACCTGCCTCACTGGGGACAGGCATACGATTTGTCCGCGTGGATCTACAAGGACAACCTGTGATTCCGGCGTCCATTGAATACGTTGTCAATACAAGTAGGAGCACAACGATTGGCATCGATGGGGTTTACATCCATACAGTAGAGCATGTGCTAGCAGCCTTGTCTGCCTACCAAATAGACAATCTTTTGATCGAGATTTCCGATATGGAGCCGCCCATCGGGGATGGAAGCTCGCAGGTTTTTATCGAGATGATCGAAAGTGCTGGTGTTGTTTCTCAAGAGGGCACTGTGTCGCCTTTTCAGCTCTCTCAACCTGTCTATTTCTCAGAGGGGAGTTGTCATTTAGTGGCTTTGCCAGCAGATGAGTTTCGGATCAGTTACACGCTTCACTACCCCGAGCACCCAAGACTACACGCCCAGTTTGTAACATTTCCTATCAACGCGGAGGTGTTCAAGCAGCAGATCGCAAGTTCAAGGACATTTTCAACCTACGAAGAGGTTTCTTTGCTCATGGACTTGGGACTGATCAAGGGGGGAAGTCTTGCCAATGCCGTGATCATTCATAGGGACGCTGTGTTTAGCCAAGGCGGCATGCGTTTTCCTGACGAGATGGCAAGGCATAAACTCTTAGATTTAATTGGTGATCTGTCTTTGATTGGTTTTTCGATACGTATGCATGTGATAGCCATCCGCTCAGGTCATGAGACAAATATTGCCTTTGCCAAAAAGTTATACGGTACAATTATGAAGGAGAATTTTGCATGTCAGACGTAAGTAGAACCATGGATATTAAGGAGATAGTTAAGATTTTGCCCCATCGCTATCCTTTTCTCCTTGTGGATCGAATTCTTCATTACGACCTTGAAAAAGGAGAGATCATAGGCCAGAAGAATCTAACCATCAATGAGCAGTTTTTCCAAGGTCATTTTCCAGATGCACCTATCATGCCAGGGGTGCTGATTCTAGAAGCGCTCGCACAAACGGGGGGCATACTTGTGAGTCTGAAGCAAGAAACTGGTAAGATTGCTGTCTTAATGAATATCAATAATGCAAAGTTTCGCCGGCCCGTGAAGCCTGGAGATGTGTTGAAAATGCAGTGTGAGATTTTGCAGCTTGGTAGTAAAGGTGGCAAGGTACGCGGGCTTGGGTTTATCGGAGACAACCTCGCGGCTGAAGTAGAAATGGGCTATGCTCTAGTACACAAAGAACAAATATAGAGGCAGCATGACACAAAATATTCATCCCACTGCGATAGTGGAAAAAGGGGCCGTGATTGGGGAAAGGGTAACGATTGAACCCTACGCTGTTGTTCACGCAAATGTAGTGTTAGAAGATGATGTAGTGATTAAATCTCATGCGTATATTGACGGTTATACGCATATTGGAGCAGGTACTTCGATCTATCCCTACGCAAGCATTGGCACAAAATGTCAACACTTAAGATACAAAGGGGAAAAGACGTATGTCAATCTAGGGAGGAATTGTGAGATTCGTGAGTATGTGACGATTAATTCTTCCCTAGGTGAGGGAGAGTGTGTAGAAGTAGGGGACAATTGTTTAATTATGGCCTATTGTCACATTGCTCATAACTGTAAAGTGGGCAATCATGTTGTGATGGCAAATAGCGCAACCTTAGCTGGCCATGTCACGATTGAAGATTATGCGATCCTTGGGGGTGTAACCCCCGTTCATCAACATGTTCGTATTGGGGCCTACGCGATGGTAGGCGGCATGAGCGGTGTGGGGCTAGATATTCCCCCGTATACGATTGGAGGAGGGCTTCCTTTCCGTTTTGGTGGGTTGAATCTCGTTGGCCTAAAAAGACATAATTTTTCTCTCGAAACGCGTATTGAGTTAAGTCGTGCGTTTAAGCTGATGTTCCGTTCGAATTTATCAGTAGAAGAGGCTTTGCATAAAATCGAGACAGAATTAAAACCCCTACCAGAAATATTGCATTGGATCGCTTTTTGTAAAGGCACAAAACGAGGCATTTCAAGAGACCTGATGGAAGAGATTTTAGAAGAGGAAAGAGAAGCTGAAAAAGAGCTTATTTTATGAAAATTGTTTTTTTTGGCACGCCCCGTTTTGCAGCGGACATTCTAACCGATCTTATGCAGGCAGGCTCTCAAGTTGTTCTTGCAGTCACAAAGCCCGACCGTCCGAAGGGTAGAAGTGGCGCACCTGTAACAACGGCAGTGAAAGAGGTCGCTCTTGCCAGAGGAATTCCAGTCATCCAACCAGAAGTTGTTTCTACAGAGGAAAACTACAAAAAAATTGAAGCGTATCAGGCCGATTTATTTGTGGTTGTTGCCTATGGAGAGATTTTGAAGAAACCTTTGCTCGTTATGCCACCTAAGGGGTGTATCAATGTCCATGCCAGTCTTTTGCCGAAGTACCGCGGTGCGGCGCCGATCCACTGGGCCGTGATCAATGGAGAACATGAGTCGGGTGTCACGATTATGCACATGGTAGCTAAAATGGACGCAGGCGATGTGATTCAGACAGCTGTTGTCCCTATCGGGGAGAATATGACAACCGGAGAGTTGGAGCAAGCTCTTTGTAAGGCGGGTTCATCTGCTTTACTGCAGGCAATCAATGACCTCGAGCGTGGGACTGCGGTAAGAACACCCCAAGATCATACCCTGGTTACTTACGCACCCAAGATCGAGTTAGAACAGTGCGAGATCCATTGGGATGAGGACGCTCTTAAGCTTCACAATTTGATTCGAGGCACAACCCCCTACCCTGGCAATTTTTGCCGGGTGACCATCCGCGATGAACAAAAGAGGATTAAAATCATAAAGTCTTTGGTAGTACAACACAAAAAAGGCGCGCCAGGTGAGATTCTTTCGTTTGGAAAAGAGGGGCTAGTTGTCGCTTGTGGGAGGGGTGCACTCCAAATTTTAGAGTTACAAATTGAAGGAAAAGGCGCCATTTCAGCCGATGAATTTATGCGAGGTTATCCAGTATCCAATCTGAGGTTTACGTGAATTTGGTTGCAAATTTCGGGTTCCGTTCTCTTATTGCTGTAAGAGCGCTCCCTGTCGCTGCCCTAGGGCTCGACAATTTTATTTCAGGGGGTATGTTTCCTCTAGTCCAAAAAGTCTTACACTTTGTTCTCCATTATTTCGATGTGCTCTTGCACAGTACCCCGTTTGGAAGCGCCATCCATGAATTTATTTCCCATGGCAAAAAAGACGAAGAAGATGGTATTCAGAAAAGAACAACAAGTTCAACGCGCGCCTGGCTTAAATCTCTGGAGAAAAGGGAAGACTGCAATCTTGTAAAGGCAGGTCTTTATATTGGTTCAGGTCTCTGTGGCACGGCAGCTGCTTTGCATCGGAGAAAAGTAGTAGAGGCGGGTGTGTTCTATCGTGCTTTAAATAACTTGGGCTGCGGGCTGTTCTTATCAGCTTCTTTTATGAATTTATCCCGACACCTTGATCGCTATCATGAGGCAAATGCGGTGCTTCAAACAGGCGATGTAACGCAGCTTGAAGCATCTTCAACGCTTAGGGCTTCTGCCTTTCTCGGTGCTGTGTCCAATATAGGCTATGTTGTTGTTTCTATCCTCTCTACAACCTTCTTTTGTGTTGGGATCAATCCTCTTGCGATAAGGGTGTTGAGCATTGCCTCTTGTACCACAAACCTTATCAAAATTGGATTCGACATGAGCCATCAGATGCCATTTGTGACAAAAGATATACACAAATAAGCTGAAAAGTTGGGAATATGCCAAGGAGGCGCTCTCAATTTTTGCAAGCTTAGCGTCGCCGAAGAAGCTAAGGTTAAAAACCTTAGCAATGCAGGCGGGCAAAAATTGAGAGCTAGGCCGACGCAGGCAGAAACCAACTTTTCAGCTTATTTGTGTATATACACAACTAAATAGACTGTTTTTTAAAATTGTTATTTTTTTGCCTTTTTGCTACAGTGAATGAACTTTTGATTTTTGAGGTAATGCTTGGTTGTTCAAGCTGTTTGGCGAAAAGAAATCTCCGACTGTTCTGTCCAAAAACTGACTTGCCTAGGGAAGTTTGTCTGTTGCCAGGTTTTGGCGATACAAAGTGTGGCAAGTAGTAGCGATGGCTTACGCCATATGGTGCGCCTTGCTCTATTTGTAGCAGTTTTTGCTGCCTCAGTCCTTACAAGTCCCATCCCATCTCTTGTTTTATGTGCTGCTTCTTGGGATCGACTGGAAGCGCTCATTGATTGTACCAGGTTTTATTGTTATGATCTCTCCCATATTCTAGGTTTTCGTTACAAGGAGGACTATGAGAAAGGGGGTCTTATCAATCTCACAAAACATGTTTTGATGACCGGGGCCGACTTTTGTGCCTCTCTCCAATATTTGTCGTCTTTGAAACTTGTAGATCTTTCCAACGTAGCTTTGGCGATCTCTCGTGTTAGTCTTTTGGGAGTTAGGCCTCTTGCAGCTGTGGCAGCGATTTCCCTAGCCCCCATTTTGGAGACTCTCCTCTTTGGGTTCTACTGCATGGTAGCAATTCACGGCTACTTAAAGGCAGATGAGTCTGATCGTTCTGGGGGGGTAATAGATGAGGAGTATGACGCAGAACACGATTTTACAAAAAATTTCTATGATTGCACGAATGCTATATCCGAAATTGGGCTTATCCTTCTTGTTGGCAGCCGAGCTGGAAATTTTTCGGTTGCCTTTACAGGGATCGTGGCTTCTTCTTTAGGCGCCCTTTCTGTTGCCAGAGAGCATTTTTATGGGCCCCTTCAGATTAAGAATCCTTAAAGATCTATGAGTTGTTATTTATGCAAAATGTTAACTCTTACATAACTGTGAGGGGTTATTTGAGTTTTAGCGGAGAAAACCCTTGCTTTCACCTAGTTTTCTGTTTTCTCTTTTCTCTCAGTTTGCTATAATCTGTCACCATTGATTTGCATAAGTAAGGAGAATAACGATGGCAGAATCAGTTCTCAAAGTTTATGGCCAGGCGCAAAGTAATAGCGTGCAACCCAAACAACCACAAGGTATTGGCAACCTTTTAAGCCGACCAGTTTTGGCCGCGCAAGCAGTAGCAGGAAATGCAGATGGACTGAGACAGCTCGTTCGTCTTGCAACTTTTGTATCCATGTTCGCAAGCTCGGTTTTATCATCTTCCTTTACTGCTCTTGCCGCTTGTGCGACATCTTGGCAGATGGTAGAAGGAACGATTGATGGAACGCGTTTTCTTTGTCACGACTTCTCACATCTCTTGAGGTTTGGGTATAAGGGAGACTTTGAAAAAGGCGGGCTTATCAATGCCTCCAAAAATATGGTATTGACGGTTGTAGACTTTTTATCTGGAGTGGCTTTTGCTGATTCTCTTAAATTGATAAATGTATCAAGCGTGGCAAGTAAATTGGCAAATACCTCTGTATTCGGTCTCCGCGCTTTTGCTTTTGTAACTAGATTATCTTTGTTTCCAACCCTGATTACTCTTGTCATTGGTTATTACGTTTTAGCAGTTGCAAATGCGTATCTGAAAGCAACAAGCAGCGATGATACAGATGGAGTTTCGAAGGGGAAGTATAAATCTGATAACGATTTCACAAAGAACATGTACGATGTATCGAACGCTACAGCAGAGCTTGTGCTCAAATTCTTGTCTTTGAGCGGATATAGAGCTCCATTTGTAGCTCTTTGTGGTATCGTTGCTACAACATTGGGTGCGCTCTCTGTCGCAAGAGCTGACTTTTATGGTCCAACACAAGCGGCAAGTCAACAATAAGGAGGATCTCTAAAATGGCACAAGCATTACAAATTAAACAAGGTGTCGTTCCAGGTACGTCCGTTCCTTCTTCGATGCCTGTATCTACAAAGGTTTCAGCATGGGGCCGCACTGTCATTTACATTGATCAAGTGATGCATTCGCTTCTTGCGGAAAGAAAAGGGATGTATTACCTCGCAAAGATGATTGTAAGTATTTGCGAGGCGATTCTTTTTGCAGGCGCGGGAGGCGCTGCAGTTGCAGTAAACCTAGCCTTATTTAAGGATGTTGCCGGCACAATGTCGACATTCAACCTTTATGATCGTTTTAAGGAGCTTAAAGAGATTTACGAGGGAAAGAAGCCAAACCGGAAAGAAATGACAGAACAAGTAGGGTACACATACATAGGTAAAAAGGCTTCTCTTGCGTTTGGTCAGTCATTCGAGGTTGCAAACTGGTTTCACGCGAAAAATGTAGTTGACCTAACATCCTACAACAAGGTTCTGAGCAAGGTATCTGTTTTCGGAATAAAACCTTGGGGCAGCGGCTTATCCTCGCTAAAAAATATGGGTACATCGACCTCTGCTCTTTGCGGTCTTGTAGGCATGGGGCTTATCCTTAAGGAAAACTTTTATGATGAAAAAGGTGAGAAATCCAAGTTTGGACGTAAACATGTATTAGACGCGATGCACGACCTTGGAAAGTTTGCACTTGGTTCATATGTTGCGCTTCTTCTCGGCCCTCTTGCGTCTCTTGCCATCGCTCTATATTCAAACAGTATGGGCATAACGAAGACGATCAACGAAGGCTTAGAGAAGGCTTCTGCCGAGATTGCAAAGCAAGAAGCAGCCTTGAGAGTAAAGGCAGAGCCACCTTCCTTGCTAGGTAATCTGGTGCGCAGGGTTGGCTCTCTGCGTCTAAGCCTACCCAGCTGGGTTCCCCTAGCTGCGTAGAGTATAAAAACCTGACCTACCTCGGATGAGGTAGATCAGGTTTTTTTTACAAACCAAAAACAAGTAAAAAATTGAATATAACATTTGCTTGTCAATTAATATTTTTACTTCGTGTAAAAAAAGGGCCGCGCTGAGCCCAAAAGTGACCAAAAATTGGCCTTAAAACAGGGGTTGTTTGGTCTCTTGGATTCCCTGTAAGATTTTTATTGTGTAAAAATAAAGATGTTTGATACTCTTTTCCTTTCAGATTACGGACGGATAGGTTGCAAACCTTTCCCTCAATTCAGCCCTCGCAATCGGGCCTTGAGCAAGGCGTTCCCAGTGAATACTGGTGTTTCATCCGAGTGTGTTTCTGAAACCAAACCCGTAATATGTGTGTAACATACAGGAAGACGATATGACGCGAAAATTGTTGGGTAAAAAACGAGGAATGACGCAGCTTTTTGATGAAAAGGGTGTGGCGTTTGCATGTACCGTTATTGAAGTGAGACCCCACTTCGTCACGCAAGTGAAAACAGAAGCAAACGATGGTTATTCAGCCATTCAGCTTGGAACTGTCGCTATTACCGCAAACGATCCAAGAAGGCTTGCAAAACGCACAAAAAAGCCCATGGCTGGACACTTTAAAAAGTCCGGTGCACCAGCATGCCGATATCTTTGTGAAGATCGCATAGAAAATGAAGATGAATTTTCGCTTGGTCAAGAGATTACAGTTGACGCCTTTAAGGATGTTACCTACGTCGATGCTATGGCGATTTCAAAAGGAAAGGGCTTCCAGGGTGCGATTAAACTGCACAACTTCTCTGGCGGTAGGGCTACTCACGGGGTGTCAAGAGCTCATAGAGCACTTGGTTCTACAGGGATGCGTACCACTCCAGGTCGCTGCTTCCCAGGGGGTAAGAGAGCAAGCCGCATGGGCTTTGACCGCGTAACCGTTGATAATCTTAAGGTTGTCGAGGTAAATGCAGACGAGCATTACATCATCATCAAGGGTGCCGTTCCTGGTCCACGTGATGGTCTAGTATATCTGACACCAGCAAAGAAGAAAGCGTAAGGAGATGAGACCTGTGACTAAACTGAAGAAATACAATCTCAAAGGTAAAGAAGTTGGCCAGTGTGTAGTTGATGAAAGTCTACTGACTGCTGAAGCTCCAGCGCAACTTGTAAAAGATTATATTACAGCCTTACGAGCAAACCAGAGGCAGTGGTCCTCTTGCACGAAGACAAGAGCAGAAGTAAACCATACTACGAAGAAGCCTCACAGACAAAAAGGGACAGGTCGAGCACGTCAGGGTTCCTTTGTTGCGCCTCACTTTAGAGGGGGCGGTATTGCTTTTGGTCCAAGACCAAAATTTGACCAGAATGTCAAACTCAACCGTAAAGAGAAAAGAGCCGTAATCCGCTTCCTCCTAGCGGAAAAAATTCGTAATAATCGAGTTATACTCTTGGACAGTACAGAGTTAAAGGTTCCCAAGACAAAAGATATCGCTTCTTTCCTAGAGGAAAGAGAGCTAACAAAGAAAATTCTGTTTGTTGGCGAAGCTCCTATTCCCGTGAAAGGCGATGAAACAAAAGAGGCTGAAACAGCAGTACGCAAAACTGTTGGTAACCACCAACACGCCAATTTCCAGAAGAGCGTGCGCAACCTGCCTATAGCAGAATTTGCCTTGGTTTCTCACCTCAATGGTTATGATCTGATTAACGCTGCGGATCTCGTATTGACGGAGAAAGCGTTTGAAGAATGTACGAAGTGGCTTGCATAGGTATAAAGAATGAAAAAGAATCCATACGAAATTGTCAAAACAAGACACATCACCGAGAAGGCAGTGATGCTTCAAGAGTTGAAAAACTCAGAGTCTAACCCTTCAGTAAAGGCATGCAAAGATCCGAAATATGTGTTCATTGTCGACAATCGCGCCAATAAACAAGAGATTGCTTGGGCAGTTGAGGAAATTTATCGTAAGCGAGGCATCAAGGTTGTAAAGGTGAATACGCTGCGAAAGAAGGGAAAACAAAGGCGTGTGCGAGGACGCCTTGGGATGACATCGTCCCTTAAAAAGGCGATCGTTACCCTACAACAAAATGATAGTTTGGATGAGGTCTGATCATGCTGAAGAAATTTAAAGCGATAACTCCAGGAACGAGACAGCTGATCTTGACGACACATGACCAGCTGACGCGTGTGAAGGGCAAAAGAAAACCAAAGCCATTAAAGGCTCTTCTAGCTCCAAAACGAAGAACCAATGGTCGTGATAATCATGGTCACATTACCACGCGTCATAAAGGTGGTGGTCACAAGCGTATGTACCGTCTTGTGGATTTCAAAAGAGATAAGCTCGAAATCCCAGGAAAAGTCGCGTCTATTGAGTACGATCCTAACAGATCAGCGTATATTGCACTGATCCATTATGTAGATGGGGAGAAGCGCTATATTTTAGCCCCAGCCAACCTGAAGGCAGGGGATACAGTACAGACAAGTACAGAGCCTCCCTTCTCAATAGGCTGTTGCATGAAGCTCAAAGATATGCCACTTGGTTCGACAATTCACAATATTGAGATGGTACCTTCCAAGGGCGGTAAGCTCGTGCGTTCTGCGGGGATGTCGGCTCAGCTAATGGCTAGAAGTGGTGGATTTGCAACAATACGTATGCCATCTGGCGAGATCCGCATGATTAATGAAGACTGCAGGGCTACCTTTGGTCAAGTTTCCAACTCTGAACATAATCTACGAGTAGAGGGAAAGGCTGGTAGAAACCGCTGGAAAGGGATTAGACCCACAGTTCGAGGGGTATCGATGAACCCCGTCGACCACCCTCACGGTGGTGGTGAAGGGCGTGGTAAAGGAAACATTCCTCAGACACCATGGGCTCAGTACACTCGTGGTTTGCGCACACGTGCAAGAAGAAAGTCGAATAAGTTTATTGTTAAAGATCGAAGGAAGTAGAAACTATGGGTAGATCACTGCGTAAGGGTCCCTTTGTGGACGAGAGCGTGAAGAAAAAGGTTCAAAAACAGAACGCTGAAGGGAGCAAAAGATCGATTAAGACATGGTCTAGAAGATCCATGATTGTTCCTGATATGGTTGGACATACCTTCGATGTACATAACGGCAAGAAGTTTATATCGGTGTTCGTTTCAGAAAATATGGTAGGCCATAGATTGGGAGAATTTTCACCCACTAGAACCTTTAAAGGTCACCCAACGAAATAAAGAGGACTTTTTAAGATGAATCAAAGTAAAGCGCGAACAAAATATGTAAGAATTAGTCCTCGCAAAGCAAGACTGGCAGCAGCTTTGATCAGGGGGTTACCTGTGCCGAAGGCAATCGAGCAACTCACATTTAGCCCACTCAAAGGAAGTCGTCTTTTGATCAAGACACTCTTTAGCGCTGTGAGTAATGCTGAGTCTCAGCATGAAACGAAGAGAGAAGAGCTTAAAGTGCTTGAAGTTTTAGTTGACGAAGGTCCGAGACTGAAGCGGATTCTGCCTAAAAATCGCGGTGGCAGAAATATGATGCTTAAAAGAACAAGTCATTTCACGGTAGTCGTCGGCAACGCTTAAAGGAGTATTATATACATGGGACAAAAGACAAACCCAATTGGTTTTAGACTGATAGTGAATAGAAAATGGCGCTCCAGATGGTTTGCCAATAAGCAAGAATTTGGAAACCTGCTTGCCGAAGACCGAGCTATTCGCGAATATTTGATGAAAAAGCCCTGCTGTTCTGGAACTGCAGAAATCCTGATCAAAAGGATGAGTGAAAAGATTGAAATTACGATCTGTACAGCTCGACCAGGTCTTGTAATTGGTAAAAAAGGCTCTGAGATTGAAGTCCTAAGAGCGGAACTATCGAAACACTTCGGTAAGGACATCTGGATTGAAGTGGAAGAGATTAAGCGTCCTGATCTCGAAGCACAAATCATAGCTGATGGCATTGCAAAGCAGTTAGAGAGAAGAATTCCCTTCAGAAGAGCGATGAAAAAGGGAATGCAGCAGGTTATGGATGCTGGTGCTCTCGGTGTAAAAGTCCAGGTCTCTGGTCGTATCGGTGGAGCTGAAATCGCAAGAACTGAGTGGTATAAAGAAGGCAGTGTGCCTCTACATACAATTAGAGCAGATTTGAGCTATGCAATTGGCAGGGCGGAAACGACTTACGGAAGCATCGGTGTGAAGGTTTGGATTAACCGAGGCGATAATATTGTTAAGAAAGGGTGGAAGTCATGAGTAATCTATTGCCGAAACGAACAAAGCACCGTAAGTCGCAAAAGGGAAGCTTTAGCGGGATCAGCAAGGGCGGAAATTTCGTACACTTTGGTGATTTTGGGATTCAAGCCCTAGAAAGAGGCTGGATAACAAGCCAGCAGATCGAAGCGTGTCGAGTGGTTATCAACAGGTTTTTCCAAAGGAAAGGAAAAGTTTGGATTTCCATTTTCCCCGATAAGCCTGTGTCCAAGAAGCCTGCAGAGGTTCGTATGGGTAAAGGTAAAGGGGCAGTTGACCACTGGGTAGCTGTCGTAAAGCCTGGTAAGGTTTTATTTGAAGTTGGTAATGTTCCGAAGGAGATGGCGCAGAGCGCTATGAGAAGAGCATCTGCTAAGCTTGGTATCAAAACCAGGTTCGTAGAAAGAGTGGAAGAGGTATAAAAGATGAAAGTAAAACCAAACGATCTGCGCGATCGCACATTGGAAGAGTTAGAGCTTAGCTGCCAAGAACTGCAGGGCGAGCTGTTCCATCTTAGAAACGACTTAAGGCAGAGCAAGAAGCTTGAAAAACCGCACAAGTTGAGACTCGTTCGAAAGGATATCGCGCGTCACAAAACGGTCATGCGGGAAAAACAAAACCTGCAAAAAACAGGAGAGTAGCGTAAGAGTTATGGACAACCAAGAAAGAAAGAGACCAAAAACGGAAGAAGGCATTGTAACATCGAACAAGATGGACAAGACTGTGGTTGTAGAGGTGACTTATACTCTGCGACATCCTGTTTATGATAAAGTTATACGCAGAAGAAAAAAATACTTCGCACATTCCGAGAATCCACAGATTCAGATTGGTGACAAAGTGACAATCATTGAAACACGCCCTTTGTCAAAAAATAAAAGATGGCGCGTAGTCGCAACAGAGCTTGGGAGATAATAGCGAATGATACAACAAGAAACCGAACTAGATGTAGCTGACAACAGCGGCGCCAAACGTGTCAAGTGCTTCAAGGTCCTCGGCGGATCAAGAAGACGCTATGCGAAGGTTGGAGACGTGATTATTTGCTCCGTAAAGGAAGCAGAACCCGAATCCAGTACAAAAAAAGGGGAAGTTGTAAGGGCTGTAATTGTAAGAACGAGAAACTACATTCGCCGAAAAGATGGTTCTAGAATTCGCTTTGACCACAATTGTTGTGTACTCATTGACGAAAAGGGCAATCCTAAAGGTACGAGGATTTTCGGTCCTGTAGCTAGGGAAGTCCGCGATAGAGGATATCTAAGAATTAGTTCCTTATCACCTGAGGTAATTTAATGGAAAAGAAAAAAGAAGCAAATAAGCACATTCGAAAAGGTGACAAGGTGGTTGCAATAGCGGGCAATTACCGCGGCCAAACAGGGACAGTGCTATCACGCACAGAAGATAGAGTTCTAGTTCAAGGGTTAAACTTTAGGAAGAAACACTTGAAAAAGAGTCAGTCCCATCCAAATGGTACAGTTCTTTCTGTGGAGAGACCGATACATGCTTCGAACTTGATGATCTGTGTTGAAGGTGATACACCCGCAAAGATAAAGGTAGAGATCAGCAAGAAAGGGCAAAAGTCCCTGTATTACATGAAAGACGGCAAGAAAATGACATATCGTCAAGTTAAAGGGGAAGCGTAGAAGCCATGAAACGGTACGAATCAAGACTTAAAAAAAGATATCGCGAGCAAATCAAGAAGCAACTCCAGGAAAAGTTCTCCTATAAGAACCCCATGCTCATCCCTCAACTTAAGAAGGTGATCATCAATATGGGGATTGCTGAAGCTGCGAAGGATAAAAATATCATTCAACCGCACCTAAGGGAACTTGAGCAGATCTCGGGGCAGAAGCCCGTGGCTACCAAAGCCAAGAAGGCGATTTCAAACTTTAAGCTTCGTGAAGGTCAGCCTATCGGGGTGAAGGTAACTCTACGTGGCAACACAATGTATGATTTTGTTGACCGTTTCTGCAATATTGCTTGCCCACGAATCCGTGACTTTAGAGGTTTTACTTCTAAGGGGGATAAGAGTGGTAATTATACACTTGGTATCGATGACCAGCAAATTTTCCCAGAGCTGAATCTTGATGAAGTGAAAAGAACCCAAGGTATGCATATAACATTTGTAACCACAGCAAGTTGTGACGATGAGTGCATCGAGTTACTGCGTCTGTTAGGTGTACCATTCAAAAATTTAGCTGTAGTAGTAGCTACAGGAGAATAGGAGAGAAAAACGATTATGGCAGTTTCAGATCCAATTGCTGATTTTCTGACTAGGGTGCGAAATGCAATCAAAGCATACCATCGCTACGTGGATATTCCGTACAGCAAAATAAAGCTAAGCATTATTGAAATCCTGAAAGAAAACGGTTTGATTCAGGGGTATCTCGTTAAGAAAGACGGCTCCATCGGAACAATCAGAGTATTCCTGAAATATTCAAAGACTCGTGAATCAGCAATCCAAGGTATAAAGAGAATTTCTAAACCGGGGCTGCGACGCTACGTTAAGAACGAAGAGATCCCGCACTATTTTGGTAACTTGGGCTTGAACGTAATTTCCACATCTCAAGGAGTGCTTTCTGGTCAGGAAGCCCAAAAGAGAAAGATTGGTGGCGAACTGCTTTGTAAGGTTTGGTAAAGGAGAGAAAGAGAATGTCACGTATAGGAAAGCAGCCCATCACATTGCCTAAGGGCGTAGAAATTCACTCAGATGGCAAGTTTATTACAGTTAAGGGTCCAAAAGGCACACTTAAGCAAGCTTGCATGCCTGGAATCAACGTCGAGGTAAAAGGGAATGAAGTGATCATAACGGTAGACGAGAAACTAGACGGAATGTCGAAGTTTCATGGATTGTACCGGGCTCTTGTTGCCAATATGATTGAAGGGGTGACAAAGGGATTTGAAAAAAAGCTTGAACTCCAAGGCGTGGGTTATAGAGCTGCTGTGCAAGGCCAGATGTTGGATCTGCAGCTTGGATTTTCTCACCCTACAAAAGAACCCATACCAGAAGGTCTCCATGTAGTCGTTGAGAAGAAAAATACCCAGATCATTGTACAGGGCATCAATAAGCAACAGGTGGGTGAGTTCGCAGCAAAAGTACGAGCCATCAAACCACCTGAGCCGTATCAGGGTAAAGGTATTCGTTACGAAGGTGAGTACGTACGACGTAAACAAGGTAAAGCAGCTGCCAAAAAATAGGTAAGGTAAGAAATGAGTAACAGCACGAAAAAAAACCAAAATCGAGTGAAAAGAGCCTATCGTGTTCGTAATCGATTGACTGTGTCGCCTGGTGTACCACGCCTCTCTGTCACGAAAACAAACAAACATATTCAAGCGAACTTGATAGATGGCGAAACCGGAAACACACTTTTGTCAGTAGCTACGTTTTCTAAGGAGTTCCGTGGAACGGAGTTTGCAAAGAAAAATAAGAAGACTGCGGCTGTCATTGGTGGTAAAATTGCGGAAAGGGCAAAAGAGAAAGGAATTAGTAAAGTCGTATTCGACCGCGGAGCGAGCAAATACCATGGCATCCTGAAAGAGTTGGCTGATGCAGCGCGTTCAAATGGTCTACAATTTTAAAGGAAGAGGGAAAAGATGAAAGGGGAAACAGGCGACCAGGAATTTAAAGAGAAAACACTCTTTATCAACCGTTGCGCCAAGGTAGTCAAGGGTGGACGTAAGTTTAGCTTTTCTGCTCTAATCCTTGTAGGAGACGGAAAGGGAAGGGTCGGTTACGGGTTTGCAAAAGCCAATGAATTGACAGATGCCATAAAGAAAGGTGGAGAGATTGCCCGGAAAAACACCATCCAAATCGAGATGGAAGGGACGACAATACCGCATGACATCACAACGAGCTGGGATGGATCCTCCGTCATGCTCTGCCCTGCTCCAGAAGGAACAGGAGTGATCGCTGGTTCGCAAGTTCGAGCTGTTCTCGAATTCGCCGGTGTGAAAGATATCATGGCAAAAAGCCTAGGTAACAACAATCCGATTAATCAAGTAAAAGCTACTTTTAAAGCACTAAAAAACTTAAAGAGCCGTCAGGCAATACGCAACTTGAGAGGTGCTGCATGATCGAACTTTCGAATTTAAAGAACACAAGTATTTATAGAAAACCAAAGAAGCGTGTAGGCAGAGGCATGGGGTCCGGGAAGGGTAAAACTTCAGGACGAGGTCATAAAGGGGATGGCTCAAGATCCGGATACGGAGGAAGACAAGCCTACGAGGGCGGCCAAATGAGACTTCTCCAAAAGACGCCTATTCGTGGTTTTAACAATAAAAACTTCCGCAGAGAATATGATACTGTAAACTTGCACCAAATCGAATCGATATTTTCAGATGGAGATGTGGTAAGTAAAGAAACTCTTGTGAATCGCGGATATATTTCTAAAAAATCACAAGGGATCAAGATTCTCTCTGAAGGCGAACTTACAAAAAAAGTAACCATCGAAGCGAATGCTTTGAGCGCGAAAGCAAAAGAAAAACTCACAGAAGCTAAGATACCATTTAAGGTGTTATCAGAATGATTGACGAGTTGAGAAGAATATTTCAGATTCCAGAGTTGAAACAGAAAATACTGTTTACGCTTGCCATGCTTGTTGTCTGCAGAATTGGTGTGTTTGTCCCAGTACCAGGGATTAACGGTGAAGTTGCCATGAACTATTTTAGACAGTTTGCAGGTGGCGGCCAAGGCCTCTTTCAGATGGTAAGCATGTTTACCGGCGGTGCCTTCTCTCAAATGACAGTATTCGCATTAGGGGTTGTACCCTACATCTCAGCTTCGATCATGCTGCAAGTTCTCACAGCCGTGATCCCTTCTCTACAAAGAGAAATAAGGGAAAACCCAGAGTCTGGTAAAAAGAAAATGACAAAGTATACCAGAATGGTAACATTGTTTCTTTCAGCCATGCAATCGGCCATATATGCTGGTTTTGCTCTCCGCATGAACATGAGTACTCCAGGCATTGTTGCTGGTGAACTTGTCGATATCACTCTTTTTGGCATGCCCGTTCTCTTCTACACGATCGTCATTGCAACCATGACGACAGGCACACTCTTTATGATGTGGATTGGGGAACAGATCACCGAAAAGGGGATTGGCAACGGCGTAAGCATCATCATTGCAACAGGCATATTGTCACAGCTACCAGGAGCGATGGGTTTAATTTTCCAGCAGCTCAACCTTGATTCGCAAGAACCTGGGCAAATGAACTTCACAATTATTCTCGTTCTTAGTGCTATATTTGTTCTTGTCACCATAGCCACCATTATGTTGATCCAAGGACAAAGAAGAATACCTCTACAGCATGCAAGGCGTGTAGTGGGACGTAAAGAAGTACAAGGTGGAAGCTCCTACATACCGCTCAAGGTGAACTACGCAGGCGTTGTGCCTGTTATCTTTGCTTCAGCAATGCTTATGTTCCCTGCGACAATTGGTAAATTGCTCGGAGAAACATCCTGGCTTGGTGTTGTTACATCATGGATCTCCTATGGGAGCAATACACACCTTGTCCTTTATGTGACTCTGATTTTCTTCTTCACCTACTTCTGGACGATAACACAGTTTAGACCTGATCAAGTAGCCTCAGATATGAAGAAAAATGGTGCCTTTATCCCAGGAATTAGACAGGGTAAGCCAACCCAAGATTATCTAGAAGCTGTGACGATGAGAATCACATTTATCGGTGCAACGTATCTAGCCCTTCTTGCGATATCACCAAATATCGTTGGTAAGGTACTGGCGATTCCCTCGAATATCAGCTATTTCTTCGGAGGAACTACGCTTTTAATCTTGGTGGGCGTTGTTTTGGATACAATGAAACAGATCGAGTCTCATTTGCTAATGAGACAGTATCAAGGATTTATGAAACGGGGTAAAATCAGAGGGAGATAGTGGTTGAAGACAATCCGCTCTTATGGTTTACTATTTGAAAAATGATTTTAGGAGACTAAGAAATGCCAAGGGTTATCGGTATTGACATACCAGACAACAAGAGATTAGTGATTTCCCTGACCTACATCTATGGTCTTGGCAAAGCCAAGTCAATGGAAGTACTAGCAAAGTTAGGTCTGAACCCAGATATGCGCGCTAAGAATCTCACACAAGACGATATCGCGAAACTAAACGCAATGCTTCAATCAGAGTATGTCGTTGAAGGGGATCTAAGAAGGGAAGTACAAAACAACATTAAACGATTGATCAGTATCCATGCATGGAGAGGACTGCGTCATAGACTAGGACTGCCAGTTAGAGGACAGAGAACTAGATGTAACGCGCGTACGCGAAAAGGGCGCAAGAAAACAGTTGCGAACAAAAAGAAGTAAACTGAGCACGATACAGATTTGAGGAAAGGAGGAGTTAAAAGCTTTGGCTAAACAGACAACTGCAAAGAAACCAGGAAAAGTTAAAAAACGAGTGCATCAGAACGTTCCTTCAGGGATAGTTTATGTGCTTGCAAGCTTTAATAACACGATCGTAACGATTACTGACCAGACAGGCAGGGTTGTTTCGTGGGCGTCAGCGGGTAAAGCAAGTTTTTCCGGTTCGAAGAAATCGTCTGCATATGCAGCAACAATAGCCGCGCAAGATGCAGCAAAGATCGCGATGGGCGTAGGTATGAAGGAAGTCGAAGTGAATTTGAATGGTCCGGGAGCCGGTCGTGAATCAGCTGTACGAGGATTGCAAAGCGCAGGCCTATTAATTACTACGATACGAGATTCAACACCTGTACCACACAACGGATGCAGACCACGCAAAAGAAGAAGAGTATAATTTAAGCTAGATTTGGGAATCAGGAGATAGTTCATGGGAGTTAGGTACGGCAAATTTGAAATGCCAGATAAAATTGTTATCGAAGAAGAAGATCCAGCAAGGAATTATGCCCGTTTTGCGGCAGAGCCCTTTGAAAGAGGCTTTGGCCACACATTGGGGAATACGCTAAGACGCTTGATGTTGTCATCTCTCGAAGCTCCTGCTATTATCTCCGTGATGTTAGAAGGTGTGCCTCACGAGTATATGGCCGTGCAAGGGATCGTTGAAGATATGACAAACATCGTCTTGAACTTCAAGGGTGCCCTTCTCAGAAAGCTCCCCAAAGACGATGCCAAAGGTTCGAGACAGAATCGCATCATCACCATGTTACTGGATATAACTCAAGAAGACCTCGAGAAGAATGGTGGTCAGGTTCAGATTAAGCTAGGGGATCTTGTAAACGATGGTTATTTCGAAGTAGTTAATCCAAAACACCACCTCTTTACAGTGACTAAGCCAATGAAGAGACAGGTAAACCTGAAAATTGGTTTTGGTAGAGGTTATGTACCGTCTGAGAGACATGAGATTTATGACAAGTTAATGGATGAAATTGTTGTAGACTCAGCCTTCTCCCCCGTAAGGCTAGTCAACTACTTTGTGGAAAACACCAGGGTAGGACAAGATACAGATTTTGATAAGCTTGTTTTGGATGTATATACCGATGGTAGGATATCGCCAAGAGAAGCACTAACATTTGCATCACAGATTGCAGTTAAGCATTTCGCTGTGTTTGAGCAGCTTCAAACAGAAGCTCTTAACTTTGATGATCAGGATCTGGAATCTGATGCCACAGAAGATGAATTTCTGGATAAGCTATCTCTTCGAATTGATGAGATTGAACTTTCTGTTCGTTCGACAAATTGCCTAAGCGGAGCGAATATTGAGTCAATTGCAGAGCTTGTGATTATACCAGAGCGTAAGATGTTGGAATTTAGAAATTTTGGAAAAAAATCCCTCAATGAGATTAAGGCTAAACTCACAGAGATGAGCCTTTCTCTCGGAATGGACCTCAGCAAGTATGGCTTAACACCGGAAAATGTAAAGGGAAAAATTAGGGATTACCAAGAGCAAAAAAGACAGGCGAGTGAGTTAAGCCAAACGCCGTAAACTACTTAGGGACGAAGACAATGAGACATAGACGAAGAACAAATAAACTAAGCCGGACAACCTCTCATAGAAGATGCATGTTTGCAAACATGCTAAAGTCACTGATAGAGCATGAGAGAATTGAAACAACTGTTCCTAAAGCCAAGGAGCTTGCTCGCTTTGCTGCGTTCATGATTACCCTGGCTAAGGAAAACACGCTGGCTTCTAGAAGAAAGGCCATTGGCGAAATGATGATTCGTTTCAATACGCTAACGCCCAAAGAGGCTAGACTTGCAAAAGAGGGGAAAACACACGCTTATAACGGCGACCGAGAAGTTATCCGCAAACTGTTCGATGTGTTAGGCCCAAGATACAGGGACCGTGATGGTGGATATACTCGGATTATGCGAACAGATATTAGAGACGGCGATTGCGCAGAACGTTGCTTGATTGAGTATTTGCCCGAATAGCTTTAAATGTTTGAAGTAAGGCTTGACCTCCTTTTACTTCAAACATTTATCTATATGACGGAATAAACCATCTACTTTAAGACTTGGCTTAAATCTGTATTTTGTTAAACTTTGTAGTACAGTCGACGAAGCTGGCTGCGACAAGTTCCTCTAAACGAATCGTCGTAACAGTTTGGCTCTTTGAATAGATAGCCTGGGTTCCAATCCCTAAAAGCCCTTGTCACAACTGAGTGTGGCTAACAGCCAGAAGGTTCCTTAAATCGCGAGAGGACCTCTGCTTTAGATGAGGGAGTATTCACCTAGAATATACTTTACTTTCCAGGATTGCCTGGATTAAGCTAAAGATTGAGGCTCTGAATTCAGGAGAATGGATGGCGGTAAGAATAGCAATTAATGGTTTCGGCAGGATTGGCCGGCTTGTTTACCGACTTGCAAGAAGTCGGAAAGACCTTAAGATTGTAGCTATTAACGACTTGGTCCCTCCAGATAACCTCGCATATCTTTTGAAATATGATTCCGTACATGGCAAATACCCAGGTGATGTTAGAGTGGAGGGAGATTGTTTGCTCGTAGACGGGGAAACGACTTGCCTTCTTGAAGAAAGAGATCCCAGCCAGCTTCCTTGGAAAAAACTGCAGATAGACTATGTAGTGGAATCGACAGGAAGGTTTACAAGTACAGAGCTTGCAAGCAAGCATATCCAGGCAGGAGCGAAACGAGTTGTTGTGTCTGCGCCTGGCCATGGAGAAATGGCAACATATGTGATGGGGGTAAATCATACACAATATAATCCCCTGAAGGATGTAGTAGTATCCAATGCCTCGTGTACGACGAATTGTTTAGCGCCGATCACGAAGGTATTGCTTGATGAATTTGGAATAGAAGATGGATTAATGACGACGGTGCATGCACTGACGGCATCCCAACCGACAGTAGATGGCCCCTCGGCCAAAGACTTGAGGGGGGGGAGGTCAGCGCTGCTCAATATCATACCAGCGTCAACGGGGGCTGCCAAGGCGGTAGCCCTTTGTCTTCCGGAGGTGAAGGGAAAACTCACGGGAAAGGCACTACGCGTCCCAATAGGAGATGTTTCCTTAGTAGATCTGACTGTACGCCTTACTAAACCTACCTCATGGGAGGAGATTTGTAAGGAGATGAAAAACGCAGCCGAAGGATCTATGAAGGGCATTCTCAGCTATTGTGATGAGCCGGTTGTCTCCAGTGATTTTATTGGGAGTACCTTTTCGGCAATTTTTGATAAAGAGGCAGGCATTGCACTGAATAGTAATTTCTACAAGATACTAGCGTGGTATGATAACGAGATGGGCTATTCAGCCCGAGTTGTAGATTTGCTTGTGTATATGGCTTCAAGAGAATAGCCTCGACTAGCGGCAAATTAGAAAGGCAGAGACAGCAGGAATTCCTAAGGCCGCAAGTTGAATAAAAGATTTTTGGTCGCAGTTTTGAAAGAGGCTGCTTAGACCTATGTTATTCAATCTTAGAATACCGCCCTGGACAAACATCCTTAACGGTAGCTTCTTCCTGTTGGTTCTGCACAAAATAAATCTAGGAACGACATGTTCCTAAAAAGGCAGGTGGTTAGTATGGATTATACGCGTGATCCCATCATTGAAACAATTATTACCCCAAAAGAAGGGTGTAAACTAGTTGTCCGTAATAGCAAAGGTGTATCCCAGGAGGAGTATTTCCTCGAAGCAGTCGAAATTGTCTCCTTTGGACAGAGTTTCTTTTTCAGATCTCAAGAAAGGCCAAAAGCATTTTTAGTTCCTGTAACAGACTACGAAGTTGTCGAGGTTAGGGAAGCTAAAATGATCTTGAAGAATGTAACAGTCGATAGATCGATTAAAATTGCTGGTGGAAGAGAGACAAAAGAGGAAGTTGTTACAGAAGATTCCGACAAAAAGCAAGACGGCAAGAAAGTTGACAAGAAACGGGAAAAGCGAAGACAAAACCGCAGGCGCAGAGGTGGCCGTGAGGAAGGAGATGTAGCGGAGCAACAAGAAACAACTCCTGAAGAGCCTAAGGAACAAGAAGCGCCCAAGGAGCAAAAACGCAGACGTGAAGAGACGCCTCGTGTCCCGGGAGAGATCACTCCATCAGTTGTAGCATCGCTTCTTCCTCCTCCCTCAACCCTTATCTCGGAGACGATCGCGAAATACAAACGAGAAGAGTTTTACAAGCCAAGAGAAAAAGAACCAACAAGTGAAGCAGAAACACCCCCTCCTTTAAATCAAAGTATCTCACAAATTATCCGTGAGATCTCTGAAGAGAAAAAGGGCGCTTCCAAAGAAGATAAGATCCAACAAGCAGCGGATTCTCCTTCAGAATAGCACGAGGAGGGGGGTTATGCCCCCCTCTTGCATAAAAACCTCTAACAAGGTACATTACTCTTGATCTACCCGCTCGGATGGTGAAATAGGTAGACACAAGGGACTTAAAATCCCTTGGAGGGTAACCTCCGTGCCGGTTCAAGTCCGGCTCCGAGCAATCTCATACTAGGGATTATTTTTTCAATGGACTCTTTAGAGTTTTAGTTCGTTTATCTTAGAACGGAGCAGATTACTTTAGGATGTTCCGGTTAGCCTCTGGGTCTAATCTTTGATTTACGATTTTTCGGATTTGCCATTAATACTGTGAGTATAATTATATATACAAATTTTAATAGTTTAGTTTCTTGGAAAACCTTTGCTCCTCAAGAGGCATTTATCGAAAGCAAAAAACGTAGTACCATGGATTCTATTCGAGTGGATGAAGTGGACACTGTGCACATCGCAAAAAAAGCCAAAGTTATGACATCTCTTGAATTTGGAGGACCCATACAACCCTTCTTACCTTTCTTAACAACTCCTTCATTAGAGCAGGTAAGTTTCGTTCCATGGAATTTTGCAGGGGAGCGTTCACAGGAAAATGAAACACATAAAATCAAAGATGATGCCAGTACACCTGAAGAAAGTAAGGTCAAGTTACAGGCTGAAGCGCTCACCTTCTCAAAGAAAAAGGTAGATTTCTATGATAGGTTAATTAGTAAAGCGGCGAAGAAAAAGAACTATAAAAAGGTCGCAAGTCTATTTTCTAAAATGATGCAAGCAAAAGCCATCACGACGCGTAAAACTTATGACGATGTTTTAGATGCCTATTTTGCAAGAAATGACATGTTCTCAATCAAAAAGCTTTTAACCAGCACATGCTCATCGCCTACGAATGAAGTTCCCTCAACAAACGAGAAAGAAGAGGGGGAAATAAGTGATGTTGAAATAGATTTACAGACACAGAAAATAATATCATCGCAAACCCCAAAAAGCTCGATTCCTGTTTATATTTGTAATAGTATGATTAAGCGCTGTAACAGGATGGGGAAACATGATCTTGTTAGAGAAATATTTGACACTATGTTGCAATCACCCCACAAACCTGATGCTTACACATACAATCGCGTTTTATACAACCACATGGGAAGAAGCAATTTCGGTGAGGTTTCCCCTCTTTTAGAGCTGATGGACAAAGAAAAAGTTACGCCGGACAAAACGCTTTGTTGTACTTTACTCTGTAACTCCAATGGAAAGAGAGAAGCGATCCAAGTATTGAAATTTTGGAAAGAGAAAGGCTATAAGTTTACCAAGGAAGTATTTGATTATCTTGATAAAACTTTAAGCAAGAAACCCTTTGGTGGAACAAACGAATTAAAAGTTTTGCATAGTTTTGAGACTATCGACTAATTATAGATTTAGATATTCACAAATGAATTGAAAAGTTGGTAATATGCCAAAAAAGCGCCCTCAATTATTGCGAGCGGTAGAGGCGTCGAAGCTGATCTGGTGAAAAATCTTAGCGATGCAGACAGGTAAAATTGAGGGATTGTCCGACGCAGGCAGAAACATACTTTGCACTTCATTTGTGTATTGCTTTGCTCTATTGGAGGAGGAGGGATCGGGAGTTTCTCCTATCTGATAGGGAAAGTATGCAAGTTGAATATGCTTTCTATCTTGAGGATTATGTTGGATCAGAGAATGGGCTAGCAGCTCCTCTCCTTAGTTGAGCGGAGGAAACTCGCAAGATAGAGAGCCTATGCTCTATGACGGCTCGCGGGGACTTAGGGGGCTTAGGTTTGTGGAATCTCTTTGCAGCTCATATACTTATCCCTGATAAACATCTTTTCCATTTTCCAGGTCGGGTTGTGTGTTTCTTCAGAAAAGTAATCGTCTCTAAATCCAAGGATAGGTAGCCCTCTGTTACTCAGAATGGCAGAAAGGGGCACTTCTTCAGGGTTGTTGGATACAAAACTATCTTTATTTTTTGCCATTTCGTACCATTCGTGAAGAAGGCCGCGCCCTGTTGCACTTTTTAGATTTAAGCCAACGATGGTAGCCCAGACATGATAGATCTCCTGAGGATGTTTATCCTTTAGAAAGGGGAGAGAATTGTAGAGCTTTACGTCCAGATGTCCCGAATCTAGTTGTGTCTGCATGGTACAATTTGGAGCGGTAAAGGCAAAATAGCCATGTTTTTCGATGACAGAAAAGAGGGGGGAGGGATCTTTGAGTGCATAGAGCGAGGCGTCCAGCCAGAGAACGCTTTTGTATCCAAGGTCTTGTGCCTGCCGAAACATACATATCTTAAAGGCGTAAGGAACATCACATAAGCTTAAGTCTCCTGCATTTATATTCGGATATCCCCCGATCTGCATCAGAAGATCTGCGTCTATATCCAGGCGGATCAGACTCTTTGTTAATCTTTGGCAAAGCGCTGGGTAGGGCTTATTCATCGAAACATAGCAGATGATGGCCCTTTTATTTCGGTTTCCCTTTGTGCCACAGTGGATTACTTTTAGAGGGGGGGAGCGTTTCATTTGAGAATCTAAGAATCTGAAACCGCGTCTGATGGGGATAAAACGACCTGTGTTTTTGAAAGGAAGCTTCTCTCTGATGTCTTCATCCATGCTGCGTTCGAGTTTTCGAAAGTCAAGCACTGTAGGGTTTTTAGGATCACGGAGGCTTTTATAGGCCTTGTCGAATTTTGTGTGATATCCATAAATAGGTGTTGCGAATAAGAGGATGACAAACAGAAAGAGGGTGCGCATGGACATGGATATTAAAATGCAAATCCAGAAAAGTCAATTATTTTGAGATGGTTTTTCTAGGTACGGGCGTAAAGAGCTTAGAAACATCGCCAGCAAGTCTCGGATTATGGGGGTCTAACTCGAGTAGGGGGGCTGTTTCAGAGAAATCGAGATTGACAAGCTCAATCCAAAATGTGTTGGGACGAAGCGTTGAGTTAAAGTAGTAGATTTTGTGTGTAGTGTCTGCTGCCGCAAGCCAAAGGGTTGGCCAAGAAACGCCCTCTTCATGCCCGCTTGTATCAACAGCACCCCGGGGAACCATCACCGTGCGAATGACCGCAACAGCTCGAGCTATCGCTTCCCTTTCGTTTTTAGGCTGAGGCAGCGTTTTTAGAAAGGATGACGCGCGGACAAACCGGCTTTGTGAATCAACGTCGCCAGGCAGAGCAAGGTCTCCTCCAAAGAGCTTGTACCGCTTTAAGTTTTCTGCCTGTTCTTGGTAGATGGGGTCATTTGTTGCAACGACATATTCCTTCCCATGGTGGACGTGTTGCTTTCCGTCGATATATTCAAGAATGGCTGAATCACCTGTGGCATCCTCGAGAACGGCGTGTAGGGGCCATTTTTGTCCATTCACTTCTGTGGAAATCACTTGAAAGTCTTGGAGTGAATCGAGCGCTTCTTGCACAGTGGCAAAGTTGTCAAGGAAATATTGGATCCAGAGACTATTGGCAAGACCTTTTCTTTCATCTCTTTCTTCGTATTTTGTATTGTGAAGGTAAAGCAGGTGGGCTGCAAGTCCTTTTTCATTCATACCGTCTGAAGTAGCCTGGTTAAAGGCTGTGATGACCAAACTTCCATACTTCGATTTCCACTCAACTGAGTTTGGTCCTGCCCTTCCTTCTCGTTCAATCCCTCTTGGATAGGCAACCATTCTAGGTAAGTCATTGACATTGAGATCCATAGATCTGGCAACCACTTTGGCAACAGGATTATTAAAGAACACGCGGGAACATCCTTCCCCCGCGCTGAAGCAAGAGAGTAAGCTGAGGGTGAGAAGAAGCTGACAGAAAAGCCTTTTTGCCATATCCTTTTTTATAGGACGCGGGGATTAACTTGTCAAATACCAGAAAGAGCTCCATGTATTTTCGTAGATTTGTTTTTCTGATCTTTCTTGTTTTAAGCCAGTTGCATGCTGCCACGGGCAATGATTTCCGCTTCTGGACCCAGCTTAGCACGGAAACCAAAATTACAGACCAATTTTCCCTTACAGCACTGATCTCCTTTCGATTTAAGGACAATGCAAGCCTTCTCTATTATCAATATGCCCAGGTGGGCCTGAACTTTAAAGTCCATGAAAATTGGGTCGTGACACCAGGCTACAGACAAGGAGTGGAAAGGGTGACAAGTAGTAGAGGGGGTAGCTACTGGAAGGGAGAGAATGTTCCTTTATTTGATGCAACTGGTAAGTGGGATTTTTCTTGTGTACAGATCGCAGATAGAAATCGGTTTCAATATAACTCTGTCCATGACGATTGGCACTATCGGAATCAAGTCACTCTGCGTTTCCCAAGAAAAGATTCGCTCCTCCAGATCACTCCTTTTCTTGCCGAGGAGATTTTTATCCGCAACGCCAAGGAGTTTTCGCAGAACCGTTTTACAACGGGTTTAGAGTGGCGTTTTCCGGAGTGGATGAGTGGCTTTTTAGCCTACATGCTCCAGCTCCGAAAAACGGCTGGGTCCTTATGGACTGTGGATCACGTACTGCAGTTTTACGTATATACCTATTTTAATCAATAGCGTCTCTGACGTTGTAGGCAATAATCACTTGTGTAAAACCAGATACAAGTAGGTTAACACCCACGAGAATGCCTACAGCCCAAATGCCGGAACTTGGCCAACCTTTCCAAATAAGAAGTGCGATAAAGACTTCTAGCATTCCTGAAATCATGATCCAGAACCAATTTTTAAAGATGTTCATCTGCACGGCAAAGATCATCTTAGCGCATCCATCTAAGAGATAGAAGAGAGCCAGGATAAACGTGAGTGTGAACATTCCTTTTGTGGGGAAGGCAAGCATCCAGATCCCCACGAAGAAGACGAGGAAGGTGCTGAAGACAGAGGCCCAAAAGCCCGTTTTACCCATCAGAGCATAGGTTCTGTAGGCGAGAGCAAAACCTGCGATGACAAAGAGTGAACCGAGCAGTAGTTCCAAGGTAAGAGTGAAGAACCCTGGTAGTGCGAGGGCAAGCCCGCCAAGAATGATGAAGGCGATGCCTTCGTAAAGATACGATCTCCAAAGATCACGCATAAAAATCCTCCTTGGCTATCCTTATCAGACTGGAGGATTATTATTCAAGATCCTAAGACAATTCTACCGAAATGATGTCTGCCTTCAAAGGGTTTTGCAACGCTTCTGCCATTGCTTTTGGAGTTAGCTCGTTTTTGCTTATGGCGGCTAGTCTCATAGCTTGTGCGCGAGCAACCAATTGCTCTTTCATACTTGGCGTAAAAAAGTCCTTATATCCTGGTTTTTTCTCAATTTCTATGATGTACTCTTCTACCTTCTCTCGTGAGAGGCTTTTCATGAGAGCCAAGGTTTCTTCGGGGAAAGGTTTATTGGCAATCGGGAGGTTTTTCCATTTATATTGGTTTCTTGCTAGGCGTGCTCCTGGTCTTGCTACTTTTTCTGGCAGGGAATTGGCTTTATCAATAGCGACAATGGTTTTAATTTTATCTTTATCTGTTTCGATGAAATAGTTTTCTTCATGCGCATCCATGTTTCCAGATAACATGTCCAGTAGAGCAAATCTGCCAAAAACTTTGCGTTCTTCTTCTGTATACGAATCTTTCTCCAGCTGCCCAAGAACCTCTTTTGCTTCCTTCATTTCTGGTTGACTCTCGGCACCGCTTTGTGCCTTTGCGTAGGTTTTGGTATTCATTTGGAAGGTGCCTTCTTTTTTCCCAATCATCATTCTAGCAGCCGGGGGTACGGAGTGAATGCTGAAGGCGCGGTCCATTTCATACACAGCAACCTCTGCCTTAGATTGAGCCTCTTTGCCTCTTGAGAGGTGGCTTAGCTGTCCGATGCCTCCAAAGAGAGGAAGAGTCATACTTTTGAAGAAATTCCCCACTTTTGCTCCCATCCTGACCATAGAACTGTGAGGTTTATAGGCGCCAAGGAGTTTTCCGCCAAAGTCAAAGATAAGAAGGGTTCCTGTTGCACCTTTTCCTGCCTTGGGAACGCCTGTGAGTTGTAGAGTAAACTGCGCTTTGGCAATTTTACGAGCAAGTTGGTGTGTTTCCTTAAGTTCATCGAGGAGGGTGTTTGCTCTTTGTTGGAAAGCCGTAAACCGGTTCGTTTCGTTTGCTTTTAGGTCTTCTATTTGCCCACGAATCAATGCTTTTAACTTTTCCACTTTCGCCTTGACTGTAGGATTAGTTGATTTCACATTCTCTAAAAAACCAATAGCGGTACGTAGTCGATCAGCTGAATGTTGATCATAAGGGGCTTGCAATTCTTCAGCTGCCTTCTTGAGCGCTAGTTTTTCTTCCTTCAGACCCGCAACTGTGTCATCGGTACCATACAAAACTTTTTTTGCTGTTTTGCATGCGTTCTGTATTTGTTTTGGGAGTGATTGTATTGTACTGAGGTTTTGAAGAACTTTTGCTTGGTCTTTGGGTTGCTCTCTCAATCCCTGGAGGATTGTTGAAATCCTATTTTCAAGGTCAGTAGTAGGGGCGTCTGTCTTATTCCAAAATCTTTTTTTGACAAGGCGTCCCTCTTTTAACGTAAGTTTGTTCAAATCTTTTGTGTTTTGGAGAAGCTTGATTTCGTTTGGGCTCGGTCGGACACTGTTGGCATCATTCATGAGCTTACCCCTTTTCTCTATTATAGAATAATAAAAAATTTTTAACCAGAAAAGGTTATCAGACTATTAGGCGAGCGCAATCTCTTTTACTTGGTGCTTTTCGTCGTAGGTAACGCGGATGGTAAAAAACTCATCAGCGGTAAGGACGCCTTCCATCGGGGTGCCCACAACTTCCCAGGCGCCCCAGGTAACAATGTCTAGGATACCGTGCATCCAGGCCCTGGCAGCTGAGCCTTTTGCCACCTTGACACGGTAGATCTCGACAAGATCTCCCTCTTCGTTCTGTTCAGAACGTAAAATTTTTTCGGTGAGGGCAAGGACCTGGGATCTGGTACGTAGGCCTTGTATTTCTTTGACGGTGGCACCGCCTGCACTAGCTGCTTTTGACACAGCGCAGGAATGTAGGAGGGTCATCATGACTAGAAGTGTTATTATTTTTTTCAACATACTCATCCTTAACATGTTGCAAATATTATGCCGGGGGTAAGCTATGGGGTCAAGAAAAAGGAATTCCTAGTATCCGCGCCCAGGGAAGGAGATCAACTTTGCTCGAGCAGGGAGAGGAGAAGTGTGTCAAGGTAGTCCCGCGCCTCTTTTTGCGGGCAGGTAAAGTGATTGAGAAAAAGGGAGAACGCAATCCGCCTTCCTTTTTTCGAGGTTGCATAGCCAGCAAGGGTAGCTATGCCGCTAACCGTTCCCGTTTTGGCTCTAATATTGCCTTCGCCAAACGTTTTCTGGAAGCGGTTTGCTAGGCATCCATCTTTTCCACCGATAGAAAGGGCTGTGAAAATGGCTTGTCTGTAAGGGGCTGCATCGATTTGTCTCAGAAGGGATGTAACGTGCTGGGGAGAAACGAGATTGTGTCTTGATTCCCCCCCCCCATCAAAGAGACGGTAGTTTTGGCTCGGTAAGACTCGTGCAAGACATTGTCGACCTTCTAGCAGACACTCTCCTTGTGGCCTTGTTTCTTTACCCATGACCCTGAGGAGAAGCTCTGCGTAGATGTTTTGCGACTGCTTTAAGATAGGAGGAAGCAGGTCTTTAAGGGGCGGGGAAAGGATGTAGGTAAGTTCGAGGTGCGTTTCATTTTTTGTTTCTTGTTCATCGATGATGATGCCACTTTTTTTAAGTGCCCTTGTAAAAAGCTCTGTCGTGTAGTCTGCTGGACTTGGAAGAGAGAGGCGTTCTTTGATAGGCTTTTTGGCAACTGCGCCGATGATGCGGAGAGTTCTTTTGTTTTCCGTTCGTCTGACCACGAGGGGTCTTTCCTTTTTTTCGGTGTGCACTTCATTACAAAGGGTTAGGTAGGGGATTTTTTGTTTAAGCGTAAGTGATGCATGCGAGCCTATGGTAGGGCCTGGAGTGACAATCAGTTCAAGAGCGTTTTTTTCGCAAGAGAGCGGAGAGAGTTCAGAGGAAAAGTACCAGAACGTATCTTCCCACTCGGCCTGTGGATTGGGCGCGATATCATCAAAATAACTTTCATCTGCAACTACTTTGCCCGTTATGCGCCGTACCCCTTTTTGGTAGAGTTGTTCGGCAAGACGTGCCAGGGCTAATTCATCTAAAGTGGGATCACCGCGCCCAACAAGTTTGAGGTTGCTGTGTAGTGTGCCTTCAGAATCAGGGAGAGTGCTGGCCAAAAGAGATGTGCGGATTTGGAAATTTTCACCGAGGGTATCAAGCAGGGCTGTTGACGTAAAGAGCTTTGTGACGGAGGCGGGGACAAAGAGTTTTTCCGCTTCATGTTCAAAAAGCACGTCTCCAGAGGCAAGGTCAATGAAAGAAAGACCAAGGTGTGCTTGTCTTGCGATCTGTTGCTGAAGGAAAGATTCAGGCGGTTCTTTGCAAAACAAGGGAAGAAGACAAAATAAACAGGCAAGGCCCCACTTCATCGCCATGAACCTATCCGGATAGGCTCATTTTTTCTTTCCGCTCGCTTTTGCTGGTTTTTTGGGGACAGTTTTAAGACGCGCCTTTTTGGGCTCGGGTGCTGCTCTCAACTTGGCCTTCTTTACGGGAGCCTTTTTGACAGGCGTTGCTTTTTTTGGAGCGAGCGCCTCTTCTTCTTCTTCTTCTTCTTCTTCTTCCTCATAAGGATCAAAGCCCTCATCTAGGTCGAGCTCATCGAGATCCTCTTCATCCTCTTCTTCTTCTTCTTCTTCTGTGTCATTGGGGATGTTTTCTATGAGTGGCTTTTCTTTCTCCTTCTCTTTTTCCATCCAGCTTTGGGAAAGAGACCTGAGTGTAGCGAGTTTTTCATTGAGCTCATGCAGCTCGGAATGAGCTTCTTTGCTCTGTAGGCCGTGTTTGCGGCCAAAGGATTCCCCTTCCGATTCAAACTTGGAGCTAAATGTAGCTGCGCTGACCCCTGTAATGTCGGGGGTGAAAAGAAAAGGCCTGATCGGAGGTGTGACGGTTGTATAAATATCCAGGGAGACTTTCATCTCTACTTCAGGCTTGGCTGTTTGTTTGGGAGGGCGCCCTCGTTTCGGTCTTGGGTTTAAAGCTTCGCTCGAATAATAAGTCTTTGCTTTTGTAACAAGAACCTTACGGGCGTTTTGCACATCTTTTCCTACCTTACTATCAAAGAGCTGTGTCTTGAGCTTTTCGACTGTCTGTGTCGGAAGGTCAAGATCTTCCTCAAAGACGAAATGGAAGTGGTTGTTACGCAGCCATTCGATGATCCGGATCCGAGAGCGCTCTTGGTAATAGAGCTGCCATTTCTCCATTTCGGTATGTTGCTCAAAGATAAACTCAAGAAAATGCTCCCTTGCATCTTTGGACTGGATGATATCGAGAAGTTTTTCTTTTGTATCGATATCGTAAACTTTTTCATTTACAAATCCTTCCATAATCTTTTTTGTTTCATAAAAGGAAAATTTTGGAATGGGGCAGTAACGGTTTGCGTGTTTTTGAAGTTCCTCTTGCAAGCGCTGCAGCTCCTCTTCACTCTTGTCAAGGTCGGCCATCACAAGAAATCCTTCCTGACGGTCTAGATAGAAGTCGCGCTCATCATCAGATTTAGCAAACGCTTCCATAAGCCTTGAACAGCGAAGGATAAGCGGGTTTTGGGGCTGTTTTAAAGATGCTTCTGCCATGCGACTATCCTATCTTTTAGACGACTTGTTTTCAACTGCTAATATCCTCTTTGTGAAAAGTTCCCTGGAAAATCCGTTGGGCTGGTCCGGTTAGGCTGAGTTCATGGAAGGTTTTCCCCTCCCGGATAAAGGAGACTTGTAAGTTTTCGCCGCTTTTTGTTGTAAGACTTAAAGGGGAGGAGAGGCAAAAGAGGGAGGCTGCCGCAAGGGCAGCTGCGACAACCCCTGTGCCACAGGCAAGGGTTTCTTTTTGCACTCCGCGCTCAAAAGTGCGGATTTTGGTTTTGGAAACAAGGCTTACGTTGACGCTCTCTGGAAATTCGGGTCTTTTTTGGAGCCTTAATGCAATTTCCTCTAGGTTTTCCTGGTCACAATCTTTGACAAAAAGGATGGCATGGGGGTTTCCGACATTTACATGATGGACGGGCAGCGATTCCCCCATCTGCTGATTTAGGGCAAGGAGCCGGGGGGAAGGAAGAGAAATTTTTACCTGATTGCCTACAATTTCAACTTTCTGGGGTCCTGCTTTTGTAGCAATGTGCATGTGGGGGTGGTAGAGGCCAAGGCTTTGTAAGAAGAGGGTAAAGCAGCGAAGTCCATTGCCACACATTTCGGCTTCGCTGCCGTCTGAGTTAAAAATTTGGAGAGTGAGCTTTTTTTCGCTTTCTTCGAGAAGTAGAATCCCATCGGCTCCTATTCCGAAATTTCGGTCGCAGAGCTTTTGAATAAAAGACTTCTCTTTAAGAAAACAACCAGTGCGGTTATCGATGATGATGAAATCATTACCGCAACCGGTGTATTTCGAAAAAGGAGTCATTTGACAGATTCAATACTCTCAACGATCTTGTCAATGAGGCCGTATTCGAGGGCCTCCTCAACGGACATCCATGTATCCCGGTCGACCGCTTTATCGATCGTCTTGTAATCTTTGCCTGTTGCCTCCACGTAGATTCTGACGAGGATGTCTCTTGTCTTTAACATCTCTTTGGCCTGGATGTCGAGGTCTGTTGCTTGTCCTTTAATCACGCCGCCAATCATAGGTTGGTGGATCATGATTCTCGCCATGGGAGTGGCATATCTCTTCCCTGGACTTGCACAGAGGCTAAGTACAGAGCCCATTGAGGCGGCAAGGCCTGTGATAAGTGTAATAATAGGCGTTTGTAGAAGCTTGGCTTGGTCCCAAATTGCAAAGCCTGCATCTACAGAGCCACCAGGGCTGTTGATGACGAGGGTAATGGGCTTTTTTGGATCTTGCGCCTCTAGGTACCAAAGTTTCCTAATGATCTCTCCAGCCGACTCAAAATCGATGGAGTCTGAAATGAGGATCCTGCGCTTTTGCAAGAGAGCTTGCTCAATGTAGTCATCCATGGAAAGGAAATTGGGGGAATCTGGCTTGTCTTGCTTTGGCATATTTGTGTCTCCGTTCTTGATTGGCCTTATAATACCGTTTCTGTAATGGGGTTTTCAAGAGTTTTTCGTGCTGTGCCCTCAATTTCAGGGTAGAGAGGATAGTTGTCAAGAATATCCTGGATATCGCTTATGGCTTTTTCAAGAATTCCTTGATCCGTCAGGCTTTTAGCCAGGTGTCCTTTTCCCCCTTTGCTATCGGGTAAGGCTGGTTTTGTATTTTCTAAAATAGTTGCTATAGTATCTGCGATCACCTTCATTTCGGGTTTTCCCATTTTCAAGGTCGTTGTGGCGGGGGTTCCTATGCGGATGCCTGAGGTGTACCAAGGGCCATTTTTATCGTTTGGCACTGTATTGCGGTTGACGGTGATGTGCGCCCTGCGGAGCGCAATTTCCACCTGGCGGCCATTCAGGCCATAGGGAGAGACATCCAGGATGAGTAGGTGGTTTTCTGTGCCACCAGAAATTAGACGTACACCTCTTGCTTTTAGGCACTCACCTAAGTATTTTGCATTCTCAACCACTTTATGTGCATAATTTTGGAACTCTTTTGTATTCGCTTCTCGAAAGGCAATCGCTTTAGCAGCCATAACGTGTGGAAGTGGCCCTCCCATAGCCATGGGGCAGGCTCTATCGATCCCTTCTTTAAATTCTTCCTTGCAGACAATGAGGCCTCCACGCGGCCCTCTAAGAGTCTTATGGGTTGTGGATGTGGCAATGTGTGCATAGGGTATCGGGTCAAATTCCCCGGTAAAGACTTTTCCAGCGACAAGCCCTGCAAAATGGGCCATATCGACCATAAGAACTGCGCCCACGCTATCGGCAATTTCCCTCATTTTTGCAAAGTTGATTTTCCTGGAGTGGGCTGAGTAGCCTGCGAGCAGGATAAGAGGTTTTTCTTTTTTTGCTTGTTCTGCGATCACTTTGTAGTCGAGAAGCTCTGTTTTTGGATCGACATCGTAGTGGACGGCCTGCATCATTTTTGAGCTGATATTGTGTCTATACCCATGTGTGAGGTGGCCTCCTGAGTTTAAGGACATTCCCATCAGCTTTTGGTTTACGAGCGCTTTTCTTACAGTTTCATATTCTTCTTTCGTGAGCTCGTCTATACTCTTTTTACCAAGTTTTTCCACTTCTTTTGATTGGACACGGGTGAGGATGATCGCCCACTGGGCAATGAGGTTGGCATCAGCGCCGCAGTGAGGCTGAACAAAAGCGTGATCTGCTCCAAAGAGGGTTCTTGCAAGCTCTGCTGCTTCCGCCTCGATATTGTCAACGCGGTCACAGCCTGCGTAGAATCTGTGGAAAGGAAAGCCTTCTGCATACTTATCGGTCAATAAGTTCCCCATAGCAAGCTGAACGGCAAGAGAGCTGTAGTTTTCAGAGGCAATGAGCTTGAGATAGGAGCGCTGGTCTTCTAATTCCTTGGAAATTTCGTCTGCAATCGTAGGGGAGGTTTGCTCTATGCAATCAAGCGATGCTAGGTAGGCAATTGCTGCAGAACTTCTCTTTTCTTTTGGTGTCTTTTGTAGATAGCGCTCAATACGGTTCATTCGTACCTCGTGTTGTGAAAATCCAGAGCTTACTCTTTTGTAAGAAAAAAGTCTGCAAGTTCTTTCATCTGAGGGGATTTGCCGTGCCTTACGTAGAAGCCGCTTGTTCCAATGGCGACAGCAAGAGATTCTTCTACCGGCATGCCAAGGAGTAGACCATTGCAGTAGCCTCCATTAAAGTTATCCCCAGCTCCTGTTGTCATGAGGGGTTTATCTGTAAACAGTGTATCTAGAAAAAGGGCTTTCTCTTCCCAAAAGGCGGCGGCAAACCGTTTGGAATGAATGAGGATTTGGGAGAAACCGGTTGCCTTTTTGATTCGTGCACCGAGCTCTTCGGTCTCCTTCTTCGTGCTCGTTTTGGAAAAGTTACAGAGCAGTTTTCCGACTCTCTCTGCCTCGGCGAGGTTCAACCCTAAGATCAGATCAAAGGTTTTGGCAAGCTTTTGTAGGGCTTTTAGCCCCAAGGCAAGGTCTTCATCGCTTCTCTTGGCAGGGTCAGCAAGATCGACGAAAAAGAAGCGATTTTTTTGGCTGAGGTGGGGGGTGATTTCTTCCCCTATTTTTGTCCATATTTCATTCATGTAAGGGAGCATAGTCCAGTTGGTAGAGGCGATGAGGCGGCTTTCTTCGAAAAGCTCTATCAGCTTCTCCTTTCCTATTTTTTCCAGTAGGGTTTCATAGCAAATGTGGATGATAGAACTGTGTTTTCCGAAGATAATTTTACCATCCTCAAACTCAAGGGCATCGGAGTGACCACTTGGTGCAATTGGGAAAACCGAGGAGCATCTTTTCGCAAGAGGCTGGAAGAGGGGCTCAATGTGCCCTTTTTCCCCGATTGCCCCGATAAGTGTGACTGCCTGACCCCCTTCGATGAGCGCACTGGCTAGAATCGGGCCGTTACCTCCAATTTTTTTCTTGATAAGAACAAGTTCGATATTGGTGCTTTTGCCAGCTGCTTCTGCGATTCTAGTCCCGAGAAGAGCGATAGTCTTTAGCGGGACAAAGCAGGAGGGGGACGATCTTTTGTCCACAACCTTTAGGATTTCATCTGTAAAGCCGTCAAAGCCGACCAGGCACTTTTCAATTGTTCTCTTTCCTTTTCTTAGCCTTTCTGCTACCCTTTCCTTGATCTCTCTTTCCATGAACCTATCCGGCTATTATACCTAGTTGTTTTTGAACCTTTTTGCTATCGTGGGCAGCTTTTTAAGCAAGCCCTATGAACTAAACAAACAGCTAGAGAAAAAATCCTTCAAAAACACCCTCAGGCGGAATATCTGGATAGGTTCATGCATATTTTCCCTTGAATTATATATATACAATCCATTAAACTTTTTCTAAGAAAATTCAACCATAGGACGTTCAAATGTATCGGGCCCTCAATGATATTTTAGAAATTCAAGAACTGGACATGAAGATGATTCGTTTGATGAGGCTAAAAAAAGAGAGGCAAAATGAATATGATAAGTTAAACAGTATCAAGGCCGATCTGAAGAACAAGTCGCTGGTGAAAGAAGGGGAAATCCTGGAAGCGAAGAAAGATATCCGCATCCAAGAGATGGAAGTTCAAGAGATCCAAGAAAAGCTTAAGAAACTAGAAACACAGCAAAGCGCTGTAAAAAAAGTGGAAGAGTTTAACGCCCTGAACCAAGAGATGTCGCAAGCAGAAAGAGAGCGCGTTGCCAAAGAGCAAAAGCTAAGCGACATGTATGACAAACTGGCGGAACTTGAAGAGCTCTCTAAAAGCTTAAATGAGACTTTGGACACGACAATTGAAAGCAGTAAGACAGTAGAGAAAGAGATCCTAGAAAGCATCCAAAAGATCAATGAAGAGGGTCTTGTCCTCTTGCAAGAGAGAACAGGGCTTGTTAAAAAGGCAGACCAGGAAGTCTTCCAGATCTACGAACGACTCCTACAGAACAAAAGAGACAGAGTTGTTGTGCCGATTGAAAATAGATGCTGCAGTGGCTGCCATATCTTAATCACAGCCCAGGATGAGAACCTTATCCGAAAAGGAGAGAGGCTTGTCTTTTGTGAGCATTGCTCTCGCATCCACTACTGGCCAGAGAGCGAAATGGTGGACGCAGGCCCAGCAACGACAAAGACAAGACGTCGAAGAACTTCTACTGCTCGTTAATTTTCTGGGAAGGCAAGCTATCGCCGCCTTGCATTTATGTGAGGGGGAGGAAAGTCTGGACTTCATAGGAGAGGATACCAGCGAAAGGCTGGGGGCCGTAAGGCTACGGAAAGTACAACAGAAAATATTCCGCTAGCAGCCTAGCTGTTAGACAGGGTGAAATGCAAGCATCAAGTGCGTGCCGCATTGGGGGAGACCCCAAGCGCTGTAAACCCTATCCGAAGCAAGACCGATTCGGGTGCGCCTGTGCTCCGCAGTGCCCGAGAAGAGTCGCTTGAGGATTTTGGTGACAAAGTCCCTAGATGAATGGTAGCTAGTCAACTTTGGTATGAACCGGAGTTGATTGACAGGATCCGGCTTATAGCCTTCCCAGGTTTTTTCTCAGCAACCCCCATAGGAGACCTATGGGGGTGGAGTAGAAGTTTTTAGCTGACAGTCTTGACTGCTGCAGGAGCTCTGAAATAGCCGAATGTAACTTTGTGACCAATCTCTTTGCTAAGCTCGGCACCTTGCTGGAAGCGTGTTTTCTTCTCTTCAGGAGCTCTTGGCTGAGACCAGATACCGAGGCCTGTTTGGATGCTCACCCAATGTGTTGGAGAAAGAGCAAGTACCGGTGTTGAAAGAAAGGAAAGTGCGCAGGCAAGAGTCTCTTTTGCCTCACGAACCATAGCATCGAATCTGTAGTTTTCAGAAATCTTATCATCTAAATCGATAAGGCTGCCTACTGTGAGGTGTACAGCACCTGTGACTGCTTTCAGCGCTGTGAAAAGTAAATGGTAGGCTGTATCAATAGTTGCCATCGCCCAGGCAACTACGGCTGTGATTCGCGTTGTGAGTTGCTTGTTGACGAAATTTCCATTTTTGTTGAAATCGAAAACTCTTTGTGTTGTGAATGCTGTAAGCTCACCTACACTACATTTAGGCCCCTCTAGACTCATGGTGCCCTCCTTTTTTGTTACATGTCTTAAATCTTATTGTTATGTGTACCATTCCTACCCAAACAACCTGAAAAATTGGTGTTTATCTGCGTTGGTCAAAGCTGAATCCAAGCCGGATCTTTTGGTTTTCAGGCACATGTGTTTTGGCATTGTTTAGAACCGACTTCATCTGAGACCGCCCCTTTTTAAACTCTCAATTTTTCAGGCTGCTTGGGTACTGCCTTTTTGTTCCTCATGAACAGGTTCGAATGTTCTGTTGCATGTCGAAAGAAACAAATGACTACTTCGTAGGATGAAGAAAGAGGGCGAGAAAGTCAATAAGTTTTTTTGGAAAAAACACCTCGCTGAGCGTGCTATTTTTTTCCTTTTGATTGCTTCATGTCTTTAAGCTCTAGGATCTGGTTGACAATCTGTTCTACACTGAAGTCAGATGTATCAATCTCATAAGCATCGTCTGCTTTTTTGAGCGGGGATATTTCTCGGGTACTATCGAATAGATCTCTTTTATGCAGTTCTTTTGTTACATCTTCAATTTTCAGAGTGTTTTTCATTTCAGGATATTGCTTGAGCATTTCATCGTAGCGCCTCTTGGCTCGCACATCTTCACGTCCTGTAAGAAAAATCTTTAGATCAGCATCGGGAAATACAACAGATCCCATATCTCTTCCTTCAAAAACAGCGTAGACACCTTGGGCCACTTCTCGTTGGATTTGCACAAGCTTTTCACGGACGGCTTTTATGGCTGAAATCTTTGAAACGAGGGCTGTCACGCCTGGGGAGCGGATCTGTTCTGTGACATCACGGTGGTCTACATAATACTTTTTCTCTCCAAAGACCATGCGTACATCGTAGTCAAAATTTTTAAGCGCCTCTGTAAGAGCGGCTGGATCTTCATAATCAATGCCATCATGAATCAGCTTATACGTAAAGGCTCGGTACATAGCGCCTGTGTCAAAGAAGATATAGCCAAGTCTTTCTGCCAGTCTTTTTGCAATTGTTGTCTTTCCGGTGGCGACAGGTCCGTCTATCGTAATGATCATGATTTTAGCTTCCTCCTACTTGTAATAAGAAATACAACAAAGGGGCAGTAAAGATCAAGGAATCCATCATATCCAATATACCGCCAAGGCCAGGGATATTGCTGCTGTCTTTAATACCTGCATCACGCTTGAGAAGAGACTCAGCCAGATCGCCTACTTGTGCAAAAACCCCAAGGATAATTCCAAAGACTATACTGATAGTAAGTGAGATAGGAAGGTCTGCTATCCACCAGATAAAAATACTAGTTACAACAGCGGTAGCAAGCGCTCCTAGAGCGCCTTCGATTGTTTTCTTCGGACTCAGTAATGGAGCTAACTTTTTCTCCCCAAGGCAACGGCCAAAGAAAAACCCACCGATGTCAGACATCTTTGTAACAGCCAGAAGGTATGCTACCCATACCCAGCCGGCAAAGTAGTTGAGTCCAATGATGGAGCTTAGAGGAACAAGAATATAGGAAAGGCCAAACAGGGTTAAAGAGAGATTCACAAGGGGGGTTTGCCCTTTAGCAAAGGCTACGAAAAAACTGGCAAACAAGGTGGCAAAGAGAGTGGTTTGCAAAAAAAAGGAGGGCAAGCCCCCTAAAATATGGGCAAAAAGGAAGGCAAGATACAGGTTGCTACCGACGATGGCGACTTTGATAAAAGGATCATGCCCTTTTGCCTTGCAAATATTGTAAAACTCTAGGAGGCAAAGAGTTATTATCGTAAAGCAAAGAACGACAAAGAGGAAACAAAGAGGATATTCATGCGATGTAGAGATTGAGAATGCTCCTAGGAGTATGGCTAGCGTGCCGTAGAGTAGTCTGTTTTGAGTTGGGCTCACGATCCCATCCTTTTTTGTCTTTTTTGGTAGTCCAAAACAGCTCCAAGTAAATGCTTGGGTGTAAAGTCAGGCCACAACACAGGAGAGAAAAAAAGTTCTGTGTAGGAAGACTGCCAGAGAAGAAAGTTACTAATACGCATCTCACCACTCGTACGGATTAACAGATCAGGATCCCCGAATTTCGCCGTATCGAGGTGGCTGTTGACCTCTTGCTCTGTGAAGTCTGCAAGATCTATTGTTCCCTTTTTGTAAGCAAGAGCCATTTTTTTCATCGCCCGTAGAAGATCATCTTTTCCCCCGTAGTTGAGAGCGAGGATGAATGTCAGTTCTTCTCCTCCTTTAGTAGCTTCCTTTCCTTCATCTACAATTTTTTGCACAGCGAGGGGAAGCTTTTCCAAATTTCCTATCGTTTCTAATCGGATCCCTTCCTGGATCATGCTCTGCTTTTGCTTGATCACGTAGTTACAGAGAAGGTTCATGTGGGAGTCGATTTCATACTGAGGTCTTCTCCAATTTTCTGTAGAAAATGTAAAGATCGTGACAGTCTTGATCCCCATTTGCTTTGCGCCTTGCACAATATCTGTGACCACATCAGCACCTTTACTGTGTAGTTCCCCTTTCCATAGTGATTTTGTAGACCATCTTCGATTTCCATCGGGGATGATCGCTACGTGATTTGGAATTTTATCTTTATGCAAGAGAGCAAGCTCTTCTGTTGTGAAAAAAGAGGGGGCCAGTTTTGTCATCGCTATTCGCCTGCTTTTAAGACATCCATGAAGGCATTTTGCGGGATGGTGACCTTTCCGAATTCCTTCATCTTTTTCTTCCCTTTTTTTTGTTTTTCCCAGAGTTTGCGCTTACGGGTAATGTCGCCGCCATAGCATTTAGCAGTTACATTCTTGGAGAGGGCATCAATGGTTTCCCGGGCTACAATCTTTCCACCGATAGCTGCCTGGATGGGAATTTTGAAAAGGTGTCTTGGTATGACTTCTTTAAGTTTTGCACAAATGGCGCGGCCCCTTGCTTCCGCTTTATTTCTGTGCACGAAGCAGGAGAAGGGATCGACAGGCTCTTCGTTGACGCGGATTTCAAGCTTGATGATCTGCCCTTCTCGGTATTCAGAAAACTCATAGTCAAAAGAACCATAGCCCTTAGTCACAGACTTTAGCTTATCACTAAAGTCAGTGATGATCTCGTTCATAGGGAACTGGTAGGTAACTAGGATGTGCTTGTTGTCCAGTGTCTCTGTTTTTTTGCATTCTCCTCGCTTTTCAAGGCCTAGGTTCATAATTGCACCTAAATATTCAGCAGGGATCATGATGTGGGATATGACCCATGGCTCTTCTACCCAGGCAATGTGTGAAGGGTCGGGGAAGAAGGCAGGGTTATCGACTTTCTTTTCTGTCTCATCATTCATCACCACTTTGTAGACAACGCTTGGTGCTGTGGAGATGATGTCAACATCAAATTCCCTTTGAATCCTTTCAAAGGTGATCTCCAGGTGCAATAGCCCTAAAAAGCCGCAGCGGAATCCGAATCCGAGGGCCATGCTGCTTTCTTGTTCAATCGATAGGGCTGAGTCGTTAAGTTGTAATTTATTTAATGCGTCTCGGAGTGCTTCAAAATCTGTGGAGTCTACGGGATAGATACCAGCGTACACGACTGGCTTAATATCCTTAAACCCTGGCAAGGGAGCTTTGGCTCCATCTTTCTTCGTTGTGACGGTATCGCCTACCTTGACATCAGCAACTCTTTTGATATTGGCGATAAAATAACCCACCTCTCCTGAGGAGAGGGTATCGACTACCTTTTGCGTCGGTGCAAAAATACCCACTTCTAGTACTTCAAAGACTGACCCTGTTGCCATCATCTGGATCTGCGAGCCTTTTTTTAGCTCGCCACTGATCATTCTGACGTAGACGAGAACCCCTCTGTAGTTATCATAGTGTGAGTCAAAGACTAGTGCCCTGAGCACATCATCAGTAGGCTCCGCAGGGCCTGGAAGGTCTGTCACAATCCGTTCTAGGATATCATGGATGCCTTGCCCTGTTTTCGCACTGCAGCAGATAATGGTTTCTTTAGGTAAACCGATGATTTCTTCGATTTGCTGTGTGACTTCTTCAATGTCTGCTGTGGGCAGGTCAATCTTATTGATGACAGGGATGATTTCAAGCCCTTTTTCTATGGCAAGGTGGACGTTTGCAAGTGTTTGTGCTTGGACACCTTGCGAGGCGTCGATGACAAGAAGAGCCCCTTCACAGGCGCTAAGTGACCTAGAGACTTCATAGCTAAAGTCAACGTGTCCGGGAGTGTCGATGAAGTTGATTTGGTATTCGTCACCTGCATTTGTCTTGTAGTACATTGTGACGGGGTGAGCTTTGATGGTGATGCCACGCTCCCTCTCTAGATCCATACTGTCGAGCAGCTGCTCTTGCCTATCTCTTTCGGCAATGAGCTGTGTTTCTTCCATGAGGCGATCAGAGAGCGTAGACTTTCCGTGATCGATATGCGCGATGATGCTGAAATTACGAATCTTTTTCATAGCTGATTATGATAGCTTAGAACGAAGAATGATTGCAATCTACTTTGGGTATTCCGTGCCTTTGGCTTTGCCACTGGCAAGCCAACCATGCCATTTCTCTCGCCCATCACTATTAAGTTGTTTGCCATATTTTTTATAGCACATTTCTACCCAGTCTTCACCTTGCTTGATGAGCCTGCAGACATCATGAGCGAGCTGTTTTCTTCCGTGGAAGGAAAAGCGACGTTCAAAGATGAGTTCATCCTCGGTTGCCTTGATAACTTCAAATAATACCTTTGTGTGCTCTCCAAATGGAGTGGTGATTTTTAGCCCTGTCAGAGCAGAAATCCCATCTTGTTCCATTTCTTGGGCTTCTTGTATCGTAAACTTTCTTCCTACTTGGGCGGGGAGATAGGAGACAAAGAGGCTATCTTCCATCTTTTTTCGAGAAGAGCCCTCTGGATAGTAGACCATACCGACAACGCCTTTCTCCTCCTTTAGCACGCCAAAGGGCACCCATTTGTGTTTGACATCGGAAGGAATGACTGCATCAACATATTGATTGAAGAAAGCGGTTTTCTTTTCAAGATCCTCGAAGGGATCTTCTGCTAAAAGCACATTTGAAAAGAGGAATACACTTAAAAAAAACCGTTTCATAAAAATCCTTTTAATCTTGAGCTAGTCCTTGGGTGTGTTGGTAGATGAGCCAGGCTTTCGCTTGCTCTTCTAATCTTTCTCTTTCTCTTTCCCTTTGGACCCAGCTAGAATAATCGAAGTCAGCTTTGGCTTGGCCAAGAAGTGCAATCCACATCTCTTTTTCTTTTTCTTTAAGGTGGGAGCCCTTTTTTTTATAACTGAGACAGATCCAATCATTCCCATTTCTGACTAAGCGGCAGAGAGAGTGAGAGAGGTTGCGCCCTCCTCTAAAGGAATAGCGCCTTTCTATGAGCGCTTCGCTGCCGCTATCTTTGAGCACAGAAAACTTTGTTTTAGTAAGGGAAAGATAGGGCTCTTCGAGTTTTCTTCCGGAAATACCGTGGACACCTCTTTTTTCCATTTCGATGGCTTCTCTTGTGCTCAGGTGCCCTTTGCCTGGGAAGTAGCTGATGTGGATGGAGTTTTCCATCTTTTTTTGCGAGGAGCCTTTTGGGTGGAACAGGGCGCTAAATCCCCCGTTTTCCGTCATTAAATCACCGTGGGCAACCCATCTTTTCCCCTGTAAGTGGTTGACATACTGGCCAAGAAAGCTTTTCTCATGTTCCTCAGCGCATAAACAGAGAGAGATACTCAAAATAAGAGCAAGCCTTTTCATTACAACCTCGGTATATAGTGTATAGTTAATCAGACTTTCGCTATCCTATCAAGCAATTTTCTAGAAAATTGCCCTAGAATCATAGGCAGAGCCTCCTAGAGATGGCTCCGGAGGATCCAGGCTGTCTTTTCATGGCCCCGGAGGAGCTCTGTGAGCAGGTCAACCGTGCCGTAGTCTCCTAGCTTTTCTACCTGTTCTGTATTATCACGCAGCTCTTTTATGATCATTTCGTGGGAATCTGCCAAGTTCTTAAGCATTTCATTGCCGGACAAATCGATCCCTGCTTCTTTTATGGTGGCAAGTTTAAGAAACTCATTCATGGACGCGGGGGATTTCACGCCTAGTTGGCGGATTTTTTCTGCAACGAGATCGGCAGCTTCTTCTAGTTGATTATACTGTTCTTCGAGCATTTTATGGAGAAAGTAGAACCTTGGGTCTTCCATATTCCAGTGAAAGTTTCTGGTTTTGATATAAAGCACATTTAGGTTAGCGAGGGCAATACTAAGCAGCTCGGCGATTTTCTTTATACTTTTCTCTGGGAGGGAATAGTTCACTTTCATAAAAAAACTCCTTTTTTCTTGATCATAGATCGAGCCCAAAAAAAAAGCGAGTGCTCATTTTTTTCTCTATTCTCTTCTTTCTGCAAGGATATGGGAGTTAAATCATTTTCTAGCTGGCAATATACACAAATGAACTGATGTGATTTTAGAGGTGGATTGTTGCTTATAGAAAACGAATTTTATGTAATACCCTCTCCAACACGCATGAATTATCAGTCGTTAATCTTTTTTTTCTGCGTTAAATTAAATTATTTTATAATGAGGATGTCTGAACTGTGGGGAGTGATGTTATGGATGTAACAATACCGCCGTCTGGTGTCCCGCCCGTGGATTCAGGGAGTTCTGCTGGAGTAGGGGGCTCTGAGACAGGGGCTAAGCTTGGAGATGAGAAGGAGGTTTCGTCCTGGTTAAAGAAGAAGGTGATTGCTTTAGTGAGAGGAAATGAGCAAGTAGGGGGAGTGTCCCAGGAGAGGGTATCGGGAAATCAAGGTCGAATCCCTAGGTTTTTATCTGATTTTTTTAAATTTCAGTTTGATGCTAAGCCACTTAAGAACTTGGATGGTAATGCTGCTCTAAAGCGGAGTTCCTTGGCTGCTGCAGCAGAATCCCATTCCGTTGTCACCGAGAGCCTGGGGATTATAACTAGCCCGGGCGAATCTGGCAAGATGACCAATTCAACAACAAATGGTCTAAGGGTACGGGGTACGGGTTTCAAAAAAGAGGTAAAAGAGGCTGAAACCCACGGGAAAGGCCTAATGAAGGAAATAGAGGGCATGCCTCCTCCAATACGAGGTGAAGGTGACAAGAATGCCCCTCAAAAAACAGGCAAAATTCGTCGGCAAGGGAGCTAAGCAGAGCGTTTCATCTCTTCCACTTCTGCTTGAAATTCTTCTCTTGTTGCAGAATCCTCTTTTGGAACTAGTGTAATCGCGGTTTCCATCAGCTCTATGGCTCGGGTTCTATTTTGGCATTCGCCTACAGCGTAGAACAGCGTTTGAGCTAAGTTAAAGAAGGCATCTGGATTGCTAGGGGCTAGCTGTATACCAATCTCAGCAAACTCAAGGGCTTTTTCGTAATTGCCTGTTCCTTGGTATGCTGCTACCAAGTCAACAGAAGCTTGGTAGTTTTTTCTGTTTTCTAGAATAAACGCCTTTTCGAGATCTTGGATAGCGAGTTTGTAAATTTTTAACTTCTCATAGCACTGCCCTCTAACTAGGTAAAGCAGGTGTATCTTCTGGTCTTCGCGCAGACCATCTATGTTGTAGGTTGAAAGCTCTATGGCTTGTTCAGTTTTACCTGCTTTCTTAATTTCAAAAGCTACATTGTATGCTGAAAGTGCATTTCCAAGATGGAGTTGAAGCTTGGGCTTTGCAACAAGGGTATCGGCAAATGCTTTCGAGCAGGCGTCATCGATTGAGGTTGTAAGACGGAGTGTAGCCACATTCGTCCTGGGTAGTTTCTTTGCGAGGTGAGTGAGTGCAGAATCGGTAAAGGTCGTGTGGGAGAGATCAAGAGTCGTAACGCCTGGATGGTGGGAGAGGAACGTGATCAGCTCTTCGACGCCGGCTTCGTTGATCGAGAGGGCATCGCCGAGAAGACGGATGTTGCCCGTGTTGTGCAAGTCACGGTCGACTAGGGCTGGCGTGAGGCCAAGGCGCGGAGCCAGGGCTTGCGACCAGGTGGTCAGAGCCGCAGGGGACGTGGAAGCCGAAAAAAAGGTGGGTGGTACTTGCGTTTTTCTGTGTTCTCTAAGGGCTGTATCGATAGTAGTGTCAACAACAGTGCCGGAGAAGCGGCTCTGCAGTGATTCGAGAGCTTGACGGATGTAGTCGTGGTTCTGGGGTGGTAATTGTGAGTTATTTGTAGATAAGAAAGAGACAGCGTCATCTTTAGCGGGCGAACTTGCTTCAATAGGATTAGAAGTCTTCACATAGAGGAATGTGTTTAAGAGCCCTTCAAGAGCCCAAGTGCGTAGGTCGGGGTCTTCACTCTCTTCTACCACATTTGCTAGAAGTATAGCTGACAAGAAGGCAAGGTCTTTGTTGTCAGTTCTGTCAGCTAAGATAATCAGCTTGCTCAGTGCAGCTTTGTCGGTCTTGGACTTATAAAAGGAGGAAAAGAGGTCAAAGAGAGTATCAAACTGAGGGTCTGTGTAAAAATGGGTGATTCCTTTAACAGCTTCCGAGAGTTGGGACGTTGCATTTTGTCCATTGTATAAGGCAGAAAGGCCCCCGAGAAGATTGACAAAGCGAAGCGCTGAATCTTCCACAACATTATAATCGCTCTGTAAACGCTTGGAAGCTTCAAAACCGTATCTTGCCCAAAATTGTACTACCCTTTTTGCAGAGCCAGAGACTCTTTCCATCAGGTCTTTTAATTTAGATTGTTGTGTAGCAAAAAGGTCGAGGGTCTCACGCTTGAGGCCTGCAATATGTCCCGCAAACTGATGACGCACAAGAAGGTCAGCAAGACGTGTCGTTGCTTCTGCATACATTTGCACAATTTCATTCAGGTTCCCTTCAAGTTGCGCAAGACCTTCCGTCATCAGTTTCGCGTCATCGAGGATATTGGCAGAAGAGGCTTCGGCCATGGCATCTGCTGAGGCAATGAGATCAAATTCTTTCTTGAGCAGGACTAAGAGCTCTCCAAGAGCTTGTTTTTTATAGTCTGGGTTCTTGATTTGGGAGAGGATGGTAAAGCCTTTACGAGCTTCCGTAAGTTCTTGAGACTTAAGGTCGGATAGCATCCTGTCGAGGGCTGTGCGGTCTGGTTGAGTAAGAGTTCGTTTGTTTACGTCATTGATAAATTCGGAGCTGATTACAGCGCGCTGCTCGCTTACAACGACAAGAGCATTGGTATTGTAGTTTTGGGGGATAGTTGTGGCTTTGTGAGAAGACTGCATTTAAACCCTCTGTTTAATTTATTTTTACGTAATAAAGAGGAATTATTATAAGTTAACGAGCTAATTAAATGCAAGTTTTGCGGCCAAGATGACTCGAACATCCACCGGGTTTCCCCGACTAGAACCTGAATCTAGCGCGTCTACCAGTTCCGCCATGGCCGCAGGGTAGAAAGGAAATAGTCTAATCCATTTTATCATTTGACGCAATCGGATTACAAACATTAGAAAATACATTTTATACGTGTAGAGGTGAAGGTTTTTTGGTGTGTGTGCGCTCTTTGGATTCCTTGGTGAGAGTCTTCTGACAGCCAAGGTTAAGAGTTTGGTCGCAGCTTTCTCTTCTTGGAAAACCCTTCCGGCAGCATCTATACACAAAAGAATTGGAAAGTTTGTAATATGCCAAGGAGGCGCCCTCAATTTTTGCAAGCGGTAGAGGCGTCGAAGCAGCTCTCGTTAAAAATCAGAGCGATGCAGACGAGCAAAATTGAGGCATTGTCCGACGCAGGCAGAAACAAACTTTCCAGTTCATTTGTGTATATAAAACCACTTGCCATGCACTTCTGTGAAGTAGCTCTTCTCTGTAAAGGATGTGTCTTTTCCATCTTGAGAAAGATGCGCTTTGAATGTCACAGTATTTTTTGTGTGCTCAAGGATCTCTAGGCGCAGGAACGTGGTATGATGGGTAAAATGGAGGATATGGGCGCGCCTTTCTTCTTTGCAAGGACGCTCTGTGTTTAGGACGTAGTCAGTAAGCTGCAGCGCATAAGCGCTATAGCGGGAGCGCATTAGGTCAAGAGGGGTTTTTGGGATTTCTCCCTTATGGTATCGCCCACAGCACTCTTTGTAATCTTTGCCTGTATCACAGGGACATTTCATGGGACGTAGCATAGCAAAACTTCTCATTTTTTTCTCCGTTTTGTTATCAGATGTTCCTTTGCTCTGGTTCTTCAGGCAAAAGTTGCACAAAGAAACCCCTCATGCCCATCACTATATACACAAATGAATTGGAAAGTTTGTTTCTGCCTGCGTTGGACAATCCCTCAATTTTTTAACGAGAGCTGCTTCGACGCCTTTAACGCTTGCAAAAATTGCGGGCGCCTCCTTGGCATATTACCAACTTTCCACATCATTTGTGTAAACAAAGTAAAAAATTAATTTTTGTGTTTAAGTCTTTTCATAAAGTCAGTTAAGGTGGTGTTATGAAGAAGGCTATTTTTCTCATGTTTGTTTTTAGTTCTCTTGTATGTGCAGGCGAAAGGATGCTTGAATTTACTTTTCCGGGACTTGAGATTGGGATAGGCGAGTATAAAGATGGTCCCACGGGTTGTACTGTTTTTTTCTTTCCCAAACAGGCAAAAGTTGCAGCAGACATTCGAGGTGGATCAGCAGGAACCATTTATACAGAACGTCTCCATACAGGTGAGGAGTGGATTGATGGGATCGTCTTTGCAGGCGGGACACTCATGGGCCTTGAAGCTGCAGCAGGTGTGACCGCGGTCCTTTTTGAAGAGCGCGGAAACCCTGCTGATTGGGAGAATATTCCTGAGGTTGCAGGTGCCATTTGCTACGATTTTAATGAGAGAAAAAATGATCTTCTCTATCCTGATAAAGCCCTTGGAAAGGCAGCTTATTTAGCAAGAAAAAGCGGGGTCTTTCCACTAGGTCGCAGAGGAGCTGGCAGCTCAGTAACGGTAGGTAAACTTTTTGGCATAGAGGGGCAACAATTTGCAGGTCAGGGCGCTGCGTTTAAGGAAGTTGGCAAAGTTAAGATTGCAGCTTTTACCGTAGTAAATGCAGCTGGAGGAATTTACGATAAGAGCGGTAAGCTTGTCCGCGGCTTTTGGAATGCGGAGGAGCAAAAAAACATCGTGCCAAACCCTGGAAAAAATACAACGCTTACACTTGTGGTCACAAATTTGAAAATCAAGGGACTTAACCTTTTGCAATTGACAAAGCAGATCCAAAATAGCATGTCAAGGGCCATCTATCCCTATGGAACATCCCTCGATGGAGATATTCTCTTTTTTGCGACGACCGATGAGGTAGATGATAAGAATTTTTCACTTGCAAAATTGGGTATGATAGCCTCCGATCTTGTGTGGGACGCCGTTTTGTCAAGTTTTGAGGAAAAATAATGGTTTTTATTATTGCAGAGGCAGGTTCAAATTGGCGGATGGGTACCCATGAGAGGGATTTTGCCATGGCAAAAACGCTCATCGATGTGGCAGTAGACGCTCGCGCCGATGCAGTGAAATTCCAAACGTTTCGTGCAGAGACGACCTATGTGGCAAATGCTGGGGAAGCGGAATATCTTACTGATTCAGGGGTCAAAGGGACGATGATGGATCTCTTTCATGATCTTTCGATGCCCTATGAAATGATTGAAAAACTAGCAGAGTACTGTAAAGGGCAAAAGATCTCTTTCATGACGTCTGCTTTTTCTGAAGCTGATTTTAAGGCAGTGGATCCGTTTGTAGAAGTTCATAAAATTGCCTCGTACGAAATTTCCCATTTACGCCTCCTAGCTCTAGCAGGCAGATCTAAAAAGCCTCTCATTCTCTCCACAGGAGCATGCCAGGAGGAGGACATCCAATGGGCTGTCGATACCTTTCGGGCAAATGGGGGGAAAGATCTTACCCTCATGCAATGTACAGTTGCCTATCCCACACCAGTTGATGCAGTGCAACTTAAGGGTATGGTGTGGCTGCACGAGAAATTCGGTGTTCCTGTGGGTCTTTCTGACCATAGCCGCAACCCTTTGTATGCCCCTCTTGGGGCAGTTGCCCTCGGGGCAAGTGTGATAGAAAAGCACTACACTCTCGATAATAGGCTTCCTGGCCCCGACCATAGTTTTGCAATCACCCCCTGTGAACTTAAACACATGGTAGAGGGCATTCGAAATATGGAAAGGATGCTTGGATCTTATGAGAAGAGCATTCAAAGAGAAGAAAAACCGCAATACGAATTCATGCGAAGGGGCCTTCAGGCTCTTTGCGAGATTAAAAAAGGGGATGTCTTTAAAGAGGATGTCAATTATGCGATTCTAAGACCTGGAAATCAAAGGCTCGGCATCCATCCCAAGCATCTCCTCATGCTTGAGGGGAAAAAGGCAAGCAGGACGATTCCTTCTGGCGATGGGATCCAAATAGGGGATTGGGCGTGAAATTTTCCAAAGAACCAAAAGCGATTTTGATCGATTTGGATGGAACGCTTGTAGATAGCGTGGAAAGCCTCTATCTTGTCTACCTAAAATTCTTAAAAAGTTTTGGAGTGATGGGAAATCGAGATGAGTTTTATTCTCTAAATGGTCCTAGCTTGCATGAAATCATCGCTGCCTTAAAACGAAAATATGGGTGGAAGGAGACAGAAAGGGAGCTTTTTGAAAAGTATATTCAAATGATCCAGGGGCTTTATGAATCAGCTCCACTGTTTCCGGGAACTAAAGAGTTTTTAGAATATGCAAAAAGCCGAGGAACACGGCTTGCTGTTGTGACTTCTGTCACAAGAGAGCCAGCACTGCGCATTTTAGAAAGGCCTGGTATTTTACCCTATTTTGAGCTCGTCATGACCTCAGATGGTCTTTTAAAAAGTAAGCCGGATCCTGAAATCTACCAGATTTGTTTGGATCAACTAAAGCTCCATCCGAGTGATACGTGGGCTGTCGAAGATGCCTATCACGGGGTTAAGGCGGCAGTCAGTGCTTCCATCCCGACAGTGCTTATCACGCATGGTCGCCCCCTCCACTTTCCAAAACCGCCCTTTTGCTTGCAAGTAGAATCGTGGGATAAGCTTCTTGGGTTTTGGAAGGGATTATGAGAGTTCTTTTTCTAGGAGTTGCAGCCTCTCCCCTGGTGGATTTCCTAAAAAGTTTTGGAGAAGAGGTTTTAGTTACCCAGGAGAAGATTACTGTAGAAGCTCTTTTGAAAAATGAGATTGATTTTATCGTAAGTTGCGGGTATCGCCACATTGTAAAACCACCTGTGATTCAAAAGTATACGGGTAGGATTGTGAATTTACATATATCCTACTTGCCCTGGAACAGGGGAGCTGATCCCAACCTGTGGAGCTTTATAGAGAAAACGCCAAAAGGGGTTACTATTCACCTTATGGACGAAGGGGTGGATACCGGAGCGATTTTATTCCAAAAGGAAGTCGAGTTTGGGCCTGGGGAAACCCTCAAGACAAGCTATGACAAACTGAAAAAAGAAATAGAAGAGCTTTTTAAGAGTCATTGGCACAAGATCCGGTCAGGGTCTTGCCCGGCAAGGAGGCAGGAGGGCGTGGGGAGCGTGCATACTGTTGCACAAGGCAAAGAGATTTTTACAAAGCTTCCAGAAGGCTACGATACGCGTGTCGACGGCCTTGATTTTAAAGCTAAGGCCTAGGTAAACTGGAGGCGTGAAATTCTTTAAGATTCTTTTTCTTCTTCCATTACCTCTTTTATTTGCAGCTGGGCAGGTGGATTTTAGAGAGGTTGACCATCTTTTGAAACAAGAGCTTTGGCAAGAGGTGGTTCAGATCCTGGAACAGGGTTTGCAGTGCTGTGATGATGCTGAAGCCTTCAAGATCCATGATCAGCTTGTTTCCACGTATTTTCGTTTGGGTGAGTTTAAAAAGGCAAAAGAGCATGCCTACGTCCTAGACGTCCTTTCTCAAAAAATGAGGACTCCAGAGTCTAATATAAACGCCCTTTATAAACTGTCTGCTACGCTCCGCGGAATGGGCTGTTTTGATGAGGCTAAAACTCTGATCCAAAGAGCTGTTTCTCTTGTGGAGGAGTTGTGTGCGTCAGATCATTCTCTCGTCGCTAAAGTATACTTTAATGCAGGTGCTCTAGAGGCCGATAGTCTCAACGGAGATCTTTCACTTGCTATTTCCTACTATGAACAAGCGATTTCTTATTTTGAAGAGACAAAAGAGAGGGATTATTGGCTCCGTACTCAGATTCGTCTTGGAAAAGCCTCTCTTCTTCAGGGAAACTTATGTAGAGCACGAACTATTGTTGACTCTTTGAAGGGCGTGGACATGGATAAAAGAACAGAGATGTTTTTTCAGTACTTGGAAGGGGGGCTCTTGCTCAAAGAGGGGCGAAGAGAGGAGGCTAGGGAAGTGGCTGAAAAGGCGCTTGAAGTTGCACTATCTCTTCACGCAAAAGCAGATATAGCCCGCCTTAAAAAGCAGATCGAAGAGACCGAAGGGACTCCTTTATAGGTGGTAGAATATGGAAGCTTCATTGGTCAGCCGTGTTCATTCTGGAGCTGATTCGGTTTTTGAAACAGGGAAAGTCGTAGCAAAGATTGTCAAAGATAGCGTGACCCAAGCCTGTTTTGTGCAGGTGGTAGGGGATAAGCTTTTGCTGGAGACTTTCCGAGGCGCTCATACACATAAGCTGCGAGAAATCTTTAAAACGGAAGTGGAAGTAGAGCGGGATGAGCTTAGAGACTTGAGCGAGCTTTTTGATAAAGCAGTGACGGGCTCTAGCCTTTTTGAAGAAAGGTGGAAAAGCGATGCCGACAAGGCGCTTGCCGGAAATCCGTTTACAGGGTATGCGATCGTTTTGAAAAGCTCGCAAAAGATTGTGGGACGCTTTGCGATGGAGCCAGGTGTAGAAGCAGGAGATGCTGTCTGTTCTCTTGTGATGGCAAGAGAGTTCTTAAATCAAGGATATGGAAAGGAAGCCACAGCTCTTGCCGCGGGTCTGGGTGTTGCCCTTGTCCAGGAGAGGTGCCACATAAAAACGGGGGCTATGAGTCCTTTGATAGATATCCGGAGGTTTACTGCAGTCGTATCTTCGCAAGATGATGCGAGAGCCACCTGGATAAGAAAGATTGGATGGTCCAAGCTATCCGTTTTAAATTCAGACAATAGTCTGTACGGGATTGCAATCGAGAAATTAAGAGATCAGATCTCTCCCATTTTAAATGTAGATACTCGGATCGTGGAGGACAGAACTACTCCAAACGTCCTAGTCCCTTTATGCGCCCCTTCTGGAACATCCATACAAAAAACAAGATAGAGACTCCTAGAAAAAGCAAGTTCAGAAGAAAACTTGTCACTATGTAAGAGACCGGGAAGGGGTTTCCCTGGAGGATTTGCCGCATCCCTTCAAAAATATACGTAGAGGGAAGGCACCAAGCAACGGACTGTGCCCAGTTTGGCAAAACTTCAACAGGGTAAAAAACAGCGCTGAAGGGGGCAAAGAAAAAGGGAAGTGTCCAAGCAATCATTTCCAACTGGTGTCCCCAGTAGATCAAGATGCCGGCAGCAATAAACCCAATGGCCCAACCAAACATTAACAGAAGCGCGGCAAAGGGAATAAAGAACAATCCAATGGTGAATACGTTTAGGGCGTAGAGAAGATAGATCATCACAGCTCCGAAGCAAACAGCTAGAAAAACCTTACTCAAGCCGAGGAGAATGACGCCAGCGACCCACTCCGAGATTTTAAGGGGTGTGGAGAAGAGATTCATAAGATTTCGGTGCCAAAATTCTTGCAAGATGTTCACGGCAATATCATTAGACCCCCGCCAGGTAATCTGCCAAAAGATGAGCGCTGTCATGATAAAGAGGGGAAGGCTTGCAACATTGTGCTGTGTTTGGATCCAGACAGAGGTAAGACCCCAGAGGAGAATATCGACTGTAGGCCAGTAGAAAATATCAGAGAGTTGCTGTGGCCCCTTCCAGAACGTGTAGTAATAACGGAGATAGACTCCCTTTATGCGGCTAAAACTCATCATGCTTTTGCGATCTGTAGGAAGAAGTCTTCTAGGGAAGGTTCTTCAATTTTAATGTTTGCAAAACTTACTTTTTCTTCAATTAACTTTTGGAGAAAGTGGGGGATGTTCTCTTCTTCGATTGAAATTTCAATCGAGCGATGGTCTACGGTATAGGGAAGATTTGCAATTTCTGCAATTTTGGTAGTGCGCTTTAGGCCATCCGTAATGATGAGTCTGAGTCGGAAGGTGGAAACGCTGCGTGCTAGTGTCTGAGGCAAATCATCGGCAATGATCTTTCCGTTCTTAAGGAAAATTGTCCTATCGCAAATTTCCATCACTTCCTGCATCTTGTGGGAGGAGAAGAGCACAGAAACCCCATGTTTTTCTTGTTGCTCTAAGATAAATTTGCATACATCCTGGGCGATATCAGGGTCCAGGGAGGCGGTTGGCTCATCGAGTAACACCACTTTCGGCTTAACAAAGAAGGCTTTTACCAGCATAAGACGTGTGACTTGCCCGGCAGAAAGGGAGGAAACCCTCTCGCCTCGCTTATCCAAAATGCCAAAACGCTCGAGAAGCGGGTCGAAGAGCTTTTCGCTTTCTGCCTTGGTGTAGCCGTAGAGGTAGCCGTAGAAAGTGAGATTTTCTGCAAGGGACAAAAGCCAGGGCAGGCTTGTATAGGTGCTTGCAAACGTGACGTGCTGCAGGATTTCAGAGCGATGGGTGAAAAAATTTTTTCCAAAGTACTCGATGGAGCCATATGTTGCTGTTAAGGTTCCAAGCAGCATTTGGATGGTGGTTGTCTTGCCCGAACCGTTTGGCCCGAGGAGTCCTAAAATTTCCCCTTTGCTCAGTGAAAAAGAGATGGAATCTACAGCTAAAAAGGGAGCTTTTGAGGGATACACCTTTTTTAAGGATTGCACTTTAAGAATGGGTAGGGACATGTACTACAGTATAGAAGAAAGGGATGATTTAAAGGTATATCCTAATGAACTGAAAATTGGTTTCTTTCCTAAAATCGAGTCCTCTTGAGTTGAAAATCTACAAACCATTTTTTACCTTTGTAAGAAAGGCCTTGGATAGAGTTTCTGCAATTTCTTTTTCACCATCGTCTGAATATGTCATGAAGTAGCGAATTAAAAATCTTATCTGATCACTCTTTAATTTCTTTAAATGGAAATTGTTTGCGAAATTGCTATCTAGCTCGGTTTCATTCTTTGGCGTGTTATTGATGTCTTGTTCTGTAATAATAGCAATTTTTTGTAGCATCTTCCAACCATCTGTCTTATTAGCTAACATTTTTCTAACCGAGCCTTCGGTGCAGATAATTGGCTATGGTTTGTATATCCTCTTCTTCGAGTGGTTGTTTGTCTTTTAATGTATCTACCACGGTTTCATATAATCCCAAAGCTTAAGCTTATTTAGAGCATTCTTAATAGAACGTGATAAAGAAAAGTCGCAGAGTATGCTGTTCCCCCTATCACGAGTTTGGTTTCTCGAAAAAATCCTTTTTTTTGTGGCCCTTATTTACATCACCACGCAAATCCGGAGAATGCTTTCCTAAAGAACTAAAGCTAAAACCAGACCGCTTTACTACCCTTATTTTAGCATAAAATATTTTTTTACAAAAAAGATGCAACATTTGATAACCTTTGGTGCATACTGTAACGCTTCCTGTTACTTAGCAACGGACTGAATTAGTGTTTTGTGATTTTCCAGCAGCGGTGGATTTTAGGATCGCTAAAATCCGCAGGAAGGGTTTTGGTGGAGATGTCTTGGATGATAGCTCCCGTAAAATATTTCTCGTCAAAGAGAAATTTCCGGGAGTTGGTGCTAAAGAAAATAGTGCCTCTAGGGTTTAAGAGAGCAAGACAGATCCGAATAAGGGGTACATACTCCTCTTGGATGTCAAACATTTCCTCCATCTTTTTGGAGCGGGAGATCGTAGGAGGGTCAAGGATAATCAGGTCGTAGCGGGAGGTAGTAGTCAGCTCCTCTTCTAAAAACTTGATGCAGTCTTCTCTTACAATCTGATTGTTTTGCAAAGAAAGGTGATTGAGCAGAAAATTTTCCTTTCCCCAGCCGGTATACGTATTGGATAGATCAACGCTTTTTGTGGAAAGGGCACCCCCCGCTGCTGCGTGGATACTAAAAGAACAGGTGTACGCAAAGAGGTTGAGCACTTTTTTGCCTTTTGAGCAGGCTCCCACCATTTTTCTTGTTTCCCGGTGATCTAGAAAGAGGCCCGTATCGAGATAATCAACCAGATTTATTTTGAATTTTAGACCATATTCAAACACGGTAAAGAAGTCTTCTTGCGTGTCTCTTTTTTCATACTGCTCTTCTCTCTTTCGTCTGATGCGAGTCCTCCAGTAGATAGCTGTAGATGGCACCGCAAAGAGGTTACAGAGAAGGGATGTAATTTCCTCTTGAAGAGCTTCCGGCGGCTCTTCTTCGTCTCTTCTTTTGGAGAAGTAATGCACGCAGAAGCGACCGGCATAATAGTCGATAGCCAGGGGATAGTAGGCAAGTTCGCTATCGTAAATCCGAAAACAGTCGGTCTGTGTCCGTTTGGCCCATTTTTTGAGGTGGCGGTACGTATTCCGAATCCGGTTCTTAATTTGCGAGCTTTTGTCTTCCCCTTCATTGATAGGTAAGAGAATAGGCATAGAGACCATTCTCTCATGTTCATGCATTTTAGAAAAGGCCTCTGACTTGAGGTCAGAGGCCAAAAGACTATTTACTCAGTCACTGTTAATGTGATCGGGGTGCTCTTATTGCCGTTTGAGGCAACAGCCACAAGTGTATACTCATTCTCTACATCTGGACAATTGAGTGTGTTTGTATACTCAAAGGGCCCTTCTGCTCCTACATTCCCAATCAGTGTTCCTGCTTGGAAAATCTCGTAGCTAATGATGTTAGGTGCCTTACTTGGTTTCCAGTGCATCTTAAGCAGGTAGTCACCTCCGCTACTTGTCACATACCCTGCAAAGCCAGAGGGGCTAGCTAGGGGGAAGATGTGATTGCTTGTAGATCCCATAAGAAGTCCCGTGTTTGTATCAATCCAAGCTGCGACTGCCGTTCCTTGGTCACTTAAGGCAACACTTGCTTGACCGCCAGAATTTGAAAGGGTGGTTACACTTGACCAATTTCCCCCTGCGCTACGTGAGGCTGTCTGGATCGTCGGTGTCGTTCCCCCGATTGTTAAGCCCCAGATCGCTACGGCGTTGCCAAAAGAATCAACTTGGATGCTGTTTTGTGAATTTTGATCGATCGTATTCCCGGGAACAGCGGAGGTGTCTGTTAAGCTTTGCACGTTTGTGAGCAGGCCGCCAAAGGGAAGGTTGGCTGTGTTTACAAAGGCGTTGTTGCTAGGAGTTGTTTCTGTCCAGAGTAGGGTTGCATTCCCCTGAAGGTCTACGTTAAGTGAGAATGTATACCCATTTGTGTTGTTTTCTGGATTTGAAATAAGTTCTGGGAAGCTCCATGTGCTGCTTCCTTTGGGAAGGAAGGTTGAGTAGAGCATGTACTTTGTATCTTCCCCAATCTGTACGTTGAAGATGCAGACAGTGTCTCCACTTTCCGAAAGAGCTGCTCTTGTGTACCCCACATCTGTTGTGCCAGCAGGAAGTGGAACGTTTCCAATTAAGCTGAGCTCCGTGTCACCAAAAGTGTAGCGAGCTGATTGCAATTCTAGGGCAGGACTTACCTTCCATCCTAAAATAGCTTCCCCTTGAGCTGCTGCTGCAAAAACCGCAGCCCCTGAGCCTACCGAGTCAGTTCCTATAGCAAAGGGACCGATCCAAGCGGTTGCATCACTTGCAAGAGCCATGAATTGGATCGTATAGGGGGGGGCATAGGTAGAGGAATCAGGGCCTACTGCGAGCACTCCGCACATGTTTCCTTGTTGATCAATCCCCACGCTGCCTGCTTTTGGAATAGTAGCCTGAGCAGGGGTAACGATCGGCTCTCCCCAGGAGGAGCCTAAGGTAGGCTGAACAGCTGAGTACAAAACCGTTTGATTAAATACACCGCCATCTTGGGTGTATGTGGACCAAGCTGCGTGGGAGGAACCAGTGCTGTCTGCGAAAACGATGGGGAAGGTAGGATACTCAGGAGGTGTTGAGCTAAAGAGCGCAACAGACCTTCCCCAAGCAGGCGCTGCTGCTGGGAGATTTGCTGTATAGAGATTTAAACCGGAGCCTACATAACCTGCCAGCCATCCCACAAGGGTATTGGAGTTTTGATCAATCGATACATGGGGAGGTGTAGGGTTAACAGAGCTTGTTTCTTCTGAAATTGCAACGCTTGGTGTCCAGCCATAAAGAGAGGTGGCGCCTACTGCGAAGAGGCATGCGCCTACTGCCAGGGACAAGAAAAGAGATTTTTTCATGTATAACTCCAGTAATGTGTTTGCAACGGCCTTTTCTTTTCAGGAGGGAAAAGTTCCGCTGTTTTGCTACAGTGATATCACAGGCTAGTTTTTTTTTGAAATGGATGCATAGATTTTTTTTGTGAAAAAAGAGTAGGTGTGGTTCTATGCGTCTAAACATTTGTCTGGAGGCATATGCTTAAAAATTTCACGTTTCCTTTATTTGTGTTTTGTTTATCCCTGATATTGCCAGAGAGTAGTTTTGCGGCCGAAAGCGAGAGCACAAAAGTGCATATCGTGGCCTTGCTGCAAAAATGGTCAAAGGATTTTAACGCTAAGAATGCACCTCTTGTATGTTCTCTTTTTGCACCAGATCTTGTGGCAAAATATCCGGATCAGAAAACTAGAAATCACAAGGAAATGTGCGAGCATTTAGCAGAGCTCTTGAAAGACCCTGATAAAACGTATCACTACGATGAGCCAAAAATTGAGCAGATCTTAGTTTTGGGGGATACGGTTGTGGTGAATCTGATCTGGACCCAGCATCTCAAGGAAAAAAATAAGCCAGATGAGAAAATCGTCAGGGAGCACGGCTTTGATATCTTTAAGAAGCAAAAAGATGGTACGTGGAAAATTTCGGTCTCCTATGCCATCCCTGAATCTAGGAAAGAATGATTTAGGGGCCCTTGATTTGATTGATGAGGTGCTGCATGTCAATATAGGCCCAATATTCGGTAATTTTCCCGTTTTGCACACGGTAGATCGTCACACCTGAGTAGATAACAGGTCTATTTGTTGGTTGTACACCTTTAAAGTCTCCTTGGTGGGTCCCCTTGGACTTCCATCGGGTCACGACAAGGTCATTTTCTGTAATGACATCTTCGTTTTCTACTTTCATATCAGCAAATCCCGTAAGCCATGCGTGAACGATGCCTTGCATGGCGTTTATCCCGTAAAAGTCCCCTAGGAGGCTATGGATGATGACATCAGGATGTACATAGGCATTGATGGCGTTTAGGTCTTTTTTGTTCCAAACCCTCTCTGCATAATCTAGAGCAATATCACGTGCTGTTACAGCCATTATTTTTTTACCCTATTTCAAAGGATGTAAGTCCGTAGATTCCATTTTGCAGGTGAATGGTTGGATACCCATTTCGGTACATTCGCATAACGGTAAATTTAGGAGTCATGTCGTACTGTTCTACTAAACACTTAGCATAGGGGTTTGGCTCGGGGATGTCAAGGTAGATGGGGCCGTTTTCCACTCGAGCAATGAGGGCTTCAAAAAGATCTTTAGCAATATCAGGAGTGATGGCAAATAGGGGCCCTATTTTATATCCCTCGTAGCATTTGCGGATGACACCATAGCCAAGGACAACTTTGCCCGGCATAAACCCAAGTGCACAGCCAAGGGGAGGGGTGATCCAGGTGTGAAGAAAGGCAGACCTTGGTGCTGGGAAATAAAGCTCATCAAAAGCATTGAGGAGTTTAAAGGGGATCTTTGTTGTCTCTAGAATGTGCTTGGAGGTTTGAAAGGTGCCCTTCGGAATAAACTCGTAGCGAATCTGCTTATGTGATGACTTGTAGCCAAGTCTCTCATATTTCGATACGTTTTCTAAAACACCATCGATGCCTATAACCCTGCTCCCTACGTACTTGAGTCGCTCTTGTGTAAGTTTGAGACCATACCCCTTTCCTCGGTACTCCTTTTTTACAATATAGAGACCACAAAAGGCAAAGCCATCGTTATAGATAACAGCGCTGCCGACGGCAACGGGTTTTCCATCGAGCAGGCCGATAAAAAAGCCGTTGGGGTCTGCTTGATAGAAGCATTTTGCATCCTTAAGACCTGGGTTCCACCCCTCCTTTTCGGCCCAGTCGATTGCAATTTGCACCTCTTCTCTTTTCATTTTCCTGACGATGTAGTCACTCATGATTCCAAACCTTTGCAATCTCTTCTCTTTTGCAAACCCAAACGTCTTTTTTTTCTTTGATATACTGGATAAATTGGTAGAGCGCTTCAGCTCGTCCTGGTCGTCCGGAAAGGCGAGGGTGCATACCGACACTCATCATTTTTGGGGAAGATGCTCCTTCACGGTAGAGATAGTCAAAGGAGGCTTTAAGGTAGTTTAAGAACTGTTTCTCATCGCTCCATCCGTTCGGAAGGGCGTAGCGAGCATCATTTGTATCCAATTGATAGGGAATCACTAAGAGCTTTTGCCCCGCGACTGTAACCCAGTAGGGTAGGTCGTCTGCATAACTTTGCGAGTCATAAGTAAGGCCTGCCTTGACGATCAGCTCGCGTGTATTTGCGCTACATCTTCCCGTGTACCAGCCAACGACTTTTTTGTCTGTGAGCTTTTGAATGGCAGCGATTGTCCTTTGGATATCTGCTTTTTCTAAATCCTTGGGGACACTTCGGTAGTCGATCCATCGATATCCGTGGCCTGCGATTTCATGATTTCTGTTTTTCAGGGCCTTTGCAAGAGGGGGATTTCTTTCTAAGGCCAGGCCTGTTGCAAAAATGGTAAGTGGGATGTTTTCTTGCTCGAATAAGTCGAGCAGGCGCCAGACACCAGCTCTGCTTCCATATTCAAAGTGGGATTCTACGGAGAAATGACGAGCTGCTTTTAAGGGCAGCGCTCCTGGCAAGTCGGTTAGATACGACTCGGAGGCATCATCGCCATCTAGAATGCTGGATTCAGATCCTTCTTCGTAGTTTAGAACAAAGCTTAAGGCAATCCTTGCATTACCTGGCCATAGTACTTTGGGGATTTTGTTTCCATATCCTACAAAATCGCGCATCTTGCTCTCCTGTGGATTTCTATACCATAGGACTTTAAATAATTTGTAGAGAGAAAGGTAAATCCTTAATTAAAATAGTTTTGGTTGAGTATATTCACCAATGAACTGGAAAGTTTGTTTCTGCCTGCGTCGGATCATCCATCAATTTTTGCCCGCCTGCATTGCTAAGGTTTTTAACCTTAGCTTCTTCGGCGACGCTAAGCTTGCAAAAATTGAGAGCGGCTCCTTGGCATATTCCCAACTTTTCAGCTTATTTGTGTATACATAATAACAGCCGAATTGTGATGGCTTAGATGGGTAGGGCTCTTATCAATTACATGAACACGAGTGATACCAGATGTTACACGTACCTCAACGAGATTTTCTCGTTCCAATTCCGCAACATAGGCTTGCATAGGCACTCTTGTAAGCGCGTATGCAATAAGATCGTCCGGGATCTTTATGTTTGCATGATTCTAGTAGTTATCTCTTCCAATGAAAGAGGGCATGCACTTAACATGGAAAAAATCATATTTTTTGTTTCAAGGATGCGCCTTTCGTGATCATCTATTAATGAAGCCAAGTCCGTTATCATTCCTCCGTGATAAATGATGGAAACAGCGACTGAACGAATTAGCGATCTAGGTTTTTTAAATGAATTCAGCGTTTCGTCAATAAAGGTATAGTACAAAATAGGATATTTTTTTAAAAGTATCTTCTCCAAAAATAGCATCATCGCAATAAAGAACATTATCGGGTGTTTTGACTGCAATCATTCCACGAGTATGACCCGGCAACGTGATGATTTCGAAGATTTCTCCCTATATGACGATCTTTTGATCTTCATAAGGAGCAATGATATCCGTAACTTTAGAGGGTTGCTGTGGTGTGATTGGCTTGCATTTATTGAGTTCTTTGAACGCAGCAGCACCTCCACAAAAGCAAATAGGTGCCATTAATGGATCTTCAATAAATGGTCTTTCTGTTTCCGTGCTAAAAATCCTTATCTGTGGATGTTTCTGCTGAAAAAAGGCATTCACTCCACAATGATCGCCATGACAATGAGTATTAATGATCGCTGCCACTTTTACATTAGCTTACATCAATGATGTATCGATATCCTTAGCAACATCTTTGCTGATACCGCTATCGATTAACACGGCCATTTTATGTTTGATGTAAACACCTATTGAAAAAATGCTATCGCAATAAAAACTGTTATCTTTTGCTTGGATAAGATTAATTTTTGCCATTATCTACCTTTAAATCGATAAATTTTCCATCAGTTTCTTCTGCGGTTCGCGTTGAATCGGGAAGCTCCTTCACTGTGCAAGAGAATCCATTACTCATCAGAAAATTTTGCACTTTTTTTGCACTGCCTGTTAGTTGTTTACTCATGATAATTACCTGAACAAGGAAAGTTTTTTAGTCAAATTGGTAACAATTTCTTTTGGGCCGAATAACACGATTCCGTAATAGACGATCTCTTCAGGCTTAGTGTTGAGAGTTCTTGCTTCTTGATCCTCCCATGTTCCCTCAGTCATCGTATTTGTAAAAACCGAGTATTGAATATTTGCTTCCTTGGCTTCCATAAGAAGCTTCGCAATCTTATTCGAATTATCCTCTTTCAAAATGATAAAAGGCATTTTTGAAATATTAGGATAGACAAATCCTTCAGAATTCTTATAGTCCATGAGGTGCAATTCAGTAGGGCCAGTATGAGCGCCAAAACCTAGACACATATGTGCAAGAGCATTCATGAGAACGCCTGTCTCAATCTTTTTATTTACAACCGCTACTAGTTTGTATTGAAACATCTAATCCTCCCTCTTTTTATAGATTAATTTCTGTAGAGAAACAATGTACAGCCTGCGCAAAAACCTTAGCATCATACCTTCCATATTTTTTTGAAAACTCCACCTTAACAACCCCCGGCCGTTCAATGAAATGACCTTGCTCTACCCGAAAACTATGTGAATCTTTTGGTAAAAGACCAAATGTATCGACATAGGCACTCAGCCCTCCTAATACCGATCCTGTAAAGGGATCTTCAGGGATTCCTACTAGAGGAGCAAAACAACGCATGTGGAATTGATTTTTTTGATCAAAAGCCTCTGGAGATAAGGCACACAAAGCGACGAGATCGTGCTGCTTAGAGAATTGAGCAAAGGACTTTGGATCACATTCGATCTTCTTTAAATCTTTTAACGAACGAATGACGATAAATAGGTCTTTATTTGTCTCCTCGTACATCACTGGAATTGATTGATCAACTAAGTGCAATTCAAAGCCCGCAGATTTCGCAACCTCTTCATGGGTAATTTTGACTTTTTTTAATTTGATTGTGGGTGTCTTATAAGCAACATGAATTTCTTCACGATCATTAATCTCGACTTCCATTTTAAGAAGTCCACAAAGCGTTTTTACATCAAATTCATAATCACCGATCTTTTTAATCCCAAACCGCCGTTCTTTGGCAATCATGTAAAGAGCCCCCACAGTAGAATGTCCACAAAATGCGATCTCGTGTCCTGTTGGAGTAAAATAACGCATCTGAAAATTGCCCTTATCGCTAGACAAAACAAAAGCTGTTTCAGATAAATTCAATTCTCTGGCAATTTTACGCATAGTCGACTCTTCTAGCTCTTCTGCATCCAAAACAACACCCGCAGGGTTTCCTCCAAATTTTTCGTTTGTAAAGGCATCAACTTGGTGAACGTGAACTTTTCTAAAGTTGGCTGCAGTCTTTAAATAGTTGTAAACGGTTGCGCGTGAAATCTGGAGCTTAGAGGCAACGTAGGTAGATGACTCCTTAAAATCAAATAATCCTTTGTTTTGCAGTCTTGAGATGAGTTCTCTTTTCTGCTTTGCAGTTGTAGCTTGAATATTGATTTTGTTCTCAGTGTGATAGTGAGCGATGATCTGATCAATTGATTCTTTCCAAAGATCTGTGGTTCCTTGATTTGAAGGTGCGGCCTCTGTCCGAACAAGGATACTAAGCTGCTCTTGAAGATTCTTGAAGTGTGTTAGGTCGTAGCGCAATCTTAGATAACCCACGATCTCTTTGCCTTTACAGAGTGGATAAATCAAACATCGAACATTCCGTCCTACTGCCAAGAATTCAGAGAATGTCCTATTTGGTTCAAAGTTTTTCACATCACATATTTGGTCTTCCTTAAGATTGGAAAATGCATTGAAGATTTCTTTTACCAAGCCTTCTTCATCGAATAGAGTCAACTCAACTAGAGGGTAAAATAAATCCACCAAGTGATGCGAAAGCTGTATGTTATGGTCAATGTCCACAAAACCTCTCTTATTAATCTGAAATAATATTCTAATTTAGAATGTTTGTCAAGATCAACCGATCATCACATGTAAATCCTGTAACATGGAAAAACTTGAATTCCATGTATTTCTATGTTAATTTCCATGTTAATCGTCATTTTTTGCTGCGGGGAAGACATTTACACTTGCAAAAGCTAAATCTCTAGAACTCTTTGTCGACTATCAATCTGAAACTTATCCAACGAAAGGAGGTCTTTTGCTTTTTGGAAAAGATCGAGATAAGCTCTTTGCTGACCCAATTGTTAGAATGGTTCGTTTTGAGGGCACATCAAAAAATGCAGCAATTGATGAACAAGAGAATAAAAGTCCTCTATCACAAGCTTTGGAAGAAACTCTTGCCTTTATACGTCGGCATACATCCATCGGTTCTTCTATCAAGGGAATGAGACGCGAAGAGATCCCGCAATATTCACCCATGATTCTACGTGAGGCGACGATGAACGCTCTGGTCCACGCTGATTATGCTAACCAACGCTCCCCTATTCAAGTTGCTATATTTGATGACCGATTGGAAATTACTAATCCAGGGTCATTGCCATTTGGTTTAGGCCTTGACACTGCCATTTCAGGCGTTTCTCAGCTTCGCAATAAGGTCCTAGGGAAGACATTTCGAGAACTGAAATTAACCGAACACTGGGGATCAGGCCTTAAACGAATGTTAGAAGCTTGTAAACAACAAAACAGCCCCTTGCCAAAATTTGAAGAGTTGGACAATTTTTTTCGTATCACTCTTTATCCACAATCCTCAAAGAGTGTTCCCTCAGCCTTTTGGCAAGAGCCTATTTTCCTTTATCTCAAAAAACATGGAAAGATTAATGCTAAAGCAGCTCAGGAAATCTGGCAAGTAACACGACGCACTACGACAACTCGTCTTAAGGAAATGTGTCAAGAAGGATTGCTCGTAGAAATATCGACAAGCCCTAAAGATCCTCAAAAAGTATTTGTTTTATCTAAACATAGAAAATAACATAGAATATGTAAGCAATAGGCCACTTCTATGTCATAGGAATGGATTGAAATAGCGGAGTAAAATGAGTAAAGTTATGAAAAATCAAATGGAAAAGAAGAGTTTATCCGGCTTAGAGCCTTAGGAATATCTTACGATAAGATTGCACAAATAATAGGCGTTTCGAAGCCGACACTCTTGAAATGGAATCAACAGTGCTCAGATTTTCAGAAGTATACCCGTTTTGGAGATTCGTAGAAAACTACTTGGTTCGATTTTTCCCTTAAAACTGATCTTTGATGCTGGAAAGTATCGAACCCCAACTCTCAATCCGGCGTTAGCGATTATCTTACAGAAATCCAATGGGTTACAAAAAGAAAAAAACCGGAAACATTGTCATTTCTGAAAATGTCTCCGGGGATGTGCCGACGGTCGGACTCGAACCGACACCTTGTCGCCAAGAGCAGATTTTGAGTCTGCCGCGTCTGCCAGTTCCGCCACGTCGGCAAAATTGGGTAGCACTAGTCTATCCGAAGTGGGCTTTTTGCAAAAGAAAAAATCAACTCTAGGGGGCCTTCCAAGGATAAGGGGGACTCTCCTTTCTCTCGAGGGGAGGTTCTGCGTAAAAGACCTGCGCTTCACTGCGATGGATCCTCTCCACACGCTCACTTTTTCGCCTTGGACGGGATGAACCTTCGTTTGTGCACGAAACTAAGACTAGTAGGAGAAGAAGAGCCCTCATAGTAAGCATTTTAACGATCTGGATAATAGTTGCAAGGAAAAGAAAAAAAATGTGTAATGTTTGCTTATGGACCCTCTGCAAGAATACTCTTTAGTCATGCTCGACTTTGACGGGCTTCTTGTGAACACAGAAAAAGTGCATTTCGAAGCCTACCAGATCATGATGCGGGATCGGGGTTTTGATCTGGGATGGGATTTTTCTACCTATTGCAAGATTGCTCATTACCACTCCTCCGGGCTCGAGCAAAAAATCTACGAAGAAAACCCCAAGCTAAAAGCCCTTGAGCCTAGATGGGATGTCCTCTACCAAGAGAAAAAACGCGCCCTCTCTCATCTTTTTGAAAGTGGAGAGGTGGAGCTTATGCCAGGTGTCGAGGAGTTTTTAAGTTTGCTAAAAGAGAGGGGGATGAAGAGGTGCGTTGTGACCCACTCCCCACGAGATGTGGTGGATAAGCTTGTAAAGCACCACGATATCTTAGGGAGTATCCCTGTCTGGTTTTCTCGGGAAGACTATCCGAGAGCAAAACCTGCTCCAGACGGCTATCTCCATGCAATTTCTGTCATGGCAAAACCCTATGAGAAGGTGATTGGTTTTGAAGATACCCCAAGGGGAATTTATGCCCTGCAAGGATCAAGGGCTCAGCCTGTGTTAGTATCACAAATTGATTACCCCGAAATATCGGAATTTAAAAAACAGGGAGTGATCCACTATCTAAGTTTTGTGGAACTGCTCGGGATAATCCACTCTCACTAAGAAAAGGGGATGTGCAGGCGCTGCCATTCCTGACTTTCTACGGTCTTTGGCGGCAAAAATCTCGTTGATTTCGTTAATTTTCCTTTTGCCGGTGGCTACTTCCAATAAAACACCTGTAATGTTGCGCACCATTTTATACAAAAACCCATCTCCTTCAAACTCAAGGTCTATCTTTTCCCCTTTCTCTACCACATCTAGGCGGAAGAGGGTGCGCACAGGATCTTTTCCTGCGCTGCCATGTTCTGGCTTATTGGAAAAGGAGGAGAAGTCATGCGTGCCGGTAAATAGCTTGGCGGCTTCTTTTAAGAGTGGAATGTCTAGTTTCTTGCGGATGTGTAGACTATAGAGCCTGGTGAAGGGATCTGAGACAGAAGAGACGTGAAGGTGATAAATATAAAGTTTGCCAAGTGCAGAGAGCTGCGCATGGAACGAATCATCCACCGATTCGATGCTCTTAATCCGGATATCAAAGGGAAGAATCCCATTCAGCTGGAGCCTTAGGTGACTTAAGTCTTTTACTGGATTCGATGTCTTAAAATGGGCCACCTGAGCAAGGGCGTGCACCCCCGCATCGGTTCGCCCAGAACCAATCACCCGTACTGTTTCCTTTATAAGAAGAGAAAGAGCCTCTTCAATCTTCTGTTGGATGGAAATTTGTTTTTTTTGTACCTGCCACCCAGGGTAGTTCGTCCCGTCGTAGGCAATGATCATTTTGTATTTCATGCAAGTGCCCGGGCGATCAGGAGATCTTCAGGGGTTGTAATTTTAATGTTTTTATAAGAACCAACAACTAGTTTTACAGGTTGCCCGATCGCTTCTGCAAGAGAAACATCATCAGTTACCGTGATCTTGTGAGTATGTACATGCCTAAATCCACGCTCAAGGATTTCCCTATGCAGGCTTTGCGGCGTTTGGATTTCTAAAAGGTGGGAGCGATCGAGGGTTTTTTTGGCAAAGTTTTCCGCTGTACGTTCTTTCACAGTGTATTGGATCGACATACTGGCTGTTGCTGCTCCATTCTCGAGTGCAGATGCGTGTACCCGAGCGATCATTTCCTTATCAATGAGGGGACGGCAGCCATCATGTATTGTGACATAGTCTACTCTTTCGCTCAGGGCCTTAAAACCTGAAAACACTGAGTCCTGCCTTCTAACACCTGGAAGGGCAAAGGAGGTTTTCGCCTTTTTAAAGAGATACCTGTACTCTGGATGGCATACAACCACAATTTCATGCACTTCGGAAACATCGCAAAAAAGATCATAGCTATGGAGAACGATTTCTTTATCGCCGAGGAGGAGATATTGTTTGGGGATAGGGCTTGAAAAACGTGTGCCAGTGCCTCCGGAAAGAAGAATGACACCAAAGGCGCTCATGTTAACACCACTTCTAAGATTTCAGGCCTTGCTCTCAGACGAAAGGGGAGAGTTCCTGAAAGGCCTCTATTGACATAGAACCATTTATCTCCATAGGTAAATTCTCCACGATAAAAATAGGGGCGTTCCATCATCAGGAAGCGATCCTTAATCCAGGGGATATTGATTTGTCCCCCATGTGTGTGTCCAAAGAGGAAAAGATCACCCGGATAAGTACGCAGGGCTGGCAAAGTGTCTGGATTGTGGGAAAGGATAAGCCCTGGGTGGTTTCGGTCATAGTTGGCATAGGCCTTGTCTGGTTCGAAGTGGCCTGCCATCAACTCGCCAAGACCGCAGATGTTGAGAAAACTTTTGCCAACAGGAATTTTTTTGCATTCGTTGTGCAAGGGGGTGATTCCACTGTCTAACAAAAGCGCCATCAGCTCTCTGTTTGGCGTAATTCCCTTTAGGCTTGCGTCGCATTTTCCTGTAAGCTTTTGCGGTTTGCCTACTATTCTTCTGATCGCGATTGAAAGAGGTGCTTCCTTTTTTGGAAGCAGGCTGTAGTCACCTGCCTTATTGACACTGACATAGTCGTCATAATCGTGGTTTCCGAAGATGGCAAATACACCATAAGGCGCCTTTAAAGATTCAAGAAATTCTTTTAAATTTTTCTCGTGTTCCATCTCGCCATAGCAAATGAAATCCCCGGTGCAAACGATCAGGTCTGGTTGTAGAGAGAAAAGCGCTTTTTTGATTTTATTTATAAACCGAAGGGGTGTTTTCGCGCTAAAGTGTAAATCAGAAAGCTGGACAATTTTGAAATGCTTTAGGTCTTTTGGTAGCCTCGGGATCTTAATCTCTTTTTTTGTCAGAGAAAGGAGGGAGGGTTCGATAAATCGTGGCCAGATGCCGACAAGTGAGAAGAGACAGGCTGCATCAAAAAGGGAGTGGAAAAGGGCGTTTCGGGAACTGTTTTTTTTTATCATTTACGAGAGAGAGTGTACGCGACAAGGGAGCCAATGTGCAAGAAAAAAAGCTGATCCTCTCTTCAAAAAGGGAAGATCAGCTTAGAAAATTGGCTTGGATTATTTTGCTAAGGCAGGCTCTTTAATGTGCTTAGAAAGCTTGCTTGTCATTTTGAACATATCAATTGGTTTTGATGTGCCAAGTACTTTTGCAAGTTTTTCATCAGGATTGATGTTTCTTCTGTTGTTAGTGTCTTGCAGTTTGTGTTTTTTAATGTAGGCCCAGAGTTTTTTTGTGATCTCTGTTCGAGGCATTGGCCCTTTGCCAACGATGTCCGCCAGAGTTTCTGAAATTTCTACAGGTCTTTTAAAGGCCGAAGGCTTCTTTTCTACCATGTTTTGTCTCCTTTTAGTTTTACGATCTTGTTCAAAAAAAAATCTTTTAGTTCCTGCATTCTTTTAGCTCTAGGATACATTTTGAGTCAAAATAAATCGATAGCCTCTCACTACTCTGTGAGGGGGGATAGCTTCTTGCTTTGCCCCCTAAGTGCTTTACGATGAAATAGGTGAATAACACCCCGTTGTGGAAAATTTTCTTTTGGGTTAGACTCGGGACTTCTACTATTTTGCACGTTTTCTCCAGGGAATTGGGTGTAAATGTAGCATAACTTGTAAAAAATAACGAGAGGATTCAGAGAGAAGTGGACGTGTTGGAAAAGGTTTTGGGCCGTATGCAAGAAGAAAAGCATGCCTTGCTCCAAAGGGAGGCAAGTGTCCAGCGTTTTCTTGAAAATCCTGGGTTTTTAGGGGCTTTTTTGGGGGGAAGGAGCAAGGATGAGGAAATTGTGATCTACTCTCTTGTTCTTCTCGGGCAAGTCCATATCCTGAAGTTTGATCCTGCTTTGAAAGAGAGTGAAAACGTAGAAAAACTCTTGAATCTTCTTGCCTGTCTCTCTGTGGTAGAAAAGTCGTATGAGCGGATGGGGGGGCTTTTAGGGTACGTAGCTACTTTGAAAAGGTGCCTAAAAACAGAGGTTTGTAGAGATGAGGCGGTGTGTTTTCGGATGCCGGAGGGACTCGACATTGCACACGACACTTTGGAGACAAGGCAGGCCACCTACTTTGGCCTTCGTTCTCTTCCCGAAATGGCAGAGATGTATCCTGTAGGGGGAGCAGGCGATCGTTTGAATCTCATCGATGAAACAACAGGCTCCCCACTTCCAGCAGCGCGCCTTGCTTATTGCGGTCACTCTCTTCTCGAGGGGCTCATTCGCGATGTCCAGGGAAAGGAGTACCTTTATTACAAGCTATTTCATAAACAGATCACTGTGCCGATTGCTATGATGACCTCGATTGAGAAGGACAATCACGACCACATTTTAGAGATTTGTGAAGAGGCAAATTATTTTGGCAGGCAGAGAGAGTTCTTTCAGTTTTTTAGACAGCCTCTTGTTCCTGTACTTGACGCTGAGGGAAATTTCTCTTTGTCCTCACCCTTGAAGCTTTTCATGAAGCCGGGCGGACATGGGGTTCTTTGGAATTTAGCTTATGAGAATAATGTTTTTTCCTGGCTTAAGGAGCTAGGGAAGAAGAAGCTTTTGCTTCGTCAGATCAATAACCCTATGGCAGGGATAGATCATGGGGTTTTGGCTTTTACGGGGATTGGGATTAGCCGCGATAAAAAATTTGGGTTTGCCTCTTGTCGCAGGCTTTTACACACGGCAGAGGGAATGTGTGTCCTTATGGAAAAAAAGAGAAAGGCAAGGGTTGAGTACCACATCACAAACGTAGAGTATACAGAATTTGACCGTCAAGGGATTCAGGATGTTCCTATCTCTGAGGGAAGCCCTTATTCTATCTATCCTTCGAATACAAACATCCTTTTTGCCGATATTGATGCGGTTGAAAATGTGGCAAAGCAAGGGATCATCCCGGGACTGACTGTAAATATGAAGAGCGATGCTCCCTTCCTGGATGAACAGGGGAATGTGGTGATGAAAAAGGGGGGGCGCCTTGAGTCAACCATGCAAAACATCGCTGACAATTTTATTGACTATTTTAAGACACCGCTTGAAGAAGGGCATGCGACCCACCTCCAAACCTACATTACGTTCAACGAGAGGATTAAAACTATTTCGGTCACTAAAAATGCCTTTGTGCCTCAAAGGTCACTTGTAGGGACTCCTAGAGGATGTTTTTTTGATCTTCTCATCAATCAGGCTTATCTTTTTGGTAAGATGTGCAAGATGGATCTTCCGCCTTTAGGAACCCCTTCTGCATTTTTGAAACAGGGTCCTCCCTTTGTGATTCTGTATCATCCAGCGCTAGGTCCTCTCTATTCTGTGATTGCGCAAAAAGTGCGAGGGGGAAAGTTGCATGAGCATGCGGAGATGCAACTTGAAATTGCCGAGCTTGATCTTGAGGAGGTTGAGGTCGAGGGAAGTCTTCTCATTAAGGCTAAAAACGTCTTAGGGGAAAAAGATACCAAGGGGCTTATCGACTATGAGAAAGGCGCTGGAAGATGCACCCTTAAAAATGTGACTGTCCGCAACCGAGGAGTAGAGGAGCATCCCGAAAATCAGCACTGGCGTAATCAGGTAAGGCGGACAGAATGCCTTGTGATTACCTTGGAAGGCAATAGCGAGTTTTACGCTGAAAATGTTACGTTCCTAGGATCCTATGCACTATCTGTGCCCGATCACCATCGGATGGTAGCTTTTATGGAGGAAGGCCTGGTCAAGTTTCGAACGGAAAAAATAAGATCACCTTCCTGGTTCTGGCAGTACTCTGTCGATAAAAATTTTCAAATCCAACTTGAAAAGACGGCTCTAAATTCGTGACCTTTTAAAAAAAACAAAACCTAGGCAAGCATACTGCCTAGGTCAAAAGAAAGTTTATACGACTAGAGCGGAAAGGGCAATAGCTGAAACAACACCTGTTTGAACGGCAAAGGCCCCTGCGAAGGCAGCAGCTCCAATGGCGAGAAAGCCGTAGCCCATTCTGTAGGATTCTTCGTTTTCTAAGTTTGTTGCTTGCTGGATGCAAAGAAGAGAGCCAACGCTCACTAGGCCTAAGATACCTTGATTTGATTTCAAGAAATCCATGGCTGCACCAATAAGGGGCTTTATCCACGCAACGACTGTCGCAACAAGGGCTCCGATCTGAGCAAAACTTTTTTGCGCCCACTGGTATCCTTCTTTGCTGACCCAGGCGATTTGGCGGCCGAGCCAAAGAACGCAATCCTTGATTGTATTTAGAGCTTGTCCGGCTCCTTTAGAAACCGCATCAATAGCTTTTTGCATTGAATTTGTTGCTGCTTGTGGTTGCATATTTCCTCCTTGCTTGCATAAGTTATATAGCCGAAAAAAAACAATCTTCAGACTATAAGAGCAGGGTCTATTTTGTGCAAGAGGATTCCAAGTAAAACGCATTAAAATTTTAATTATATTAAGTTGAGTAGATTCAAGATTTGGCTTTTTTTTGTTTTAAATCGTATTTTCTCAAACGGACTCATAAATGCTTTCAACTAGGCCAGGTTCCCCGAGTGTCCGGTGCACTTCAAGAGCACACCAATGATCTTGTACGAGAGGCAGGTCTCAACAGACTTCTTTGTGTCTTCGTGCCTTTGTATTTCAATCATCTTAATCAATTATTGGCTCGGTTCACAGAGAAGTGTATAGAATGTAATTATATATGTAAGTTATTTTTGAGGGTTACTCCTTTGACTTTTTGAAAAAAAGATGCTATCCTGAAGAGAAAAGGTAGGCTTTTTTATGAATCCAGAAACGGAACAAAAGATAAAGAACATCGATTCCAGACTTCTCCACATGTGGAGGTATCTTTGACCTCGAGTCAAAAAGAGCAAAAGTTAAAGAATTAGAATCCGTCATGGAGTCTGCTGACTTTTGGGAAAACCAAGAAAAAGCGCAAGGTGTCATCGCAGAATGCAACGACCTGCGACTCTGGACAGTACCCTGTCAAGAGCTCAAAAGAAGGCTTGATGACGTCAAAAGCCTTCTTCCAGAAGCAGTTTTGGCAAAAGATCAAGAGCTTATTGAAGATCTTTTGTCTGAAACCGACTATCTAGATAAGATCTTAGAGGAACTTGAGATCCGCAGGATGTTAAGCGGTGAGTTGGATAGTAAAAACTGCTATCTAGATATCAACGCTGGTGCAGGTGGCACGGAATCGTGCGATTGGGCAAATATGCTTGCCCGGATGTACCAGAAGTGGGCAACGAAGAGAGGGTGGCAGTTTGAGGTCATCAACCGCGTTGCAGGTGAAACGGCGGGCATTAAAAATATTACTTTGAAGATTACTGGAGAGTTTGCCTACGGGTACGCAAAAGCAGAAAAGGGAGTCCATAGACTAGTCCGAATATCTCCCTTTGATGCCAATGCAAGAAGACATACAAGCTTTGCTTCTGTCGATGTGACACCAGAAATTACTGATGATATCACAATTGTCATTCGGCCAGAAGATGTGCGTATTGATACGTTTCGCTCATCCGGCGCTGGAGGCCAGCATGTAAACGTAACTGATTCAGCAGTCCGGCTCACACACGGCCCCTCTGGCATTGTAGTCTCATGCCAAAGCGAGAGAAGTCAGACGCAGAACAAAGAAACCTGCTTTAAGCTTCTGAGGTCGAAGCTTTATGAAATTGAAGTGCAAAAACGGGAAGAGGCGATCCAGGGGATGGGCGGAGAAAAGAAGGAAATTGCCTGGGGCAGTCAGATTAGAAATTATGTCTTTCAACCCTATACGCTGGTAAAGGATACGCGTACAAAGGTGGAAGCAGGAAATGTACAGGCAGTTATGGATGGAGACATTGATCTCTTCATAAATGCATTTTTAAAGGAGTTTGGATAATGGTCGATCAGATACTTCCGGGCTTGGAAGTCAGATACACCGATTTTGGTGATGGAAAGCATTTGAAGGATTGGCTTATGGAGCCTAATGTTCTGCGCTGGTTTCCCATGGCGGATGAAGCAGAGGTAGATGATGCTGTTAACAAATGGATGAGTTTTTATAGATACCGTTGTAGTTTGACAGCAGTGTATCAGGGGGTCCCTTGTGGCCTTACAACCCTTTATTTACAGCCATACCGAAAGCTTGCCCACCAATGCGAGTTTGGAATTATTGTAGCCGATGATATGAGGGGTAAAGGGATTGGGACATACCTCTTGAAAAGTCTCATTTCTTTGGCAAAAGAAAATTTTAAAATAGACCTTCTTCATCTTCAAGTCTATGAGCATAACCCGGCGATCCGGCTTTATGAAAGAATGGGGTTTAGAGAATTTGGAAGGCAAACGCATTGGATTAAGGAAGATGGCGGTGAATACCGGGCTCGTATTTTTATGGAGCGCTTCATATGAAGGCAGAGTCAGTTCAGGCTTTTTTGGAGGAGAAAACAGGGAGAAGAGTAGACATTCATTTTAACCAGAACAGATCTACTTTTTTAAGCGTTAAGAGAGACTCGAGACATATTAAAGTTTCTCTCCATGAAATGTTTACAGATGCCCCCAAGGACGTAATTACAGCTCTTGCCTCCTACCTTTGCTCTTTTCGAAGAAGCGCCCTTCGTGTGGTGCGAAACTTTTTTACGGAAAATGCAGATCGTATCGACTTAAGTCACACGGTAAAGAAGCAAGCTCTTACTACGCAAGGAAGGTTTTTTGATTTGCAAACGCTTCTTGAAAGGGTGAATGAGGAGTATTTTGGGGGCGTTTTAAAGCTTTCCATTACGTGGTTTGGAGAAAGCCGGGCAAGCCGGGCTGCAACTCTGCTTTTTGGAAAGTATGTTGCGCCTCTTCGGCTTGTGAAAATCCATCGAAGACTAGACCAAGAAGGCATTCCAGAATTTGTGATTGAATCGGTGATTTATCATGAGATGCTCCATGCTTTTTGCCCCCCCTATGTCGATAGCTCGGGTGTGCAGAGGATCCATAGCAAAGAGTTTAGGGCGCTCGAGAAGAGGTTTTATAAGTATCAAGAAGCCAAAAAATGGATTCAGCAAAATATTAAAACGTTAGGTATGGTGCATGGCTGGGCATAGCAAATGGGCGAACATTAAGTTTCGCAAAGAAAAGCAGGATGCAAAGAAGGGCAAGGTCTTTACGCGTATTGCAAAAGAGATCATTACAGCTGTCAAGCTAAGTGGAGCTGACCCACAGGGGAATCCAAGACTTCGGCTTGCTCTGCAGAAGGCAAGAGCAGAAAATATGCCCAAGGAGAGCGTTGAAAGAAACATCAAAAACGCCTTGAACTCAGACCAAAAAAGCTATGATGAGATCACCTATGAGCTCTATGGACATGGGGGAGTAGGCCTGATTGCAGAGATCATGACGGACAATAAAAACAGGATTGCCTCAGACATCCGGATTGCCACAAACAAACGGGGCGGTACTGTAGCCATGCCTGGAGCTGTGGTATATAACTTTGACCGCAAGGGGATTATCCAAGTGGAAAGAAGCAAAGCAGTAGAAGATTCCCTTTTTCACCTAGCCCTGGAGGCAGGTTCCGAGGATTTTGAAGTGGGAGACGACTACTATGTGATCACAACAGACCCAAAAGACCTTTTCCCTGTCCGTGAAAAATTAGAGGCAGCAGGTATCACTGTTGCCCATGCCGAGTTTGACATGATTCCGAAGACATATGTCAATTGCGATGGGGAAACAAGAAAGGCAAATGAAGCTTTGATTGAATGGCTAGAGGGAATTGACGACATTGATGTCGTTTATCATAATATGGAAGAACCAGATGTTTCCGAATAAACGAGTGAAGGAGTAGAATTTTGGCAGTGACGCAAGATAAGACCGCAATAACCCCGACAAGAGACGAAGACTTTCCTGAATGGTTCCAGCAAGCTGTAAAGGCAGCTGACCTAGCAGAAAATTCCCCGGTACGTGGCTCTATGATCATCAAGCCGTGGGGCTACGGTATTTGGGAAAAGATCCAAAGTACCCTCGATCGCAAAATCAAGGAAATAGGCTATCAAAACGCGTATTTTCCCCTCTTTATTCCTCTTCGCTTTCTGGAAAAGGAGGCAGACCACGTTGAGGGGTTTGCAAAAGAGTGTGCTGTCGTTACACACCATCGTTTAGAAGAAAAAGATGGCAAACTCGTACCGGCCGCCGAACTAGAAGAGCCTTTAGTTGTAAGACCTACTTCCGAAACGATTATTGGGGATGCATTCTCTAGATGGGTACAATCGTATCGAGATTTGCCACTTCTGATTAACCAGTGGGCAAACGTGGTGCGTTGGGAGATGAGACCGCGTCTTTTTCTGCGTACGACTGAGTTTCTTTGGCAGGAGGCGCATACCGTTTTGGCCAGTGAAAAACAGGCCAGGGAAGAAACCTTAAAGGCCCTTTATCTCTACCGCGATTTTGTAGAGGAGTATCTTGCTATTCCTGTCATCATAGGAGAGAAGTCTGTAGGAGAGAGATTTCCTGGAGCTGTAGCTACGTACACAATTGAAATGATGATGCAAGATAAAAAGGCCTTGCAAGGTGGTACAAGCCACTATTTTGGTCAAAACTTTTCTAAAGCCTACAATATCCAATTCAGTAATCAAGAGGGAGTGTTAGAGCATGGCTATACCACCTCTTGGGGTATGACAACACGAACAATTGGTGGCCTTGTGATGGTGCATGGAGATGATGATGGGATGAGACTTCCTCCCAAAATTGCTCCGAAGCAAGTGGTTATTATCCCTGTGATTCCAAAACCTGAAACGGCTGAAGAGGTACTTGGGGAGTGCCGTAAGATCGCAAAGACCTTGGAAGGCGCAGGGATTTCAGCGTTTGTAGATGAGAGGGATCTGCGTGGGGGTGATAAAACATGGGAGTGGATTAAAAAGGGCGTGCCTGTGCGCATAGAGATCGGGCCTCGTGATCTGGAGTCTCGTGCTGTCATGGTGGCAAGGCGTGATAAGCCTCATAAGGAAAAGCTGAAAGTGGGGATGGACATTCTACCCAAAACGATCGGCAGCGTGGTTCATGAAATGCAAAAAGGCTACTTTGAGAGGGCCAAGCAATTTCGGGACAGTGCAATTAAGGAAGGGTTTACATCTTTTGATGAGCTTCTTGCCTACTTTACCCCGAAGAATGAAGAGAAGCCGGAGATTCACGGCGGTTTTGCGCGTGTGAAGTGGTGTGAAGACCCGGTTACCGAAGAACAGCTTAAGGAACATAAGTTGACAATACGTTGTCTTCCGCTCGATCAATCGGGGAAAGAGGGACGCTGTATCATGACAGGTCGCCCTGCTAAAACAGACATCATTATTGCTAAAGCATACTGATTATCGGACGTGAATCCAGTGACTACGGATATCTAGATTAAGAGTTTTTTTTGGCTGAGTGGGAGTCCGGGAGGAGAGACCTAGCTTCTCCTTGATTTCCTCATGCCATTTCTTGAGCTCTTCGAGCACTTCCCACTCTTCTTTAGTGAAGTTTTCTTTGTTATCTAAGGAAACGGCCGGCCGTTCTTCCCCTGGGGGAAGGCCATGGCGGAGCTCTTTTTCGAGACGGTCAAGGTTCTCCATCTCCAAAACAAGCTCTTTGAGCCTTAGAGCTCGTTTTCGCTCTTTTTGATCTGTAGTTTCAAATAGTTCAAACATTAATAGTATGGTAAACCATTTCTATATTTTTTTCAACAAAATAGTTTCAGTGTTGCGACCAATCCCTCCCCGAAAGAGGAAGGAGTAGTCACAATAAGGCCTTAAAATTGTCCAGTGCTTCTTTTGTCTGGGCGTAGTTGAGTTCGTTAGGCTCTACTATTTAGAGTTTACTTTGGCAGTGGCCACATTTTTTGGCTCTTGTGGGAATTTGCATTAGGCACTCTGGACAATCTCTTGTTGTCGCCTGAGCAACAGGTGGTGGCATCAGTTGGTTCATGGCCTTTACAACCAGAAAGATCACAAAGGCAATAATGGCAAAATCTACAACCGTGTTGATAAAAGCGCCATATCTGATCGCAACCGGCTGGGTTCCCTGGGCGGCGTCATGGATGGTAAGGGAAAGGCTGCTAAAGTCTATACCTCCAAGGAGCGCCCCGATCGGAGGCATAATGATGTCGTTGACGAGGGAGCTTACAATCTTTCCGAATGCAGCACCGATTACAACCCCAATTGCAAGGTCGACTACGCTTCCTCGCATTGCAAATGTCTTAAATTCTTGAATAAACGACATGGTTTTCTCTATAACAGCTTTTCTCATTATCCAGCAAGATCGAGCTTTTGTTAGGGGTTGTAGCGGGAGGTAAAGCGGGAGAAAGCGCGGATATCCGAGGGACTAGCCGCCTTGCTGTAATCAAATTTATCCCTCTCCCGCTCCTGTCCGTTACAGATTGTAGCTACACGTCTTCTATTGCTTCTGCCAATCATCTGTTTTGCAAGAGAGAGAAATTCTTCATAGGTTGTATTTTGCAGCGCCTTGATCCTCTCTTCAATCCGATTCAGATCGCCTTTATACTCAAAGCAGATCTTGTCGAGCAGCTCTCCCATCTCGCGCAAGTCTTTTGCCGGTCTCTTGAGGGCTTGGATCGTGGTGCGTCGCAAAATTTCTAGTCTTTCCTTTGGGATTTCATGCTCAATCTTGTTATAGTAGTCTTCAAAAAACCCTTCGAATCTGTCGAGCATTTCCTTGCCTTCATGGTTGCTCGATTGGGCCATACAGAGAAGGAAAAGCTCCCCTTGGATCTCCGCGCTATAATTTGCTACGATATAGCCTATCTGCTGATTTGTTCGCAGCTCTGTGAAGAAAGATTCTGAGAGAGCAAGGCTCAGCATATCTTGCACCCCTCTTGTTTTTGGGGAATAAGAGTCTGTGTTGATGGCAAGCTGAATGCCATTTCCCTTTAGGCTTGTTTTTCGTTCGATGTAAAAAGGCCCTTTATCTTTAGGCAGCACAATCACCTCTTGCTCAAGCGGGTGTGTGTAGGGAGTGGTCCCGAGGGCGCTTTCCATATCGGCAAATGATTTTTGCGCCATTTCATGGGTGATGTGGCCGTAAAAGATCCCCTCTGTGAAAGTGGAGGAGAGTGCATTTTTTGCAAACTCTGTATAACCCTGAAAGGTTATTTCCTTGGCCTTCTTCAGCTTGGTCAGTGCGCCTACTTTATATTTGTAGAGAACTTCTTCCAGAAGATCCCTTGCTTGTTCATAAGGGGCGGCTAAGGTTTGGTTTTTGTAATTGCGGATAAGGCTTATTCTATTTTGTTCAAACATCTCTTCAGTGATTTGGAGCGTTTTAAGCATTTCTGCAAACTTCTTAAGGAAAAGACCCAAGTTCTCCGAAAACCCATAGAGAGAGAGGGAAAAGGCAACATCTTCTTGCGCAAGTGTATACTCAATCCCTGCAAGCTTTGCTAAATAGCCCCAATCGTTGATGGCATTTTTGATCGATTTGAGAAAAAGATCGAGGTAAACCATTTGCTCTACGCCTGCTTCTTTTAGGGCTGCCATTTTGATGCGGAGTAAGACGTATGCTTTTGGCTCCTCAAAGGTATGACATGGGGCATAGTAGACTTTTTGAAGCGGGGTATCTCTGATTAATTCTGCTGTGGGGAGAACTTTTTCGTAATCTTTAGTGCAGCTTGGAAGTGAAAGGGGAGTGCTTGGTAAAAAGGGATTGGGGCCGGGTAAGGAGATCTCTTTGTTCGCTGGCAAGCGGCTCCATTTTTCAAGGGTTGCTTTGGGAATTGTTTCTTCTCTGTAGCCAAACCCCATCCACGGTTCAATCTTTGCTAGCTGGTCTTTTCTTTTTTTTGTAAGAAGGAGGTAAAGGGCTTTGTCGGGGGACAATTCTTGAAGAAAACTAAAGAGTGTATTGGCGCTATATTTTCCAATAATCATGCTCTGCTGCGGAAAGGTCTCAAGCGGTTCAAAGGACATAGATCGTCCCAGCTCATAGACGATTTTGAGTGGCTCCTTATGCATAGGGAATTGGTAGATAAGAGTGTTCATTTTCTGCAGTTCTTCGAAGTTGCGCTCTAATGATTCCTCTGACTTTATCTGGTTGATCGTTTGAAATACGGATTCAATCACTCTTTCTTTTTCCCTAACCCCTTTTCGTGTTAGTGTAATATTCACGGAAAAAAGTTCGTGGCTCTGGCTAAGCCTTTCTTCGCTTACGTTGATATCTGTGGCAAGCTCTTCGTCCTTTAAGTAGGCAATGAGGCTCCCTGGACCTTCATGCCCTAGCAAGTGGGCAATGAGAGTGCCTGGCCTTTCTTCAAGATTTCTAACAAAGGGAGTAGGGATATCCCAAACTACAAGCAGCTCGTGCAAGTTTTCAGAGGGTTCTACAAAAACAAGTCTGCCCTTGGCGTCTTTGGGCAGAAGTGGTCCTGGGTCAGTGAGAGGGGGTGTTTTTGTTTTAAGGATATCCTGGAAATCTTCGGTTGCAAGCTTCTTGAGTTCATCCAACGGAAGGTTTGAGTAGAGAATAAGATGCATCTTATCTGCACTATAATATTTTCGATACCACCGCTCTAAGATTTCAGGAGTTGCTTCTTTGAGGCTCTCTTGATTGCCCATATGAAAGCGGTGAAACGGATGCTCTTTTTTTGCCTGCATTTTTGTGGCGTAGAGAAGCCGCATGGCATCATTGTCTAGGTTTTTATGAAACTCTTGGTCGATCGCTATGATTTCCCTTTTAACCCCCGCCTTGGGAAAAAGAGGCTTTTTGAAAAAGGCACTAAACCTCTCGAGCCCATCAGCAAAAGCATCGGTACGCACGTTGAACACAAATAGCGTCATTTCATGATCGGTAACACCATTTGTGGAGCCTCCGTTTTCTTTTATGTACCGATCGAAATCGTTTTCCTTGGGGTATTTCTTCGTCCCGAGGAAAAGGGCATGTTCAAGATAGTGGGCAAGCCCCGGGAAGGAATCTGGATCTTGCCAGCTGCCAACATCCACAACGAGAGCAGCAGCAGACTGCTGCGCCTCGGGATCAGAAACAAGAAATACTTCTAGATCATTTTTCAGTTTGAGTTTGGCAGTTTTTGCACCGGCAAAGGAAAGAGATTCTCCCGCGAGTAGGCAGGAGCTAACCAAGAAAAAAAGGCAAAGGTTAGGCAATACCTTGATAGAGAGTTTGTACAAGGTCCCAAATAGCATGCGCACGGTTTTCCCTTTTTTTATGTTTGTCCAAGGTTTTATCATCTGCATCCAAGGCTTCCATGTCAATCTCTTCACCAAAGGCAAGATGTACAGCACTCCGATTGACAAGTCGCATTTCCCCGATTTTAGTTTCAATTTTTTGAGGGGGAGGAAAGAGGTTGTAGGTGGAAAGCGCAAGAGGATAGAAGTGTGTTTTTGTCTTTGCTTTTTTTGCAAGGAGCTGGAAGATTTCGATGCTGCCCGGATCGAAAGGGCTTACTTTTAGCGCACCGTTTGCATCTTTTCTGTCCCTACCTCCACTGGCTGCGACATAGAGGCATTTTCCTCCAGATGCTAAAATTTCTCCAAGACCCCGCATCGCAAGCTGGTTGTGCAAGAGCTTTTTTTCTTTGAGTTCGGGGGGGAAGTTAATATGCCTTTTCGAGTGGATGCAGACAAGGTTCATCCCCATGCTAAAAGGAATGGTAAGAAGGTCTGTAATGACTCTATCCCCTGCAACAAAGATTATGTCTTTAGCAAATTCAGGGAAGTTCTTCTCTAGCATGAGACAGATGACGTGAGGATCAGGCTCGATCTGGTGGTTGGCAAACAAGATGACATTTTCTTTGTTTTTCAGTTGTCCCATCATTTTTTCGATATTGGATATTCCTTGAACAGAGGAGCTTTCAAACCGGACTAGGGGACGGATGAAGTCTAGGCCAAATTGGTAATAGTCAAAACCCTCCTCTACCCTTTTGTGAAAAGAAGGAAAAGGGAAGGGGTGTTTGACCTCTTGCTCAATAAATTGCAGAAGAAGTGCCAGACTTTTGTCTAGCTGCCTGCTGTCGAGGCCATCTTCTTGCATGGCCTTTTGAAAGCTCTTATAGAACTGGTCAAGAGTAGAGAGGGCTTTCTTGGGGATGACCCCCTCCTCCATTTTCTTTTTCAAGTTGTCTTGAAAGGTCATATTTCAAGCTTTGCATTGCTGATGGTGGAATAAAACTCAAATCCATTCAAATGGAGCGAATCACTCGTTGCGATCTCCAAGTGGGCGTTCATATGGTCTGCAAGTTTAAGGAGGTAGTCGCGATCAATCTGAGCCAGGTAGTCATTGAGTGCGGGGTGCACAACAAGGCGTATGGCAAACTGCTGCTGGACTTGGATGACTTTTTTTAGGGCTCTTTCAATTTCAATCGAAACGCTTTCGTGATTTTTGATCAGACCCGTGCCGTTGCAGTAGGGGCAGGCGGTAAACATGGTTTGGTAGAGTGAGCCGCGGCTTCTTTGCCTTGTCATCTCAACAAGGCCAAATTCACTCATACTCAAAATAGTGCACTTTGCATTATCTTCCCGCATGCTCTCTTTAAGCTTTTCGAGAACCCTTCTTTGGTTCTTTTTCATTCTCATATCGATAAAGTCGCAGATGACAAGGCCGCCAATATTACGAAGACGGAGCTGGCGTCCAATCTCTTCGGCAGCTTCGAGGTTGATACGGACAAGAGACTCTTCGACATCCGAGTGCTCCCCAGAGCTTCTTCCTGAGTTGACGTCGATTGTGTACATGGCTTCTGTCCTGTCGAAGAAAAGATAGCCACCGCTTGGGAGCCAGATTTTACGCTTCAGAGCCTTTTCAATTTCCCTCTCTACGTTAAAGCGTTCAAACATGGGAACTTTGTCACGGTAGTATTCGATCCGGAGAGGGTGCTCACTCACGTAGCGGTCTGAGAGTCTTTTTATAGCTTGGTAGACGTTGTAGTCGTCAATCAGAAGGCGGTCAAAGCGGCGGTCAACCGCTGTAAAGAGTGCGCGCTTGATAATATCAGACTCTTGGTAGAGAAGAACAGGGCCTCCTTTGTTTTGGAAGTCATCTACGATCTTTTGCCATGATTGGAAGAGCTCATTTGCCTCATCAATTAACATCTCGTCTGTTGCGTTTTGGCACGAGGTTCTGCAGATAAGACCCATGTCTTTTGGCATTTCGAAGGAGCGGATGAGCTTTTTTAGACGGTCTCTTAGGTTGCGGTCTTCGATTTTTCGCGAGACACCTCTGTGGGAGGAGTTGGGGAGTAGGACAAGGTATCTGCCTGCCATGGAGATATTCGAGGTAAGGCGGGCTCCTTTTGTACCAATCGGCTCTTTTACAACTTGCACGAGTACTGGCTGGTCTACTTTCATCAGCTGCGTAATGTCTACCTTAGCCTTAGGCTCCTCTTCTTGCTCTTCGGGTTCGTCAAGGTCAAAGTCCATGTCGTAGACTTGCTCAAACTTCTTTGTGTTTTCAAGAACATCGGAAATGTGGATAAAGCCATTATCGCCTTCATCGATGTCGATAAAGGCGGACTGGATATTGAGGAGAGTGTTTGTAACACGTCCTTTATAAATATTACCGGTGAGTTGTCTTTCTTTTTTTCTTTCGATTTCAAGATCAATGAGTTGTCCGTTGCGAAGCGTTGCGCATCTTGTTTCTTTTGATTCTACGTTTAGTAGGGTTTCTTGCATAATTCCTGCCATGGTTAAAGCTGTGGGGGAGTGAAGTGCAAGGTTGCAAACTTACCGAGAAGAAAAACTGCGACTCTCCTAAGTAGAGGAGAGGAATCTACGAAAAGCTTTTGATTTGGGCACTTCCAAACCCGATATTTAAATGTTCAGGATATAGGAAAGACCCGCTTTTGTCCAGTCTGTTTTTTGCGAGGTTGTTAATAAATATTTTTAATTTGAAGAGAGGGACTATTTTCTCTAAATGACTGGAGAAAAAAGAAAAAATTGGTTAGAATGTGCTACTTGAATATGTCAAATGACCTTTTTTGCATTTATACCGCTAGGCTAAGAGAAGGAAAAGAAGAGAGATTCTCAGGTGAGGTTTCCCCGGATTTCCTGCAGCTCTCCGAGGACGAGTTGACCTGCGAAGCCCCTGTTTTTTTTGAAGGGGCTGCGTCCGTGGTCGGAAAGGAAATTTTGCTCAAGCTAAGTGCGAAGACTGAAGTAAAGATGCCCTGTTCAGTCTGCAATGAATGGGTGACTGTGCCCCTTATCTTTACTGATTTCTACTATGATCAGCCTTTAGCTGAGGTTAGGTCTGGAGTGTTTGACTTCAGAGAAGTCTTAAGAGAGGAGCTTGTCGCCCAGATACCACAGTTTGCAGAGTGCAATGGCGGCAGGTGCAGCAAGAGAAAAGAAATAGAAAATTATACGAAAAAGAAAGAGAAGGGGCAAAATCCCTTTGCTGATTTAGAGTGAGGAAATAGAGACTATGGCAGTACCACGTAATCGCCAATCTACCATGAGAAAAAACAATAGAAGATCGCATCATGCGAAGAAGCCTGCGAATCTTTCCGGCTGCTCAAATTGCGGTGCGAACAAAAGGCCTCATACGGTTTGTCCATCATGCGGATCGTATAAGGATAAAGTGGTTGTTGAGAAAGCTAAAGAGGAATAGCCGGTTTGCGCATCGGTGTTGACCTCATGGGGGGGCAGGAGCCCCCGCTCACACTCCTTCATGGAGTTGATGAGGCAATAGCTCTGCTCCCTACGGGCGTACACATTACCCTTCTTATCTCTCAGGATTTTGTTTTGTCTTTCCAGGAAAAACTAGGGAAGAATTCTCGTTTTTCCTTGGTTTCTTTTCCTTCCCATACTCTTTCAAATGGGGTTCAGCTTCTTAGAAAGAAGGAGATCGATGCTCTAGTGACTGCCGGAGAAACCCGGGAGCTCATCACATCAGCTTCCCTTACTTTAGAAAATCTTCCCCACATAAAGCGAGCAGCCCTTCTTGTGAATTTTCCCACCGAATCAGGAAATATCACCCTTTTGGATGTAGGTGCAAATGTTGCTTGCCGCGGGCTCCATTTGGAGCAGTTTGCAAAGCTTGGAGTCGCGTATTACAGAGCTCTCTTCCCGGGAAGATCTCCTCGTGTTGGACTTCTCAATATTGGGCAAGAGTCGTTTAAGGGAAGACCGGAGCAAAAGGAAGCCTATGAAGCGCTGCTTCGTGGCCCCTACGAATTTGTTGGCAATATCGAAGGCGATAGAGCTTTTTCTGGCGTGGCAGATATTCTTGTAACAGATGGCTATTCTGGAAATATTTTTCTGAAGTCTGTGGAGGGGATCTGCTCTTATTTGTGGAGGTCGTTTGAAGCAAAAGGCGCTGACGTCTCCATCTTTCAAAACCTGAAAACTTTTACAGAACCAAACGCCTACCCTGGCGCTCTTTTGTGTGGTTCAGAAAGTCTTATCCTGAAATGTCATGGATCTGTCAGTCCAAGGGGACTTGGCCTAGCCATCCTTGGGGCCTATCAATATCACAGCCTTGGACTGATCTCTAAAATGCGCTTTCTTCTTGACTCTTAGAAGCTCCCAAGTAAGTAGCTGAGAGAGTCCACATTGTATAAGCTATTGGCTACCAGTTCAATGTCTCTTGCTACCCTTTCTTTTGTGTTTACTTTGTTTCTAACAAAGTAGGCAGAAACATGTTCATGTTCTGTTGTCTGTTCCCCTGTAGTGATATGTATCATTGGGTAAAGGATATTAATAGCTATGGCCGTAGCAGCAATCGCAATCGCCGCCGGAGAGCGGTTAAAGACAGCTCCACCAATCCCGGCACACATCAATGTTTTAATTCCTAAAACGATGAGGCCTTCTTCTCTCTGCATTTTGAGAAGGTTTTCCGTGTCATGCAATATGGAGCGTATTTTTTGCACTGTTTTCAATTTTCCAAGTCGGCTTAGGTTAAAGATCCTGATTTGGCCATACTGAAAGTCTATATCAGAGGCGTGGCTATAACATGTTCTCAATTCTTCTCTGGAGTTTATTATTTGAAAGATCTCGAGAACCGGCAGAAAGAATGTAATAGGTTTGCATAGATAGCCAAGCCAGGTGGTCTTTGGGGTGAGCGTGTTAGCCGCTACTTTTTTTGAATGATCGAGGATATGTGAAAAATTTTTCTGAAACTCGAAATTCAGTGATTTGTTTGGTGCAGTCATTTGTGTGTTCCTTAAGTGTGGGTAATTGAAAAAATGACATTCTATTTTGTCTTTATTAAGAATAAATAAAGGCACCTATACCTAAAAGGGCAAGCCTAAAGTAAAGATTGTCCCCCATGAGCTAGAGATACGGACAATGGGGCAGAGTTTAGTGGGGCTGGCAGGCGGGTAAAAACAGCGACATTTGTTAGAGCTTTATTGGAGGAAATAGGGGTAAATCATGCCTATATTCCTCCCGGCTGCTGCAATGCCAATGCTGACGTGGAAAGCTTTCATCATACGATTGAGGAAGAGTTTTTTAATATCACAAGCTTTGATTCTAGAGATAATTTTTTTAGGAAGGTAGAAACCTATAGGTTATGGTATAACCTAGAGAGGCCTAATTTTTCAAAAGGGGGGACATCCTCCTCTGGAGGTGGTAGATATGGAATACCTAAACGAAATAGAGCAAGGGAAATTGGCGCGTATTGCTACAATTGACCTGGATCGGATAGCTTATTTGCCTAAAGAAGTGAGGGATCAATCTTTACCCAATTTTCCCGTCAATCAAGATCGGTATAATCAGAGGGCGTGGAGGTAGCCTGGGAGGCCGTACTCCTCCAGGAGAGCTTCGGAGTCCTTCCAAGAGATGATCCGATCGTTTTTCAAAGCTTCCAGAGCCCGTATAATCACAAGCGAGCATTCCGCTGTCTGCCCTTCTTTGGGTGTGGTTTTACAGTAGCTGATCGCATCAAAGAGAAGAGCGTTTACCTCTTCGTAATTTACGTGTTTAGATTGCGGCAAATGGTCGTTAATATGACTCATAATGAGATAGGTTGCCCTGCCGATGAGCTTCAAATTGCTAGGTTGTACGTTGATCATCGTATTGCCCTCCACACGGCCAATCTTTGCCATGACGGCAGTAGAGTGAGCATTAAGCGCCATCTTCAGAGCGACTTGCTGTCTGACTTGTAAGGGGTCATAGGTGTAATCTACCGGGATCTCTACGACAATCGCACCTTGAGGAAAGAAATCTCTTGCTTTTTTGGAGGCAACAAAGGCTCCTACTTTGGCCTTATTCTCTCTACAAAGGGTTATAAAGGCATGGAATGTGGATTCCTCCTTGCTGAGATTTTCAACTTCTTCCGGAAGAAGAATTAAAACTCCAAGATCACCGTCTCTAGGTGCTCTTTTGTTCACATTGTCGGGGGAAAAGGAGAGATCGTAAAGATCTTGTTCACTAGTTCCTGCTCTTTCTAAGCTCGTAAGGGCAGTTGCTTTTAGGTAGGAGTCTTCGATCAATTGCTCAAATGCGGAGAGGTAATCATCCCTTTCTAAACCTTTAAACGGTCTTCCAAGAATATTATTCCAAGCTTCTTGCCCATTTTGCGCAGGAGTCCACACTTGGTACCAGGCTTTCCGTTGTTGTTCGTGCACCGTGTCAAGCGGTAGAAGTCGAAAAGTTGGCGATCTCTCTGTGGCATCGATAAACCCCGAAATGATGCCTTGGTTTGCAAAGTAAGTGGAAAAGCGGGAGTTTTTATAGGTTTCTGCTTCCGCGTCCGTAAGGCGGCTGATTTGTTCGGCTGCTTCATAGACACCCTCCTGAATGGGTGCAAAACTAGCCAGTCGTGAGGCAAGAGTAGTATTTTTTGCAAAGCCAATCTCGTCTAGATCTTGCGAGCTCAGATAGTTGCTGAGCACATTATGAATGGCCTGCTCTAGAATGACGCCTAGAACAAACATTTCGCTTGTGGTTGCCTGCATGCGGGTAGAGCCTGAAATAGCTTGTGGCCCGGTAGCAAGGCAGATTTTTCGAATGGCTGGATTTTCCAGTACGTTTCTCGTCCTTGTAAAGGGAATGAGCTTATCATTCGGATTGTTGTATACAAAGAAAAGGTTTTTCTGCGCCTCGTTTTCTTCATAGAGTGCTGCGGCAGCCTCAATTGTACCAATGACAGAAGAGGTTTCCCCTCCTTCTGTGACTGAGATGACAACATCGCCCTTTTTTATTCCATGATCCTCTAGCTGGAGTTTACCAATGAGAGGCAAATCCTCAAAGGCAGGTAGCGAGCTGATCAGCGCACGGTCTCCCCCTGTGATTTCTCCTGTCAAACGGTTTTCAATGTTGGTAAAGTGCGTTTTTATCTCGTTCCACTTCGGGTGGGTTTGCATTTTTTTCCAGAAAGGGCGCCAAAATGTGCTTTCGATCTGCTTGGCAAGTCTTCCCGTGGAGCCGCAGCCATAGATGTAGATTCTGCGCCCATCTAAAATGGCGCTTTCTATCGATTCGGCAACTTCTTGTAGCGGTTTTAGGTTCCCCTGAAGTTTCTCGAAGGTTGTTGTAATATCACGGTCTACGCTTAGAAGAGAGCGAACGGCGGCAAAAGTGCTGTGTTCTACTTCTTGGCTTAAATTCCAGGTATGAGGATGACGCTGTTCGGTAAGGAGGGTGTGGAGTTGGAATTGTTTTTTATTTTCAACGTAGTCTCTTGATTCGGCGCTTGGAGTGATGTGAAACTTCTCAGGTAGATTAGCAGGTAGCTGGGGAGTGCTAGTTAAGAGAGTCGCAGCGGCAGCATATTTGAAGAGGGTACTTGGTTGCATTACCTTGGCCATTGTTTAAGATCGGTTGTTATCGCAAGATTTGCATTTTCTGTCAATTTTTGCAGGGCATCTTCGAGAGCACTTCCCTCATGAAGAGGGGTATCGAAGAGGTATACAATCTTGGCAAAGGGTTTGGGGATAATGAATTTATCCCACGTGCGAAGCTGCCAAAATCTTGTGCACGACCAACTCATAGGCACAATCTGGGCCCCTGAATGCTTTGCGGCTAAGGTGACACCCGGTTTTACCTCGTATCTGGGCCCTCTTGGGCCATCCGGTGTAATCACAAGCACTTTGTCCCCCTGCCTGAGGGCATGAACCATCTCTTTGAGCGCTTTGTGTTTTTTATCATGGGACACTTGGATCGTATTAGCCTGCCGGTAGGCTTGAGTGAGCTTGGCAAGCAGTTTTCCATCCCGGCTGTTGCTGACAACGGCAAGATAGGAGAACTGGGGAGCGACCCGGTAAAGAATGGGGGTAGCAAGAGAGAGGCGGTTATGCCAAAGGGCCAGGATGGTCGGAGTTTTCTCTACAGTGCCAACATAGTTTTCTAGCCCTCGCACCTCGATTTTGCAGGTAAACAGGATGCAATCGAGTAAGAAGTTTCCGCACGTCGCAAGAAGCGAAAGACCAAGGTTTCTTAGTGTTTTTTTCAAAAGAGTCCCTTTATGCTGCGCATGGCCGACCCTTCTTTTGTTTCTAGAAGCTGTTTTACCTTTCTGCAGTCCGCAAGGCAGCTTTTCCGCACTGCTCCCTCTCTTGAGAAGGCAACGAGGTGATCGGCCATCGTCTCCTCTTCCTTTGGGAATTCAATCGACTCGGGGAAGACTTCAGTATCTAAAAGGATATTGACAATGCAGTAGTAGGGCATTTTAAGGCCCATATAGTGCTTTGCCAAAAAGCGATTGAAGGAAGAGACGTAGTAGAGAACAACGGATGGGGTTTCATGCAGGGCAAGTTCGAGGGTAACAGAGCCGCTTTTTGCAATTGCAGCTTTTGCCTCACGCATAAGATCGTAGGTGTGCTCTTTAGGGATGAGGGGTAGGTTGTACTTTTCTAACATCTCCCTATACTCTGGTTTTGAAAGAGATAGGGCAAAAGAGAGCTCAGGGTCTTTTCTCTTTGCAAGCTCTGCGATCTTGAGCTGCAGGGGCAGGTTTCTGATAAGCTCTTCCTTCCTGCTGCCAGGGAAGATGGCAATGAGTTTTTTGGGTCTTTCCTTAAAATAGTTCATCCACCAGGAGTCGTTGTAGACATGCTTGTTTACTTTTTGGACAAGGGGGTGTCCTACATATTTTACTTGCAGTGTTGTGTCTTGAAAAAGGGGGGGTTCAAAGGGGAAAATAGTAAGAAGAAGATCGAGGTTGCGCACCATCTTCTCTTTTCTTTTTTTCCCCCAAGCCCAAATGGTAGGACAGACATATTGAATGAGTTTGCCTGTGTAACCTTTTTTCCGAAGTGCACTTGCCATCATAAGATTAAAACCAGGATAGTCGATCAAAATAACCCCATCTGGCTTTTTTTGAAGAATAGAGTCACGCAAATAAAGAAAGTTTCGGATGATGCGCGGCAAAGCTGCAAACACATCGCTAAACCCCATCAGGGCAAAGTTTTCCATGGGCAAAAGACACTCAAATTTCTGTGCTCTCATTTCTGGTCCCCCTACCCCTTCAAAAAGAGCCTCTGGGAATTGTTTTTGCAGCGATTTGATGAGATCACTTCCATAGACATCACCGCTTAATTCGCCGGCGAGGATGAAAAAAGAATTAGGCGCCTTTTTCATAGTGTCTGTTCTTTTCTAAGAAGAGATTGCGGATGTAGGGGACTGCCCCAAAGCTATAGCCTAAGATATTTACTAGATCTCCCATGGCAATAAAATAGTGGAGGCTTAACGCTGAACCGATCAGGCTAAGCCACCAGAAGGAGGCGTGCACTTCGGTTCTTCTGCCACGTTCGGCAGACCACCACTGTAGCCAAAACCGAAGTCCAAATAGGATTATACCAAGCGATCCTATAGTATGTGTTAAAACGGAAACGGACTCGGCTTCTTGTTGCCAGGGTGTTTTTGGGATCCTAACCCAGTCAAAGGAGCCTGTCTGCGCAAAGAAGAGAAACGTGATGAGGCAAATCGACCCGGTAAGAAAAAGTAGAGTTCTTTGCAGTGTTGCTTGTTTCTCCACGGGCTTTTGCAAGTTCATATTCCGCCAAGCAAACACAGAATTGCACCCTTGGATGATTGATAGGGGATACTGCAGCTGGATAAGAGTATGGAGAACAAGAGAGAGACTCCCCCAAAGAGAAAGTGACCAAAATAGGGGAGGGATCACCGATTTTTTTTGTCGCTCACTAATAAGCCATTGCATAAGAAAGCGACTTGTGAAAAATAGGGTAGAAATAAAGCCAAGGGGATAGAGACAAGAGCGCCACTCTTCCATTCAAACCTTCTCTTGGATCTGATAGGTAAGCCTGCGCCTGCGCATCCAAAGAACACCAAGCATATCGATCACAGTGCTTAGCGACCTGTTAGAAAAGCCATACTTTGTCCTTCCAAAACGTCTTTTTCTGTCGTTTACAGGAACTTGTGTCACCTTAAAACCCTCGATGATGAAAAGAGCTGGTAGAAAGCGGTGCATGCCATTGAAGCGGTTGATTTGCATAAGGGATGACCTTCTGTAGACCTTGAGGGAGCACCCCGTGTCTTCCATGCCATCTTTACACACCCTGCTTCTTACGTAGTTGGCAATTTTAGAAGTGAGCTTTTTTACAAGATTGTCATTTCTCTTTTGTCTTCTTCCGCAGACAAGGTCAAATTGATCGATTTTTGCAATAAGTTTCGGAATGTCTTTGGGGTCGTTTTGCCCATCTCCGTCCATGGTAATGACAAGCTCTCCTCTAGATTCCTGAAATCCCGCAGAAAAAGCGCTTGACTGCCCAGCATTTTTGGCAAACGAGAGGATTTTGAGCTGAGGCATCTTTTTTTTCAGCGAACGCAGCACATCTAGCGTGCCATCTTTTGAGCCGTCATCGACACAGATCACTTCCCAAGGCTTTCCTAAAGAACTCATGACTTCTTCAACCTCTTGTAGAAGGGGATAGATGCTTTCTTTTTCGTCTTTAAGAGGGATTACAACAGAATATTGCATAGGACTACATTCTGCCTTAAAGCCCCAAATTTCGCAATTTAGATTTCAGCAAGCTGTGATGAAACACCGGGCTCTATGAGTTTCAGTGTTATCGGACAGTGTAAAAATTATTTAAATTGATGTAAAATGCGATACGGAGGGCATTTTTATGTTACCAACTGGCCCACAGAATACACCCTCGTCTGAAGGACTTCTCTTCCAAGCAGAGGCCGTAGCAAAGAAGTTAGCAGCTGGAGAGAACCTTTCCCCTGAAGAGATCCGCACAGTCAATAAGGTGAAGCTGCTCGGTGTTCTTGACAAGCTAGGTAAAGATTACACAGTACGGCAAGTAGAAGGGAGTAGCCATGATAAAATCAGAGCAGACATTGTTCAGCTAGACCAGGATCTAGGTTTGTTAGCGCAGAACGCAAAAGAAGTGCATTCCCCTGAGGCTATAGCTGATCCAGAACAGCAGGGAATCATTGTTGAAGATTTGATGCTGAATGAACAGGAGCTGAAAGTTGTGAAGCTGATGCTTGAAAAAGCAAGTCAGCTAGCAGAGCTGTCTACTCCTCACGAGCTAGAGGTAAAGGTCGCTCAAAAAGGCCCTCTTTTAACAGAGCTTCGCAGAGAACTGGAAGCGACATGTCAGTACTTAGAAGATCGAAAGGAGTTTCTTCTTTTGCAAAGAGAGCTTTTTTCTTTACAGCGAGAGCTTAAATCACAGATGGGGGGTCTAGAAAGAGGTTCTTGTGATTTTGATGAAAGTGGGCTTTTGAAGATGCAGGACCTAAAGGAGCGGTATACAAAACTCTTGGAGAGGGAGGGGCTCAATCCAGAAATAGAAAGCGGTATAGCGCGTGCGCAAGAGAGCGCAGAAACAGTGGTAAGAGTCTTTTCAAGATGCTTAGAAAGAGCCCGTGCCATTGAGAGCGAGGGACCTGGTTCCGAAGGGAAGAAGCTGCAGCAGAGAAAGAGAGCAGAGTTTGATGTACTTGTTAGATTGGAAAGCATTCAAGATGATTTTGAGCCCGCAAGTGTCTTGCTGACAGGTCAAAGAGAAGATCTCGAAATGGGGCATATTTCTTTTGCAAGTCAGCCTTTAGAAGGTTTTTTGGAGAGCATTCCCCAGGTGGTGTCAGTAGCTAATGGATTTGTTTTAGGGGAGGTCATCCAGGATCTTCATCAACGCTCACTTCTTGTGGAAGAGTTTTGTCTTGAGTTTATCACTAGTTTGGAGATGGAAATAACAGATGTAAAACTGAATCTTAGCCTGGCTGAAGCCAAAGGAGAGAAGAGGGAGATAGAAAGGTGCAAACGAAATATCAGCTATCTTGAGGCGAGGGGTAAGGAATTTAACAACCTGCTCGAGAAGGAGATAAAAAAGATGGAGGGTCTGCTCGAAGACCCGAGATTTTCCTCTTTACCAAGAGAAGGAGTGCTTTCTTATGTCTCAAGTTGGTTCTTTCGTAAATATACAGAGGAGGGGGAGAGGGAGGTTGCTTCTGAGCTAAAAACTTTGCGCGATGTGCTTAAGACCGCTCGTCAAAAGATGGGAAGGATTCCGACAGAGCAAGCGGATTTGCAAGCTGTTTACGAGGTCTTGCCTGAAACGGAGCCACAGAAAGAAGAAAAAACTAAGTCGCGGAGACAAGAAAGAGCGCTAGCGATGAAGAAAAGCTTGGAAGGGATGAGTGAGGCTGAAAAGGGAAGGTGGAGAACCTTCTTTCAGCTTCTTCAAGCAGGGCAGCTTGTGCAAAAAGTGATCACACCTGATCTGGAGTTTGTCACTACGAAGTCATCAAGAGACTTAAAAATTCAAGCACAGGCAAGGCAAGAAGCGCTTAGAAAGCCCTTAGAAGCGCAACATGAAAGGCAAGTGCAATTCATTGAGGTTACACTAGAAGATAAGCAAATGGCCCTTCGGAACATGACCCCAGAAGAGTTTGAAGCCTATACCAAACGCTACCCAGACACGCGAGCGATTTTAGACAAGGTAAGAAACGCCACAGAGCCTGTGTATGGCAAAGGCATTAGACAGGTATCAACTGATTACTTAAACGCCAAGCTACCAGGACCATTTGCGGCTCCTCAGCAAGAACAGCTTGTGGAGAGAGAAGTCGTTTCCTCTCCGGTTCACGTTTCAGAACCATTGACTGGGCAGACGCAGATCGAGAGCGCAGCAAATAGCCTTATGGAATCTGGCATGCCAGCAAGTATAGGACAGTATGCAAGTCAGATATCTGCTGAGTCTCGCTCTTTTTTATGGGCAGAGGCCCAAATGGGGGGGGGTGAAAAGACAAGAATGTTTCCTCTCTCTTGCCTTGCGTTGGCTACAGAAGCTCTTTCCCAAGAGACACCTGATTACGAAAATGCCTTTAGACTTGCTGAGACGGCTGTAGAAGAAAGCCTTTTTGTCAACTATCCTGCCTTGCAGCTGATGGCAATTATTCTGAGGCATGCACCTACAGAGGAGCGAATCAAAGCTTTTGAACAAAGTGTGGGGGGCGCTTGCCAATTTTCTTCAAGTCATCCAGAAAGCATCCAAAAACAAATCTCTCATTTCTTGTCAGCTGTTTCATTCTACGAGTCAAAAGAGGGTGCCAGTTTAGAGGGAGATCTCGATGTGTTTTTTGAGACAGCCTATTACGAGCAAGTAAGGGGCTGGGTTGAAAGTTTTACAAAACCAGAACTCCTAGAGATTACTGGAGCCTATGTTGGTGAGTGGGTGAAAAGAGATGAGAAAACACAGTTTATTCTGGATAAGCTGCAGCAGTGGGCATGGACGGGTGAATGGAAAGATATTGCCTTTCATGATGAAGCACCTTGGAAAAAACTAGAGGAATTGGGAATCGATATCCAGCTTGATGAAAGCATGCTACAGATGAACACCATTCTGCCCGATTTAGTTCGCTATGCCGATTCAAGGTGGTCTTACTTGCTTTCGGAGGAGAAGTTAGAAAAGCACATGGTGGAAGTGTTAGAACGAAGGATTTTTAGCCACCCTCAAGTCATTGAGGCCCTTCAAGCAAAAGACAGTCCCGAATTTCGGGAGAAGATGGCAAAAGTCTTAAACAGCAAAGAGCTAGCTCTTTTTACAGCCGTTATGATGATCCAGAATCCTGATTTACCTCCCTACAGAAGAACTCAGGCTCATGCTGAACTTGTTCGCGTGTTTTCAAAAATGATTGAAAATAATAGTGAGCTCAGTAGTACCCTTCTTGAGTCTAAAGGGAAGGTGATTATCGTACCAAGTGAGACACATTTCACAGATGAATGTCAGAAGCATCAAATCCTCTGCGCCAGCGCGGGAACCGACACATATGGACTCTATGCCCATTCCAGAGAATCAAAAAACGTGTTTATAGGAGAGGAGCGACTTTGGGGGTGGACGGAGGTTGAGTCAGTCCGTGAGGGAGAGGCTCTTGGGACCACCTCCTCACATGAGCTTGCTCATTTGATTGATTATACTACTGTTCCCAAAAACGTAAGGGCAAGAGTCCAGGTTCTTTACAAACAAAAAATGCGGGAATATGGAGAAGAATTGGAGGGATGGAAGTTCTCTGAAGATGCCTATGCGGCCGTTGATCCTGCCGAGTACTTTGCGGAAATGAGTAATTTCTACTTTGAGGCCAATAGCAATAATCGATTTAAGGAATACAAGGGAGATCTTGTCGTGGGGAGAGAAAATTTGAAAATGTTATCCGTACAAGACCAAGAGATGTATACCATCCTTGATAAGATTTACCGTGGGGCTGCGCCCATTCTCTATACAAACCCTGGCTATTACTAGGCCGGGCGGCGTCCCCTGCGCCGGCGGTGGGAAGGTGGGCGCCTCTCTTCGGTTGAGGACGGCGCTTGCGATTCATAGGCTTTTTGCCACTCTTCATAGTGGGGTTTTATAGTCTCATCCGCCAGAGCCCTTATCTCAAGGAAACGAAGCGCAGAGGCAAACTCCTCATGCCCCATAAAGCGCGTTCTTAACTTCTGTTGTCCTTTCATAGGAATCAGTCGAAACTGGGTGGATAAGATAAAGATGAGAGAAGCGCGAAGCTTTTTTGGGAACTGAAAAAAGGAGGTGCTCTCGACACCGTCGATTAGGGCAACAGCTAGGTCCTGTATCTCGCCCGTATGAGGTATAGTATCATGCTGAATATATTGAATATCAAGCTCTTGTTCTAATATAGGGAAGAAAAGACAGGCCACAAGGCACGCTCTATCTAGATACCCCGCTTCGCTTTCTTTTGTAAGAGCATCGGCAGCGGTCAGATACTTAAAGATTTCCTCTCCATGCTTATCTCGTAGGAAACGATCAAAGGCGGGAAAGAGGTGTTCGAGAAGTTCATGTTCGACCATCAGGCGGAAAAAGGGAGAGGAAGAGCCTGACTCAAGCATACGTAGCACTTCTTCTAAGAGCCTAGCAGGTGCGCTCTTGATGATTTCATCGCCACATTTTTTGAGGGCATGAAGGGTTTTTGGTTCAATAGTAAAGCCAAGTCTTGCTTGGAACTTGATCAGGCGGATCATCCGCACGGGGTCTTGCCTAAACCTAGTGATCGGGTCGCCGATGGTGGTCAGCAGCTTCTTTCGGATGTCGTTTACACCGCCTACATAATCAATAATTTCTTTTGTGGAGGGATCGTAGAGCAGACCGTTGATGGTAAAGTCGCGCCTAAGGACATCTTCTTTCTCGGTTCCCCACTCGTTATCGCGGATGATGAGCTCCCCTTCATTGCCCCCTGATCGAAAGGTTGATACTTCGATGACCTTTTTTCCAAAGCGAAGATGGGCAAGACGAAACCTGCGCCCAATGAGAAGGCAGCTTCTCTTGAAGAGTTTTTTAATTTCGTGAGGCATGGCGTTTGTGGAGATGTCGAAGTCTTTTGGTTTCTGGTGGAGGAGTAGGTCTCGTACACAGCCTCCCACAATATAGGCTGTATAGCCTGCTTTCTGTAAGGTGTCTACTACGTTTAGGGCATCAGAATCGATTGCGTTTTCGTCAATCGATTCTCCCTTCGTGGGATGAATTCTCTCTTTTGTCAAGGTGGTGGGCTCCAAAGTGGGTCATAGGACTTTATCTATTAATCGTCACGAAAAGGAGTATTTTCGTCAAGATAACACCAACACGTTGTTGCAAAAGATTCAAATTGGTATCTTTTCGGATATTTAGAAAAAGGGGGCAAAAATGACGAGCACGGCACATGGGGAAAGGGGAAAACAGGAGAAAATTTTTGGTACGGATGGTGTAAGAGGAAAGGCAAATCACTACCCCATGACTGTAGAAACTGCTCTTGCCTTAGGACGCGCTGCTGGTCTTCTCTTTCGAAAACATGATGGCAAGCACCGCGTGGTTGTGGGAAAAGACACAAGACTGTCTTGCTACATGTTTGAAAACGCCTTAATCGCTGGCCTCTGCTCCATGGGAATCGATACGCTGATGGTAGGACCCTTTCCAACACCTGGGATTTCTTTTATCACAAGGGCATATCGGGCTGATGCGGGGATTATGATTTCCGCCTCCCATAACCCCTATTACGATAACGGGATTAAGTTCTTCTCCTCAGAAGGTTTTAAGTTGCCCGATTCTGTGGAAGAAGAAATTGAAAAAATTATTGAACAAAAAAACTACCTCCACAGCCTTCCTTTGAATGAGAATATTGGCCGAAACACAAGAGTGCACGATGCTGATGGGAGGTATATTGAGTATGTAAAGGCGACTTTTCCAAGGCAAAAGTCGCTGCGGAATTTAAAAGTAGCCCTTGACTGTAGCAACGGGGCAGCCTACAAGGTAGCGCCTCTTGTGCTGCAAGAACTTGATGCCCAGGTTTTTGTTTATGGCACTACCCCAAACGGGCTTAATATCAACTTAGACTGCGGCTCGCTGCATCCAGAAATGGTGCAAAAAGGGGTGATTGACCACCACGCAGATGTGGGTATTGCCTTAGATGGCGATGGAGACCGCGTGATTATGGTTGATGAGTTGGCGCAGATCATCGATGGTGATACCATTCTTGCGATCTGTGCAAGAGATATGCATCAAAAGGGCGTTCTTCTTGATGGCAAAGTGGTTACGACTATTATGGCAAATTTTGGACTGACTGAAGCGCTCACAAAGCTTGGCATTCAGGTGTTCTCATCCAAGGTAGGGGATAGGTATGTGATTCAGGAGATGCTGAAACAAGGCGCCGTCCTAGGAGGGGAGCAAAGTGGTCATATCATTTTCCTCGAGCATAATACAACAGGAGATGGTTTGGTGTCCGCATTGCAGGTGCTTCGCATTATGGTGGAAACCGGCCAGTCCCTTTCTGAGCTTGCCTCCTTTATTAAAAGGGCTCCGCAGTGCATTGTGAACGTGGTTGTAAAGAGTAAGCCTGCTTTAGAGTCTGTAGAGCTCGTTCAGTCAGCGATTAAAAAAGCAGAAGAGCTTCTCAAGGATAAAGGACGTGTGCTTGTGCGCTATTCTGGCACGGAAATGCTTTGCCGTGTTATGGTGGAGGGGATGAATAAAAAACAGGTAGAGATGCTCTCTCTTGTGGTTGCGGAGGCAGTTCGCAGAGAGATCGGAGTGTAGCTATGTGCGGGATTTTTGGGTACATCGGCAAGGGACATGCCATCCAGAAGGCAGTCAAAGGGCTTAAAAAGCTAGAATACCGCGGTTACGACTCAGCTGGTGTAGCCGGACTTAGGCCTTCTACGATTGTTTTTTGTAAAAAGCCTGGAAAAATCTCAGTGATTGAGCCAGAAATCACAAAAATTAAGGGTGATTTTGATGTTGCCATTGCCCACACAAGATGGGCAACCCACGGCAGGCCTACAGAAAATAACGCGCATCCTCATTTTGATGCAGATGAAAAGCTTGCGCTTGTGCATAACGGTATTGTGGAGAATTTTGAAGCTCTCCGTAAATTTTTGGAAGAAAGGGGCGTGCACTGCACAACCGAGACCGATACGGAGGTTGTAGCTAAGCTCCTTGGTTACCACTATAAGGGCGATATCCTAGAAGCTGTACGACTTACAATCCCCTTGTTGCAGGGCTCATACGCCTTTTCCCTGATCCATAAAGATTTTCCAGAGCAGATCATCGTTTTTGCCCACAACGCGCCCATGACTGTGGGTATTGGCAAGGGAGAAGCGTTTGTCTCCTCTGATCCAAAGGCATTTGCTGAGCACACAAATGAAGTTTTATTTTTAAGAAATGGAGAGATTGGTGTTATAAAGGCACGAGAGCAAGAATTTTTCGATCTGGATTTAGGGCGCATAGAGAAGAATTCTGAAATCATGGATTTGAAAGAGGTTCTTATCTCTAAGGGAGAGTTTCCCCACTACACCTTAAAAGAGATTTATGACCAACCGGATTCTATTCGCTCTGCCTTGTTGGGGCGTTTTATAGAAGAGTTTGGTACGGCTACGTTTGAAGAGCTTACCTCCGATATAGGAAATCTGCTTTCTGTGGAGCGGATTGTGCTGATTGCTTGTGGAACATCTTGGCATGCCGGTCTCATTGCAGGTGACATGCTTGAAGATTTGGCACGTATTCCTACGCAGGTGCATATTTCCTCTGAATATCGCTACAAGAACCCTGTAGTGCCGAGGGGAACCCTGGTCATAGCTATTAGCCAGTCGGGGGAAACGGCCGATACGCTTGCAGCTGTGCAGGAGCTTAAGGCAAAAGGAGCTCGTGTGCTTGCTGTTTGCAACGTGTATGGCTCAGCGATTACAAGGGAGTCGGATTATACAATCTATTTAAAGGCAGGCCCTGAGATTGGTGTGGCGTCTACAAAGGCGTTTACAAGCCAGGTAGTGGTGCTTACCTTGTTTGCCCTCATGATGGCAAGAATGCGCCATATGGATAAGGCAGAAGGCGTTGCCTTTATCAAGGCTATGGAAAAGCTACCTCATCAAGTGGAAGAAGTGCTAAAAAAGGCTTCTCAGATTGAATCTCTTGCAAAAAAGTATGCGCATTTCCAAAACTGTTTCTACCTCGGTAGACGCTACATGTTTCCCACCTCTCTTGAGGGAGCGCTTAAATTAAAAGAGATCTCCTACATCAATGCCAATGCCTACCCAGCAGGAGAGATGAAGCACGGACCGATTGCTCTCATCAGCCCTGAATGCCTAACTGTTGCTTTGGTTGCAAATAAGACCACCTACCAAAAGATGCTAAGCAACCTCCTGGAGGTCAAGGCAAGAAATGGTCCTATCATTGCATGTGCAGAAGAGGGGCAGAAGGGTCTTGAAAAGATTGCCGATGATGTTGTGTTTGTTCCCTCGACAATCGATGAACTTGCTCCTATTCTCATCACCATTATAACTCAGTTGTTTGCCTACTATGTAGCAAAAGAAAGGGGTGAGGACATAGACCAACCAAGAAATCTCGCCAAATCTGTTACAGTGGAGTGATGATGCGTCTTTTTCCGAATGCTAAAAAAACAAAAGCTAGGTTGTTAGAAGAGTTTCGAGGCAAGAAAATCCTCGATGTAGGGTGTGGTTTTCGTAAGACCATGGGGGCTGTTGGGATTGATAGAAGAGTGACAAGCAAATTTGCAAAAGAGCAGCAGCTTGACATTGATCACGACTTGACAAAGTTTCCATGGCCTATCCCTGATAATTCCTACGATCTGATTGTGTGTCAGCATGTGATTGAGCATCTTCCTGATACAGTAAAAACCTTAGAAGAGATGAATAGGATTATCAAACCTGGGGGCAAGGTTTTTCTCGAAACCCCCCACTATACTTGGTTTGAGGCATACCGCCATTTTGAGCACTGCCATATGTTCTCGTTCCAATCATTTGATTATTTTTTGCAGGGCAATAAATTCTATCAGACAGATTTTGTCTATGCGGACAAGAAGATTTATTTTGATGACTTCACATGCGCGATTGGCATCGGGTTTCTTGCCAATCTCTTCCCGCGTTTTTATGAGAAAAGGCTAGCCTTCCTGTTTCCAGCAACCTCTTTCCAAGTTACCTTTCAAGTCGCTAAATGAAGGGCTTTATCCTCTCCAAAAGAAGGCAGAGTGAGCTAACAGAAGACCAATACAGCATCTTAAGGCTATTGGAAGCAGCCTCTCACCTCGGAATCGATTTGAAGGCGTACGCACCTGAGGAGTTTGATCTTGTGACGGCACAAGAAAACAAGGAAACCATCATAATCCGGGGTAAGAGTGAACCTCTTCCTGATTTTATTTTGCAACGCACCGGAAGTGAGACAAGCTTTTTAGGCCTTTCTCTGCTTCGGCAGTTGGAAAATCAGGGGGTGTATTGTTGCAACTCGTCCCGTTCGATTGAGAATACAAAAGATAAGCTAAGAATGGCCCAGCTGCTTACAAAAAGTGCTCTTCCTCATCCGAAAACGATGTATTTAAATTTTCCGCCGAGTATTGAGAGGGTACGAGAGGAAATAGGCTTTCCCCTGGTGATAAAGAATATTACGGGCACGAGGGGAGCTGGGGTTTTTCTTTGTGAGACAGAAGATCGGTTTTGGGATGTCATTCGTCTTGTCCATAGCTTTAATTCGCAGGCAAATATGATCTTGCAAGAGTTTATTGAAACAAGTTTTGGTAGAGATGTGCGTGTATTTGTGATTGGGGACACAGTTGCTGGGTGCATGCTGAGAAAGTCAAAGACAAGCTTTAAGGCAAACTTCTCAATGGGGGGAAGCGTAGAGCCTTTTCCTGTTTCGGAGGAGGTGAGAGAGCTTGGTGTGCAAACGGCACGTATTTTAGGATTAGAGGTAGCAGGCATAGATCTGCTCTTTGGTAAAAAGGGATTTGCGGTTTGTGAGGCAAATTCATCGCCTGGCTTTTCTGGGATGGAGCAAGTCGTAGGAAAGCAGATCGCAGAGCTCATTTTAAAACACATTAGGGCCCGCATCAAACTTGTATCTGCTTCTTATGTTTTCAAATAGAAACAGGATCGCCAAGAGACTTCGCGGCAGGATCGCAGCTGACGCTGCGGCAGGATAGGCCTAAAATTTGTAATTTTCGAGTATATACACAAATAAGCTGAAAAGTTGGTTTCTGCCTGCGTCGGGCTAGCTCTCAATTTTTGCCCGCCTGCATTGCTAAGGTTTTTAACCTTAGCTTCTTCGGCGACGCTAAGCTTGCAAAAATTGAGAGCGCCTCCTTGGCATATTCCCAACTTTTCAGCTTATTTGTGTATAGCCATGATCCACCTCTTCTTTTTTTTTGGACTGCAATTTGCAGAAGGCCACTTAAAACTCTATCAAAAAATCCGAGGTGTTGCCATTGTAAAAGCCATTGATGCGCTGTCGCCCTAGCAGCATAGAAACTTCTATCAGGAGGCACGTCCACTTAGCGCGCGATTTGCCTCTTTCCAGTGAAGGCTCCCAGTCCATAAGACTTTGAATAACAGTCCATTGCTCATCCGTGAGAGTTGTAAAATCTTTTTGCCTATCTGTCTCTTGGCAATCATTATTAACCACACATGGGTTTATGACAAAAGACTGTATCATCTAGAATATTTATTCAGATAGGTTCATCGCTGCTCAAAGGAATCAACGGTTCCCTTGGTTAAAGTTATTGTAGCTTCCATATCCTTTGTAGCCGTGTCGATAGTGAATGCGACCCTGATAGGTATAAGCGCTGTCGTTGTAGGGGTAGTAGTTGTAGTTATAGTAAGGGCCATATCCCCAGGTAGGGTAGCCTCTTCTGTATTCTGTCCCCGGATAGCTATAGGTTCCTTCGTAGCGATACCCAGGACCTGTATAATAGGAGACGCCGATTCGTTCCCTAGAGCTTGTCGCTTGCAGAGCTGTTGCACTGATGAGCAGAAGGCCAAAGGCTAGGGTTTGCACGTTATTCATGAACCTATCCGGATATTCCACCTGTTGGTATTTTTGAAGGATTTTTTCTCTAGCTGTTTGTTTGGTTCGCTGGGCTTGCTTAAAAAGCAGCCTAAGGAATGAACAAACAGCTAGAGAAAAAAGACTCAAAAAGAACCAGGTGTAATATCCGGATAGGTTCATAGATCTCCTTTTTAAAAATTGCCCCAGGGATATAGCCCTGGGGCTTTTACTTTATCTAAAATAGAGACCAAAACCACCGCCCCAGCCTCTTCGATAGTAGCCATCGCGATAGTAAGGCCTGTAGTAGTACCCTCTTCGATAAGGGTAATAATAATAGCCATTGTTGTAGTAGGGTCTATGATAGTAGCTAGGATAGCCATAGTAACCATAGCCATAGCTTGGGCCTACATAGAAAGACACGCCGGCTTGCTCGGCACGGACTCCATCCGGTCTTTCTACGCCTTTTGCCTCTTGTGGTGTAAAGAGAGAGCCCATGAGCAGTGCAGAACCTATGCCAACACCGCTTAAAGTTCGCGAGATATCCATAAAAATACCCTCCTTTTAGAGTCTAAAAAACAACTAAAACTCATCCTCCCAGGTTGTATCGATGTCGATGGAGTTCCTATTTTCGTTGTAAGGATTCGGTTTCGGCGTAATCTCGATGCCGCTTGATGATGAACGTTGCTGATAGGGAGTCACGTCTGGTTCTGTAGGCATTGGTGTCTGATACGGCCGACTTGGGTTAGCATTTGGCCTGTACACGGGCTGGTACTCTCCGTAAGAGACCTGCGATGAAACAAGACAGAAAAACAAAAGAGTCTTTATCACTTTCATGATTTCCTCCAAAATGTAAAGAGAGGGCAAGGGAGTAGCCTTGCCCTCTTGCTTTTCTAGTTGCTGCTCCAGTTCCACCACGAGTTATCGTTTTGTCTTTCCTGGTTGTCTCGGTTTAGATTGGTAGACATTTGCCCATTTTTTGCCCTGTCCATATTGGAAGCTCTTCTGTCATTTTTGTAGTGTTTTGATGTCTCAAAACGGCTTGATTTGTTGCTATCGGTGGAGATTTCCCCACGTGTACGAGCTGTGTTTTGTTTGGGTGAGTTTACGCTCTTGCTTTTCATCATTTCTGGGTTTTGCGTGCCCATAGGCGAGTTGTTGTACATATCGGCATAGGCTGCCCCAGAGACACAAAGTGCACTGACGCATAGTAGAGTAATAAATTTAGGCCTTTTCATGCTATTTTCCTCCCTTAGCTAAAGAATTATTGGTTACTTGATTTCTTTGATGGTTCAGAAACGTTAGAAGAACCTTGTTCCCCTTTTCCTTCATAGTAAGGATAGCCAAACTGCTGCTTGTAGTAATAGGGGTGTTCCAAAGCTCTTGGGTAAAGGTGAGGATACTTAGGGTTATACGAGTCAAAGTAGTAGCTTCTGGTATTATAGGGTGTGTTGAATCGCCCATTTCTGTAATAGCCGGAAGTGCTATAGCCTTTGTCTTTATAGAGGGTCCCTTGTGTCATCCGATCATAGAGATTGGGACCCCTTGCATTTGCGTCTTCTCCTAGGAGTAGGAGACATGCGACCAAAATAAGAACCGTTTTGTGGAGAGAGATATTGTGAGCATAACCCATACAACTCCTCCTTTTGGGGGCTTTTAAGTTTCTTTAAGAAACCTGGCCCTAACCTCATTCTACCGCAAGGGGGGGGATGGATGTCAAGAATCGAATAGAGCTGAGATAAATGCTTTGGGGTCAAATGGTTGCAAATCATCAATCCCTTCTCCAAGTCCCACGTAGCTAATAGGAACTTTTAGGTTTTGATGGATCCGAATGACGATTCCGCCCTTGGCAGTGCTGTCCAATTTTGTCAGTATGAGCCCAGTCAAGGGGAGGGTTTCGTGGAAGGTTTTTGCTTGGTCTATGCCGTTTTGTCCTGTATTGGCATCAAGAATAAGATAGGTTTCATGGGGAGCGCCTTCTAAAGACTTTTGACAAATGGCGCGGATTTTCGCAAGCTCTTGCATAAGACTTGTTTTAGTATGCAGACGCCCAGCAGTATCAATCAAGAGTACATCTACCCCTTTGGCTTTGGCAGAGGCTATGGCGTCAAAGGCAACCGCTGCGGGATCTCCCCCTGGTGCTCCCTTAACAATAGGGATGGAAAGTCTTTCTGCCCAGAGGGTTAGCTGTTCAATAGCTGCTGCCCTAAAGGTATCAGCTGCAGCTAGCATTACCTGTTTGCCGGCGTCTTTATACCGTTTAGCAAGTTTTGCAATCGTGGTCGTCTTCCCATTTCCATTGACCCCGATAATTAAGACCACCTTGGGCTTTTGTCTTATGGCCTCATCCACTGGGGTTTGGTTCTCTAGTAGAAGGGCTTCAAGGTCCGATCTTACGATCTGGAGGAGCTCTTCACTTGTGAGTTTGGGGTTTTTGGCAAAGGCGTTTTGGATTTTTTTTGTGAGCTCGGTTGCTGTTTCAACACCGAGGTCCGCCTCATAAAAGGTTTGTTCCAGCTGGTCTAGTGTCTCTTCGTCGAGCTTTCCTCTGCTAAAAAGGGTAGCAATGCGGCTCGCAAAAAAAGAACGTGTTGTAGAGAGGGCTTTTTTTAGCTTTTCCACTCCCGATTTAAAAAAACCAAAAACCACGCTTTTCTTCCTTTTTTCAAGTTGATTTGAATGGGCAGTCTACCACACTATCCAATTATACAGAAAGGTTGGGCTGGGCGGTAGGCAATGTATTTGCATGAATATCAAGCGAAATTGGTGTTGAAAAGTCATGGTATTCCTACAGATTTTTTTACAGTAGTCGAGAATGAGAAGCAGATTGAGGAAGCTATCCTACATCTAGGTCTTGATCGTGCGGTGATTAAAGCGCAGGTTCATGCGGGTGGACGCGGAAAGGCGGGCGGGGTGCAAATAGTTAAGGGGCGAGAGGAGATTGCACGGACGGCTAAGGGGATGCTTGGGTTTAAGCTTGTCAATGCGCAGACAGGTCCTCGTGGTCTTGTTGCAAAAAAATTGACACTTGCCATGCCAACACCGATTCTCAAAGAATACTACCTCGGCGCTTTGATCGATCGGAAAGAGGCTAAAGCCATGCTGCTTGCCTCCCCGATGGGGGGCATGGATATTGAAGAGGTAGCAAAAACCTCTCCTGATCAAATTCTTCGCTTGCCTATTCGCTTGGATGGGACTCTTCGCCAGTTTGAGTTGACGCGTCTTTTGAAGTTCATGGGTTGGGAAGGGGATGTCGCAAGGCAGGGGGAGGAGATTGCGCGTGCCTTTGCTTTAGTTTTTGCCGAGAAAGATGCCTCTTTGCTTGAGATCAACCCCCTGGTTTTGACAAAGAACAAAGAGTTACTCGCTTTGGATGCCAAGATGGCAATCGATGATAGCGCTCTCTACCGTCATCCAGAGTTTAAGCAGTTTTACGATCCAACACAGCAGAGTCCCTCGGAGGTGATCGCACGAAGAGAAGGTATTGCTTATGTTTCTCTTGAGGGAAATATTGGGTGCATGGTGAATGGAGCAGGTCTTGCGATGGCAACAATGGATATGATAAAGCTCTATGGGGGAAGTCCAGCCAACTTTTTGGATGTAGGTGGAAGCGCGACGTGTGAGAAAATTGCTGTGGGTTTACAGCTTATTCTGGCAGATCCGGATGTGCGCGTGATCTTAGTGAACATCTTTGGGGGCATTATGAATTGCGAAACGATAGCAGAGGGTATTCTGCTAGCGTTCTCCAAAGGGCAGTCCCTTCCCCTTGTCGTGAGAATGGAGGGAACGAATGTGGAGGAGGGAAGACGCAAACTTGCCGAGTCAGGGTTAAAGATCAGCTTTGCAGGCGACCTTGCGGAAGCTGCCGAAAAGGCAATGGAGGCCACCTAGTGTCTATTCTGGTCAATAAAAATACGAAGGTGATCACGCAAGGAATTACTGGAAAGGCTGGCCGCTTTCACACGGAGATGTGCGTAAAATATGGTACGCACATGGTAGGTGGAGTCACACCTGGCAAGGGGGGAGAAGAGATTTTTCATCTGCCGATTTTTGATACTGTTCTAGAGGCTGTGGAAGAAACAGGCTGCAATGCCACAATGATTTTCGTGCCCCCTGCGTATGCTGCCGATGCGATTCTAGAAGCCTTTGATGCCGAGATTCCTCTGATTATTTGCATTACGGAAGGCATTCCTGTTCGGGATATGCTGGATGTAAAAACGACAATGCAGCAGAATAAAAGGATCCGTCTGATTGGGCCCAATTGTCCTGGGATCATCACGCCAGATGAATGCAAGATGGGGATTATGCCAGGATACATCCACAAGAAGGGAAGGATCGGTATCGTCTCTCGCTCCGGGACGCTTACCTATGAGGCGGTATGGCAAACAACCAAGCTTGATCTCGGGCAATCGACATGCGTGGGAATTGGCGGCGATCCTCTGAATGGGACGAGTTTTGTGGATGTGCTTGAACTTTTTGAAAAAGATCCTGAGACGGAGGCGATTTTATTGATTGGAGAAATTGGCGGTGTGGCAGAAGAGGAGGCAGCTTTGTGGATTGGCAAGCACTGTACAAAGCCAGTTGTTGCCTTTATCGCAGGCCGTACAGCTCCCCCAGGGAAGAGAATGGGCCATGCAGGCGCTATTATGTCTGCAAGTGAGGGAAGTGCTGCCCATAAAATAGAAGCTTTAAAAAAGGCAGGGGTTGTGATTGCTGAGAACCCAGCCTTGATTGGAAAAACAGTAGAACAGCTTGTGAGAAAGAAATGATCCGGATCCCTTCGAGAATCCCCATCCATATTCACCCCATCTTCTGGCTGATGGCGGGACTTCTGTCGCTCCTTGGGAGTGGAGGGTCTCCTTTGGAGGCGTTTCTCTGGCTGATCGTAATTATCGTGTCCCTTCTTGTACATGAGATGGGGCATGCGCTCACGGCTACTTTTTTTGGACAGCGAGCGACTGTTGAATTGATGGGATATGGTGGGCTTACCCTCCGCGAGGGAGGGAGATTGTCTTTGCCGAAGGAGTTTTTGATTGTTGTCAATGGGCCGGCAGCGGGGTTTGTTCTTTTTGTGCTTTCGTCTTATGTTCTCTTAAAGTTTCCCTCTCTCCCTTTAGCGCTGACGTATGCTTTTCAAGTCAGTGTTTCGGTCAACTTTTTCTGGACACTTGTGAATCTCTTGCCTGTAGTCCCCTTAGATGGGGGACGCCTTGTAGGGATTATTTTGGAAGGGGTGTTCGGCTTCAAGGGAATGCGTTATTCTTATCTATCGAGTTTTATTTTTTCTGTGGGATTTGCGATTTGTTTTCTACTTCTTCAACAAATTGTGCCTGGCGTGCTCTTTACTCTTTTTGCTTTTGAAAGCTTTAAGATGTGGAGAGAGTTTGGAGTTGTCTCCCCAGCTGATTTGGAGCCCAGAATGCAGCAGCTCTTAGGGGAGGCGCGAAGAGATTTCATGGAAGGGAGCAAAGAGCTTGCACGGCATAAGCTTTCAAAAATTAGAGAGGAAACGAAACGGGGCGTGATTTTTGTAAAGGCCACTGAGGATTTGGCTCGTATTGCCTATCAAGAAGGGCGTGAGGAGGCAAGTTACGAGCTTTTGCATCCCGTGCAGAAATATTTAAGTATTCAAGGCCTTGTGCTTCTGCAGAAAACAGCCCTTGCTCTTCATTTCTGGCAAGAAGCAGCGGATGTGGGGAAAAGGGTTCATGAGGCTACCCCTTCTGCGGAGACAGCGGTTAATAATGCGATGGCCCATGCACAAATGGGGCAAGAACTGCCTGCCGTTGGGTGGCTGCAATGTGCTGTGAATGAAGGTCTTGGCGATATAGCAAAGACGCTTGCCAGAAAGGAGTTTGATCCGGTACGTCTCTCTCCTGCTTTCCAAAAATTCCTTTCAAACTCTAGTCTTTAGTTAATTTGTGTATAGCCCATGTGTCAAGCGATAGCGAGCCCCAAGTAACACACTATTATTGTTTTTTTAGTATGTTAAAAATTAGCAACTTAATGATTAGTTTGTGGTTTTTTAAACTAATTTTTCGCATTTGTTCTATAATAGGGCAGGATGAATATCGTCGATTCGATTCAAGGGAGAGTAGATGAACTCCATAACATTACTCACAGGTTCGGGCGATAACGCGCAGATTTCGTGGTTAGGGGTGTCTAACACAAGCAAAGAAGTGGATGTAAATGGGAGAAAGGGGCGCAAAGGGATCATAGAAATTAGCGGACACCTATATCAAGTTACCCTAGATTCTAAGGTTATTGACAGATACGGCTCTATGGCACAAGCTTTAAATGATATAAGGACTGAGCTTCTTCCTTTGCTGGAACATTCTAGCTTTTCTGAGAACGCTCAGGTAAAACTAAAAAAGACGTGGTTTACAAATAGGATTGTGGGCGTTAAGGTTTCTGGCACAAATGAAAAGGGGAAAAGCGTATCTGTAACAATGCAATTTGGAAAGATGAAAAAGGAAGATCTTTCTGCAAAACAAAAAAAGATAGTAGATCTGCTTATCCATTTTCCAAGTCCTGGGTCTAGCTCTCCGGAAAACCCAACATCAACGATACCTACGATGAAGCCGCCACGTAGTGATCCATCTAACAACGACAAACCTATTGGAGACGAATTATTATCACGTGGACCTGAAAAGAGTCCCCCTAAAGAACATCAAGATAAAGACGAGTCTAAAGCTGAAGAGAAAATAGTCCAGGTTCGCACCAATTTAAGGCGCGTCACAAAAACGGATCCAGCCGTAGCTCCCGCCTCATCAGGAGGTCATATAAATCCTGCTGGTCAGGCTTCCACGCTTGTTTCTTTAAGCAAATTCCCTGATTCTCCCGATGAGGTGCCTAGTTCAACAGAAAGTAAGGCGAACGAGAATGAGCAGCTGTATTTTGAAGCTCTTAGCGATGTGGCGAGGTTATTTACAGAGACTAGCATGCCAAAATCTTCATCTCCTATAACCAATCGGGAACCAATACACGATAAACAGGAGCAGATGGAAAAGTTTCAAAGCGCAATCCTATTGGTTTTCAAGAGTCTAGGAGAAAATCCATCTGTCACACTTACAGAAGGAACCCATTTGCATTCTTTGTTTAGTGAGACTACGACGCAAACAGTGTTCTTAGAATTGTGGAAGAAAACGAAAAAAACGGGTCTTAAGATATCGAATTGCACTCTCGATGATGGTAGTATGGGATTGAATCTACAAGTGGTGGAGCAGAAAGGTCCAGAGTCCATGCAAACCGCCAATCAGCAGGATATGATGAGGTCTCTTGGTGTTCAGCCGGAGATTCCTGTAAAGCAGCCAAAGCCAACCCAGGCCCCTCGAAACTTAACAAAAGCCGAAGAGGAGAGTGTCGAAATGATTTTTAAGGCTTTGAAAGCTGGGCAATATCCTTCTGGTGGGTCGCAGGAGTCGTACCAGCAACGCATGCACACGCCTTTATTTACTGCCTTAGAAAATGAAGCAGTAAGAGAGAAATTGAAGGACATGTTTAATGCAGACGAGATATTGAAGAAAAAGTACAATGCAATTGGCTTTGAGTTAAGGTTTGAGAGGTGGGTTGAAAGAAAGGGTACACTACAAGAAGATATTAACTGGATAATAAGTGTGAGTCCTAAGATAGATTACGAATTGCTGGGAAAGGGGTTCTTGCAATTCCACGAAAATCGGTTAGAGGAGATCAAAAAGAAAGACCCAAAAGGGCTAGATAGTCCTTATCGGATTTGGATGAATCAGCACTTCCCAAAGGAATGCGCTTTTCTTCTAAAAAATGCCGCCACAGGGACTGGCGAGATAATAGACACCTTCATCGCAAAAAATCCGATGCCAAACGATTTTTCGGTGACTGTTGAATTTGACAAACCAATACCTGGCCGACCTGGAAGTACACAGTGTTATGTGTGCTTTACAAGGACAAAACCTTTTGATCCTGAAGTATTAAAAGAGCTGAGAGCGGAAAGGGACAAGGGCCTACTTGCAGAATTTCAAAAGGATGTTTTCCAATTTGTAAATGGCCCAAAGAATGAAGCTATAATAAACATTCCCGAAGGCCTAAGCACTTATGCTGGGATCCATAGCATGTTGGAACAGCTGCAGAAAGAAGGCAAGTTCAGCAAGTATAAGATTTTTACTGGCTCCAACTGTTTTCTGTTAACAAAAAAACAAGATCTGGATGAGCAATAGGTTTAAGAGTTTAAGGGGAAGAGAGAAGTTTAAAAATTTCCTTATATGTAAAAGTGTTGCCTGGGAGCTTCACCTCCCAATCGTTTTTGCTATCGCGTCCAAGGTTTGTCTTGATCGGCATATGTGTCTCTTGGATCAGGGCATCGGCCCTCACGGACTTTTCTTTCATCACGAGCGGCTTTTTTTCTTTGACATTGTAGAGAAGAAAGTTTTTCCCTTCAAGGGAGGGTAGTTCTGCATTAATCACGACCGCATTTTCCACATCTAGAGATTTTGCCTTTACCCCAAAAAGAATAGAATTTCTTACTCTCCCCGAGCCGATTTCTGAGTTACTGATGACAGAGCCGTCTTGCTTTTTGAGGTGGAAGAATTCGCGCATGGCTTTTCCCTCTTCGCTATCACTAAGAAGTTTAAGGAGGTTTTGGTAGTACGACTCAATATTTCCATAGTCCCACCAGTAGGCATCTTGTCCTATATCTAGCATGCCGAGAAAGTTCTCTTTTTTCCCCGGCAACATGTCAAAATAGCGCTTCATCCTTGCATAGTGTTTTTTTTCCTCACCTCGGAAAAGGCCGCTTTGTTGCATCATCTCCACGTAAGGAGTCTCTTCAAACGAGGCAGCTAACCAGACGGAAGGCTCAACATCCATTTGCCCTTTTTTTTCTGCTAGCTCTTTTGAAAAAACTTCTAAGGCAAGACACAGTGCTTCGTAGGAGAGAGTAAAGGAGCCAAGGCTTATACCAAGTCCCCGGCTAGAGTCGAACGTTTTATTGTTGCTGTAAGCATCAAACTTTTCGTACGTTGTCTTATTGATCTCCCGAGCCCTTCCTACAGAGTCTATGGCAAACAGACCATATTGCTCAAAGTGGCCTTTTTGCCAGGTCTCTTTTGTAGGGAAGTCGATTTTTTTAGTGAAAATTTCAGCGTGATGAGAAGGTGTAGCGATAGGCTTTGAGGGTAAGAAGATTTGGTCTCCTAAGAAAACAGACAACCTCCCTTTTTGGGAACTTTCTAGGGCCATGGTTTGGCGGATGACTGCTTCAAGCAGAGTGCACTTGTCAGTAAGTCTGACGGCTGACTTATTTCCTCCTTCGCTCGCTGTTAAGGGATACATTCTTGTCCCTTTGCCAGCAGTGTGGTAGATGATGACAGAAGTGCCCTCTCGGAGGGCTCGCAAAAGATCTCGCTTTTTTTGCACCTCCGCAAAAGCATAAAGGGTGCCTAGCCAATTGCCGGCACCCCCTTTCCATTCTTCGTGGATAATGTGCACCTCGGACCCAGAGTGCAGATGACGCTTCCAATACGTATCTTGGCTCTTGCTATTGGTCGAGAGTATAAGAATACTCACTATCTACCCCATCCTAAGTGATATATACCTCATGACATTTCCTTGTTTTACAAGCAAGAGAACTCGCCCAGAACCTTCTGATTCATGGATAAGGGAATAAAATTCCTCTGGTGTCTGGACGGGGATTTGGTTCACGGAAACGATAGTTGCCCCTTTTCGGATGCCTGCCATTTCAGCTGGACTCCCGGGTTCAACCTTGATGACCTGTACACCTTTTTCAAGGGGTTGACCAGGTTTATTGTCATCAAGAGCAGTACCTACACTTATTCCTATGATGCTGGTTGCCGCAATAGCCTGCTCAGTTTTCTGGGGGAAGGGGGCGATTTCTACGGATTTAGAAATAGTGTCCTTACCACGTTTAATTTGTAAGTTTACTTTGCTTCCTGGCTTCATGAACGAAATAGCATTCCGTAGCTGTCCAATGTTTTCAACTTGCTGTCCATTGTAGCTGATGATGATGTCACCTTGTTTTAACTCAGCTTTTTCTGCGGGGGAATTTTTCGTAACCTCTGCGACAAGAGCTCCTAAGGGACGTGTAAGGCCGAAGGAGAAGGCGAGTTCTTGGTCAATTTTTTGGAGGATCACACCCATGAATCCTCTTGTCACTTTTCCGTTTGCAAGGAGCTGGTTGACGACATTTTCTGCCATTGTGCTTGGGATAGCAAATCCAATGCCCATGTATCCGCCTGTGTTTGTGGCAATCGCGGTGTTGATCCCTACGACTTTCCCCTTGAGGCTAAGGAGAGGGCCTCCCGAGTTGCCTCGGTTAATGGCTGCATCTGTTTGGATGTAATCTTCTAGTGTATCTCCAATAGAAAGGTTATTTCTTCCTTTTGCGCTGACGACTCCCACAGTGACAGAAGCTTGCAAGCCAAGCGGGTTCCCTATGGCGATCACCCAGTCTCCTACTTCTAGGTCATCTACCCCATCAAGCTGTAGGTAGGGGAGGTCCTTGCCTTCGATCTTAAGTAAGGCAAGGTCAGTGTTTGGATCTTGGCCTAGGATTTTGGCTGGGAATTCTCTTCCGTCATTTAAGGTAACACTGATGCTGTCAGAGTCGCGCACTACGTGGTTGTTTGTCAGGATGTGGCCATTTGTATCGATGATAAACCCTGATCCCTGTCCTATAATGGGGCTTTCACCCCCATTTGGTTGTCTGGGAGCGCCCCTGGGGGCTCCAAAAAATCTTTGAAAAAAATCTTCACTGAAATAGTCGAATGGGTCCACATAGTCACCCTGCCCAGGGTTTTGCCTTCCCATGTACATCTCGGGTTTTTTTCCTTTTACCTGGATGAAGACGACAGCAGGCATCGCTTTTTTTGCAACAGATGTAATGTCTGGAAGTCCATTTGCGGCAGCACAGCTACTTGTGAACGTGCCACAAAGAAGCCAAAGAGCTGTCAGAAGCGATAGGGTACTACGGGTACGAAAGATCTTATTCATAGAGCGAAACTCCTCAATTTATATTGTGGATAGGTTGAAAAACGTATTTACCATGATATGAAAGCCTCTTTCTAGGCGCTGGGTGCCAAAATGTTCATTGGGCGCGTGAATCTGATCATCAATAAGGCCAAGTCCTACAAGAATTGCTTCGCTTTCAGATTTTTCAGCAAGTTCTGTAACAATCGGGATAGAGCCCCCTTCGAAAATGTACTGGCACTCCTTTCCAAATACGTCAGCATACGCTTTAGCAAAGGCTTTTGTCAGTTTTGATGTGGGAGATACTCGTGCCGCCTTTCCACCACCAGGGTGAATTTTTACTTTGGCTACAATCCCTGGGGGTACGATTTTCGACAGGTGATGACTGACGAGTTTTGCAATCCCTTCTGGGCTTTGATTGGGAACAAGACGGCAGGAAATCTTAGCTGATGCTTTCGCAGGAATGACCGTTTTAAACCCCTCTCCAGAGTAGCCCCCTGTAATTCCATTAATCTCCAGGGTAGGACGAATCCAGGCTCTTTCAATAGGAGAGAATTCTTTTTCTCCCCCTGTCGCTTCTGCTTCGAATTGCTGTTTGTATTTCGTTTCATCAAATGCGAAGTTGATGTATTTCTTTGAGACCTCGTCAATGGGGGCAACATCATCATAAAACCCGGGGATTGTTACACATCCATTTTTATCGCGCAGCGATGCGAGCATCTCTAAGAGAGCGTGAATGGGGTTATAGACAATCCCACCATGGGATCCAGAGTGTAGGTCGGTGTTTGTCCCCGTTAGCTCGAGATCGAAAGTGACAAGGCCGCGCACACCAAGCGTGACAGCTGGTGTCTCTGGATCAGGGATGCCGACGTCTACAATGGCTAAATAGTCTGCTTTGAGTTCCTTTTTTTTCTCTTCGAGTATTTTCGAAAGCGAGGGGCTTCCCACCTCTTCTTCCCCTTCGATGCAAAGCTTAAGATTGATCGGAAGCTCTTCACCAAGCTCGTGGAAGGCTTTTAAGGATTGTAGGACGTAGAAAAGCTGGCCTTTGTTGTCAGCTGCCCCCCTTGCATAAATTTCACCATTTCGTGTGACAGGTGTAAAAGGGGGGGAAACCCACTCTTTAAGAGGATCAATGGGTTGCACATCGTAGTGGTTGTAAATAAGGAGGGTTGGTTTCTTTTTGCTTGCCTTGAGGTTTGTGGCAAAGAGGATGGGATTACCTTTTGTTTCCCAAAGCTCTGTTTCAAAGCCAATCCCTTGAAGAAAGTTTTGCAGCCACAAAACGCACTTTTTACAATCATCTTTGTGCTCAGGCTTTGCGCTGATGCTCGGGAATTTGAGTAGAGTCAGGTAGTCGTCTAGAATTTTCTCTTTATTTTTTACAAAATAATCTCTAAAACCGTCGCTCATACAGATCTCCTAGAGGCAATTATGCTCATCTGCCCCTTTTCCGTCTACCTCTGAAATAAATCAAGAAAACAGCAAAAGAAGCAGACAAGCGATCCCTACGATAAGAAAATAACAGGCCAGGGTGAACTGAACCCATCGCTTGTGTCTTCCTACAAGGGACTTATCTTCGATAGCCCTTTCAAGCTGCTCAATTCTTTTTTCGATGCTATAGTGGTGCCAGTTCGGGTCTTTGTGGATGCCGCCACTTACCACTCCGATGTGGTCTAAGGCTTTGATGAGATGGTGTGGACTTAGTCCAAGTTCTATGACATAAAGGTCTGCTTGCCTTTCAAATTGTCTGGAGAAAAAGCCGAAAATGAAGCGGAAGTAGAAAGCTAAGAAGAGAGAATAAAGGACAAAAAAAGTAGGCAAATAGAAGGGGAGTCTATGCTCTATAAAGAAAAGCTCTAGAGTAGGACTGACAATTTGAAAGAGAAGGGCTCCAGCAATTAGCATGCCGAAAATGATGAAAGGATAGAGAAGGAGATGGTGGTATTTACTGTGTCCAATTTCGTGCGCCAAAATTGCTTCGATCTCATCGTCTGTAAAATCTTGCTGTAGTCTCTTGGTAAAAAGAACATAACGAAATCTGGGGGTCACCCCTAAGATAGCTGCAGTGTGGGCATTTTCCATGATACTCCAGGTGCACATCGAGGCAACTTTAAAGTCTGCTTTCTCACAAAGCCTCTTCAGTCTCTCCTTGAGCAGCCCTTCGGCAAGAGGTTTGCAGTTCCAGATTTTTTGGAATGCATAGGGAAGGAAAAAAAGTAGTAGAGAAGCAAAGAGGGGATAGAAAAAAGCTGTTGCCATTTCGCTATCCTTTTGGGAAAGAGGGAGTAAGGAGAAGAGGTCTACAGCCCCACGTAAAAGAAGAAAAGGAAGGGTGAAGGGGAGGAGAAACAGCAGCTGGGCTCTTGCATAAGAGGCATTCTTGGCCCTTGAGTGATAGAAGTTGAGCGCAAAAAAATAGAGAGCAAGGGAAAAAAGGACAATAGGGGCAGTGAGTCCGAAGGTGGAAAGCATCCAGGCATCGGAACCTAGGATAAGGTGGTAACAGATAAAAAAAAGAAGCAAAACAAGGTTGACACCATGGAGTGTGTAGGATCGGGGGGGTAATTTGGCAAAGAATCTAAGGAAAACAAGAGTTGTTCCATAGAGGGCAAGACCTGCAAGAAAGGCAATGCCTTCAGTAAGAAAATAATCTGGGGTTCTTAGCTCAGCCCCGAGGCTAATGCAGAGGAGGACAAGAACAAGGTAAAACAGTGAGTAGAACATGTGGTTATTATAAGAAATTTGCTTTTTTTTGGCTTGAGGCTTATTCTGCAGCTTCCAAAGAATTTATTGAGTGAGGAGAGAGCAGTGAAAAATAAAGGTGTCGAAGAGCTTTTAGGCAAAGAAGCAAAAGATTTGCTTTCTTACACGTGTAACAAGGTGAAAAAAGCAGACTTGCAGCTGCCGGGACCTGACTTTATTGACCGCGTCTTGAGTAAAAGCGATCGATCTCCTGCTGTTCTTCGCAATATGCAAACACTCTTTAACCACGGCAGGCTTGCAGGCACAGGGTATGTTTCTATTCTTCCTGTTGACCAGGGAGTGGAGCATTCAGCAGGCGCTTCGTTTGCCCCCAATCCGATCTATTTTGATCCTGAAAACATCATCAAACTTGGTCTAGAGGGGGGGTGTAATGCCGTAGCTTCCACAGTAGGTGGCCTTGGCATAGTGGCAAGGCAGTATGCCCATAAAATCCCTCTGATTGTAAAGATCAATCACAACGAATTTCTCTCTTATCCTAACAAGTATGACCAAGTTCTCTTTGCAAATGTTCATAAGGCGTTTGATATGGGCGCTATCGGTGTTGGAGCGACTATTTATTTTGGTTCCCAGGAATCAGATAGACAAATCCAAGATATCAGGGAGGCCTTCTATGAAGCACACTCGCTTGGTCTTGTTTGTATCCTCTGGTGTTATCTTCGTAACTCTGGCTTCAAAGTGGCAGGTGTGGATTATCACGAGAGTGCTGACTTGACAGGACAAGCAAATTATCTCGGTGTAACGCTTGGTGCTGATATCATCAAGCAAAAGATGGCGGTCAATAATGGAGGGTACCAGGCGCTGAATCAAGGTGGGCAGAAGTTTGGCAAATTTTCCCCCAAGATGTATAGCGATCTTGCAACAGATCATCCGATTGACCTCTGCAGATACCAGGTGCTGAACTGTTTTGCAGGTAGAGCGGGACTGATTAATTCAGGCGGCGCTTCTGGTGAGGATGATCTCGGGCAGGCGGTGCGTACAGCTGTGATCAACAAAAGGGCAGGTGGAATGGGACTGATTTCAGGGCGAAAGGCGTTCCAGAAGCCAATGAAAGAGGGAGTAGAGATCTTGCATGCGATTCAAGATATCTATTTAGATCCAAAGGTTACAGTGGCGTAAGCTTCTTTATTTTGATTTCTTCTGGGAGAGAGAATGAACATCATTGATTTCCACTGCGACTATCTTCTCTATGCGGTGACTGACGAGAAGCGAGGTCCTTTTGACCCTGCTGTTCGCTGTAGTTATCCCCAGCTTAAAAGAGGGGGCGTGAGCGTCCAAACGATGGCTGCCTTTACCTTTACAGCCAGAGGATCAGCAGCATCTGGGAGCTCTCAAAGTGCGATCTATTCAGAGTTGCCAAAGAAGCATGAGACTTTATTTCGCCATGTAAAGACAAAAGAGGAGCTCGCTATTCAGAGTGAGCAGGTAGGGCTTCTTTTTGCCTATGAAAATGCCTCTAGTTTTTCCGAGGAGGGGGAAAAGTTAGACGTTGGCCTAAAACGGCTTTCTTCTGGGCCCAAACCCATTTACATAAGTCTTACTTGGAATGAGGAGAACCGCTTTGGTGGGGGAAATCTATCGAAGGTGGGGCTGAAGGAGGATGGGAAGAGGCTGCTTGATTTTTTGGATGGGAAGAGAATTGGAGTGGATTTTTCTCATACTTCAGACCCTCTTGCCTATGGAATCTTAGAATATGTGGACCAAAAAGGCCTTGATATTCCTGTCATGGCAAGCCATAGCAACTACCGCTATGTAGCTGATTTTCAGCGGAATTTGCCAGATGATCTTGCGAAGGAACTAGTACGTCGAGGTGGGGTGATCGGATTTAATCTTATCCGTTATATGGTGGGAGCTGCGGATACGAAATTTTTAGCAAAGCAACTAGAGCATGCCATCACTATTGTGGGAATAGAAGGGATAGCTCTTGGTGCAGACTTTTTTTGTATTGAGGATGCTCCGGAGAATTTTCGCAAGCCAGAAGATGTTCTTTACTTTCCTGAGTTTAATAGTGCAGAGACCTATCCCAAGCTTTTTTCTCTTTGGCATAAAGAGCTAAATCTTTCTAAGCAAGATGCGAGAAAAATTGCGCATAGCAACGCTGTCCGATTTCTGACCCAAAAAATTTTCTAGTGTCCCGTTGTGTATAAACCCTGCTGCTCATCTTAGATGGAGGTGGCATGGAAGGGAGCAAGCCCGCTTGTCTTTAGCTTTTCATTCTCTCGCTCGATCAGCTCTTTGCCTGCAAACACAGCTGGAAAAGAACCTTCCCTTGCTTTCAAGATGTGGTTTTGCACAGCGTTTTTAACTTGTTCTTTGGTCGAAGAAAGAATGTTTTCTCGAAAGCGTTTTCTCATGGCAAGCGTAAGATGGCTGCGCAAACGCCCATAGCTCATGTCACCGCGGCTGCCTGGCGATACTGGGGTGTCTAGGTTCTGAATCACTTCTAGCTTGGCCTCTCGGAGGTTATCTTCTGAAAAATCGCCTGCAGCAAGTGTTTCGATCGCTTTTTCAAAAGCTTGCAATGTTGATAGGATGTTAGGGTCGCGGTAGGAGTAAAAATAAAATTGACCGTTGATCGGATGAAAACCTGAGCTTGCTCCATAGGCTCCTCCGACTTCGCGGATGAGTTTGTGGAGAATGTTATTCTCCATAATCGAAGGGGCAAGAAGCAGAGAGGGACTATCAGGGTGTGTATAAGAAATGGCGTTCATTGCCTGAGCAATAAAGGCAACAGGGGAGGCGATGATACGAGCTTGCTGAGAGCCTGTGATGAGAGGGTAATCACCCTTCCACTTCGTGCAGGGTTTTTGCGGTAGATGGGAAAATCCATAAAAGTCTTGTCCTTTGCAAATGTCATACATCTTCTGATTGCAGGAGAGAACAAGATCTGCATTAGGAAGTAAAAAGAGTGTCTTTTGAAATGCCTGAAGCTTATGGATCAGGAAATCAGCCCTCTCGTCAAAATGAGCTGCAAGGTCTTTTAAGAGGTAAAAATAGCTCAGGCCATTCAGGTGGCTGCTCATTTTACACGCAACATTAAGATTTTCCGCTGAGAGGTTCCAAGCATAGCGTAGTGCATTCGAATTGATCGCATGGGCAAGAGATGTGTGGTACTGTAAAATCAGCTCTTTAAGGCGCTTTTTATCTGTAAAATCCTGAGAGCCCGTAATCTCTTGCATGATGGGAAAAAGCGCATAGGCTTTTCTATGCAGCGCTTTAGCCTTGAGGCAGAAGGCTGGGGTAAATTTTCTAAAGTCGTTTGCCTCATGGTGCATGGTAATGGAGGCCCCGATACCACCTAGATTTCCGTGCATGATCTCTAATGCTTTTTCATAGGGTTTCCCACCCATCCCTAGATTGGCTGTGAGCGAGGAGAAAAGGCGAAGATAGGGAATGTCTTCTACTTCGATAGCAGGAAGGTCATAGTAGAGAGTGGCGTAGAGGATTTCATTGGTAAAACAGTCGTGATGGTAGACGTTTAGACTTCCATGTTTTTCCTTTTTAAGCGGGAAATCTTGCGGATTCAAAGGAATATCTGTAAGCCCGATCATAGGCAAGCACTCAAGACTCTCCTCTTCTTGCTTTTTTTGGAAGCTCTGTAACTCTTGTGCTTGCTTTACAATTGTCTTCTTCTCTTTTTCAGAAAGCCCTTCTTGAATCCGCTGAAGGATCTTTTTCTCCTCTTCATTCTCTTTTTTTTCCAAGGTGGGATCGGGAGCCATTGTAACGCGCACGACATGGGGATTTTCCAAAAAGTATTTTTCGATGAGCTTAGAAAATGTTTTGGGGTCTTCTTCGATCCGTTTTCTTAGTTTTCCAAATAGCTCGTGGATGACAAGACCATCTTCTGCCTCACCGCCATGCTGCTTGACAAGGCAAGAGCGGAAGTAAAGGATGAGACCAAAGGGGTAGCTATCGCCTGTGATTTCACTTCTGTAAAACTCCAGCTGATAGATCGCATCTTCGATCCTTTCTTCTTCAATTCCTTCTTTAGCTACCTTGGCTAGAGTGTCCAAGATCAGCTTTTCAAGCCTGCTTCCATACTCCTCTTCACAGCCCCTCATAGTGAAGACGATGGGGATTTCGCTGATTTCGCTTTCGACAAGAACGCTTGCTTGTGTGCAAAGATGTGATTCCAAAAGGGCTTTTTTTAAAGCAGATGCGTCTGTGTCCATAAGAACACTTAATAGCACAAAGAGAGCAAGCAGGTCTTCTTGCTCTAAGATGCTACATGTAAGGAAGGCAAGGGCGATGATGGTTTTGTTTTTTACCTCATCAGTAGCTGCAATCGGATAGAAAAATGTTTTTTCCTTTGGAGCGTTGAAGCGGGGTTGTTTGGGGATGGGGGGGATTTTTCTCTTTTTTTCTACGCCTTTAAGGACATTTTTACTGAGATAATCAAGATGGCTTTTCAGGGGCATGTTTCCGTAGAAGAAGTATAGACATCGACTCGGATGGTAAAAAGTTTTATGGAACGCTACCAGCTCGTGGTGGGTCAGCTGCGGGATCTGCTTCGGGTCTCCTCCAGAATTGTAACAATAGGTTAGGTCAGGAAAAAGGGTCTCTTCCACAGCTACAGAGAGTCTGGCTGAAGAGGAGGTGAGGCTTCCTTTCATTTCGTTAAATACAATTCCTTTATACTGAAGGGGAGTTGATGGGTCCTTTGGATCTTGGAACTCAAGTCGGTGCCCCTCTTGCAGAAAGCTTAACCTTTCCAGTTTTGGATGAAATACGGCATCGACGTAGACATCAAGTAAGTTATAAAAGTCTTGAGGGATTTGGGAAGCTGCTGGGTAGCAGGTAAAGTCAGAGCCTGTGAGAGCGTTCATGTAGGTGTTGAGGCTTCTGCCTTGCATAGAGAAGAAAGGATCTTTGATCGGGTATTTTTGAGAGCCGCAAAGTACGATGTGTTCTAAGATATGTGCCACGCCACCGGAGTTTTCAGGATAGGTACGAAAGGAAAGACAAAACACATTTTCAGGATCATCACACTCGATATGGACGATTTCGGCCCCTGTCTCTAAGTGGATTAGCTCGATCAGAAAAGCCCCAAGCTCTTCTAATTTTCTTACCTTTTTGACCTCGAAGCCTTTGTAGGCGTAACCCGTTTTATGAAATTTGCTCATGCTACCAGCTTGCACCTTAAGTTTGCTTTCATGTACTATAACGCTATAACCCATATGAAACAAGTACCTATACTTCCAAATATCGTCACAGCTTTCGGACTTACTTGCGGTCTTTTTGCCATCTTTAAGATCAACATGACGCCTCCGGGAGAGATGAGTTATACGTTGCTCATGATTGTAATCGCTCTTTTGCTTGTGGCGGCTCTTGCCGACCTCATTGATGGCGCTATTGCGAGAGCTTTGAAGCAAGAGAGCGCCTTTGGGGGACTTTTTGACTCGCTTGCTGACTCGATCTCTTTTGGGGTTGCGCCGGCTGCTTTAGCCTTAAAGAGCTTGCCCGTTCCAGAAAGCACATGGCTCTCTTTCCTCTTGACTAGCTCTGCTATGGTCTATGCATTAAGTGGTGTACTTCGGCTTGTCCGGTTTTCTGTCATGACGGACGAGGATAAGCTGGGGGGCTCGTTCTTTTTAGGCCTTCCCATTCCTGCAGCGGCAGCTTGCATCTTGTCTTCTACGGTGTTTGTTCTTTCAGAGGATTTTGCTCACTTTATGGTCTTTGGTAAAACGGCTCAGATCCTTTTTTTAACGGTGATGTTCTTTTCGATTGGTTATCTCATGATTAGCCACCTACATTTTCCAAGCCTTAAAACACTTGAGATTCGCGTTTCATCCTTTAAGCGTGTGTTTGCATTTGTTGTATCAGCTGTATTTCTTTTTTATGGGTTTCTCTACTACTTCCCAATAGCATTTTTTCTGTGTGCTTTTGGGTATGTCTTTATGGCTCTTCTTTTGAACTTCCGTTTATGGCTTAGTTCTATTTCTTAGCGGTTATGAAGATTTACCGACAAGGGTGTTAATTGCTGGCCAGAAATCAGGGGTGTTGAGTTGGATAAGAGCGGATTTTGCTTCCTCGTGACTGATAGGGCCCTTGATCTTGTGGAAGTGAAAGGCTAGCTTTGCGCTTTCTTGGCAAACGTGAACAAAAAGACGTACTCGCAACCGACTTCTCTGAGTAAGGTTTTCAAATGTTACTCCATTCCAGGTAGTGCCTTGCAAATGAAATCGTTTCTGGTTTTCTGTGTATGCCATGATAAGATCACGTTTACTGGAAAGTTCTGATGTGGTTACTTGCGTCCAGGTCAGAAGGTACATACAGGTAATGCTATACACATCGGTTAGGGCTTTTACCCCACGATAGCTGCAGCATGGATCCCATAGGGGATACTCTTCCTTGGACCAACCGCTTTTTTCTGTTCCAAAGTTGCCAGATAAATCAAAGTCTGTAAGGAGTGGTGTGAAGGTTTGATCAGGGTTTTGCTGAATAAGAAAGTTGTCAAATTTTATATCACGATGGACAATTCCCTGATCGTTTACCCATTTAACAGTAGAAACGACTTTCTGATACAAAGGAATGTGAAGCCCATTGCTTCTAGGATCGCAAAAAAAGGTTTGCATTGAGCCTAGTAAGCGCTTTTGCGTAAAGAGGTTGACATCTAGTTGGTCAAAAGGAGGGGCAAGATAGACGTCTTGTGGCTGCTCTCTCTCACATTTCTTGTGGAGGGAAATTAATGTGGCATTTCCCTCTAAAAAACACCTCAGTGAAAAATCAAGGCCATTTTTTATATCATTAATCCGCATGAGGACAGAGTCGTAGAAATGAGCATCTTTTTTACGAGCTATTTTTATCTCTAGTGTTTTTGCAGGGAAATAACTTTTAAGATTTGTACCAAAGCAACTTGGTTCTTCCCCGTATATGACAAGCAGCATCTTTTGTTCTGTCTTGTCCAAGTGTAGATAGAGGGTGCGCTTTTTTTGAGTAATTTTTTTGTTCATCACAAGTTCGGCGGGATCTCGGTTGGCAAGAAAGTCGTTGATGATCGTGCAGAGGGCTCTCTTTTCTCCCATTTTTTGTTCTGCTCCTGGGATCTCTTTAGGCCATATGGTATATTTCCTCTTGATATAACGGTAATAAGCAGGTGTAGGCCCGTGGCTTTGTCGTGGTCTAATAGCTGTAATGTGGTTTGACATTAGAATAATTGCCTTTGTTCTAGATCTAAAATACATTCGATCCAGAGGAGCGTACCAAAGATTAGACTTTGCTTCAAGCTTCAGAAGAGAGCTGCCTGGATAGCATAGAGGCTGTAAGGAGAACCATGAGCCCCGAAGCTACGATGTCGGTCAGATAGTGTCCACCTTGCAGAAGACGTGCCCAACCAAGCAGGCCTCCTAAAGTAAGACCGAGAAAAAGCCCGAGCCAAACAAGAAACTTTTTTCTCGTTCTTATTCCGATGGGGACAAGGGCTAAAAAAATAAAACCAGAGGCCGCGTGCCCGCTAGAAAACGATTTTTTGGGCTGCCTACAGATGAATTCGGGCTCATAAAATTGCCGGAACGGGTAAGGACCACCAAATTCTTCTGTTTGCACAGGACGGGGGCGGCCCCAGCATTCTTTAAAAATCCCATTGATGAGAAAGCCGCTCACGATGATGTAGGTAAGAACAAAGACACTTATAGCTCTTCGCCCACTGGGTCGCAGCCATCCCCAAATGGTTAAAACAATAACAACGGCCATGGCTGGATAATTGCCATATTGATAGAGCCACTCGGCAAATGCATTGTTGTGGCTGAAGGGGTAGAAAAAGGAGGAGACAGCAAGATCGAACCTGCTTGCTATAGCAAGACAAAGCATTCCAAGAAAAAACAAAACCCAAGGTGACATAGTTTTAAGGGTAAAGGAACGTTTAATTTAATCAAAGGGCCAGCGAAGAAATGGGGCGAGCGGCTCTTGCTTTGTATCGAAGTAATCTTGCACTTTATCTTGTATTCCAAGCTTTACCATAAGTTTGTAAAAATCATAGGCGCGCTCCGTGGACTTCCATCCTGATAGCTCTTGGAAAAACTGCAATAGGGCGATTGCCTCCTTGATCTTCTTTAGTGTCTTGACTCGCCAGGTGAAGGTAACGCTTTGATTCTTATTCCATTCGAAGGGGTCACCCAGGTGCTTTGGCTTTTCTGAAAGGGGCAAAATAGTAGAAGAGTGTAGAAGAAGGGTGGCTTCTGCGATCTTTTCCCACCTTTCGTTGTGGTTGTATCCTTGGAAGGAAAGCTTAAGAAAGCAAGATTTTGTGTCTTTGTCGTAAGAAAGGAGGGCTTCCACGGTATGACTTTTCTGGGGCAAAGCATATACAACAAGCTCGTCCTTGCTTCTTTTCTTTTTGGCTCCTGGAATCTTGGTAAATTCAGCTTCTAATTTGGCAAGCAGGGGAGGAAGGCCTCTTCCGGCGCCTACGACGGCTTTGGGGAGGGTGTCTTGCTTATGAGGGCCTACATCCTGTTTTTTTGGGGGATAGATTTTCTCCTTGACCTCTTCCTGGATCTCTTTGCTTGCCCACCAAGGGAAGGGGCCAAAAGTATTGCCGAGTTCATGCATGTGTTTTAGCTCTCTTCAAAACCCTGGGTTGTCTGGCTTGTTGTTTCGAATGTTATCAGACAAAAACTCTTTTATAAGAGACTGATTATTAATCAAAACGGCAGGATTTTACGCTCCAATTGTTAAGATTGGATTAAGAGCCTTTTCTCAGATTGAGGTGACTTGGAGAAGCTTGTAGTAGAGGTCTCTCTTCGGCTCGAGAAGCTTAGCGTCTGCTTTGAGACGGATGGCACCGGCAATGTTTAGGGGGGTGTGGGCTTTGAAACCGCTCATAAATCTTTCCCCTGTTTTAAAAATGTGTTTTTCTCCTAGTTTTTCGATCTGTTTTCGAACTTTTTTGACCGACTCGTGAAGAGATTGGGTCTGGGAAGCAGAGGTTCTACCGCAGTTTGCATTTTTGCCACAGTTTTTCTCCTGCTCTGCAATTGCATCCTTAACTGCTTGTTTCCCTTGAGAGAATGTGTATGCTAAAGAGACGATGTCTTGATTCAGTGCGGCTTTTGATACGATATGCTCAAAGGTGACAACCATCTGACTACCTGTTTTTTCTAGATCGGAGAGCAGGGTGTTTACGCCTTTTTCACCCTGGGGAACTCTCCACTCTTGGACGACAGGGGCCTTCTCTTGGGGGGGCGGGTAGGTTAGATACATTTAAATCTCCTTCTCAGTAATTTTAATTTAATGAACTAAATTATAATAAATTGTTTAATTTAAATCAATAAAAAACCCCTATCTCTTTAAAAAAAGAGATAGGGGACCTCCTAACACCCAATTAGGAAGGCAATCATGAACTTAGGTTCTTAAAGCTTTGATTTCATCGAAACGCTGCTTAGCAGCTTTTTCGTTTTTGAAGGCATTCGATCTTACGTCATGCTTTACCGGAGGGTAGGCTGCGCTAAATAGCTTAGCGTATTGCTCTGCAACTGTTACAATAACGAGGTCGTACTGCTGTTCATTCCAGTTTCTGAGCTCAGACTTGATTTCCTCTTGAATTTCTGCTTTTCTGTGAGCTGCGGCTTCTTTGAAGAGAGTGAATTTGTGAGCCATTACAGTCTCTTCCCGGCTCTTTGTTTTTTTAGGTGCGTTTGTAAAAGTTTGCATCTGGGCAAGAAACTCGTTTCCTAGAGCTTCTACTGCCTGTGTCGCAGAAGCGACTTCAGGTTCCTGGATAGTTACAGTTTTTCCGAGCGCGCTTTGTAAATCTTCAAACTGTGATTCTGTCATGCAAATAGCCATTTATACTCCTTCAATTAAACTTTTAGAAAATTAAATTTATCTGATATATATTGTTTTTTTGGTCCAAAACTGGTGCCGTGGTCGTTATGCGGGTGGTGGTGCCCGTGATGGTGCCCGTGATGCCCGTGATGGTGCCCGTGATGCCCGTGATGGTGCCCGTGATACCCGTGATGGTGTCCGTGGTGCCCGTGATGGTGTCCGTGGTGCCCATGATGGTGATCGTACTTGTGTTCCCCTTTCTTTTTGCCATGGCAATGTCCATGGGAATGGGACTTGTGCTGTGGCTCAGCTGGCAATATTTCGAAAAAAATGTTCTTTGTCTTGTCGATGAGCGCATTGAACGCGGCCTTTTGCTCTGATGTTCCTTCTTTTTCAAGCTTTTCTTTCATTCTTAGAGCTTCGATTTCAAATTCGATCCACTCTTTTTTGATGCCCAGTAGTTCTATTCTGGATGGTTGTTTTCCAATGAATTGGAGGCAGAGGGCGAGCAGCTCAGCAGATTGCTTTTCTACTTGGTTCAAAGAAGCTGAATAAGAGTGTGTGCTTCCGGACACCACAAGTCCTGTTTCTGTTGTGGATGAAGGGTCGAAGATGGCATCTGCAAGAGTTAAAGATTCAGTCATTTTATTTCTCCATATATATTAAGTATAACAAATGAATGTATTATATTAAATTAAACTCCCAATGTCAAGAATCAAAATAAATAAAACATTTGTAAAGTCTTTATTTTTTCTGACAATATAGTGCGTCTTATGGTACAAGATTCTTGTATGATGGAACACCCGTTTGTCTCTGTATTCCTAGCCTTACTTGCAGGCGGATTTCTTCTGGCTTGTCGAAATCTTGAAAAACAAAGAAATAAATTGAAAATTGATCTCGAGGTGGCCTTAGCTAAACTGCAGGCTTACGAACAGGGAGAGGAAAGGTTGTCTAGAACCTTTCGCGCGCTTTCTTCCGAGGCCTTAGAAGCATCTAACAAATCATTTCTTGAGTTGGCCTCAGTAAAGTTTAGGGGGTTTCAGGATCTTGCTAAGAGAGATCTTCAGGAGCGGCAAAAGGCAATTGATGATCTTGTAAAGCCGATTAAGGATTCCTTAGAGAAGGTGGATGGGAAGATGCAAGATTTGGAAAAAGCAAGAAGCGGGGCGTACGCAAGCATTGCAGAACAAGTTAAGATGATAGCTCATTCCCATTCTTCGCTGCAGAGAGAAACTTCTAATTTGGTCAAGGCGTTGAAGATGCCAAATGTTCGGGGCAGATGGGGAGAAATCCAGCTGAAACGGGTTGTAGAGATGGCAGGGATGCTAGAGCACTGCGACTTTGTGCAGCAGGAGGTTGGGGGAACAGAGCGGCGGATTCGTCCAGATATGATCATCAAGCTACCGAACGAGCGGCAGGTAATCATTGATTCGAAAGCCCCATTGCAAGCTTATCTTGAATCGCTTGAGACGGAACAGGACGATGTGAGAAAGGCAAAGCTTAAAGAGCATGCGCAGCAGGTTCGGTTTCATATTCAGCAGCTCGGTGCCAAGTCATATTGGGATCAGTTTGAAACCACACTTGAGTTTGTAATTCTTTTCCTGCCCGGAGAGACCTTCTTCTCGGCCGCCCTTGAGCAGGATCCTAGCTTGATTGAGTTTGGAGTAGAGAGAAAAGTAATTTTGGCGACACCTACAACATTAATTGCGCTGTTGCGAGCTATTGCATATGGATGGCGCAGCGAAAAGATGGCAGTGCACGCAGAGCAGATAGCGCTTCTTGGGAAAACGCTCTATGAGCGAGTACGTGTGCTCGCAGGTCACATGGAAGAGATTAAAAAGGGGCTTGACCGAACTGTAGAGGCTTATAACAAGACTGTTGGTTCGTTGGAGGGGAGGGTGCTAGTAACAGCACGTAAGTTTCAAGAGCTTGGTGCTGGTGGTGAGCAGGAGATTCCCTTGGCTGAGACTATAGAAACCCTTTCCCGCCGCCTTTCCGATACTCCCTAATCCAACCGGTAGGAACCGCGCAGAGAAAGGGGCAGCACAGATGATGAGGTGGGGACATGGTAAGGGGAATAGGATTTGAAAGAGGAAGAAGTCACCACCCAAGGGTTTGGGTGGTGACTTGTGTATAGAGGGGGATTACTCCACTGCGAGTGTGTAGTAAGCTGGATAGGCGAAGTGTTGATTGGGCCTGCCTACGACATATACAGTCACTTCTTGTCCTACATATTCTTGTAGGTTTACAACTGTGCTGTACAAAAAGCCAAGGGGCAGTTTATCTGTGCGGTCGATGAGCATATAATCCCCTGGTTTATTCTTAATGGGGCGGTTATACATCTTCACAATACCACGGATGGGAAACGCTTCATCTTTCTGCTTTTTGTAGAAGTCTTCGATGGATACATTGAGACCAGTGTCTTTTTTCCATACAGAATAAAGCGTTTGCTCTGCAGGAAGCCAAGCTGCCATCTTTTTTGTAATCGTCTCGGGTGCCTTGGCAAAAACATGACCAAAATCTTCCTCTGTCAGACTTGCAAGAAGCGGCTCAGAATCTTGTTCAAGGAGCTGTTTTGCGTACGCATCATGGATTTGCTTTTGATTTTTCTCGCGAATTTCTTCACTTGCTATCTCAGAGCGGTTCTCAAGATAGGCGATTTTTCTCTGTAAGTAGTGATCTTTTATGAGCGCTAATAGTTTTTCACCTTTATTGACATGGTCAGGGAGGTCTTTGAAATGAGAGATCAGATACTCAAGGTTTAAGAGGGTCTTGTCGATATCAATTTGATCAAATGCTTTTTCAAATTCGGTTTGGCTTTCTTTCTTAGCAGCAACTAAGATCGAGTCTGCTTCTTTTTTTCTAGCTTCCATTACTGTGAGATAGTTGTCATCCCCTATGCGTTCTACATACTCTTTAGAAATATAGAATCTTGTTTGGGGAGGAGGGGTGATCTCCAGCCACTTTGCGTTTTGTGAGCTGATGGTGCCCTCTACGCGATCTCCTGTATTGAGCTGCGCAACAATGGGCGCTTCTAAAGTAGGTTGCAGTCTTACGTTTACTTTATTGCCCTCTACTACATTGTCGAAAACAAACGTGCGGAAAATAAAAGCTTTTGCATCACTCGGAGGGCGTACGGCATAAAAATCTTCTGATTCGCCAAGAACAACAAGCATATCCCCTTGGTTGAGTTGTCGGAAGACAGGACTGTCAAGACCGGGTTCAATTCTAAGCCTTACTTTACTATGAGTGATTTTGCCTGTGAAGGGCTTGAAACTCTCCTGGGTTGTTTGGGCTGCGTGCAACGTCGTTGCATTCAGGCCCCCCAGAATAAGGCCGGTAACCAGGACGAGGGCGGGAAAAGTGCGCATATGATAATCTCCTAAAAAGCTGATGTAGAGCAGAAGTTGAGTTTATGTTTTTTTTCGTTTTCTTACAAGCGCTGATTTTATATACACAAATGAACTGGAAAGTCGGTTTCTGCCTGTGTCGGATAGCCTCTCCCTTTTTGCAGAAACAAACTTTCCAGTTTATTTGTGTATATTCCCAGTTTTTTAATTCGGCTGTGTATATCGTATTAGGTTTTAAGAAAATTCACGTACTCATAGAGTAGACTGAACTGTTCTTCTGTTTGCACCATGTTATGTCTTTGCAAGTTCATAGCGAGCACAAGAGAGAAGACGTCTGGTCTAAAGGTGTTTTTGGGCAGTCTCTTTTGCTCATGCTCTAGGAATTGTGCATAGAGTTCGCATGCTGCGCAGAACGTTCCTGTGCGCCCAAGACCTGCTCGGCAATGGACGACAATGTTACCGCTTTTTGCCTGGAGCTTTGCTGCTATTTGCACAAGTTCATGGAGTTCTGACACAGGGATTATACCATGATCTGGCCAGTTTGTGTGGCTTAGCTGTGATATACATCTTAATTCTTCTTGGTTGCTGATAGCGAAATTGTTGAGTAACATCGATTCCGCAATCATCTCTGAAGTGGTGGCATCGACTTGTAGGTGTATTCTTGGGTCTCTGCAGGCAAGCGGGGCAAATTCATCCGGCCGTGCCAGAGAAATCACGGTATGAACGTTTGATTGCCAGAGGAGTCTCCAAAAATAGGAGAGGTCTTTTTCGTCAACAGGTGCGCTTGATGCAATAAGTTGAAGGTTTTCTGTTCGTACGCAGGTGGCATACATGAGGTCTGGTTCTCCCTTGATGCAAACTCGATTGCCATCATCAAAGGGCCACCATGTCTGATCGAGATAGATTTGCTCAGATTTTGATGCTTCTTGCGAGAGAGTTTTAAATGTGTGCTGACTTAATTGCCTTTCTCGGTTAAGTCGCTCGTATGCTGTACTGATTTCCTCTTTGGTTTCTGGGTGTCGAAGGGAGAGTCTGCTGGGGTCGAGAAGGATTGCATCCAGTGTGCACATGATAAGAAAATTGACTCTTTGAGATTCGACTGGAAATCTTTGCAAAAATTCAGCGTGAGCAATAGGGAGATATTTGAGCATAAGACTTTCTGCATTCCTTGTAATTTCAAGCAAAAATTGTTCCATGCCTTCTGGTATCCTATGGCACGTTACAACCCTTTGTGGGATTTTCAATCTAGTTCTGGCTTCTTGTAGAGTGATAAGTTGAATGGGGGTCTGGACAGTAGCGTTGTAAGGTAGTGTCTTAGAGAGAACGGCAGAAACTATGATGTGGTTACATTCATTCCACGCAAGAGGTAGATGCAGGTCAAAATCAAGGGTGTTGAGTTCCTTAACTTCACCGCCTTCTAGCAGTATGCAAGAGGCGTGTGGATTTGCTTTTTTTGCTTCTGCGAGACACATCATCTTTCGATCGACTTTGGGTGTTAGGTGTAAAACGACAGCTTGGTTGTATTCTTTTGCTCGATGTAAAAGCGATGAGAGAATGAAAGGGATATCTTCTGTGTGGCTGCTAGAGAAGTTTTGGATTTCTTCTCCATCCACAAGGACACCTTTTATGTGGCGTTTCATTACGTTTAAAAAAAGAGCCTGTGGATGATCTGTTTCGTTGTAGACAAAAAGAAAAGGTTGCTGTTTTTGCGCTTCTGGCATCTTATTCCATTTTGAGCTGAAATGAGCTACGGCATAATTAATCCGTTTTTGGCGCAGAAAATCTCTAACTAGTTCGTGCACAATATCTGGCGTCTTTTGACTTGTATCGATCACGCAGTCATAATCCACTTCGTTGATACGATTCAGCTCTTGGCTACCTCGAAGCTCATTAAGTGTCCCCGTGTAGTGGAAAGGGTTGTTCTGTCGACTTTTGATTCTGGATTGGAGAGTTTGGTTATCGGCTCTTAGGAGAATGGAGGTAAGAGAATGGGTGCAATATAATTCGTGTTCGCGAAAAAGAGAGTGGATTCTTCGTAGCCTTTTTTCATGCGCATTGGCATCAACTGCAACATCGTGGTTGAAGCGGCAGGCTTTTAGGAGAAGTTGTTCTTCAATTTTCTGAACATAACTGTTGAGGAGGTTTGGTGCAAAACCGTTCTGTTTGATTAAAACAGATCTAATCCGATCTGTGCTGATGACTGTCAAGGGGCTGTCTTTCGTTAACTTTCTAATTAGGGTTGTTTTTCCCGAGCCCTGCCATCCTCCAAATAGGTGAATTGTTTTGCGATCGTGGGAGGGGGTCTCTGGTACCCAGTTTTTTGAGATTTGTTGCACAACCCTTTGAACGATGGGGTCAGGGGGTGGTGGGGTTAGCGTTGGGGCATGCCTTTGCTGGGCGGCTTGCTGATCGGTGTAAAAGCTTGTTTGATGGGTCATTTAACTTCTGAGTACAGCAATGATGTGTTCGCAATCGTTTTTACCACAAGTGCACCCCACAGGCGTTCCTAGAAAGACGCTATATTTTTCCGCAGGATCTAATCTATGGGCTACTGCAAATACTTTATCTGTTGTTTGCTCCACATCCCACTCTTGAAAAGTCAATTCTTCTTCATGCACAAGCTCTTCTTTGAGGGGTGCCTCTTTTTCTGTTTCAAAGCCACCTTGTATTGCGCGAGCTACCTGACAATGGATGCAGTTGCAGTGGGGCTCAGCTTGAGGAAGGGCAGTTGGATCTTCGGGAGCGACAATCTTGGCCACTGAGGCGATTTTATTGAGAATTTCTTCCGGTAGGTTTGGCGTCGAGGCTTGAAGAGGATTGTGCTGCAGGGCTGGTCCAAACCCCTCACTGTTTCCAAAGCCAAGACGGAAAGGTAAGTCCAATGGCTCAGAGGGGTATAGGGAAGCGGCTCTCGGATCTTGTGTTTTTGGACTTGTTTCATTTTCTAGATAAGTAGCGTGGAAGTTAAAGATCGTTAGGATCTTTTCATGATCGAGGGCAGGAATAGACACGATTTTTCCGCCAAGTAGTGTAACCATGAGCTGGTTGTCTTGGACATGTAGGCTGCTGATTTGTCCCCAAGAAGTGGAGAGATAAGGGGGAATATGCAAAAACTTCTCATTAATAATCATGATTCACCTATTTTCGCAGATAACAATCAATTTGTCAACGTCTGTCATTCTATCGAAAACGGAATTAGCAGTCAACGTGTTGATATGCTAACTTTTTTAAGTTGAGCGCATGAACGGTTTTCTATACACTCCGGATTTTCTAAAGCTTTACAAAGGGAGTCCCTAGCGCATGCCCAATAAAACTTTCGTCTTAGACACAAATGTTTTAATTCACGACCCAGAGTCCATTAAGAAATTTGGAGCTAATGAAGTTGTTGTGCCCCTCCAGGTCTTAGAGGAGCTAGATCGATTGAAGCGTTTTCAAGATGACGTAGGCAGAAGCGCAAGGGCAGCCATCCGTTTGATCGTCTCCTTAAAGGACTTGGGAGAGGGGAATTTTCACGATGGAATAAAACTTTCTAGTGGAGGTGTAGTAAAAATTTTTTTAAGCCATCCAGGCTCCATCCATAAAGAAGTGCTTGAAGGCTCTTCGATGGATAATAAGATCATCATGACAGCTTATAATTTAAAAGATGCAGGACGAGTAGTTGTTTTTGTTTCTAAAGATCTGGCTGCTCGCATCAAAGCAGAAGCCATTGGGATTGAGGCTGAGGATTATGAAAAACTTAAATCCTCCTATGAGCTTCTCTATAAAGGGATCCGGGAAGTAACGGTAGAAAAGTCTGTCGTTGACCACTTTGTAAAGGATGGGAAAATAGTACTGCAAGGCGATAGTTTTTCTGCCAACGAATATTGTGTCATGAATGCACCTCCAAATTCTATGGCCGTTGGCCGCTTCGATGCTACAATGGAGTGTCTGGTCCCTCTTGCCCCCGCCCCCTCGATTTGGGGGGTTACGCCGCGCAACGTAGAGCAGCAGTGTGCAATGGATTTGTTGCTACGGGATGATATTAAGCTTGTGACTTTGGTTGGTCCTGCGGGGACGGGGAAAACACTTTTAGCACTTGCGTGCGCCATGCAAAAGGTGTTCGATGAAGGGGCATACAACAGAATACTTGTGAGCCGCCCGATCGTTCCTCTTGGAAAGGATATTGGTTATTTGCCTGGTACCAAGGAGGAGAAGCTTACCCCTTGGATGCAGCCTATTTATGATAATCTTGAATATCTTTGCGAGTCTACAGGCGACCATGGAAGTGAGACGCTTCGCTGGGTGACCGATAGTAAAAAACTCGAGATGGAAGCAGTGACCTATATCCGAGGTCGCTCCCTTCCCAAGATGTTTATCATCGTTGACGAAGCGCAAAACCTAACTCCACACGAGGTGAGGACGATTGTGTCTCGTGCAGGGGAAGGAACTAAGGTTGTCCTTGCAGGCGATCCTACACAGATTGATAATCCGTATTTGGATAAAGATTCTAATGGTCTTGTGTATACTGTTGGAAAGTTTGAAGACCATAGGGTTTATGGGCATGCATTTTTAGAAAAAACAGAAAGGTCAGAACTTGCGGCACTTGCGATCGATCTTTTATAGCCTTCTTTTGTTTTCCTCGTCGTCTTGCCTAGCAGCTGCCAGGGATGTTGTTACAGAAGTTGCCTTTATGGCTGGCGTTCAGATTGATGGTGCTCGCCCCTGGGATGTGCAGGTCTATCATGAGGTGTTTTTCCCTCTTGTCCTACGTGATCGCACGCTTGGGATAGGGGAGACTTACATGGCAGGCTTATGGGAGTGTGGAGCTTTAGATGAGTGTACGTTCCGGATGGAACGGGCCCGTATGAGTTATTCGGGAGGGGTAACGTACCGACTGGGCCTTCTTGCTCTACAGGCGAAAATTTTTGCGGCATCATCTTCAGGAAGGGGTTATGAGTTCCCTATCGAATCGAATTTTTTTCAGGATATGCCTGTTGGTATTCCCTCTGATCACCTTGCTTCTTGGCAAGGTTCTTTTACCTATTCAGACGCTGAAAAGGCCGGCATGGATCGGCTTGCAAAGTCGCTTGCACTCTCCTCTGGAATGAGGGTGGCTATCTTGGGTTCTAGCTCTGCTTTGCTTGCAACGTATCTTACAAAAGAGCACAAGGTAGAGGCGGTCAATCTTCCCCTGCCAGCAACTCTCTCTCTGACAGGAAAGTTTGATCGGATTGTCATGCCTTCCTTACTCAATCCCTATTCTCAGGGCCTCTCAAGAGAGTTTTTAGCTTCTGCTAACGCCAGCTTAAAAGAGGGGGGGCTTTTGCTTCTCTACGTATCGAATGGGGGAGGGCATAGCAATTTTCGGAAAAAGTATTTGGGAGGGTATGGGGAGCTGCCCACAGGTTCTTCTGCAGACTCTTTGAGGCAAGGGCTTTTCTCTGTATATGCTTTTCACAACGTATCTCTTGACTACGACCAGACTCTAATAGCATGGAGTCAAAACTTTGATTTGGTCAAAGAACGCTATTCTCCTGCTACGCAGAGGATGTGGCGCTACTATCTCCTCTCCACAGCAGGCTACGTACGTGCAGGCAGCTACCAGCTTTACGAACTTATCCTCACAAAGATTTAGCCTTTTTCTACCTCCAGTTTTTGAATAAGCTCAAGGAAGAACTGGGGTGACCAAATTTCCAGAGTTTCTGGATTCGCAATGAAGGGGCGAACGTCTTGTTTTGCCGCTTTCCAGTCAATTATGTGAATTTTTTGCATGAGCATATTTCGGAGTACATCACGGTTGAAGGGTTTCTGGACCAAGGAGGGTTCTGTCTGCCAGATAGATGATTCTAAGTAGTTTAAATTAAGTTTAACTCCGTTTTTAATGTACCAAATCAAATCATACCAGTCGCGTCCTTTGACTCGATTTTTCCATGCTCTAAAGAGAAGGGCGTGCATTTTTCCTGCAAATAGATCTTCGAGGCGTAGGGTGAGTGCATAAAAGGCAATAGGGTTAAGAACAAGTCTATTTTGCACCTGAAAACCCGGGGCACTGTTTGTATCGATTTCTAGTTTAATTTTAATTTTTTCGTTGTGGTTTGCTTTTTTAGATTTTTCTTCCTCTCCGATTGAGAGGAGAAGTTGGATGGTGTCAATTTTCATGAATGCAGAGACAACTGATGTCTCTACCGATTTTGTTTTTTGGGTTACTTCCATGTCAAAACCAAAAGAGAGAAGTTCTTCCTTCATCCCACTGAGGTAAGGAAGAAAGTCGAATTGTGGATCTTTTTTTAAGAGTACAAAATCTAAGTCTTCACTGAATCGGTCAAGTCCATAGAGTATCCGTAGAGCTGTTCCGCCGTAGAAGGCTGCTTTTTCAAAAAAACCCCTCCTTTCAAGTCCGAGGAGGGCTGTTTGTTGAAGAATTTCACGGACTTTTGTTTGTTCGCTGATTTTTGGGCTTGAATAGCTTTCCAGAAGTTTTTTGATTGTCATAAAAGTCCTATAGCATGAATCAGTGTTGTTACTTGTTGGGAGCGGTAGCAGTCTGCGATTTCTAAAAGATGGCGAAGATTCAGGTCTCTTAATGTCGCTTCTTCCATGCGTCGTCCCTCGAGAAGGTCAACGAGCATTTCTTTGGGATTTAGATTTTGGCATTTTCTATGTATTACGTCGACTAATGCCTTTTCTGGTGTTGCTATGAGCCACTTCCCTGCTGCATTTTCTTTAGCTTCAAATCCAATTGCATAGCGGCTGTGGTTTAAGAAAATATAATCAAAGGTTGCAAGAGGTGTTGTAAAACTTTTTGACTTGATGGCAGAGGCGCTCGTCATTACATAGACCCCCTCTGGGATCATTCCGTAGTAGGAAAGAGCCCATTCGAAGCTTATGTACGAGGGGCCGTAAAGAAGGTTTGCGATCTGTTCATAGGGAATGGGTGATTTCTTAATTTTTTCTGCAATGACAAAAAATCCGTTTTTGAGCCGGATCAGCTCGCCTTTTTTTACAAGCCTCGAGATGAGATCGTGAGGATTAGTGTAATCGGATAAAAGGGGTAGAAGATTCTGCGTTTGAATGTAGGCAGTTTCTGCAAATTTTAAAATTTCATGCATAAAAAATTTGTGCTTTCTTTTCTTAAAGGTACCAAAACATCCAATTTATTTGGAGTTTTTGGTGAAGATGTTGTGAAAATCATCCAAAATATCCAATTTTATTGGAGATTTTGGCCGAACTTCCACCAGGTGAGCTCGTGTTTATTGTGGAAGAGGTGACAGATTTGACTGCCTTGGATTTTGAGGAAAGCGCGGATCACTTCTGGATTTGCTTCGCCTTGAAACTTAAGGGTACAGACAAAGTTGGCATGGGGTTTCTTGGCAAGCCAGGGGCGGAGCCATTCCAAGAGCTTTTCTGGGTAACAGATCAGGTCACTAAAGACCCAGCTCACCTCGGGGAAATCTTCGGGTTGCAGAGCAAAGGCATCCTTTTTAAGAAATGTGATGCCAGGCAGTGATGCAATGGCAGGGTCCAGGAGCGCCCGGTCGACAGCCGTAATAGTGCAGCCTAAACTCTGGAGGACCCACGTCCAACTGCCAGGACATGCACCTAGTTCGAGACACCTGTCCCCCTGGGTTGGCAAAACGCCTGTTCTAGTAAAAACCTCCCAAAGCTTGAGGTAGGCACGGCTTGGCGGAATTTTACTTTCCTGAAATTGTATTTCTCCATGGGCAAATGGGCTTGTACATTGAGGGGAGGCGAGCAGCGTATGTTCATTCAAAAGAGTAAACGATCCTAGGGGGCTCTTCGGAAGGGGTGATGGGAAGGGAAGGGGTTTTGGAGAGAAGTAGGCAAGCTTTTCTAAAATGAGGTTTCCTCGCCGCAAGTTTTCGTAAGGATAGAAGGCCCAGAGTTTTTGGAGGGGTTTTAGCTTTTTTGCTGCGTCCCCAATGGAGGAAAAAGCAATTTCTTTTGGATCAAGCCACATGTTTTGCACAAAGAAGACAGTTTGTGGGGGGCCTTCTGCAAGAAAGAGTCTTCCATATCTTGCCGTGATATGCTTTAACTCCTTTGCAAGCTCCTCTTCTTGCCCCTCTGGGGCAAGGTATCCTGTGATCTTACTGTCCATGCTCACGAAAAAATTCTCCTAAGCAAAGTGCGGTTGCTACAGAAACATTTAAGCTTTCCACATTTCCTGTGCCTGGGATGCAGATGTTTTGTTTTGTAAAAGTAAGAAGCTGTTTGCTTATCCCTGTAGACTCTGCGCCCATCACGAGGGTAGAACGCTTTGGAAAGCGGAATTTGTAGAGTGATTCGCCATTGTGTGAGGAGGTGCCAATAAAGGAAAAACCTTTTTTCTGTAGTTCTTTGAGGGTTGTGATGGGTTTGTCTAAGTGCACAATGTCCACAAATTCGGCGCCCCCTTTGGCAACACGGCAGGCAGAAGGGGTAAGATGAGGCAGTTTACCTCTTTCTCCGAGGATGTAACGAAGGCCGAAGTGAGCCGCTGTTCTTACAATAGATCCTAAGTTATGAGGGTTTTGTACTCCATCCAGATAGAGAAGACTTATTGTTTCTTGCGTAATATTTCTTAAAAACTCCTTTATCTCTACTGGTTTCTTGTCTTTTGCAAGCACGCACAAACCTTCATGGTGCACCGAATCCGTTACCTTGCAGAGCTCTTCTTCTGAGACGATATGGTATGCCTTTTTTTGGGCAGCACACCATTTTAAAAGGGGTCTTAAGGCCTTGACTTGTTCCTCTGCTAAGTAGACCCGTATGACATCCTTCGGTCTTACCTTCCAAAGGGTAAGGCAAGCATGCAATCCATAGTATTTACTTTCTGCTTCTTTGCGAGGGGGGGGCATGTTTTATTACCTTTTGTTTTTTGATGGTCTGAGGGAGCCTCTCTTAGGAAGGATTAAGAATAGGTCGCAATCGGAAGTCTCCTTCTGAAATCCTAGATTGTAGGCAACGAATCCCTTATGTTCAAGACTTATTGTGGAGATGAAAAGACGTAGCCTAAGCCGGCGCCAAGGGTAAAGCCTTCGATTTGCATGTTTGTTGTATAGGCTCCTTGTTTTTCTAAGGGTTTTAACCAGAGCTGCTTTGTCGCCGCTTCTGCTTGTAAAAATTGAGAGATCCCCCTTGGCAGATTCCCAGCTTTTTAGTTGATTTGGGTATATGTCACAGCTGTTACAGATGTCATATAAGAAAAAGAGAAGGTTAGAGTATTCGTTCCATTTTGAAGTTTGTTAGCTCAACGCCTTTTCTGACAATTGTTTGTTGGGTTACGACTCTAAATCCCCATTTTTTAAAAAATGGCTTTGCCGTGATGCTTACTTCAGCAAAAATGAGATGGATATGGCTGTTTTTCGCTCTTTGAAGGATTTCTTGCATAAGAGCCGATCCAACTCCTTGCCCAATCCACTCATGATGACAATAAAAACAATCGATATGGCCATTTGGCTCGAATTCAGCAAATCCAACGATCTCATCCTCGATAGTGGCAATAATCGGCTTAGTTCTAGGAAATTTTTTTGCCCATCCTTCCGTCTCTAAACTTGAGATAGGCGCCCAAACATCTACCTGTTTTTCCGTGTAATGTTGAATATTGATCTTGTGGATGGTATTGAAATAGATGTTTGCCAAAGCCTGCACATCATCTGGCCGGTAGTCTCTTATGAAAATTCTTTCGCCATACTTTTCTCTTTTTTTCTGAGTGCGCTCCTCTTTGGAATTGAGGTGGCGGTCGCAGGTTTGTTTTAAGAAAAGATCGGCATCTTTTTGGGTTCTGAAAATAAGAAAATTGGTCTGAGGATATTTCTCTCGGAGTTCTTCAATTCGTGCCCTTTTTTCTTTGTCAAAGTTCCAAGTGTATTTCAAGAGTCCCCACTTAATGGTTCGTAAGCCTCCAAACTCTTGTTTGTAGTTAAACAACCTTTTGAAAAATCTCCAAAAGCAGACAAGTCGGGAAAAGTGGAAATAGATTAGAACATCAGCCTTAGCGAATCTCATTTCAAAAGTCGAAAATGAGCATCCCTCAACTATCCAGGCCCTTTCATCAAGCATAGCCTTTTGAGCTTGTATGAATTCTTCCTTGTCCTTTTTCTTCCCGCCGGGTTCGAACATATGTCTATCCAGGTGGTGAACTGGGAGACTTAAGATTTTGCCAAGCTTGGAAGCAAATGTAGACTTTCCACTCCCTGGAAGGCCAATCAGCGCAAATTTTTTTGGGTTAGTATTTTTCATAACTGCTTGTAATCTCAATCATTCTCTCTGTTCAAGCTCTTCCTCAGGCCTTGTAGGATAAGTCTCCGGTAGGGCCTTGTAGGATAAGTCTCCCTTCGGTCAACTTATCAAAGTGGGTTTCGGAATAGGCCTTGAACCTACAACAAAAAAATTGTAAGCTCGTGTGCTTCTGACACAACACGGAGCTTACAATGTCCCAATACAAAGTACGGAACTGCTCTCAATATAACGAATCTCTGAAAAAACGTGGTAGCCTTTCTCTTTGGATCAGCGATGATTCGATCAAAAAATGGCAATCTCAGAGAGACCCTAATTTTGTTGGAGCCCCTCAGCAATATTCAGATCAAGCGATTCTTTGCTTAATGATGTTAAAGGCGGTGTACCACCTCCCCTACAGACAGCTAGTAGGTTTTATCACCTCTATTTTTTTCTGGATGAAAGTTTTGCTCCCCATTCCACATTTTACTACAATAGCGACCAGAGGAAAAGACCTGGGCCCACACTTAAAGAAGTTGCTGTCAAAGAGCAATCCTACTGATCTTGTGCTTGATAGTTCCGGGTTTAAGGTCTATGGAGAAGGAGAGTGGAAGGTAAGGCAGCATGGAAAGCAGAAAAGAAGACGGTGGAAGAAGTTCCATATTGGGGTCTGTCCCCGATCACATGAGATTGTTCTCACGGAGGCAACCGAGCTTGAAGTAGCAGACTGCGAAGTGGGCCCCAAACTATTAAAGAGAGCTCCTAGATCTGTCAAGAGAGCTATTGGCGATGGGGCCTATGATACCTGGGGTTGTTATAAGCAGGCTTATGAAAGGGGCCTGGAACTAATAGTTCCACCCCGAGAAGGCGCCGTGTTTAACAGGGAGAGTCACCCATGGCAGAAGAGAAGAAATGATACAATCTGCCAGATCATTGGATTGGGGAATGACAAGGAGGCGCTTGGCCTATGGAAGAAGCTCGTTGGATACCACGATCGCTCCCTTGTGGAGACCTCATTTTCTCGATTGAAGGGGATATTTAGTCCAAAGTTATATAGTAAACTCGTTGATAATCAGAGTGTTGAACTGAATCTCAAGGCATATATATTGAACGAAATGACAAGGCAAGGGATGCCTATGAGTAGTATGGTTTGAGAAAAGAGATGCAATATTTTAGGATAAATCGACCGAAGGGTGACTTATCCTACAAGGCCGGA
>CAZBXE010000001.1:248166-282643 GCA_964496125.1 uncultured bacterium | reverse complement strand
TTGAGAGCTAGGCCGACGCAGGCAGAAACCAACTTTTCAGCTTATTTGTGTATAGCTTTTGAAAGCGTTTGATAGATGTTGTCTGCTTTAGAAACGGTCATATTGGCAGGGTCTATTTCCATATAGACGCCTTCGACTTTCCCTTTTACGACAATAATAGCTCCTCTCATGAACGTATAACCAAGACCACGACCTGAGTGACCTTCCATACCAACACCCATCTGGTAGGGAGCGTCAAAATCGGTTGCCAAAAACTCTACAGCTGACTTTGAATTATAGGGGTTTGTCTCATCAAAGTTGTCATTGATTAGATCGTTAAACCAAGCGCGCATCCCATCTGGAGAAGAAGGAGCAAGAACTATCAGCTCATACCCGAGAGCATTGATCCTGTCTACGAGCTTCAAGTATTCAGGAATATGAACACTTGTGCATACAGGCGTGTATGGCCCAGGTATAGTAACTACAACAGCCGTTCTTTCACCCATAAAACCACGAAGAGAAGACTCAATCACTTTCTTCGGATCGTTCTGATCATAAAAAAAACAAGGAGACTCAGGAAAAAAATCTCCTTCTTGAATCTGTGCTTGGGGATGGTTCACAAGCTGTGTAACGAACTGGTGTGTGAGCTGATGATCTAGACTAATTTCAAATGGCATAAAGGACTCCTTTCTTAAAAAGATTAGGAGTTTACATCTTGTCAAGAATTAGTCAATGTTTTTTTTCGATCTATCACACCCATCCCAAATAATCTTTTAAAATGCATTCGGTATACACACAAATAGGCTGAAAAGTTGCGTGTCTCATTTGACAAAGTTTCACCTAACACTGTAAACTAATAGTGTTTTTTAGAGGAGCGCCATGCAAAATTCGTTTGTCACCTTAACCCGTTCGTTAGGTTCCACGTTTCGAACCTCTTTTTTCCAAACAACAAAGATCTTGCTTGCAACGGGAACCTGTGCTGTAGCCCTTGGTATATTTGCCAAAATGGGAAACCTACCGACGTATTTCCTATGCAGCTTGGGTGGCTATAGCCTTGGAAGGGGAGTCTTTCCTTTTCCAAACATGGTATCACCCTACGTCTTCGGATTTCATCTTTTCAACGTCTGCAGAACAGAGAAAGTTGCCTACTCTGTAGCCAGCCTATTTGTTACCTTCGCCACTGCCCTTCCTCTCATTGCAAGAAACGCCGAAAGAGCAGAACGGGAATTAAAAAACAAGCCAGAGGCAACTTTCAAAAAAATAGCGCATTCTGTTGGAGCCTACTGCTCAGTCATCAATTTTCTTGGGCTAGGCCTTATCTCAATACCAAAAATCGAGAGAATTCTCCTCCAACATATCTCTTTTATTCCCCTCTTCCAGCGTTTGCCCATCACCAATCGGCATGCTACTATTATCATACTCGCAACGCTTGTTACAACTTCTACCGTCTCCATCATTACCCATCCAGTGACAAAACTTGGCTACCCTAGTCGCCTAGCCTCTGCTATCGCTGCTATCATCCTGGTATGCTCTCCGTTCCTTTACCATCAAGAATAAGAGTTCAAGGCAGCCAAATATTTTCGTTGAAAGCAATCTCCTAGAAATCTAGAGTTCGGTTTTATGGAAGATGATAAAAAAACGATCGTCAAACAAGTTGGTGCCTTCATCACAATTCCCTTTGCCCTAGCTCTTCCCCCCATACTCGGCTACTTTATCGGAAACACCCTCGACTCGCTTCTACACACCTCGCCTTATCTCATGTATTTTTTCATAGCTCTTGGTTTTGCAGGGGGAGTACGTGAAGTGTATCATATTATTAAAAGGTTTGGGTATGGATCAGATTAACAAAGCGTGTAAGTGGTCTCTTGTATTATCCCTCTTTATCTCTTTACTGCTCGGAATCTTTTCTAGGGCAGAAGATTCAATCGCCTTAATGTTTGGAAGTATTTGGGGATGTTGTAATGTTCTTATGATAAAACACCTCTTCCAATCCCTGCTACTCAAATCAAAAAAGCCCCTTCACTATGCAGGCCTTTTTGCGATAAAATTTCCTCTTCTCTATGGCGTCGGATATGCTCTTCTTGCGACTACTTTCCTCCCCATAGAGAATCTAATCCTTGGATCACTTTTGGTTTTTGTCCTCTTTTTTTTCTTAAAGCTCCAAAAAAGGACGGCCTTCTTAGGAATGTTTCTCTGCAGCTTTTCTCTACACGCAGGTTTTGAGCAAGAAGTGCCAGAGGTGCCAAGTTTCATCACTCTTATTTACAAGGGATTCGAAGGTGCTGCATGGGCAGCTCATTTACAGCAGATAGAAAGTCTAATTTTGTCTCTCATCGCTGCCTGCTGTATCTCTTTTCTCTTCTATTTTGGTTCCAAAAAAAAAGAGCTTATCCCTGGCTCTCTTCAAAACTTTCTTGAACTCGTAGTAGATAGTCTTCGTACAGCTGTTGTGGATATCATTGGTCTCGAAGGTGAAAAATTTGTCCCTTTTCTTGGGACCACCTTTGTCTATATTCTAACAATGAATTGGTTTGGACTTGTTCCCCTACTAAGAGCACCTTCGTCAAATCTAAACATAACGGCCGCTCTTGCCATTTGTGTTTTTGTGCTGGTCCAGTATGAAAATATTAAAAATTATGGCTTTTTAGGATTTATCTACCACCTAGCAGGTTCACCCAAAACCTTTGGGGATTGGCTCCTTGTACCCATTTTGTTTCCTATCGAAATTCTAACCCAGTTTACGCGTCCCCTCACTCTTGCACTTCGTCTCTTTGGAAATATCATTGGTGAAGGAATTTTAATCGGCGCTGCAGCCCTATTCGGAGTTCTTATCTTTGCAGAATCCCATCTCCCTATCGGCCTGCCTTTGCAAATTCCTTTTGTGCTTCTAGCGCTCTTAACGGGAGCCATGCAAGCTTTAGTCTTTACATTATTAAGTTCAATTTATATTTTGCTGTCAATGAAGCATGATGATAAAACAGCTTCAATATGACAGAACTAAGGAGAATAGAATGGATATTGGATTTGCAGTCGCGATTTCAGCCCCGATTGGAGTAGGTATTGCAGCCCTAGGTTCAGGCATTGGGCTTGGCATCGCTGTAGCAGGCGCCATGGAAGCCATGGGTAGGCAACCTGAAGCTTCGACCAAAATCATGACCAATATGATTATTGGTGCAGCTCTAATCGAAGCTCTTACGATCTACGCCTTAATTGTCTTTTTCATCCTTCTTGGAAAAATGGTATAGAGAGAAAACATGAGCCTAGAATTTGGCCAAGTGGTAACACAAATCATTTCATTTCTCGTAATGCTTTGGTTTTTAAAGCGATATGCTTTTGGCCCCATTCTTTCTGTGCTCGATGAACGGAGAAACAAGATCCAAAGTGAATTTGACACGATCGAAAAACAAAAAAAAGAGATCAAGCGCCTAATCCACGACTACCAAGGCAAACTCAAACAGATCGACATCGAAGCAAGAAATAAAATCCAAGAATCTGTAGAGCAAGCAAGACGGGCAGGACAAGAGATTCAAGCAAACGCCAAAGCGCAAGCCAAGACTATTGTGGCAACAGCTCAGGTAGAGATCCAAAGGGAAATTGCAAAAGCTAAAGCACAACTGCGTGACGAGCTGATCAAAATGACTTTTGAGGCGACCCAAAAAGTCTTAAAAGCAGAAGTCAATGAGGACAGGCAAAAATTGATCATGGAACAATTTGCTTTAGAGAAGGAGCCCTTGTGATCTCAGATGAAATTCCCCTAAGATATGCAAAAGCATTAGGAAAGTTTGCGACGGCTGAGGAGCTCTCCGTTTTAGACACTCTCACTTCGGGAGCGGCTCTTTATTTTTTTGCCTCCCCCCAGATCAAAGAGAAAGAAAAACAAACAGTCCTCCAAAATAGTGTTGGTAAACACCTCTCTACCGAAACGATGCGTTTTTTATTTATTTTGATGGAGAGGGGAAGATTTTCTTTCCTTAAAGACATTTTGGAACTTTGCAGGAAGGTCTATCAAGATAAAGAAGGCGTTTTGGATGCGCATCTTGAGACAGCCTTCCCCATGGATCACGCTTTAAGCCTAGCACTTCAAGAGAAGCTAGAACGCCTCTATAAAAAGAAAGTCAACCTCTCCCTGGCTGTTAGCTCCACCCTTATAGGAGGAGGAAAACTTACAATCGGAAACACCATGCTTGACTTCAGCATCAAACGAAAACTTGGCAAACTTGAGCAAAAGCTACGAGGAGGAGAAGGTCATGCGATTACAACCTGAAGAAGTCGCTTGGGCACTTGAAAAAGAGATCAAGACCTATAGCGATAAAACAAAACTCGAATCGATTGGTTATGTTCTCCAGTTAGGCGACGGCATTGCGCACGTCTTCGGTCTTGACGATGTGATGATGTCTGAGCTTGTCGAGTTTGAAAACGGCACGATCGGGATGGTCCTGAACCTTGAGCTGGACAGCATAGGCGTTGTTCTTTTCGGTACGCAGGAAGGGATTAAGGAGCAAGGTATTGTTCGCAGAACGGGAAAAATCTCGCAAGTTCCTGTAGGAGAAGCTCTTCTTGGCCGGGTTGTCAACCCGCTTGGTGAGCCCATCGATGGTAAGGGACCTATCATCACAACACACTTTAGACCAATGGAATCGCAATCACCAAACGTTGTTGAAAGACAGCCTGTCAATGAACCACTTCAAACAGGCGTTAAGGCAATCGATACCATGATTCCTATTGGCCGTGGGCAAAGAGAGCTGATCATCGGGGACCGTCAAACAGGAAAGACAACTCTTATCATCGATACGATTCTCAATCAAAAAAATAAAGACATGATGTGCATTTACGTCGCAATCGGCCAGAAGGATTCGACTATCTCCAAGCTTGTCGCCCTCCTTGAAGAACACGGTGCTATGGAGTATACAACCATCGTTGTAGCCTCTGCCTCTCACCCCGCACCACTTCAATACATAGCTCCCTTTGCTGGCTGCGCGATGGGGGAATATTTTATGCTCAAGGGAAAGGATGCAGTCTGTTTCTATGATGACCTAACAAAACATGCGCAAGCCTATAGGCAGCTGTCCTTGCTCCTTCGCCGCCCCCCTGGACGAGAAGCATTTCCTGGCGACATTTTCTATCTCCACTCCAGACTGCTCGAAAGAGCAGCTAAGTTAAACAAAGAAAAAGGAAGTGGATCTCTTAGCGCCATCCCCGTCATCGAAACGCAGGCCAACGACGTCACAACCTACATCCCCACAAATGTTATCTCCATTACAGATGGACAAATTTACTTAGAGCCAGATCTCTTTAACGCTGGCGTTCGTCCCGCGATCAACGTTGGAGTCTCAGCTTCCCGTGTTGGAGGTAAAGCGCAAACGAAGGCTATGAAGAAAGTGGCAGGGAGCTTGCGCCTCGATCTTGCCCAATATAGAGAGCTTGCTGCCTTCACCCAATTTGGATCAGAGCTAGATGCGCGTACGCAAGCTCTTCTGACACGAGGGGAGAGAATGGTAGAGATCTTAAAACAAGACAAATATCACCCGTGCCCTTTAGAGAGGGAAGTGATGATCACTCTTGTCGGCACAAAAGGATACCTAGACGACATACCGCTCAGCTGGGTGAAAACTTTTGAAAGAGATTTCTATGCCTTTATGGAAATGGAATATAGAGACGTCCCTGAAACCATTGCAAAAACAAAGGACTTAAGCGAAGAGATCATCAATAAGCTCCAAACAGCGATTCCCAAATTCCGGGAGATCTTTAAGGCAAAATATCACCTATGTCCAATTTAAGAGAGATACGCGCTCGTCTGCACGCGGTGGAAAACATCAAAAAAATCACAGACACCATGGAAAGGGTAGCAGCTGCACGCCTCAAAAAAGCGCAGGCAAAGGCAGAGGAAAACAGACCCTATGCTGCTGGCATGAAAGTGATTTTGGAAAAAGTTTCAGAAACTGGCTACAGCCATCCCCTTTTTGAGGGAAGAGATGTAAAAAAAACAGGGATCATTATTATTGGGGCAGATCGAGGGCTTTGTGGTCCTTATAATAGCGATGTTATTCGCATTGCAGATCAGTTTCTCAAAGAGAAAAACATCGAAAACTGCGAGCTACTTCTCTTCGGGCAAAAAATCATTAGACACTACAAAAAAACAAGCTGGCACATCTTCTTTGAAATCCCTGAGTGGGGAGGCAAAATCTCCTTTGAGCAGATGAAGCAATTTGTAGATCATGTTGTGCACGCCTTTCTCTCTGGCTACTTTGATGACGTCATGCTGCTCTATACAAAATATATCACCGTAGCACGCAAAGAGCTTGTTTTAGAAAAACTTCTCCCCATCCAAAAACCGCAAAACGAAGATCCGAAAAGAACAAAAGATTACATCTTTGAGCCAAATCCCGCGGAAATCTTAAGTGAACTCTTGCCAAGATACAGCGTCGTCAAAATACAAGCAGCTCTTGCGGAAGCATTTGCTGCTGAACTTGGCGCTCGTATCATCGCCATGCAAAAGGCAAGTAAAAACTCAAGCGAGGTCATCCGAAACCTTACGCTGCTACGAAACAGGGTACGACAAGAAAGCATAACAAAAGAGATGATAGAAATCGCCACAGGTGCGGAAGGAATTAACTAACATGTCAAAAGGAATTGTAAGACAAGTAATCGGCCCCACGGTAGACATCGAATTTCCTTCCGAGGGATTTCCCGATATCTTCAATGCGATTAAAATCCAAGATGAAGCAAATGGCATAAACGTCACGGCAGAAGTTTCCATGCATATTGGGGATAATAGAGTGCGATGCATTGCTCTCTCCTCCACAGATGGACTTGTGCGGGGTATGGAGGCGATCAACACAGGCGCTCCCATCTCTATACCTGTTGGCGAGGCCACCCTAGGAAGGATTTTTAATCTTCTAGGTGAGCCCCTCGATATGGAGGGTCCACTAAAGGGAGAAAAAATTACTTCCCCCATTCACAAAGAAGCCCCTGCCTTCGAGGATCTAGAAGTCAAAACCGCCATTTTTGAAACTGGCATCAAGGTTATCGATCTTATCGGCCCCTTTCCCAAAGGGGGAAAGATAGGTCTCTTCGGAGGAGCAGGCGTTGGCAAATCTGTGATTGTGATGGAACTTATCCACAATATCGCAACACAACACGGCGGCTATTCTGTTTTTTGCGGAGTTGGAGAAAGAACGCGTGAGGGAAATGATCTTTGGCTTGAAATGAAAGAATCAGGCGTTCTTGCCAAAACATCGCTTGTGTTTGGGCAGATGAATGAGCCACCAGGGGCAAGGCTGCGGGTTGCCCTCACAGGGCTCACAATCGCAGAGCATTTTCGCGATACAGAACACCAAGACGTTCTTCTCTTTATCGACAATATCTTCCGTTTTGTCCAAGCTGGTTCCGAAGTATCCGCTCTTCTTGGTCGCATGCCTTCCGCTGTAGGTTACCAGCCCACGCTCGGAACTGAAATCGGAGGCTTGCAAGAGAGGATTGCTTCGACAAAACTGGGCTCAATTACCTCTGTGCAAGCGATCTATGTTCCGGCCGATGACTACACAGACCCAGCCCCAGCCAGTCTCTTTACTCACCTCGATGCTGCCATCACCCTCTCAAGGCAAATTGTGGAGCTCGGCATTTACCCCGCTGTAGACCCCCTCACAACAACAAGTCGAATACTAGATGCCAGCATCCTAGGAGAAGAACACTATCAAGTAGCAAGAGGTGTACAGCGCGTTTTGCAAAGGTATAAAGACTTACAAGATATCATTAGCATACTTGGTATTGACGAGCTTTCAGAAGAAGACCGTCTCCTTGTTGCTAGGGCTCGTAAAATCAGAAACTTTCTCTCTCAACCCTTCTTCGTAGCCGAAACGTTTACAGGACGCCCAGGCAAATATGTAAAGAGGGAAGAAACAATTAAAGGGTTCAAAATGATCCTTGATGGCAAAATGGATGAGTATCCAGAACAAGCTTTCTATATGGTAGGTCCTATAGAAGATGTCTTTGGAAAAGCTGAAGAGTTAAATAAGGGGATTTGATGTATCACTTTTTTATGGCTACTCCCTCAGGGCTTGTTTTTGAGGGGGAGGTAGTAGGAGTCAACTTGCCTGGCGCCGTCGGTTATTTTGAAACGCTTACGAGTCACGCGCCAATCCTATCTCTGATAAAGCCTGGAAAAGTAGGCATTACAGATGCAGAAAAGAGGGTAACCACTTATGCAGTTGGTAAGGGGTACTTTGAAATGTCACATAACAAAGCAACCCTTCTTGTCGACGAAGCCAAGCCTTTAGTTTAGGACCTCTACTTCTTATATAGGGAATCCTGTAATGATCTCCCCAATATTTGGTTCCACGACTACTTTTATCAAAACCCCTTCCTTTTCCCCTGTCCCAACAATTCTATCGTTTCTTTTACCCAAATTCGAAAAACTATCAGGTCTTTTCCCGTTTTGTTCCAGAGTTCCTGTTGATGGATTCCACTGCGTCTCTGGAGCATTAGCCACCTCTGTAATATACTGTTTGACTTTCAATCCGTCCCAATGTCGAGGGAAAACCGACTTGCCCGTCTTGCCAGGATACAAATGACCACCACCGGTCGCATCCCCCTCCAAAATATGCTTAGCTCTCCCCGGACTGAGCGTATATTTTTTTGTTGTAGTCGCACTTTTTGTGTTCTCCTGAACGCTTAAGGTTGAGGTACCGGCAGTAGCTGCAACTGCTATCTTACCTCCCATTTGATTGAATCTCCTAGAAGGTTTAAGTGGAACCCTACCGATTTCCTTGGATATTTGATAACGATTGAATCTTTCGGATCTGCTCAGGCTCATCCTTCTGCCCACGGGTAGGCTAGGATTCTGTTTGGATCCGGGGGCTGTCCAAGTAGCCGCGTTTGCTTGAACTGTTTGGAATTGACTCAAAGCGATAGTGGCTTGATTATGTGCCTGGAAGTAAAAGTTCGGGCCCGATGGTGGATGCTGCTTATTGGCTGGATACCGCGCATAGGAAGGTTGGTAAACTGCCAAGGAGGCGCCCTCAATCTTTGCGAGCGGACGAGGCGGCAAAGCAGCTCTGGTTAAAAAACCAGAGCGAGGCAGGCAGGCAAAAACTGGAAGTGAGAAGACTAGTCCAAGACACGTATTATCAGTAGTTTACGGATTTTATAGAGACGGTATTTGGTTTTTTCGCAGCAATCTTGGCTCTCGCTAACGGTAAGCTCTTAAAAGAAGCCATCTATTTAAAATTGCCGATTTTCGCCTTTTTTGGAGTTAGTCATAGGCTTTTGAGCTCTCCGCTGATGTCCTGCGCTCGCGCTTTGCCCTTAGTCGAAACTTTCATGACGTTTTTAGCATTTAAGTCAAAGGCGTTCAGATCCACCATCTTAATACTTTGATCATCATAGGTCTTAAAATAGTAGCGAAGCGCCCTCGGCTCCCTTACACAGGTTACCAGCGTATAATCAGAATAGGTCACCCCCCCGGACTCTTGCCTTGCAATCCCAATCGGAATATCAAATTGGTTCAAAATATGAAAGAGCTGGTACACCCCCTCTTCTGCATTTTCAGAAGGTATGGCTGTAATGCTAAAGAGGGCCGAGCGGATAAAACGGGAAGGAGGAGTAAAGTCACCTGGTAGCCCAACCATCCCTGAACCTTGCCCAAAGGGGGCAAAAATTAGTCCCATAAACTTTAAAGGATCTACGTTATATGGGGTTAAATTGATGTAATTTCTTAAGTTTGTCATATGCCAGTCGAAAGTTGGCGAGTTTGTAAAAGTTCCAAGGGGATTATCGTGGGTCACAAGTTTGCCTTGAAGAGGCTCTATGACTAAAGCTTCTCCTGTTCTATCATATACGATATAGTGAAAAGGAGCCGGTGTGCTTCCCCACTCTTTATCTATGGTGGGTACAATCACTATTTTTTCAAGGCCCGCCTTTACTTCCTCAATATTTGCAAACTGAGTCAAAATCCAATTTGAAAATTCAGCAGGAGAAAGTGCTCTGGACCGATTTTCTGAAGTAAGAGGCGTATAGCTTGCAAAGCTAGGGAAGTAAAACACGCCGACAGCAAGCCCCTTCTCATTGAGCCCATCAAGAACACTTAAGTGATCTCCCGCCATAGCTCCGACAACGGCATACTTTGACTTGTAGGGAAGACCTGGTCCCCGTGAAGTTGTTCCGTTGAAGCTGTAGCCCCTAGGGATCACAACTACACTCGTATCTACCTTCACCCCGAACTCCAAAGTTCTCCCGTGAACAATCCCGCCATCCTTGGCTTTTAACTTAACAGCTGTGCAGCAAGACCCTATTGCAGGAAGCGCAAGAGAAATAATGAGCTGAGCAACAAGAGAGGCAAAATACAAATGAGCTTTCACGTGGGGACTCCTTTTTATTTTCCCACGTATCCCATTTTCTCTTTTTTTTCAACTCATCCCATAAACCTTAGGAAAAGCAGTCTAAGAAGTATTTTTTTTCTGACTGCAAAAACACTGAAGAACGATTCGAAAGAAGAGTAGTCCCCTTTGCTTTTGATTCTTTAAAGCGACACGTTTTATGCGGTCCGTCAAAAACAAGTCTTACCTCTTGGTCCTGCACTGGCTCGATGATCACTTTCTTTAGTTCTTTTTTACTCCACTCCAAGGAATACTCTCTTACGGCAATGAAACGCCCTGCAGAAAACTGAGAAGGGAGACAGGGAAGAAAATGAACTTCCCCTCCTTCCCTTTTAAAAAATAATCTCTCAATCAGATCCGCCCCTTCTTTAAGAAGAGCAAGGGGAGAAACAGTCCTAGGAAGAGGGGGAAGAGAAAAACCTTGGAACTCCTCATCTTGATTTCTAGGAATAAAAAAACTCTTAAATCCGGCGTCGAAAAGGTTTTGGAAAGAGGGGAGATCAAATGGTCTTTGCAAAGTAATTGAGGAGAGTTGACACAAACCAGGGGAAGAGAAAAAGCTGCCAGGAATCCCTTGTCCTAGCCTATGCCAAATGGGAAGAAGCTCCTTTAAATCTCTGCGCAGCAGCAACCTTTCACATTCAAGCTTCTTATGCATGCCAAAAGAGAGGCGACTTTGCTTCTCAAAGTTCACACCTCCTTGCCACTGCGGCACCTCACTATCAAAAAGGGGCGAGGGACCTTTCTCAATCTCAATACCGAAAGGAGTTCCGAACACCCGGTACCGAAAAAAACCTTCCTTCGCCCTTCCAAAGACTCGGATAAACCCTCTCTCTAGATCTTGGAACACAGTAAAGTTAGCCACAGGACCTGTCAAACGCAGGTGAAATTCCCTTTCCAGAAGCGGGGCCGATCCGGTCAAATCGTAAAGTTGAATGCATGTAGGATAGACTTTGAGGGCAAACTTGGATCTAGGCAAAAGAAAAAACGTACCGGGGCGGTGGGAAAAGGGGGCTAGTCTACCCTCGATCTCTATACGCATGCGTCCACTCTCCCCGTCAACCCTTGCGGCGTATTTGCCACAAGAGTGGCTTCTACGATTTGATTGGAAACAAGGCTGCCCTTAGGCAGACGAACTTCTAGAAAATTCTCTGTGTGCCCTATGATTTCCCTTTCTTTGTCCAAACTTTCCGTTAAAACGCGCATCTTTCGTCCAAGAAATCGATCCCTAAGCTTAAAAGAACACTCTTCTGCAAGACGCAGCACGCGGCTCTTACGCTCAGCAATAACTTCCTTTGCCACTTGATTCGGATAGAGGGCAGCTCTTGTCCTTGGCCTGGGACTATAGGGAAACATATGCACTTTTGCAAATCCCACTTCTCGCATTACATCGAGCGTTTCTTGAAAATCGGTCTCAGTCTCTCCCGGAAAACCTACAATTACATCTGTTGTGAACGTAAAATCGGGAGAAGCTTCTTTTAACCTTTGGACACTATGGAGGAACATTTGCCTCGTATATTTTCTGTTCATCCTTTTTAGAATGACATTCGATCCTGATTGGAGCACAAGATGCATGCTGTGACAGGTCTTTTTGCCCTGGATTACAGCATCTAGCAAATTATCATCTACCTCGTCAGGATCGATCGAAGAAATGCGAATTCTCTCAAGGCCCTCTAGCTTATCTACCTCTCTTACAAGGTCTGCTAAAGTTCCCTGATCGTAGTCGCCAACATTAATTCCGGTGATAACGACTTCTTTATACCCACTTACAACAAGAGCTTCGATTTCGCGCAGCACATCAGCTACAGGACGAGAACGGCTTCTTCCCCTTACATAAGGAATCACGCAATAGGTGCAAAAGGAATTACATCCATCTTGCACCTTTACAAAAGCGCGGGTGTGGGCTTCAAACTGTTGAATTGAAAACTCCGGAAGATTCTCCTCATCAGGAAAAAGTCGTTCGATCAATGTTTCTTTTTCCTGATTCGGGATAATGTGAGTAATTTCAGGAATCTCTTCTAACAGTTTAGGCCGACTTTCTACCATGCAGCCAGTCACTACAATCTTGGCGCCTTGGTTTTTTCTAATCAAGCCTCGGATCTCATTGCGGGAGTGGCTATCTGCTGACTCAGTAACCGTGCAGGTGTTTACAATGCACAGGTCCGCACTTTCCCCCTCTTTTGCTTCCCTAAAGCCCAGCTTTTCCATTTGGCTTCGGTACGCCTCTGATTCGTACTGGTTTGTGCGGCAACCAAGCGTTGCTATCCTATATTTTTTTTCCATAATCCATCAAAAGTAGCAAAAAAAACCTTTCTCTTCAATCGCTATACGAGCAAAAAGCGCTTTTAATTTTCGAAAACCTTTGATATATTCGACAATTACATACAACTTAACTAAAAAGTTGGGAATAAGCCAAGGAGTCTCTATGACAGATGTAAAAGCCACGCTTGCCACTAAATGTTTTGAACAGCTCACCGAATCCATCCTTAAAGGGGACCTTTTGCCTGGTACAAAGCTTCTTTGCGAAGAATTAAAGAAACAACTTGGTGTGGGAATGAGTCCCGTCCGAGAGGCCCTATCCAAGCTGGCCGCCTCTCATTTTGTAACTTTCGAGGAGCATAAGGGGTTCCATGTCGCAAAGATTGAAGAAAAAGAACTTGTGCCCGACATTTTGACCTTTGCTGAAATAGAATGCCTCTGTTTAAAGCAAAGCCTTTCTCAAGGAAAAGACGAGTGGGAAGGTAACGTAATTGCCACTCTTCATGCACTTAAAAAAATAGAAAAAGGAGAAGAGATTGATTACTTTACCTGGGCACCAGCTAACGCCCGGTTTCACTATGCACTCATCTCGGCCTGTCCTTTAAAACCGCTCATGAACATCCGAGCCGAACTCTACCAAAAGCACCAGTGGTACGTTCTGCTTAGCTATAAATTCTCAGATAAGCCGCTCCTTCAGGCAAATCATGAAGAGCACAAGAAAATTGCAGAGCTTGCCCTCGAAAGAAAGGGTCATGCGGCAGCAGATGCACTCTACCACCACATTGCCTCTTCTCGAGAAGAGATTTTAAACAAACTGAAGTCAAAGGGCCTTGTTCACAACTTACCCAAATAAACTTAAAAGTCGGTTTCTGCCTGCGCCTTTCAGGCTTTCAATTCATTTGGGTATAAAATTATCGACTACAAATCGTATTTGAAATAATTCATTCTGGCTTTTTTTGGGGGAGTAGAGTAGGTTCTGGAAATCACCTGGAGATAAGAAATGAACGAGGAAATTGATCTTGTCCAACTAGCCACCCAAACTATGATCGAACGTGGTTTTGAGCCTGAATTTACTCGCGCAGAAATGGATGAGCTTGCCCACATCAACGATCCTGCAAGACCAAGTGCGCACCACAAAGACCTTCGCTCCCTTCCTTGGTGTTCCATCGATAATGATGACAGCAAAGATCTAGACCAAATCACCTATGCAGAACCAGGGGAAGAGCATGAAATCCACTTGTATGTGGCCATTGCCGATGTAGACTCCCTTGTTCACAAGAAAAGTGCAGTTGACCTCCATGCTAGAAAAAATACGACTTCCGTCTACACCCCTGCTAAAATCTTTTCTATGCTTCCTGAAAAACTCTCTACGAACCTAACCTCCCTCAATGAACATGGGGACAGGCTTGCGATCGTAACCAAGATCACCTTCACAAGATCGGGTAAGATTGAAGACTCCTCGCTCTTTCAAGCAGTTGTCCACAATAAAGCGCAGCTTACCTATAATGGCGTAGGTAACTGGTTAGAAGGCAAGACACCCATGCCAGAAAAAATAAGTAAGACCCCAGGACTCGAAGCTGCGATCAAACTGCAAACAGAGCTTGCGCAGGTATTAAAGAAAAGAAGGCACACACTCGGGTCGCTCACGCTTGAAACGGCAAAACCTGAAGCAAAAGCGAAAGTAGGGCAAGAGATCCTCCTCGAGCTCTCCCCGCACAACCTTGCTCACCAGCTCATTGAAGAGTTTATGATTGCAGCCAACTTTGTGATGGCAAAACTCCTGCGTAAAAGCAATATCCCAAGTCTTAGGCGTGTTGTGCAAAGGCCAAAGAGATGGAGCCGCATAGTAGAGATTGCAGCGTCTCTTGGAGAAGAGCTGCCAAGCGATCCTGACTCAAAAGCTCTGGATAGATTTCTTGTGAAAAGAAAACTTGCCGACCCAGATGGTTTTCCCGACCTCTCCCTAGCTGTAATCAAACTCATTGGACGGGGAGAATATGTCGTAGAAAATCCAAGCGAGCCTCCCCTTGGTCACTTCTGTTTAGCGCTTGCGAACTACACGCACTCAACGGCGCCGAATAGGCGTTATCCCGACTTGATTACGCAACGTCAGTACAAAGCCTACACAAACGAAAAAAACTCTCCCTACTCTCTCAAGGAACTAGAAGAGCTTGCTGCGCATTGCACCGCGCAAGAAGATGCTGCAACTAAAATAGAGCGCCACATGACAAAGTGCGCTGCCGCTATGCTTCTTTCCTCTCGTATTGGAGAAACTTTTCATGGGATCATTACAGGACGCAACGAATACGGGACATGGGTGCGGATTGTAGACCCCCCTGTCGAGGGCAAGCTTGTGAATGGCTCTTTAACAATGGACGTTGGGGACAAGGTCCAGGTTCGGTTAGAAGCTGTTGATATCCCACGCGGCTTTATCGACTTTTCATATGAGGATAGACAAACAAACTGAAAAGCCCGGAATATTCCAAGGAGTCGCCCTCAATTTTGCATCGGTAGAGGCGTCGAAGCAGCTCTGGTTAAAAACCTTAGCGATGCAGACGAGCAAGAATTGAGAGTCCATAGGGCGCAGACACAAACTGTCTGATAACAAAAACCCTTTGTTTGGCATGCCATTTGCTCCTTCTCTAGCAGAACAACTGTAACAAGGCGGTCGTGCTATGAAAAACAAGAGTATATTAAAGCTTCTTACAAGTTGCTTGGTCGCGGGTGCAACACTCTTTTCACCAACCGCGATTGCAACAAACACGCTTTCCCTGACCTCCTACGGAAGTACAACCAAATCAGAATCCTTTACCTACAATGGATCCTCACAATCCTCGGTGCCAACAGGAGCCATTTTTGGTTCTGTAGCGGGTCTGTCTCAGCTTTTTCTGTGTGCTGATGTTCCGCAGGGCATTGCTATTCCTGGAACATATACTATGAACGTAATCAGTCCTACAACACTCTTTAACGTCCCTGGTTCACATCAAACTGTGTATAGCCAACAGATGGCGGCAACCCTTGTCAATCTTGAGCATGCCGTATTAACAGCGCCAAGTCCCCTCAACGCACCAACAGCATCGCAGCTAAATGCACTTACTGCTCTGAACCTAGCAGAGTGGAGCGTACTCTACAACTGGACCGACAAGGCCCACGTCAATGCTACTACGCTAGATGGCTCTAACTTTTCCATGCCCTTCCTCTGGTCCCTGTTCAACCCCACAATCAATAGCTTAGCGCTATCCTATTTAGGGGCAGCAGCAGCCTATACCAACAACCCCAATTCGGATGGTGTTGTTTTCTTCCAAGACAACTTCGGTGATCAGGTTTTGATGGGATATCTGCCCGCTCCAGAACCCTCTACGTACCTCCTCCTAGGATCAGCGATAAGCTTTGCTTTTTTTACTCAAAGAAGAAGATTTTTCACTCTAAAATAGATCTATTACCTCCTGAAGGAGCCTCGCCTGGGGCCTTTTTTTGCTTGGATTTTTCTTAAATTTGTGCACAATGATTTCCTCTTACCTACTTAAGGAAATACATGTTCACAATGATCCGCGCTCTCTTTTTCTCTTGCTCTCTTTTCTCTCTACTCCAAGCCGAACAAAAAGTCGTCCTTATCTCAGGGGGAACAGGCGGCATCGGGCGGGAAATGGTGAAGACCTTCCAAGAAGGCGGCTGGAAGGTTTGGTGCGGCTACCGCGATAGCTTACCCGAAGAGCTCCAGCTAGAAAATGTCCAAGGGATACCCCTTGATGTAACAAACGAAAATTGCGTCAGGCAGGCCGTACAGACTGTGCTCGCAAAAGATGGGAAAATAGACGCCCTCATCAACAACGCAGGCATTGGGCTGCTCGGCGCGGAAGAATGCGTTACTTTAGCAGAGGCGCGCCATATTTTTGAGGTGAACTTCTTTGGCGCCCTGCATCTCATCCAATGTGTCTGTCCCCAGATGAGGGAGCAAAAAAGCGGTCACATCATCAATATCAGCTCTACATCAGGCGTTAGAGCTCTTCCGGGGCTTGGGCTCTATGCAGCGTCCAAATTTGCTCTCGAGGGCTTAAGCGAATCACTTGCTGCCACCCTATCCCCTTGGAACATAAAAGTTTCGATTGTAGAACCAGGATCTGTGAGAAACGATTGGGCAAAACACGCTCCGACAGGATCGGCCCCTCTCCAAGACGGGATCTACTCCCTTCTCAAACGAAAGCTGCTTGATCGACTCCTGGCATTTGCTGCAACTGGACAGACTTGTGAAGAGATCGCTGCGAAAATCTTCGAGATTGCAAATACAGAAAAACCCGACATGCGCTACCAAACCTCTCCTAAACTCACAGAGCTTGTCGCAAAAAAATTTGTAGATCCTACAGGCAACACGCTTAAACAAGAACAAGTTAATTTAGTAAAAACCCTTCTTGAGGACCCATCATGAACTTTGCACAAAAACTTGAAAACTACGCTAATCTCTTAGTCTGCCATGGCCTCAATGTACAACCAGGACAGATTGTAAATATTACTGGCGAGATCTTTCATTGCGATCTTATTGAGCTCATGGTTCGAAAAGCGTATAAACGGGGAGCAAAGTATGTGAATGTCGATTTTGTTGACCCAGCTCTTGCAAAAATACGGATCCAAGAAAGCAGAGCCGAAGCCGATCTTAAGTATGTGCCTGAGTACATCCCCGTTAAATATGATGGTTTTGTTAACGACAATGCGGCTGTCATTCGTATTGTAGGAAGCGTTGATCCGAATTCCCTTGCAAACTTGCCAGTGCAAAAAGTAAACGACATGCAAACAAGCTTCCGTCAGAGTCTTAAGCGCTACTACGCGGAAGGTGTCGGTAAATCTAAGGTGCAATGGAATGTGGCCGCTGCAGCCACACCTGCCTGGGGAAAAAAGGTTTTCCCAGAACTTCCGGAAAATGAGGCCTATCTTGCCCTTTGGGATGCTATTTTTACCATCTGTCGAGCCGACAAAACTGACTGTCTAGATAGCTGGGAGAAACATCAAAAGCATCTTAGGGAACGAGGAGAAAAACTCACCCATCTCAAAATTAAAGAACTTCATTTTACAGGAAGGGGCACCGATTTGAGGGTTTACCTCTCTCCAAAAGCGATCTTTAAAGGAGGCGGCGAAACAAGCCCCAAAGGGATCGATTTTGAAGCGAATATTCCCACAGAAGAGTGCTTTACAACACCCGATTACCGTAAAACAGAAGGAAAAGTACGCGTCACACGCCCTGTTTTTGTAAATGGGAAACTGATTCAGGATCTTCATCTCGAATTTTCGAAGGGAAAAATTATAAACTTTACAGCCAAGGAAGGGCAGGAACATTTTGCTGCCTACATTGCCAACGATAAAGGAGCAAGCTACCTTGGGGAAGTAGCTCTTGTCGGAACAGATTCTCCGATCTTTCAAAGCGGACGAGTTTTCGAAGAAATTCTTTTCGATGAAAACGCCGCTTGCCACATTGCTGTTGGTTTTGCCTACCGCTTTTGCATCGATGGGGGTACAAAGATGACTCCTGCTGAACTCGATGCGATAGGGTGCAATGACAGCCACGTCCATACTGACTTTATGATTTCCAACGAAGAGGTAGATGTAACGGCCACAACTTATGAAGGAAAAACTCTTCCTCTCATCACGGGGGGAAAATGGGTGTTCTGAAGAACTCTGTTTGATAGACATACTGGATGGTATAGACACCGTGCATGAAGAGTCTGCAATATGTTCAATTCAGTCTCCTGCGAAAAGGTTTCCCGCAATTCGATTTTCCTGCCTTGCATCTGATGAGCATATTATACGTTGCAAAAGAGAGGAGCTCACGTATGAAAAAAATTCTAGTTACAGGATGTAATCGAATGGCTTATCGACACCGATTCACTTACGTACTGCTTCTATTTGTCACTTTCCTTTCTAGCCTTGCTTTCGGCAATGAAGATACAGTCTTTAACGGGTGGACACACCTTGAACTAGGTGCAGGTAATTATGGTCCAGATGGTCATACAAAGACCTCTCAGGCTATGACCGTTCTCATAAAAATAAAAGATGTTTCCAATGAGAAAAATTATATCGACAAAGCAACCTCTTTTTCTTGCCGAAAAACTAGCCTTTCCTCAGGAGGCAAATTAAAGGCGTGCTCATGTGATCTGCTTTCCTTAAAAACGTAAACTCGATGCGGGGGGTTGGGAGTACTGCCTCCGACTAAGACCCAGACAAACCCTTTGCGTACTTGTTTGTTCTCTACACAGTCTACTGGAGTTTCATCTATAAAAAGGTTTGCGCTCTCTTGAGCCTTGTTTAACATCACCTTATAGAAAGGAGACTGTTTTGTTCTTTTAGATTTTTAATCTCTTTTAACAGGTTCTCTACAGAAGGGTTTTGTGTTATAATCATGCTTATGTTTTAAGACAAAACGCCTATATTTTAAAGGTAAAAAAGCTGTGCGTAAGTAAATCTCCCTTTCTCTAGCCGCTTGTGCCATATCACAAAACCATCCTCATCCCAAAACAAAACTTTTACATGGTCTCTTGTGGTATTGAAAAACACAAAGAAGGACCCTGTTGTCAATTCTCCGGGAAACAACATTTGCACAAGAGCTTCTAAACCCTCAAAACCCTTACGCATGTTTATTGCCTCTGGAAAACTGGTTTTTGAGAATGGAAATTATCGAACCACTGAATTGAATGAAGCGACGACTCTTATCGGGTTATTTCAGAAGGACTTACAAAATAAAAAAGCCGAACGTTTAACCATTTCTGATAAAACGTTCGGTAATATGCCCAGGAGAGGACTCGAACCTCCACACATTTCTGCACCAGAACCTAAATCTGGCGTGTCTGCCAATTTCACCACCTGGGCTTGCAGAAAAAAACATTATAGCCCAGGAGGGTGTTCTTGTCTAACTAAAACTTGCCAATAAAGTTCACAACGAGTAGAAGCACAACCGCCCCGCATGTAGCTGCTATCAGCGAGCCAAGCATACCAATCACCCCAAAGCCCAAAAGACCAAATAAAAATGTGCCAATAAAGGCCCCAATAATCCCAACAACGAGATTGCCTACAAGCCCAAGGCCCCGGCCTTTTGTAATCTGTCCAGCGAGCCAACCTGCAATAAGACCGATAACAATCAGCCCGAGTAGAGAGTAAATATCCACGTTAAAACCTCCTAGAATTTTTTTGAACAGCCTTCTCCATACCTCATTTGTGTTATTTTTGCAAATCTCCACAAAGAGGAGCGGCTGCCGTCAGCAAAACCCTGGCTTTATGCCCCTTTACATAAGAATATGGAAAAAGCTGCAGGTCCACAATCCGTGACTTATGAGGATTTCCTCCTTTTAGGGCGACCTCCGCTAGCACCTCTTCTTTCAGTCGATTCAAGGTGTGATCCCTCTCTTCTAAGCTCACCACGCAGTCAAGCTCTGCTGAAACTTCTGCAAGAGCTGCGCCAAAAGCATTTGCAACCTGCGAAAACGGAGGAATAGAGAACTTCTCACAAGCAAAAAGAGAAGCTCCGCCACCAACAAGAATCCAAGGAAGCTCTTCTCCCCGCGCCCTCATTTGCGAGGAGAGTTTTTCAAGTGTTTCTGTTGCCCTAGTGATTACAAGCCTTGCAAAAGAGGGATCGAGAACTCCGCTTCGAGCTCCCGCTATGTGGGTGTGTCCAAGCGTAAGGGCTGCATCACAAAGGGTGACCAGGTTGCCGCCAAAGGAAAGTCCTTCCGTAAAGAGCCTAGCGCCGAGGCTTCTAGGCCCAAGAGAAAAAGAGGCGCCTTTCGTCTCGATGATACTTCCACCTCCAAGCGCAACAGAAAGGGTGTCTGGCATAGGGAAGCTAAGCGAAATTCCCCCAAAGGATGACTTCATAAAAGAACGTCTTGGGTAGCCAGAGCACACCACCCCTACATCCGTGGAAGTGCCGCCGACATCAATTACAACCGCAGAAGCAACTCCCATAAGCTTTGCGGCTCCAATGAAGGAATTTGTTGGACCAGAAGCAAGCGTTTTGATCGGATAAGCTATCGCCTCTTCCAAGGAAAGAAGACTTCCACGGTTGTCGGTTAAATAAAGAGGCGCATGAATGTGGAGAGCATCCAAACTCTGCTGCAGCCTTGCAAACCCCCTTTTCATCTCTGGCACAAGGGATGCATTTAAGATCGTCGAATTCTCTCTTTCTAAAATTCCAAGACTTCCAAGCTTGTGGGAAAGAGTGACAGAGAGCTCTCTACCAAATTGCTCGGCAATCAAGCAAGACACTTGCTCTTCCTGCTCAGGAAACATGGGGGAAAACGTCCCCACGACAGCAAGAGTTTCTGCACCCATGGCAAGCAACGACTCCACTGCAGCGCTTACCTCACTCCTAGAAATGGGTCCGGCTGATTCGCCACAACACTCGCTTCCACAAGGCAAGGTGACAAATCCGGCTATCGGTGAAAAAGACCACCCAAAACAAGGAGGAATAAGACAGCCATTTGCCTGCAACCGCAGCAATCCTACTTTAGCCAAATTTTTTTGCTCTAAAAGCGCGTTTGTTGCATGTGTTGTTCCCACGCAAATCCTCTCTAGACGGCAGGCCGGGCTACAGAGCTTTTGCAACAGAGCGCAAAAGCCCCTTTCAAGTGGCCTTGTTGTCACAACTTTTGCATAGTTTATGATCTCGTTTTTGGCATTGACGAGCACTCCGTCAGTGTGCGTCCCGCCAATATCTATTCCCAGTTTCATTTTTCTTCTCCTATCCCAAAATACTTTGGCCCTACAAGTTCAAGTCCCCTTTCGGTCTCCCAGATTGCAGGAGACGGGAGAGTAATTACCTTCACAGATAGCCCAAAGGATAAATCTGCTGTCGTAATGGGCTCGGCAAACTCCTCATCGAGGAGCGTAATGAGATGAGGTGTCCTCGCCACAATACCCTTTGTACTGCGAGCCAATAGAAACTCGTTTTGGTACAGAATCTCAATTGTCTCCTCGCCTTCAAGACGCACGCTTCCTTCCAAAAAGCCGCCTCTGATCTCATGGTTCACGTCGGTAATGATTCCCTCTCCAAGAAGGGCCCCCTTTCCGGCCCGAATCACAGCCTCTGCAGGACACCCTCCTTCCATAAGAGCCTGCGCTCTAGCTCGACCAAGCCGACTTGCCCGGCTCATTGTTTCCGGAACAATGACTCGTTTTGCCACGTGCCCTGAAAGGGGAGCTAGCGCAATGGCAGCTCTTGAGCCACAGCGCACAGTTTCCTCTCTAGCGATATGTTCAAGCTCTTTGGCATCGCGTGCATGAATCGCAAAAAAGTTTCCAGCTGCATCGGCAAGGCCTGCTGGAGTGCATGAAAGACCATGTAGATAGCAGCTGTTCATCTGAAGCTCTGGAAAGGCCCTGCCAATCAAATCCCCATCTACAACAGGCAGCCCTAAAATAGACCCCGCCCAGAGAGGAGTAAAAGCATTTGCCCCTCCAATTTCCGCTGCCACAAGCGCTGTGATCTTTCGCCCGCACTTTTTTTCAAGGCCCTCTACAATTGCCCGAAACTCCCTTCCCGTTGGTAGCTTTTCCAAAGCCACAAGAGGCGCTCCCATAAAAGCAACAGGAAGAACAAAATCCTCCTCTGTGAGCTGGGAAGGTAAGATGAGCTTCGGGATGCCGTAGGTAGAAAAACAATACTCTGTTAACCTTTTGTTATAGCTAGGAGCACCGCCACCTCCCGAACCTAAAATAGCAGCACCGACGCCGAGTGCATCTAAATCTTGCTTGTTCATGCTAGCCTTCTCCTTTGCAGTGTGACAAAAAGCGAGCAGGCAGCACTGGCAGCTAAAAACGCATCAACCACAGCAACCCCTGTGAAAAGACTCCCATGAAAAAGAGCAACTCCCCCCACAATTCCTCCTACGCCCCAAAAGAAAAGCCCCATCCTAGCCACAAACGCACCGAGCACATATGAGGTCAGAACAATTGCACCCATGCTGCCAATCAGAACACCTAAAATTTGCAAGACCATTGTAAAATGCTCCAAAAACCCAAATGAAGAGAGCAAAGCACCAAGAGTCCCAAGAAGAAGGAACGCCACCTTATCCTGAAGGGAGGGCACTAGGCTCTTAAGACAGGTTTTTGCTGAGTAGAGGTTCATGTTGTCAGTCGTCCATCCGGCGAGGAGAAGAAAGAGAGCAACCCAGACATTCCAAAATGTAGAACCACCTACTTGCATCGACTCTAAGATATTTACCCCTATGTTTTGATAGCTAAGATAGACTCCCAGCCCTTCAATGAGGGGAAGAGCAAGCAAGAAGAGAAACCCTGCAGCAAAATGTCCATCTCTTTTGCTTTTTGCGTGCATGAAATAGGTTGGCATATCGATGACCGCCGTGATGGCAGCTGATATAGCAATCGAAATGCCGTCTAACTGTATAGGCCTCAATAAAACATCGGTCATCGGATTTTCTCCTGTCACTTTAAACGCGGCATATCCCATCGTACCCACTAATAGGGGAAGAGATAGTGTAGAAAAAAGACTAAGGATCCTTAGGCCAAAGATAGCAGTTGCCATGATCCCTGCACCCAAGAATGCATGAAGCAAGACCCCCCCACCAAAAAGGCCCTGCACAGCTACAACCATAAGACCAAGCTGTATCGCATACCAGCTTGTTTTGGCAGTAAGAAGGCAAAAGGCAAATGCCTTTGCCCCCCAAGGACCAAAGTAAAGCTTAGCATTATCTGGTGTTGCAAGCCTGTTTGTAACGCTCATTCGCACTGTGGCAAGTGCTAGGCAAAACAGGAACAGGTTACCGAGCGTGATGGCAAGCAGCGCTGACACCACCCCATATTTTGCTCCAATCACCTGTCCTACAAGGATGACGGGGAGGCAAACTGCCCCCCCAATTTCAAGGCTCGCAAGCTCTTTCCAAGAAAGCCTCTCATTAAGCATGGACTCCTCCTTCGCAGTAGATATGCTGCACGGCAAAGAGAGGACACGCCTCTATAGCTTGTTTCTTGTACTGTTCAAAAAGGCGAAAATGCTCTAAGGCAACGGGTCCCTTGTCTCTTTCAAAGAGAGGGATTTCATTATTGCCAGCCACCCCAAAATACTGAGGATGCGCTGCTGCGTTTGCCAAGATAAGCTCTAACCCCCGCTGCTGTATGGCTTCTCTATCAAGTCGCTCACTTACCCCCTCAACGATCATCTTCGGACCCTCGCCTCGCAAGACAGGAATATCAATATACCCTTCTTCTTGCTTAACGCGGATGATCAGTGTCCCTTTTTTCTCCTGAAGATGCCCCAAGATAATGAAAAGGGTAAAAAAGCAAGGCACGCCAATAAGAGGAGAGCTTGCCTCTACCCCTTTTGTTTTTTGATTTTCTTTCCCCATAAGATTCGTAAGGATCATCTTGACGGGCGGCTCCACTGTGAGTTCAGAAGCTAGCTTTTGGGCAAACTTTACAGAGAGCTCAGCCAGGCTTCTCTTCGCTGCAAACATAATCATCGAAAGAACCCCCTCCTCTAGCTGTCCTTCCTCTGCAGGCAAAAACACGCGAAGGTTCTTTGCCTCTGAACGATCCGCTCTTCCCTCTGTCGGGTCACGAATCACAAAGAGCATGTGAGAGAGGAATAAAAACTTCTCCTCCGTTGTAAACAGAGGGCTAGGTGTTTTTATTGTGTGCAGAATATGATGTCCTGCTTGCTCTACTGGCTTACATTTACCTACAGGAAACCCTGTTTCGAGAGCAAAGGAACGGATAGAACTAATCTCTTTCATGAGACCTTCTATACGCTCTTGTGAGATAAGGCCGTGTCTTTGCACGTGGTACGCTCTTAGTTGGCAGCAGTTTTCTCCAACTAAAGCGTCAAATTGTCGGAAATCCCTACACATAAGATGTTTGAGGGAATTCCTTGCTAAATTTGCTGTGAGCAGCACAATAGACTTCATAAAGTCCTCGCTGCTTCCAACAGGTTGCGAGAGCAACTTGTTGGGAACACACAGCTGTAATAGGGGTAACATAAACCCTCCTAAGTGAGCTGTTAAAAAAAATTATTAACTAAAAAGAACTAAAAATAAAAATAGGGGATATTAGCGCCAGCTATAATATGTGGCAAAAGGATAGAAGAAAGAAAAGAATTGCTTGGGTCTGGGTGTGGATAGCCCTGTATTACAAAGGCGATTTTGTTCACGATGCTTCATTTTGTACTCCTTATAAACAAGAAATTCGCAACATCCTCACGTTACATTATATCAAGTTTTTCCGCAAGACTTTTAAGCAAAAAAAAGAAAACGTAAAGAAATGAAATAATCTATTTTTACAAAGAAACAATCTTAACACAACTCTAACTATTAAAATAAACAAACAATGTAAAGACAAAACAAAAACAAACAACCATCAAAATACGTTCTGGATTAGGCCTGAAGCCATTTTTTTGCAAATATTAACCAAATCTTAACGAAAGCTTGATATACTACCCGTCATGAAAAGACTTCTTTGCACTCTTATACTCATTCTTACTTGCGGCCTACACGCAGTAGAAAAAGATTTGCCCAGCATAAAAAGCACAGAGCTTACATTGCAAAACGGCATGCGCATCTGTATCAAAGCTACCGATTTTGAATCGGATGAGGTGCTTATTCATGCTTTTGCCCCAGGAGGCCTTGCTTCCTTTCCCGCATCCGACAGAGCTTCTGCCGAACTAAGTCCTCAAATTGCGATCAAATCAGGAGATGGCACCCTTTCCCATGAACAATTGAGTGATCTATTTGAATCCCTCTCCATAGACTACGACATGAAAATTGAACCTTTTAGCCGGGTGATCGACGGTTCTTGCCCGAAAGAGCAACTAGAAGTCTTTTTTCGGGAGATGTCCCGTTTTCTTGCAAAAGAAGTTTTTACGGAAGAATCCCTGAAAAAAGTCCTTAAAGAAACAGAGGAAACGCTCTCGTATAGAGACCAGGATCCCGAAACCTTTTTTGATCGGGAGTTTAAAAAAGCACTTCTTCCTGCGCGTTATAGCGACCCCCTTTCGAAAGAAGAGATGAAAAACCTCTCTCTTGAAAAGGTCTCTTCTATCTATAAACAATCGTTTCAAAATCCTAGCGATTTTGTAGTGATCATTGTAGGAGATCTTGAAAAAGATGTTGTACGCGATCTAGCTCAAAAATATTTAGGGGGACTCAAGCCCAAGGAAGCGCATTTTCCAAAAGCCAAAGCACTTGAACATTCCTTCCAATCCGGAGAGAGAAAAAAAATTGTCTTTTCCCCGAATCACAAAGAAGAGGCTATCGTGCGCATTGCCATTCCTCTACAGTTTGAGCCCACGCCGAACGAAATTCAAAATTTAGATCTTCTCTGCCAAATTATCGAAACAAGGCTTCGCAATGTGATGAAAACCCATTTTAGATCTACACATGGCATTGATGTAGCTTATGAATTTCCCTTTTATCCAGAGCCAAATCTTGCACACCTTACCTTGCAATTTCGCTGCCCCGATAGCCTTGCTGAAACGATAGAGACCCTCATTAAGAAAGAACTGCAAACCCTCTCGGAAAAAGGACCTAAAACAGAAGAAATTGAAACGGCAAAAACCCTTCTCAAGCACAGCCAAGAGTTTTGGAAGCAAGAAAACAGCTATTGGCTCTCAGAAATCGCACACTGCTATAAATGGAACTGGGATCCAGAGGTCATACGTAATAAAAACCTGGGGAATATCACCTTGGATGCGGAGCAAGTTAAACGGAAAATCCATGACTGGCTCTTGCAGCAAAACCAAAGGACAGTTATTCTCAAACACGCATGAAAAAAAGCGTAACAGCCATTGTCTTCTCTCACGATAAAAAAGAAGTCCTTGTCATCAAACGGCGCGACATCCCAATCTGGGTCCTTCCTGGTGGGGGTCTCGAGCCGCTAGAAACACCCGAAGAGGGAGTAGTGCGTGAACTCAAAGAGGAAACAGGCCTTACCTGTACGATTGAAAGAAAAGTAGGGGAATACTCTGCTGCAAATCATCTAACAAGTTATTGTGAGCTCTTTGTCTGTACTCACCCCTCAGGTAGTCTTAAAACAGGAAATGAAACAAAATCGATTGGCTATTTTCGCCTAGATGCACTTCCAGAGCCTTTTTTTCCTCTGCATGCAAAATGGATCCAAGACGCGCTAAAGAAGGATCAAAACCTTATCCAAGAAAAAATGACCTACTTCACCTACAAGAAAGTGATATGGTATTTTTTTCGTCATCCTCTGATTATTCTACGCTATCTACTGACTCGTTTGGGGTTACATTTGAATGATTGGAAAACGGACTAAAGGACTTCTTCAAGATATCTTAAGTACGTAAGATGCAATTAGGGAGGAACATCTTTTTGTGGTCTATCTTTAAGTCTTGTGCCTTCTTGTCAAAGCCTCTTTAGCCGTTTTCGCAAATTTTTTTTGAACGTGTCTAGACACTAACCGAGATGGGTATTATTGCACAAGCTTATTTTCAAATTTTTTTCCATCACTGGAATAGAAATCGCAAAAAAAAACTATTGTGGGTAAAGTCAGCTGTTCTTATATTGTGGACATGAGTATTAAATCAGACGAATGGATCAAAGAGATGAGTCTAAACCAAGGCATGATCGAGCCGTTCTGCGATGAACAGGTTCGATCTGCAGCTGATGGCACACGCGTTGTCAGCTATGGTCTCTCTAGCTATGGTTACGATATCCGCGTAGCCGATCACTTCAAAGTTTTTACAAATATCCACAACAACATTGTGGATCCGAAGAACTTTAAGGAAAGCTCCTTTATTGACATCATAGGAGATGTCTGCATTGTTCCACCAAACTCTTTTGCCCTTGCTAAAAGTGTAGAATACTTCCGGATTCCACGCGATGTACTCACAATCTGTCTTGGCAAATCGACCTATGCCAGATGCGGTATTATAGTAAACGTAACGCCCTTTGAGCCTGAATGGGAAGGGTATGTAACCCTTGAGATTTCCAATACAACCCCTCTCCCTGCAAAAATCTATGCCGGCGAAGGGATTGCCCAGGTTCTCTTTTTCCAAGGAAACAAACCTTGCAAGGTATCTTATAAAGATAAAAAGGGGAAATATATGAACCAACAAGGGATTGCTCTACCGCATGTCTAGGGCTCTACAACTCTTTGAAGTCTTCTTTCTCGAGTTTAGCTGGGTCATCGGGTTCTTTCTTATGTGCTTTTTTGGCTTCGAGCAGACCATGCAAAACATGAGCTCTGAGTACAACAAGTTCGAAACGATGTATAACGGACTTGTTGAAGAGAAAAAAGCAGCTCTAGCAACTCAGCAAAAAAAACTACTCCAGATTAACAGCCAAAACGACCCTAAATACCGAGAGCTCATATTGATGGAACAGCTTGGCCTCGTCCCCAAGGGACAAACCAAAATCATCTTTACTGCCCAATGATTGAAACGGCCATCCTCTCCATCTTGATTCTCGTGCTACTTTTGGCTTCAGGCTTTGTTTCTGCTTCAGAAACTGCCCTTTTTTCCCTCTCGCCCATGAGGGTTAGCTCGTTCCAAGAAAGCAAAGACAAAAACAAAAGGCTCGTGGCAAAACTTGTACTCCACCCCTTAGAGCTCTTTGTCACGATCTTTACGATGAACATCACAAGCAATATCTTACTACAAAACGTTACCTCTCAAGCCATTGGAGAGGAAGGAAGCTGGCTGTTAAAAATAGGAATCCCGCTTATTCTTATCCTCCTCTTTGGAGATATTTTACCAAAATCCTATGCCCTTGTGAATAACGTCTATTTTGCACAGCTTGCAGCTCCTATCATTGATTTCTTCCGAAGAGTCTTGCGCCCTGTGCTTCGTTATATCATTATGATTACAAATCCTCTTTCTAGAATCCTTTTTTTCTTCCTCAAGAAAGAAAAGGACATCACAAAAATAGAGCTTGAACAGGTTGTGCTGGCTTCTGAAAAACAAGGGGTCTTAAGTTCTGATGAAGCTGATCTTGTTACAGGATATCTCGACCTGCAAGATAAACAAGTACGCGAGGTGATGAAACCGCGAGAAGATGTTCTTTTTTATGATATTCACGACCCCCTTACAAAACTACTCCATCTCTTTATCGATGAAGAATGTACGCGCATCCCCATCTGTAAGGAAAACTTACAAGGTGTGCTTGGTGTAGTCAGTGCAGAGCAGTTTTTTGCCCATCAACACGATGTCCATAGTCCGCAAGATCTTATCAAGTTCTGTCAAAAACCCTTCTTTGTTCCAGAAACTACACCTGCCACCCTCCTTTTTCGCAAATTTGAAGAAAAGAAAACAGAGATTGCCCTTGTGGTCGATGAGTATGGACTCATCAATGGTCTTGTTACGAGGGAGGATCTTGTTGAAGAGGTGATTGGCGAAATTTCAGATCGACGCGACGACCCCAAGCGTTATACTTTTTCAGCAGAGAATGTCATTATCGCAAGCGGCAAGCTTGAAATTGAAGAGTTTGAGGAAATTTTTGACGTGACGTTGCAAAATCCTCATAACCTCGTTACCCTGGGAGGGTGGATTACAGACCGGCTGGGAGCCATCCCTAAAAGTGGGACCGAATTCAAAACAGATGAGTTCCTCTTCCAAATCTTATCTGCCGAGCCAAACCGCATCAACCGCATTTATGTAAGGAAACTTGCGAGACAAATCAAGGATGGAGCGTGAAAGAAGAAGCTCTTTTATGGTTTTTATTGACTCTTCTTTGCATTTGTATTGAGTCCTTTTTCTCCATGTGGGAAATGGCTGCCGTCTCTTTCAATAAGATTCGCCTACACTACTATGTAAGCCAAGGATCAAAGCGGGCCATTTGGCTGAAAAATTTTTTCCACACCCCCACCCGTCTCTTTGGAACAACGCTTTTAGCAGTAAACATTGCTCTTTTAGCAGGGTCTGAATGCTCAAGGCAGTTTTATATAGCAATGGATCTAAATCCCTCCCTTGCCCCGATTACACAAATTGTTCTTGTTCTGATCTTTGCAGAGCTCTCTCCGATCTTTGCTGCACGAAGGGCTCCGGAGCATGTCGCTATCGGCGGCATTGGGATTGTCTATGTTACGTCGAAAATTCTAGCGCCCTTTCTCTTTATTTTCGAAAAGGCATCTCAACTCATAAACCGTATATTCTCTGGCTCGAAAGAGCAAGACCCCCTGTTTATTACGCGTGAAGAGCTGCAACATATCCTCGAAGATGTCGATGCCGAATCCACTCTTTACCAAGAGGGCAAGGAGATGAACCGCCTTTCGAGTAATCTCCTTGCTCTACGGGAAAAGACGGCAAAACTTGTTATGACTCCCCTTTCCGAGGTAATCAGCGTACCTGTAAGTAGTACGGTTGCCTACGTCCGAGACCAGTTCAAAAAAACCGGTCAAGATTTCATTCTCTTATTTCATAGAAGCGAAAAAAATATCGTCGGTGTCGCGCACCCCCGGCAGCTGCTACGAACCTCAGATAATAAGCGCGTCTCTGACTTCCAAAAACTTCCCTGGTTCATCACCGAAGATGCGAAGATATTACAAGTCCTCAAGCAGTTTAGAAGTAAAAACCAAGACCTCAGCATCGTTTTGAATCATTCGGGAGAAGCTGTCGGGATCGTTACCTTAGACCAGCTCGTCACCCAGATTTTCGGCAAGCTCCAACAAACAAAACCTCCATTACAAAAAGGAAAAAAACGGATTGCTATCGACCTTACCTTTCCAGGTTCTACAAAAGTTAAAGATATCAATAGAAAGTATGATCTTGTGAATGAAGGCACTACGGCTGAAACCCTCTCTGACCTAATCACCTATGAACTCGGTCACCACCCAGATGTAGGAGAATCTATTCTCGTGGGAGGCTATGAACTCATTGTCAAAGAAGTTTCTCTGTTAGATATCAAGACCGTACTTTTGAGAACGCGTCTAAAATGATCTTGATTGCCTTGTCAAGATCTTCTTTTGTCGTAGTGCGACTTAGCGAAAAGCGAAGAGAAGAAGCGACCCGCTGTATGGGATATCCCATGTTCAAAAGAACGCGTGAGGGTTCTAACGAACCTGCAGCGCATGCTGAGCCGTGACTTGCATACACCCCTTTCAAATCAAGATTCATCAAAAGAGATTCTCCATCAGCGCCAGGGAAATAGAGATTGGATGTATTACAAATCCTAGGACCAACTCCATTGACAAGAAGGCCATGAATCTTTTGTTTGAGCTCTTCTTCAAAATAGTTGCGAAGGGCCCGTATTCGATCGAATACACCCTCATCTTCTTGGAGCACCTGCACAGCTGTTTCCAATCCAAAAATGCCGAGTGTGTTTTCCGAACCAGCACGTCGCCCGGCCTCCTGCTCACCCCCGAGAAGAAGAGGTGGGATCTGGATCGCCTTGCGGATAAAAGTCATGCCAATACCAGAGGGAGCATGAAGCTTATGTCCGCTAAAACTCATCATTGAGACGCCTCTAGGAATCAAGAACTTCTCCTTCCCCAGTAGAGCTACCCCATCTACAAAAAAAGGGATCCTTTTTTCTTCAGCAAGCTTTGCAATCGCCTCCACATCCGTACGTACACCCGTTTCGTTGTTTGCTGCCATAAGAGCAATCAACCGAGTGTTTGGTGTGATTGCTTTTTCGACCTGATCTCTCTGCACTGCACCGAATTCGCCGGGTGCAAGAAAAGTCACTTCCACCCCCCGTTTTTGCAAAAAAAGCGCATTTTCATAGACAGCAGAGTGTTCTACAGATGAGGTGATGAGATGCCCCATCGCACTCTCCTGAAAAAAACTCCTCAGCACTGTATTGATCGATTCTGTGCCACCGGAGGTAAAGGTAAGTTCTTCTGGCAATACTTTCAGATAGGAGGCTAGGGTTTTCCTTGCTTTTACCAGTTTTGTGCGAATTTCTTGGCCGGGACGGTGGGTACTCGAAGGATTCCCCAGAATCTCTCCCATTTCTTTCTCTAAACGAGCGATCACCTTAGGATGCAGCAAGGTTGTGGCATTATTATCGAGATAAATCCCCCTCCTATTTTCGGTCACGAGCCCTCTCCACCTTTACAAGCACGACAGTGACATTATCATAACCACCTTGCATATTGGCCTCATCTATTAACTTTTTAGGCGACTTTTCAAAGCTTTGGGTTGTCGTTAATATCCGTTCAATTCCAACCTTTGGAATCATATCCGTGAGCCCATCCGTACACATCAAAAAAAGGTCTTGATCCTGCAAATCAAGAAGTGAAACGGCAGGCTCAACCCGAGGTTCAATCCCGACAGCCTTTGTAATAATATTTTTATAAACAAAATCTTCAGCTTGGCTGTCCAAAATCTGCCCCATGTCAAGAAGCTCTTGGATCCAGGAGTGGTCCTTAGTGAGCTGTAAAATTTTTTGCTTACGAAGAAGGTAGATCCTGCTGTCTCCAACATGGCCAAAGACAAGAACATCATCACAAAAGTAGAGGCAACAAAGAGTAGTGCCCATCCCACGTAAGGCTGAGTCTTTTTGCCCTAAACTAAAGACATGCGCATTGACCTCTTGGATTGCTTCTTCGATAAGCTTTTTTCCTTCTAGGGGGCTAAGCCTTTCCACGCCTTCCCCTAGCTTCTCAGAGACAATGCGGCAGAGGTGATCGACAGCTTCTCTTGAAGCTACGTCGCCAGACTTGTGCCCTCCCATACCGTCAGCTAGGACGTAAAACCTTTGTTCCGGAAGTTCTGCCCAAACATCTTCATTATGCTCTCGTACAAGACCCTTGTCTGTTAACCCATATGCTGTGACTGAATAGGGCATTTTCTCCCTGCGGTGGTTGCAACCTCTTTTGGATTCTACCTCAATGAAGAAAAAAATTCAAGAAGCAGTCAGGTGCAAGGCGGGGAGATGTCCTAAAATTCGAAATGCATGAGGTTTGCTCTAGAGTTAAGCAATTTAGAAGGAGAACCCCTGTTTGCTCTTGGGCATTCCATGAGGTAGGATTGGACGTTTCTCTTAAGTAGAATATAGCACTGGGATTTACACATGTTTCCAAGTCAGGCCTTAGCGCAACAAACTCGTTATATAAGCTCCCTTCCCTGTTGCTCGGATTATGAAAAAAAAGATGCCAATCCTTTTCGGTTGTTAAAAAATCCACAAGTTTTAGAGGAGGTAAACAAGGGGACACTTTCTTATACGCAGAGAACTCTTTGATTGTAAAAGGGAAATCAGAAAGCCTCTTCAAAAGACGAAAAGAGAAAACGGGGGAAACGAAGCCAACGCTTGAGCCACGTCTGCAAAAAACCGCGGAAGAGAAGCTCTTCTGCAAGCGAAACCGCAATCCCTACGGCTATAGCTGAATCTTCAATTAATTCAGTTGTGTTCCACGGTGCTTCCAAAGCTTTCCCTCCTCTGCTTGTCCTTGATTCTCCTCAGTGGTTGTGATTGGATTGCCACTTACATTCAGAATTTCGAGTGGTAAAAAATGGAAGACCTCTCTTGGAAACTCGATCAGTCCATTACAGCTTAAATCCAGCACAGTAAGAGATGTAAGTTTAGAGAGCCCTGATGGAATTTTCTGTAGGTTGTTTGAGTTCATCTCAAGTTTTGTTAGGGAGTTAAGGCTAAAAATCACTTCTGGAAAACCTTCAAAACCTTGGAAGGGAGGGATAGCATTATAGTTTATTTTAAGCTCCTTAAGTGAATTAAGCGCGCTTAACCCTTGCGGCAGTTCTCTAAATTGGTTGTAGCTGATATTGAGCTCTCTTAGAGATGAGAGACGACTGATTCCTTGCGGCAGTTCTGTTAAAGAATTGGCATAAAGATCTAGGTGAGTTAGAGAAGAGAGAGAGAGTAGAGATTCTGGAACGTATCTTAGGTTGCAGCGGACAATTCTCACACACGTTAAACAATTTAGATTTTGAATGGAAGGACGAAGAGTAGTCACTGGCAGGGCGTCAAACCGATCCCAGGCTTTTAAATTAGGGAGAACCGGTGTTTGCTCTTGGGTAGTCCATGAGGCAGGATTGGACGTTTCTCTTAAGTAGAGAATAGCACTGGGATTTACACCGGTTTCCAGGCCAGGCTTTAGCGCAATAATCTCGTTATGTAAGCTCCCTTCCGTATTGCTCGGATTATGAAGAAAAAGATGCCAATCCTTTTCGGTTGTTAAACAATCCACAAGTTTTAGAGGAGGTATCCGAGAAGTCACCTTCTTGATCGCAGGCAACTCTTTGATTGTAAAAGGGAAATCAGAAAGCCTTTTCAAAAGACAGAAGGAGAAACTCGGTGTTATTGATTTGCCAAGCTGATTGATTTTTTCCCAGAAGAGCGCTGTAGGAACGTGTAATAAAAAATTGGTTTTTTCTTTCCAGACTATATGCGCCTCGTTGACACGCGCCCAGAGCTCTCTGCAAGTTCCAGCTAAAACTAAAAGATCTCTCACGCTCAAATAACGGAATACCACTTCCAGAACATCCTGACCCAGCAGTACTAGATCCGATTTTGAACTTTTTAGTTTTTCGATTTCTTTTGCTGAATCTTGTTGTTCGCGCTCGGGAACAAGAGCAAGACTGCGATTTATTGGCTTAAAGTAGACACTATTAATCATAATAACCTCGTTTTAATTGATTAATAGTATCAAAAACCCAAATAAACATCAATTTTTCAATTATTTAATATTGTGTTGAACGAAAGTAGAGGGACAACATGCTTACACAATTGAAGAAAGAATGCAGACCAATGGCTGCCCAAAGGTTTCTCCTGACTTCAAAAACAATCCCGAGATAGCAAGATAGCACAAAAAGAGGAAAAAAAATCTGCAGATTTGCAAGACCTTGGGCCGGAGAGAAGTGCATAGATGCAAAAATGATCGAAGTCAACAAAGTAGCCAAGGGGAAACGAAGCCAACGCTTGAGCCACGTCTGCAAAAAACCGCGGAAGAGAAGC
>CAZBXE010000001.1:177150-248066 GCA_964496125.1 uncultured bacterium | reverse complement strand
TCTTCTGCAATCGGAACCGCAATCCCTACTGCTATAAATGTAAAGGCAAAAAGAACAGGATCCCCGATGGCACTTTCTACTTGCACCACCGCTGTTTGTTCCTCTGTAGGAGTCCCGATAAAGCGTTCAATCAGCCATGTAGTGGAAAGGCCAGTAAAAAAAAGAACAGGGTAGCTTACAAACCAGGCCACAATTCCAAAAACCCATTCTTTAATCGTACGTATAAAACCCTGTTCTTCTCCCTGCCAAAGATACATGCTTCTTTTCCACCCTATATGGTGCAGATAAAGAAGCTCTCCTCCTAATGCGGCAAAAGCAGAAAGCACTGTCACCCAGCCCTTAGAGATATTGTGCAAAGAGATGTCCTGCCGGCCCAAAACAAATCGTGCGATCTCTGTGACAAAAACAAGAGAAGCTGGAAGCAGAACAACCTGCACAGAAAAGAAAATAAGAAAGAGGATAAAGACTTCACTTGCTTCCAAAAAGACAGGTGGTGCAAGTGGTACCTGACGTCTTGAAAAAAAACCAACGCCCCCTGCGAGCGCAGTCACGGCAGCGGCAAACAGAAAAGATGCAATAAATGGATCCATCTCCTCATTATTTCCAAACCCTTCATTTCCTTCAAATGTAATATAAACCTTTGTGTATAAGCAAAGTTGACACTTTGCGTTTAATAGTACAATCGACTAGTGTGTCGCTATATGGAAGGCATAGCCGGCATACTCTCCCCCGAATTTTTTGAAACAAGGAAACTTGTCGAAAATATGCTTCTGCTCCTCCATGGGGATGAGGAAGAAATACAGGAGATCGTGCAATGCAAAAATGGCCAGTTTGGGTTGCGTGGCAATAAGATTGCAACAAATCCAGACAAGACGATTCTCGTCGGTCTTGATGGTTGCCTTGGCAATAGAGAAGAGCTAAAAAAATGCCTCTGCCCTAAAGAAGATTCCTCTGCTATGCTCCTTCTTGAGTGCTATCTTGCCTTCGGAGAGAAATACCTAGATAAAATCCAAGGAGAGTTTGCTTTCTTTCTGATCGACCTAAAAAAAGGGTGTATCTATCTTGTTCGTGATAGAATCGGAAAAAAACCTCTTTACTGGTGCCAGGTAGGGCAGCACTTTCTCTTTGGAAGCCGGATCAAATCGCTTCTTGCCACAGGTATTGTGCCCCAAGCGATCGACCTTGATGCTTTCTCCCTTTATCTCTCCCTGGGCTACATCCCCCAAGATTTAAGTCCCATCCAGGGCGTGAGCAAACTTCTTCCTGGACACTTTCTTAAGCTTACTTTTGACCAGACGTTTTCCATCCACTCTTATTGGTCATACAGCTCTTACTTCCAAAAGAATAAAACAAAACCCCTTCCCGCCGCACTCGAAGAGCTCGATGCCCTCCTCGGAAAAACGGTGATAAACAGCCTAGAAGGTGAGCAGGAAGCAGGGTGTATGCTTTCAGGAGGCCTAGGCTCTTCGAGCATTGCCTATTATCTTACCAAAACACTTCCCCCCTCTCGAATCCAAGCTTATACCGTGGGTTTTTCAGGGCAAATGGAAGAAGATGTACACCGCGCAGCCGAGGTAGCTGAAAACCTTGGTATCCGCCACACCATTAAAATGATCCAAAAAGAGAGTTTTTTGGATGACCTCGTCAAGATCATCTGGTTTCTCGATGAACCCCTTGCCGATCCCTGCATCATCTCCACCTGGAATCTTACCAAGCTTGCTGCAAAGAGCAAACACCCAGTTTTTTCAGGTATGGGCAGCGATGAGATCTTAAAAACGCACACACGTTACGTAAAAGGCTCTGTAGAACACCCTTTTAGCTTGCGACTCACAAAGATTCTCCATTCTCTTAAAAAAGCCTGCGCTATCCCTCTAATCAACTTGTTTCACCCTAAAATGGCCTACCGTATGCTTAAAGAGGCAAAATCAAACCCTTGGCAAATCCAGTATCTTCTCGAAAACTCTCTCTTTCCCCCTCCTGAACTCGCCTCCATCTCTCCTCTTTTTGCAACCCGTTTTGACCAAGAGACCTTTCTACGCCGTTTTAAACACATGAACAGCATTGATTCAGTCCCGAGAGCTCTCATGTACTTTGATGTGAAAACCCGCCTCTCTGACTGCTACTTGATGCAACTTAGCCGCTTCTCCAGCGCTTTTGGTCTTGCCTGGAAAACCCCCATGCTCGACAGAAGGGTTATAGAATGTGTAGCAGCGATCAGCACATTGGATAAGGAAGACTCCTTGCTCAAAGACCTCATGAAAAACCGTTTGCCTGAGATAGTCTTACAAACAGAAAAAAAAGCTCGCCCCGAATTTTTAAGTTCCTGGGTAGAAAAAACAGACTTACCCGTTCTTTTTCACCTACTTACAAGTGGTACTGTTGTCGAAACGGGACTCATCTCAGAAAAATGGCTACAAAAAAATCTCGAGTCGCTTACCTCTATGAAAAAAGCCTTTTCCCAGCTTTTTGCTCTCCTTACTTTAGAAATTTGGTTCCGTCTACATATCAACCATCCCATCAAACCAAAAATCCCAGACGTATCTGTATACGATCTGCTATCGGAGATTTAGATGAAAAGAAAAATCGAACACCCCCTTCTTGAGAAATTCCTCTCTCTTAGAGAGATTAAAGATCTTGAACAGCTGGGTAAGGAGCTAGATGCAAAAGAGCTTGGCTCGCTGCTTAAGGCCTGCAAAGAGACAGGAGGGCAAGAGGAGAGACTTTCCCCTCTTCTTGTCGGGGTCACACCCGAAATATTTGCTACGCTTCTTGCTCAAGGGGATGAGAAAGTGCTCACCCTTCTTAAACAAGAGGCCAAAAGAGAGCCTCTCTGTCACCACCTTACAGTATTTGCTCATGAAGTAGGCAGATGGCTTACCCAAATCGGGGCTGTTCTCGCAGAACTAACTGGGCAGATTCAATGGCTCCGCGCACGCATTTTGGAGAAGGAAGACCTGCAACCTATTGAACAAAAACTTTACGAAACAGAGTATTCCCTCCATAAGATCTTACATTCCGTCAAGTGCGCCTTGAGCCTAGGTTGGAATACGGACAGAGCAGATCTTGTGAAAGAGCTATCCTGCAATAAAGACTTTTGCCTCTATGAGCTAAAAAATGTAGAGATCGTCCGTGACCTCTTGAACTCCCTAGTCGCAAGCGTCTTTACGACGCTCCCCCCTGCTGCCGATGACGACCCCGCCATCGAGGGTCTTCACAAGCTTGCGATCTGGTATCTCAAGGACTACTGGGACCTTGGACTTCTTCCTCATCTTTCTGAGCACGAAGCTCATGGAAACGATCTAACCCCCCACCTTGTCAAAATTCAAGAAAACCTCCAAAAGGCGGGACTATTCAAAGTGTCTGACCTTAAACGACTTAAGATTACAAGCAAACAAAGCCTTACTTCTTACTTAAAAAAAGATTTTAACTTATAATAAAAGAATGGAACCAAAACCAGTTACCCCAAATAGTTCGATAGGCCCCTTACCTTCCTCCCAGGACAACGACGAGAAGAAGGAAGGATCAGCAAATTCTGTCGCTAAGCAGGTCATTCGATCCCACTCAGCCGAAGAACTTGGCTTAAGCCAACTTCAGATCCCGATCCAAACGCTTAACTCACTTCCCCCGCTTGCGAGGAAAATTGCTGAGTCCATCAATAACAACTTTCAGGTTGGTGGAGAAAACAAAACTCTCTCAAAAGAAGAAGCCATTCACGAGCTGCGCGCTGTCTTTGGCGAGCAAAAAGATGCTAAGTTAACCGATATCGAGTGGTCAAATGCGATCCAAAATAGGGCTCAAGAAAAAAAACTTGAAGGTCAGGAAAAAATCTACTACGTGGCGCTTGCTGCCATCCTTGAACTACAGCTAGAAAGCATTAAATATCACAAGGCGGTGAGTACTCCAGGCAACACGAAAAAACAAGAACTTGATCAAAAACTGTCTAAAATTGTGGATCAGCTTCAAACCGCCATTGTATACAGAAACAAAGAGCTACAAGAAAAAGCAACTAAGACACAAATTGACTACTTAAAAGACGCTATAGAGGCATTAAATCTTGCAAAAGAACAGGAACCTCTAGATAAAATCATCTCAAAATTACACGAGGCCGCTAATGCAGAAGAACCAGTGGCAGTTCCTATGTCATATGAAAACGAATCAAAATTTATTATGGATGATAGGGTACGAGACGTTCTCAGAGAGGTTTTAGACCTACTTCGAACAAGAAACCAAACAAAAGAACCAACCCCACTTCTTCTTGAAAGCATCGACACTGAAATTGCGAATGTGGGTAGGCTTGTAGAAGTCTTAGAAATAGAAGAGGAATACAACCGACAAAACACGTGGAAAAAATTCTTCTTTCGAAACGGCGTAAAAGCTGCCACAGCTGCCTACGAAACCAGCAAAAAAATGGCAGGTGTAGGTCTTGTAGCCATAAAAGCTGCTGGAAACGCGGCTGCTGCAACCGCTGCAGCCATAAGCGGTATTGCTCTCAACCAAAACTTAAAAGCTCTCGATTCAGAAGATTACTATGCAGTGATTGATCTGCTCAATATTCCGAAGGAAAATTATACCCTGATGCTGACAACTTTGGCAAAACATTGCAAAGCCGAAGATGAGAAAAAAGCGGAAAGCGCCTTTTCCGATTGGCTAGCCCAAGCAAGTGCGGCATCACGAGGCGCATCTGAAGTCAAAACCTACTTATCTTCTTGGTTTACCGCAGGAAAAGGATTCCGAGAGCGCATGATTGCTCTCGATCAAAAAATGGAGGAGCTAAAACAGGAAAGGGAAAAACATCCAGCTGAAAGCTCAGACTACAAAAAACACGACCAAGACTGGAAAAAATGCAACGTGCTAAAACTCTACTATGAGAAAGAGCAGTGCATTGTGATTATGCAACGTACCATTGAGGCAATTACCTATCTTGCCACCTTACCCTCTGAGACAAGTAAAGATGAAATCGCACGCCTAGACTCTCTCTTTGAAATGCTCTCCATTCGTCTAGAAGCGCTTGAGACCCAAGAGAAAAACCCAGATTTTGCCCTTAAGCATGATGATATCATCAAGGCGTTTCAGGACGAGGCGAAAAAAAACGTCTCTTCTTATTTCTATGATCAGCCAACCACTCGTGATCTTCTTTACCGAAAAGCGCTTGCAAAAAAGGGGTATTCTATCTTGGGCAGTGTGGAGAAAGGTGCCGCTAAATTTACAGAACTTATGCAGCAGGCACAAGAAGGAGATATTAGAAGTGCTGGAGGTCAGATAGGCTATGCAGGAAAGTGCATTCTAGAATGGGTTCAAAAGAACCCAGAGAAAGCTTCATTCCTAGTTGCCGACTTTGGCCATCTGAAAAGCATTGTTGGAGATGAGGGCCTATTCAGCACCTGCTTTACAAGGGTGGAGTGGTTCACCCTTTCCAACGCGTTTTTTAAAGGAGCACAAACCGAGAAAACTCTAGAAAAACAAATCGATGAGGATTTTCTTGAGATGCAGGCCCTTTGCGATATGATGCGCTTTGCCATTCCGCTTACAGGTGCAGCTAAAGCTCTTGCCCAGGAAACCGTTGTAGGCCAGATTACAGGCTATTTTGCAGGAAATGCTGTCGGCGCCCTTGCATCAGCTGCCTGGGGGGGGACCTACCATGATTTTCTGCGCCATACGCATAGCAAAATGTCAAGTCAAGAACAACAAAGCCTCTACCCCATTCTGAAGGGACTTCGAGATGGGCAACAAGGATACATTGACGCGCACCGTAACCTGCTTGTCGCAACAACTTCAGGAGCCGCTGTCTGGCGCTTTTCACAAACCGAAACAAAATCACCAATGCAAGCCCTAAAAGGGGCCTACGACGGCTTTAAGGCAGTCCTAAGGAAACGAAAAGCCACCCTTGACAATTGGATTCAGGGATCAGAAGAAAAGCCTAATGGTCCATTTTCACGCTTCTTTCGCTTCAATCTCTCCTTTACCCTACCAGCTCTTAGTATTCCTGGGGTCACTATGATCGTTGCTGCCTCAGCGATAGTCGCTTTTGTGGGGGCAAACGTTGTTACAGGGGGGCTTTTCTCCGTAGGAGTAGGTCTTATAGCTCTTGCCTATTTCGCTTTTAAAGTTTCGAATGCAGGCGCTGATATGAGCAATGCGCTCTCACTCTTCAAGAAAGAAAACACTGAAAAAGAACATAAAATCCGAAAAGAAATAGCGATTACCCGGATTGAAAGAGGCATTGAGAATGAAACGATCAAGAATGCTAATCAAGAACCTATCAAAACAACGCTACAGATGGACGCAAAGGAAATTCTTCGCAAAGAAAGGTCTGCTGCCTTGCACGACGAGCCTCTTTATCGTTACCTCCAAAAGAATCCCCTGCTCTCCAAGGAAGACGCTGCAAAAACGTATTTCGCGGAGCAAGAGAGACTTATCTACCAAAAACTTCTCAAAGACTGCGCCCTTAAAATCTTTGAGTTTAACGCAAATCCCGAAGCCAAGAACGAAGAAATCTCATCTTGCACAAAGGCAATAGCACAGGAAAAATCAAATCTCGATGCAAAGATTGGTTCTAACACCCCACCAGGCGTTCCTGCTGGCGAGTTTCAGCAATTTGCAAAAGATTTTGCTTACTCTGATATCACGGAAGACCAACTTTTCCGTATTCAACCTGAAATCTTTACCTCTCCTGCTTGGCAAGCTGCCAACAAGGTCTGATAACCAACGTCTTACTCAGATGAAATGAAGCGTGGTATAACAAAGATCCTGGTCATGTTGACCCTTTTGCCTTTCAGTCTACTGCCTAAATTTGTTGTCGAGCAGGCTATGTAACTTCTGTACTTGCAGTTGTTTGTTCAAGTCTACACAGGCGGAAAGAACTTTAGGCGCCTCAGGAGCCACATCTCCATCCACATCTCCCGAGTAAAAATAAGCGATGTCATACAGGGTACGTCCATGCTCAATTCCCTTCTTCAAGACGTACAAGTTAAAAGCAAGCAAAGTATAGTGATCCTCAGAAAGAGAGAGGTTAGGCATATACTCTACTTCCCCCGTAAAGGGATCCGCGAATTCTGCTTGAAGATCTCCAACTGCAAAACGAAGCCTCATCAGAAAATCCACAACATCTAGCCTCGCAAGAGCGTCTCGAATAGGACCCTGCAGAGGTCTTTTTGCCTGACTATATTCCATAAACTCAAAACAAGGCGCTTGCATCCCCAAAAGATCGTTTGCAAAGAGAGGATCAGGAAGGATAAGGCCATGGTCTATCAGAATCACTCTGTTTTGTCCATCAATAAGAATATTTCCACGACTTCTGTCCTTATTGGTCAAAATAATGTCTAGTGCAAACTTCGAAAACTCCGCATCAGCAATCGTACAACTCTCCCCATCGGGAAGAGGATTTGTGTCATGCTTAAACTCCTGCAGTGACACTAAAGTTGGTACCGGAGCAGGAGGTTCTTTTGTAAAAGCGTCGTAGAGATCTCCGATCACAGATTCCATGCCCACCTGCTTTTCGAGAAGGGCCCAAGCTCTTGTAAGATGCGCCTCGTTGATTCGGCCTTTTAGCTCTGGGATTCCGTCTGGTCCTTCAAAAACCTCTAGCATTTTTTTCGGGCTTACTGGAGCTTTGTTTTTCTGGCAAAAAAAGATAAAGGCCTCTTGCTGCTGCGGATCTAACCCCAAAGCATATACATCCTGGCGCATGTGATCCTGTATCAACTTAATTAAGGCTATTTTGTTTCCTGATGAGGCGATCATAGCACCCAAAAATGAATGCTCAGTCCAAGGTTTTACCCTGTCATTTTTCGACATATGGGAATTTAACTTGTCTAATCCCAGAATAATAGGGTTATGCAAACGATCTTTAAAGTAGGGATGGCTCATCTCTGCAAGAGCCACTCTTGGCACCCCGAAATCAACCCCCAAGAACTCTTGGATTTTACAAGCTAACCACTCACGAAAAGCTCCTTGACCAGGCGTAATTCCCTCAATCTGAAACACTGTCGCTACAGGACAATCCGTAGCTCCCCTTTCTTGTAAAGCGGGCTTAGCCACAAGCGCATTTTGCCCATCCTGTCCCTTAAGAAAGTAACAACCACTCGAAGTGCCTTCTGCACGGAAAAGATACCCCTTCTGGCGATCGAGAAGTGAACTCTCAGGGCGCCAAGAAGAACAAAGCAATGCGACAGAAACACCGACAACTTTTTTTAGATCTAGATCAACATTTGACATGCGCACAAAGAGTGCGTCTGAAACGCCCCTCTTCTGGAACACAGAACTCAGGCCCCTCCTCCTCCCTGTTGTGTTACAAGACCCAGAAACACTCTCCTCTCTTTCTCGTATGGCTAATGCACGGTCGAAGAAGGGAGTAAGACTTGTAGAATTGTTGTTATTGTTAGGTTGGGAAAGAGATGTTCTTTCTTGCTCACGCTCTTGCCGCTGCCAGCTCAACGCAGATTGCTGCGCTCTTTGGATTTTTGTAGGCGAGCCGTCTCTAGAAGAACTTCCGTTCCCATCCCCTGCCTTCCTCTTACGTTCTGGGGATGAGGCAGTTGTTGTTATCTCAGAAGAAGAAGAATACCGGTCAGCAGAATACATTTTTTACAAACAGCCCAATTTTTTTAATTAAACAGAAGATTTTACGTTTTTTATTCAAGTTTGATGGGTCTTAAAGAAAGTGTGCGGTTACCAAGACTTGAACTTGGGACCTCTACATTATCAGTGTAGCGCTCTAACCAACTGAGCTATAACCGCCTACCTAAGAGAAATTTGGAGGTTAGGAGATTTGAACTCCTGACCCTCTGAATGCAAATCAGATGCTCTACCGCTGAGCTAAACCCCCGATGATGTGCTAAAGGATATAAAAAACGCGGGATTTAATCAATAAAATTGTTTTTGCCACGCACTTAAGAGAGAAAGATTGACAACATTGCCCCCACACACAACGACAGCCACAGAGGAGAAGGAGGATAAAATCGGATCCTTTTCAAAAACAGCAGATAGAGCCACACCGCAAGCAGGCTCCACAAGAATCCTCTCCAAGTCCGCAAATCTCAGTGCCGCTTGCGCTGCCTGCCGATCGCTCACAACATGGGAAAGAATTTTATGAGTTTTTGCCTCTACAAGGACTTGAGGTGTGATTTTCTTGGAAGCAAGAGATCCGCAAATCGTGTTGACAGCCTCCAAAGTTACAAGCTTCCCCTCCTTTAGCGACCTTGCAAATGCATTCGCTCCCTCAGGCTCTACCCCAATTACGGGAACATCGCACCATCCAACAGCCCTCAGCCCCTCCACAACACCGCAAAGAAGCCCTCCTCCTCCCACTGCAAGTACGATCACACCAGGCTTCTGCCCCTGCTTTGCCATCTCCCTTACCAAGGAGGCGTGCCCTTGCCAAATCAGAGGGTGATCAAAGGGAGGGATAAGCTTGGCCCCTTTTGTATTTTCAACAAGGTTCTTTGCAACATCGTATGCCTCATCAAAATTTTTTCCTTGTTTAATCACCTTGGCGCCTTCCTGTTCGATTTTTTGTACCATGAAAGCGGGAGTAATTTCAGGCAGAACAACAGTCACTCTCCTATTTAAAAGACGTCCCGAATAAGCAACAGCAAGCCCAGCATTTCCCCCAGAAACGGTGATCAATTGGGACACGCCCTCTTTTACACACTCTTGGCAAAGAAGCCCGATACCTCGGTTTTTAAACGAGCCACTCGGTTGTAAATTTTCAAGTTTTAAATAGACTGGCTTTTGCAAGATTCGCGTGAGCGCGCTTGATTCTATATAAGGAGTTTCCCGATACATTACCGTCATATTATCCATATACTGAGCCCAGATAAATGAAGCAAGAAGGAAGAAGTTGACTTTTAAGAAATAAAATGGAAAAATCGGCAGTTTTATTTAATCTTAACATCGATCAGTTACGATCTTGTTAACAAAAAAAAGGAGTTCTTTATGCGAGCCTTTCTTCCCGATCACCTTAAAGGTAATGGAACCGGCACTTTTCTACAAACTGGTTCTGTAATTGCGGCTAAAAACAACACCCTAGCGGCCCTCTCATTTGTTGCAGAAAAAGCAAAAAAAACATGGACCCTTATCGTCGAACATCCTAATCTCTTGTTCTTTGGCAATGCGGCTTTGCTTTGGCGCTCCAATTCTACTTCATTTTACACGGGTGCAGTTATAGGAACAAGCCTTACGATAGCTAACAAAATCGGAAAATCGCCTATTAGCGCAGCGCTTGTCACAGACGACAAGAAGAAGACTGTTGCTTCAGTTGCTCTTATTGCCTGTAATTTTTTTATCTCTACAAGAGCGGCCGCCTTCTGCGCGGGGGCTCTAGCTATGGGACATGTTATTCATAGGCTTACAACAAAACCTGCAGCACCTAAACAAGCAGACGTCGCTCAAACAGAACCTGCGGCAAATAAACAGCTTCCAGCGCAGCAGAATGCTCTGTCTCAAGCTTTGCTTGCTCAAGCGGCCCAAGAGCTTGCCAGACAACCAACTGGACAAGGTGGTCAACAAAAACAAGAAGCGCCAAAACGCCGCTTCTGGGGACTGTTTTGACCTAATGGAGCTTAGGTGCGGTCAATATCCGCTTCCAAGAGGGAGGTAAGAGCATGTACATAGCATGCCTCCCTCAAATCTATTTTTTTCTCAAGAACGAGAGTATAGATAGAACCGAACGCTTTTTCCATGAGCATTTTGAGACGGGAGTTCACCTCGTCTTCGGACCAATAGAGCCCTTGCCGGTTTTGTGCCCACTCAAAATAGCTTACCACTACACCCCCCGCATTTGCGAGGATATCCGGCACTACGGTAATCTTCTGGTGTTTTAGAATTGGATCTGCGGAGGCATCGGTTGGAGCGTTGGCCACCTCAACAATCACCTTAGCGCGTATGCGTTTTGCATTCTTATCAGAAATCACGCTCTCCAAGGCGGCTGGTATTAAGAGATCAACACCCAGCTCAAGCAGGTCTGCATTGGATACTTCTGTAATCCCGCTCCCTTTCAGGCTGCTAGCAATTTCCTTAAGAGAATGCCCCTTTGCCTTTTCTGCCTTAAGCACAGACACGGGAAGGCCATCTTTTTTATAGATGCCACCCTGCGAATCGCTAATCGCAACAATCTTGTATCCATCCCCATGTAAAAGGGAGGCCAAGCTTTGAGCTGCATTTCCAAATCCCTGGATAGCTACAGTCATTTTGGAAGGCTCCCAGGTTTGCTTTCTTTCAAGATACTTGATGCAAAAGTATGCGCCCATGCCAGTTGCGCTCGCGCGCCCTAAGCTTCCCCCCAGGGCAATCGGCTTGCCTGTAATGACAGCAGGAGTAAGCTTACCATTCAGAGTGCTGTATTCATCAACCATCCAAGCCATAATCTGCTCATTTGTGTACATGTCAGGGGCCGGAATATCTTGGTCGGGGCCAATGATAGAAAAGATTTGGCGGATGTAGCCTCGACTCAAACGCTCTAGTTCCCCTTTGGAAAGTTTTTTAGGATCGACAATGATCCCCCCCTTCCCGCCGCCGTAGGGCAGACCTAACGTGGCACATTTACATGTCATAAGAAAGGAAAACGTCTTGAGTTCATCTACACTTACATCAGGGTGATACCGGATGCCTCCCTTGCAAGGGCCTTTCCACTGGTTGTGCTGAACGCGGTATCCAGTAAAGCTTTTCATAGACCCATCGTCCATCCGGACGGGGATCGTGACTTCAAGGATTTTATGGTGATGAGTGAGCCTCTCGAGAGCATCTTGTTTATAGCCCAAATGTCTAGCTGCGGCATGGAACCGGGCGAGAGCGTGGGAATAGAGATCGTCTGTTTTTGGGGAATCTGTCATGAGGTCCTCACTTTGTTAAGACATCTCTTTACCAAGATTAAGCCATTCTTGGCAACCTAGGAAAAAGAGCTTTTCCTTTTTCGTGCCCCGATCCCTTGCTCATTCATCTTTTTTTATCCCGGGGTCGTTTCTTTTTTTAGGGACATCCCGTATCCTAAGGAGGGTATGGATGAAATTGCCGGATTTGTGGAAAAAATCGTCTTCCAGAATGAAGAGACAGGTTATGTCGTCGCCTCCCTGCAAGTCCCGCGAAAAAAAGACCCCTTCACCATCGTAGGCCTGCTACCAGGCATACAGGTCGGTGAAACCATTCGTTGCAAAGGATCTTGGAAATCCCATCTTACCTACGGCCAGCAGCTCGAAGTGAGCTCATTTACAACAGAAGCCCCGACCGATGTCGAGGGAATCAAAAAATACTTAGGCTCTGGACTTGTGCAAGGGATTGGACCAGCCTATGCCGAGAGGATTGTCGCTGTCTTTGGTAAGGACACCCTTACAATCATCGACAACGATCCAGAAAGACTCACAGAGGTACCCGGTATTGGGAAAAAAAGAGTCGAGCAAATCGAAAAACAATGGGATGAACATAAAGCCATTAGAAACCTCATGATCCAAGCACAAAAGTATTCCATTAGCCCCACCTACGCAAAGAAGATCTTTCGCGCTTACGGTGAAAACGGGCTACAGAAACTTGAAGAAAACCCATTTCAGCTTGCACGCGATATCGTAGGGATTGGCTTTAAAATTGCAGACAAGATCGCAGAGAGCATGGGTATTGCCAAAGATGCTACAGCTCGCATTGATGCCGGGATTGAGTATGTGTTTACTGAGCTTTCAGGAGATGGGCACGTCTGCTATCCCGCAGAAGAGTTCATTGAAAAAGCAGGCGAAATTCTCGCGGTAGAAAAAACCTACATCAGCGCCAGGTTATCTGTTCTTGTAGCCGAAGGGCGCCTTATGAAAGCAACCTACCCAAGTGGCAAGATCTTTCTTTGGCTTAAATCTCTCTATCTTTGCGAAACTGGCATTACAAGAGAAGTGGAGAGATTGCAAAATTCACACTGCTCACTCCGTGAGATTGATCAAGAAAAAGCTGTTGCTTGGGCCGAAAAAACACTTGGCATCTCTTTAGCGACACACCAAAAGAAAGCGATCATCAGGTCACTTCAAGAAAAAGCACACATCATTACAGGAGGTCCTGGTACAGGGAAGAGCACAATTACAAAGGCAATTCTTGCCATCAGCAAAAAGCTCTCTGGCAACATCATCTTAGCTGCCCCCACAGGGCGTGCTGCTAAGAGAATGCAAGAAATCACTGGAGAGAAGGCAAAAACAATCCACAGCCTGCTCGCATTTGACTTTGCAAAGAAAAAGTTCCGAAAAGGAAAAGAGGATCCTCTGGACTGTGAATTGATCATCATTGATGAAGCCAGCATGATCGATACCTACCTCATGTATAGCCTACTAAAGGCCATTCCTAACAAAGCGAGGGTTCTCTTTGTAGGTGATGTGGATCAACTGCCGAGTGTTGGCCCAGGAAACGTGCTGAAAGATATGATCCGATCTGGAAAACTCCCTGTGACAGAGCTCACAGAAATCTTTAGACAGGCTGCCGGCTCTAAAATCATTACAAACGCGCATAGAATCAACAAAGGACAATGCCCAGATCTTCACAATAAGGCAGACAGCGACTTTTTCTTTATGGCAGCAGAAGAACAAAACCAAGTTCTAGACATGACGCTTGATCTTGTTGCTGTAAGACTTCCCAAAACCTATGGGTTGAATCCCGTCTCTGAGATACAAGTACTCACTCCCATGAACCGAGGCCTCATAGGGACTGCAAATCTAAACGCTGCCCTTCAAAAAAAGCTAAACCCCATGCATGCCCCCCTCGTACGCGGCGAGAAGATATTTTGTGAGGGAGATAAGGTAATGCAGATCCGAAATAACTACACAAAAGAAGTGTATAATGGAGATATCGGCATCATCAAAAGCATCGATTTTCGCGACCAAGAATTGCTTGTACAGATGGATGATAGAGATGTCATTTACACCTTTTTAGAACTAGATGATCTTGTCTTAGCTTATGCTGTGTCCGTACACAAATTTCAAGGCAGTGAATGTCCTTGCGTCGTGATGCCCGTCCATACCGCACACTATAAGCTTTTACACAGAAACCTTCTCTACACAGCGGTCACAAGGGGAAAAAAGCTTGTTGTTCTTGTGGGTATGCAAAAGGCACTTTTTATTGCTGTTGCCAATAATGAGGTGCAATGTAGATATACAGGCCTATTTGAAGCTTTGACGGGGATGTTGCCATGAAAGTTGTTCATAACCCCTTTGAAGCAGGAGAGTGTTTAAAAAGGGGTGGAATTGTCCTTTTCCCCACAGAAACCGTATATGGTATTGGAGCCTCGGCCTACAATCTAGAGGCGTGCATGCGGATCTACGCCATCAAAGGAAGACCTAAAGACAATCCTCTTATCCTGCACCTGGCTTACATCGAGCAAATCCCAGAGATTGCTTATGTATCAGAGACGCAAGTTGCCCTTCTGCAGAGGTATATGCCCGGACCCACAACGTTCATCTTTCGTAAAAAGGAACAAAAACTCTACTCTTCTGGGCTTCCCACCATCGGTGTTCGGGTGCCCAGCCTTCCGATTGCGCATGCTATGCTAGCAGCAGCAGAAATTCCGATTGCCGCGCCTTCAGCCAACCTGTCCGGATTTCCCTCAATCACCCGCACAGATCTAGCCATAGAACTATTTAAGGATAAAGTAGATATAATTCTTGCTGGTCCTGATTCTCTCCATGGGTTGGAGTCAACAGTTGTTGATCTTTCTCACGATATCCCCTATTTTGTTCGTCCCGGTGTGGTCCCCTTCGAACAGCTCGCACAAGATATTCCGGGGCTTGAAAAAAGACTGGGGTCTGGTGAGGCAGCACCGATCAGTCCGGGGCAAAAGTACCGCCACTACGCCCCCCATGCAAAAGTGCTTCTTCTCCCGGATTTAGAAACAGTTCCTAAAAAAAACGTAGGCCAAATAGGGTTTCGTCCGATAAAAAAAACGTCCCTTTCTGTTCAGATCCATAGCAATGAAGAGTACATGCAAAAGCTCTACGCATTCTTAAACGATTGTGATAGAATGAATTTAGAAACCGCCTACTGCGAGCTTCCCCAAAAAGATTCACTCGAAGAAACTCTTCTCCATCGGCTTCGCAAAGCTGCTAATTTAGATTGATTTTTCTCGCCCCTTCCCCTATTACCAGGAGTATGGACAAGTATCGTTCTCTCTATTTCCGTTTCATGAGCCATGCCTCTTATAACCAAAAGTACTGTTTGGCAATGGCGCTCTTTTTTGTCTCCTATCTACCGCTCTGTTACTTCACCATTCAGGAACAAAGAGAACTGATAGAGCAAACAGATAGGCAAATCATCGGCGTTAAGCTACAAGAGCCTCTCCAGGAGATCTTAAAATACCTGCCGCAGCTCCAGATTCTACAAGGAGCTTCCGATAAGATCTTAGAAGGCAAGGAAGAGCAAATCAAACACTTTGAACAAAAGCTCGACTCTGCCTTCCAATCGTTAAAATCAAATGCCCCCATCTACCAGCAGGCCCTTCTTGGGCAAGTCCTTGTGGAGTCAGGGTCTCTTCCCTTTCCTCGCCCCGAGGAAATGGCAAACAACTATGAAAGCCTAAAAAAGGCTGCAAGAGACGGGGCTTTGGAACGACAAAACCTTCTCCATGAACAACTTCTTGCAAAAACCTATGCGCTTTTGGAAATCACAGCTAGCAAACTCCTGATCAGCCTCCATGTCGATATGACAGTCCACGAGCTTTTTGAACTCTTGAACCACGAGCTTCCAGAAATGGAGCGGTTTTTGATTTCCGCAACTGCAGTTGACAAGGAAATTATCTCGGGGAAGGCAAAAGAAGAGGAGCTTGCCAATTTGAGGGTCTTAACGAGCCTTCTTTCGGCAACTGTGCTGAAAACAAAAGAGGTTCTTCAAAAAATCGAGGCAGAAAGCAAAGCCCCAGGAGCAAAAAAGAACCTTAAAGCAGTGGCTAAATATCATTTTCAAGATGATCTTCGGCCCATTACGCAGTTTGCAGATCTTCTCAAAAGTGAAAGAAATGACGCAACGAACGCACAGTTTATCCCCAAAGCAGAGGACGCATTAAGGGGGACCGGCACCCTCTGGGACGACACGTTGAACCTAACGCTTGACCTTCTTGATGCCAAGAGAAACAGCCTTATTCTAGAGGGAATACTCTCTCTTGTCCTCCCCTTACCCTTTGTTATCACAGCACTCTTTCTCGGCTATTTCCTGATCCGCTCTACAGCAAAACAAGTGCACGCTTTGCACGAAGCGACCCAAAAAATAGCAGAAGGGAAACTCGATACACGCGTGCTTGTTTTTTACCACGACGAGGTGGGATCGGTAGGGATCTCCTTTAATAAAATGGCAACTAGCTTACAAAGGATCATTCATCAGCTAAAAAGCCTCATTGAAGCTACGCAAAAACTGACTCGAGGGGATTTCAATGCCCGTGTCGAAGTCACAAATACGGCCGATGAAATTGGTCAAGTGGGCTTGTCCTTTAACAATATGGTCCAATCCTTTGAAGATATCATTGGACAACTCCAAGAACTAGGTATCCACTTGACAGCTTCTGCCAACGAAATCTCGAATGCCTCCAAAGAGCAAGAGGCCATGATCCTCGAACAAGAAGCCACAACACGAGAAATCGCGGTAACAGCAAACGAAATCTCTGATACAGCCAAGGAATTTGCCATCACCGTTAAAGAGGTCACTGATGTTGCTGAAAAAACCTCTAAGCTGGCAACAGCAGGCAAAGACAGTTTAACGCAAATGGAAAGAATTATGCACTCCATGGTGGAGTCTTGCTCTCGCATCGGAAATCGGCTTGTTGTACTGAGCAACAAAGCAAAAAATATTAGTTTGATCATTGTATCGATCACAAAGATTGCTGACCAAACAAATCTGCTCTCCCTAAATGCATCCATCGAAGCGGAAAAAGCTGGCGAATTTGGTAAGAGCTTTGCTGTGATTGCCCGAGAAATTAGGCGTCTTGCCGACCAAACAGCCATAGCTACCTTAAACATCGAAAAAATGGTTGAAGAAATTACTGCTGCCGTTGCAAGAAGCGTTCAAGGGGTAGATGAATTTACAGCAGACATCAAGAACGGTGCTCTGCATGTGCGTATCGTAGGAGAGCAGCTGTCAAAAATCATTGAACAGGTGCACGTCCTTACCGACCATTTTGAACTTGTCAATCAAGGAATGCAGGCACAATCTACCGGTGCGGAACAGATCAATAACGCCATCCGTCAGCTTAACCAAACGGCACAACACTCCTCTGAATCAATCCACCAATTCCGAAATACCCTGCAGCACCTCAATCTATCGGCAAACGACCTCAAGGTGGCAATCTCAAAAATCAAAATGCCAACTCCCTATGGAACTTTATGACTTGGAAATACTCCTTCTTCACAGCTTTCATGGACAAGCTCACCTTCTTCCAGAAGCACTACATCATAGGGGGCACTTTTTTCCTTAGTTTTTTCCTACTAGCCCAGATTCTTAATATAAAATACAACGCAGCGATTGCTAAAATCGATCTCCAGATCGCAGGAATTAAACTACAAAGTGAAATCAGACCCCTTATGGAAGCCATACCGCAGCATGAGGATTTGGCAAAAACTCTCTTGCGAGGCCAAACTTCCATACGCCGCCATCTCATCGAAAAGCAAGAGACGATCAACCAGGCCATGCAAACGCTTATTTTTGCAAACGAAAACCTTGAAAAAGTCTTAGAGACAAGCGAAGAGAGCTTTGCCAATAGAAGCCTGCTTCAAATGAGCCCCAAGCAGCTTAGACAAAGCTGGCAAGCACTTTTAAAAAAAATGCCAGGTCTTACTTCAAAAGAGGTCACTAAACTACACAATGAGCTGATGCAAAATACACGGGCTCTACTCTACTATATTGTAGAACGCTCGAATCTACCTATCCAAGCTGACCTCTATTCAGAATACTACATGAACAAAGTCCTACTCGATCTGCCTGGGCAGCAGCAGCTGCTCCAGAACCTCAACCAAGAAGTCGAATCGGGAAACACTAAAGCCATTTTACTCACAAAAGCCTGGCTTAAACACTCCCTCAAAGACACGGAGAGACTCCTCGCACAAAGCCTTGAATTTGAAGACCCCAGCGTTATTACGAGTGTGAAGGAAAACTTCTCCCAATTCCTTTTGATCAAGTATATTGACGCAATGAAGGAACTTTTGGATAAGTTTGGTCCTACTACAAAAGACCTGCCAAACTACGAGGAAATTCATAAAGAAATCATGGACGCAGAGGAAGATAGTCACCTCTTCTGGATAGAAACACTTTCACACATGAACCAAATCCTAAAAATCCAAAAGCAAAGAATCATTACCAAAAAGTTTTCCATTCTTGGCTTTTCCATCTTCTTCATGGTTGTCTATTTCTTAGTAACGCTCTTCATGATCCACGAAGGACTTCTCGGTATCGATGGTCTATTGAAGGGCACAAGCCGGCTGGCGGAAGGTGATTTAACGGCAAGGGTTCCCATTTATTACCATGACGAAGTGGGGATGGTGAGTCTATCCTTTAATGCCATGGCAGAAAACTTAGAGCGGACAGTGCTCCAGCTCCGCCAGTTGATTGCGGCTACCAAGCAGCTGTCCAGCGGAGACTTTACATGCCGCGTACCTGTCTCTCAGGATAAAAAGGATGAGATTGACGAGGTGGGTATTGCCTTCAATAGCATGGCTAACTCATTTGAAGACATCATCTTAAAACTAAGAGAATTAGGAAATAGTCTTTCCTCATCAGCTGAAGATATAGCTTCAGCCTCAAAAGAGCAGGAAGCCGTAATACTCCAACAAGAAACAACCACACGACAAATTTCTGTCACGGCAAGCGAAATCTCCACCACAGCCAAAGAATTTGCTGATACGGTAAGTCAAGCCCGCGTTGTTGCAGAAGAGACAGAAACGCTTGCTTCTTCGGGAAAAGAGAGCCTTGCCTCCATGGAGCAGATTATGCGCCACATGGTGGAGGCGTCTTCTAGCCTTGCGACAAGGCTTGCAATCTTAAATGAAAAGGCAGGGTCTATCACAGGAGTCATCACCACCATAACCAAAGTTGCCGAGCAAACAAACCTTCTTTCTTTAAACGCATCGATTGAGTCGGAAAAAGCTGGAGAATTTGGGTCTAGTTTTCTCCAAATTGCGCAGGAAATCCGTCATCTTGCTGATCAGACAGCAATCTCTACGCTTGACATTGAGAAGATCGTAAGTGAGATCATGCAAGCTGTATCCGCAAGCGTCCTTGGAGTAGATGACTTTGCCAAAGAGATACGACATGGTGTGGAGCAGGTGCAAACGGTGGGAGGACAGCTTACGAAAATCATCGAGCAGGTAGAGATCTTGACTTTTCGTTTCGAGTCGATTGATGAGGGGATGCAAGCCCAGTCGAGGGGAGCTCGGCAAATCAACGAGGCGATTATGCAGCTATCTGAAGTTGCCCAGAACACAACGGAGTCAATCCATCAATTCGGTCATACGATCGAGCAGCTAAACTCACAGTCGCTTATCCTTAAGCAAGCCGCGGCCAAAATCAAAACTTAGCCGTTTTCTTTTTTTCTTTCCTTCCCTATAATCAGGCCAAAAAGGAGGTGGGGCATGCTTCAAATCGACCTAAGAGGAAAAAAAGCTTTTATTGCAGGAATTGGTGATGACCAAGGATATGGCTGGTCGATTGCCAAAGCGCTTGCTGAAGCGGGAGCTGAGATTATTGTCGGCACCTGGACACCTGTCCTTAAAATTTTTACCATGGCACTCGATGCAGGAAAGTTTGACGAGTCGAGAAAGCTTGCCGATGGTACCCTCCTTACCTTTGCAAAGATCTACCCCCTCGATGCTGCCTTTGACTCTCTTGCCGATGTCCCTGAAGAAATTCGGGAGAACAAACGTTATAAAGAACACACAGGATACACAGTATCTGAAGTTGCAGAAGCGATCAAACAAGACTTTTGCAACATCGACATCCTTGTGCATTGCATCGGCAATGCACCGGAGGTGAAAAAACCTCTTCTTGAGACATCCCGAAAGGGTTATTTAGAAGCGGTCAGCTCCTCTGCCTACTCATTCATCAGTCTTCTTTCCCATCTAGGCCCTCTGATGAATGCAGGTGGCTCAGCAATTTCCTTAAGCTTTATCGCTGCTAAGCGCACGATCCCAGGTTATGGCGGTGGGATGAGCAGCGCTAAAGCCGCACTTGAAAGCGATACACAAACCCTTGCCTGGGAAGCTGGTCAAAAATGGGGTATCCGTGTGAACACCATCTCTGCTGGCCCCTATAGAAGCCGTGCTGCAAAAGCGATTGGTTTCATTGAAAAAATGATCCACTATGCAACAAGAAACGCTCCTCTAAGCAAAGAGATGGAAGGAAGCGATATTGGGTTTACGGCTGCTTTTTTAGCATCGCCCCTGGCTGCTGCCATTACCGGTGTAACTTTGCAAGTGGATAATGGCCTTCACTGCATGGGCTGCTCCGTCGACAGTCCTGCCTTCACAACCTGACCATCAGCTATTCCGGGATGATTTGAGAAAAACCTCTACCCTAACGCCCCCAGTTAGCTTGCGTTACAGCCTAGAAGCCAAAGCTTCGCGACTGTGAACAAAATGGACGCCAGCTTTCTTCATCTTCCCAATAGCCACTGCGATGGTGTCGGTCTTTTTCCCTTCAGCATCTTCGCAAGCAAGCCCCATTCCTGCTATTGCGTCTTCAATAACAAACACCTCGTAGCCAAGCTCTCGTGCCTGCAGGGCAGTAAAAGCCACGCAAAAATCGGTCGCAAGACCAGCAAGATAAAGATGAGTCACCCTTTTTCTTTGCAGATACTCATGTAAATCAGTCATCTTCGCCGTGTCAATCTTTCCATCTTTCGTGTTGTCACAAAAGGCCCCATAGCTATCTACAAGGGGATTTTTTCCTTTCTGTACCACTTTAACAAAAGAGGGATAGTGCAATGCTTTTGCAAAGGCTGCTCCCTTGGTTCCTTGGATGCAATGATCAGGCCATGCTATTTGCAAAAGGCCAGCAAGTTCTGTCTTACTAAAGGGTTCTACATTCAAATTTGAAGCGAAGCTCCCATGATCTTTGGGGTGGTAATCTTGTGAAAATATGATGATATCAAATTTCTCCATCACCTTATTGCAGACAGGGATGATCTTTTCCCCATTAGGTACGGCAAGGCTGCCTCCTAGGAGAAAATCGTTTTGCACATCGATGCAAAGAAACGCTGCATGGTTATCTGAATCTGCGATTTTTGAGTTCATGTGTTGTTTTCTCCCGGTTCATCCATTCTAAATACCAATCGAGCGCATACTGTGCTCGCCCCGACTTCACGGACTCAATCAAACTCTTCTCTACCATATCTGGAGTAGCCAATGTAATCTGAGAATAGAGAGGATCTGTCCAAAGCTGCATCCTCCTTCCACCTACCTCAACTTGCTGGGCGAGGGTAAAGAAAAGTTCAGGCTCAATTGTCCAATCGGCAAGAGCCGCTACATCCGCTACAAACGTGCAGCACTGATGACGAGTGAAGGAATAGTCGCAATAGTTGTAACTTTTCGGATGGATATAGGCAACAATCTTCTCAAATTGCTCCTTCGTCAGGTCAATTTTAGCCGCAAATGTGGGCTTGTGGCGCCCTCTGCCTTTTTCAAAATACCCATCGTGAAGATCTGACCAGAGATAGCGAGCAGGATTAGGCTCATAGAGGGGCTTCTCCTTCTCCTCATCAGTTGGATTTGCCCGTCCATACTCGATGTAATTCATGATCCCGTCCAGATATTTAGGTTCGGTCACGCCTAGCTCGCCTGAATGCCCCCCTTCAAGGACCCTTCCATTCCCCTTTAAAAGAATCCAAGCATGCCCAACTCTGCCATCTGTGCATCCTGTCTCTGGATTCTTCACAAGATTTCCTAGAAGATTTTCTGAGCAAGTATAATCCAGATGACGTGCATCGACGAGGACTACGAGAAAATAGTCAGATTCTTCCATTTTCTCAAAATGGGAAGGAAGCGCTTGCAAGTGCGCATACAGGGTATGGTACTCATCTGGTCGATGCACAGCGCAGCCAGAGAGAATAAAGAGAAGCAGAAAGTAAAACATGGAGTTACGCATGAGTTTTTGTAAGAGTCACTTTTAAAGTTGTAGGCCCCTCTAGCCTCACTGGGCGAATAAAAATCTGCATTCTTTCAGGACTAGCTGGATGGATATGTCCACAGAAAAGCCCTCCTGTCGGTTCAAAAGCAAAAGTTACACGGCTTTCTCCAATTTTAGCGCTCACCTTCTCATTCAGGGAAAAAAGGGTTGCCTTCTTCGAGCCTACCAGGACCTCTTTGTTTTTTCCCGAATCCACGTAGAAGGTCACAATCAGCTTATCGTCTTCTTTCTCATGCCCTGTTGTCGGAGGGAAAAGAAAAGAGATGTACACCCGGTTTTCCTCCTCAACTATACTTAAGGCCTCAGGAAGAAAAAGCTCACAGTCAATACTCACCTCATCCAGATGGATGGGAAAACGGCGTGTCATGATAGCCCTCCAGAAACCTCAATATTCTGTCCTGAAATATAGAGGGCCCTCTCCCCTGTTAGAAAGACAACAAGATCTGCTACCTCTTGAAAGGTACCGAGACGTCCTAGTGGTATTGGCCTTTGCGGCTGCAGGGTAGTGCTCTCTAAATAGCCTGGCGAGACCATATTTACCCTCACACCTTCTTTACCAAGCTCGCGAGCAAGAGACTGGGTTACATGCCAAAGAGCCTCTTTTGTCACCTGGTAAGCACAAATCTTTGTACTACCAGAAAAACGCTGTAACCCAGCAACCCCTATCGTTGTGATCGACCCTTGTGCTTTTCGTAGAGAGGGAGAAAGCTCCTGTAGTATCTGCAGCGCTGAGAAAAAATTTATTTGAAAGAGCGCAGCCCACTCTTCATGCGTTGTTGCCAACGTGTCTTTGGAAAGGGTTTTTCCCACGTTATGGACAAAATGCGAGGTCTCAGGAAAGCGGTCTAGATATTCGCTTAGGAAATCGTTCACATTCTCTCTTGTTGAAAAATCCCCTTGGATCGTCTCGGCTCTGCCCCCAAAAGATCTGCACGCAGCGGCTACATCCTCTGCTTCACTCTTGCTTTCATTGTAATGCAGTGCGATCGAATGCCCATGTTTTGCAAGGCTCAAGGCAATCTGGCGCCCTAGTCTTTTAGCACCGCCGGTAACACACGTCCACCCTGTTTTCATCGCTCCCCCGCCTCGAGCTCGCAAAAGCAAAACTTTACATGAGGAAGAGGCGCGGCTTTTTTTACCCGGACCCAGATGTAGGTTGCGTTTGTCATCTGTTGGACGCTCTTTACGATGTCGAAGGCCAGGGTCTCGATAAGAGCATACGACTTGGATACAGCCATCTCACGGCATAGGTCTGCTATCTTACTATAGTCTAGGCCTTCTTGAAGCTGGTCATTTTCAATATTTGGACTAAGATCAACAAGCACTTTGAGATCAAGCGATAAAAACTGCTGCTTTTCTCTCTCTTCCACCGTCGCTCCAATCTGGCATGCGACCAAGAGATCATGAAACCCAAGGATGCCCTGCATGGTTATTCCTCGCCGGGACTTAAGAGCCCCACTTCTACGATAGGCTTTTTCAATTTTGTTTCCGCTTCTTGTTTATTTTTACGGAATGAAATTGCCTTTTTTAATCCCAAAATAATTCCATTTTCAGAAGCTGGCGGCGCAATCACATCTGCCATTTTTAAAAGCTCTTGCGGCGAGCTTGCCATGGCCACTTTAATGTGAGCAGCTTGGAGCAAACTTTTGTCATTTAGATCATCTCCTGCGCCGATCAATGGACCGTTCACCGAGAATTTCTCCGCAATTTCTCGCAAGGCATTTCCCTTTGTTGCCAAAGGGTGTGTAATGCAAATCAGACTTTTATTCTCATCAAACCGATCAAAAGTAAAAGGAGCGTGCAACCCAAGAGTTTGCGTTACTGCCTCGCTGATTACACGGATCATAGGCTCTGGTCCAAACGACTTACAGGCAATGTAGGAAGGAAAAGGCAACGATTCGAAAGAAGGTGTTTCTTCCAAATTCTCGTTCACCGCATAAAACCGCTCACGAATGTAATCACGAAGAGATGGTGTAAAGTGAGTTGGGCTCCAGAAGCAACGCTCCCTTTCCAGGCTCTCTGTATAGGCAATAAAACCAGTAGGCGCAGTCTGAAAGATCTTGTAGAGATCTGGCAGAACGGATTTAGCAATTGTCTTTACTTCAAGAACTTGGTTTGAAGGCATTTCCACAAGTATAGCGCCATTATAAGCACCAAGAATGTAGGGAAAGCCGACTGCCTTTAGAGCTTTTAGACCCTGATGGAAGGACCTTCCAGTAAGAAAGGCAATTTTCCAGCCCGACTCCACAAGAGTTGAAAGATACAGCACTACTTCTGGAGTAATTTCTTGATTCTTAACGGCTACTGTGCCGTCGATGTCAAGTCCAATGAGTCCTTTGCATTCCATAATATCTCACGATTGTATCACATCCTTGTTTTGAAGTCATTGACTTGGGACAAAAAAAAAGGTAGTATGGCGCACATGGTTCTGAGATCTCTTTTTTTACTTCTTTACTTTACCCTAAGCTGCCTTTATGCAGAGGAGAAAGAATCCCCATCCCCTTCACAGGTTGCCACGGAATCAGAAGAACCTCGCGTTGAAAACACGATAGACTTTACTGCCGAGCTTCTTCATACCCTCTTCGTTCTCGGCTTTTTTGTTCTTTGTCTTACTGTGATTGCGTGGCTTTTTAGGCGCATGATGCAGACGCGCACCCTCCAACTCAACGAGGCAAGTCTGATAAAAATCATCGATACAAGGGCTATTTCGAGTCGAAGCGCCATCCATATTTTAGAAGTTGAAGGTTCAAAATATCTTGTTGCAGAGTCCCACGCCGGGATTACTCTCTTAGGGAATCTTTGATTTAACTTCATTTGTGACTACACTCTCCGAAATGAGGAAGCCTTCTAGGGGCTGCCCCCAAACCAATTAGACCAAAAAAAACTGAAAAATCGGGAATATGCCTGCGCCCTTTAGGCTTTCAATTCATTTGCGTATACAGATCAATAGATAAACATTGACCACTAAGAAATATTAATATAAAATCCATTTGTTTACCGAAACTTATTTATAAATACATCAATAGAGCACGATATGTTTAATTTTATATTTAGAACAAAACCAACACAATCGCCCACTTTTACTCCATCGCCCTCTCCGTCTCAAGATTCTTTACCGGAAGAAGTGTTAATAAATATTTTATCCAGATTAACCTACGATGATCTTCGTACGATAAGGCACACATCCAAGCAGTTCCAACGACTTTCCATGGACCAACGAGTCCTGGAAGGCTGCATTCACCGCTCCTGGCCCCATCTTTCAAGCTTAGAAAGGCGTTTGTTCGCGCAAAATCCAATCGCTAAGTTTCAACAGGTCAAAAATTTTGAAAATTTCCAACCTGTTCATCAGCGTTCTGTACACACAGGCCTCGCTAATTCCACTCAACACGCTATTGTTGGAAATGAGCTTATCGGCATTTTCACCGGCGAGCTAGCCAAGCTCGACCTGTACGATGATGCACCTTTAACAACCCTTAAAGTGGAAGCCTTTCGTGTTGTTTCCGACCCGGAGTGGTACTATTTAGCAATAGGTACGCACATCAACAAAATAGACAAAAATGGCCAAGGTCCACTGATTCAACTGCATGTGACAAGCGCCAAAATAACAGCCCTGGCTCTTGAAGGAAACTCCCTTTACCTCGGAGAATCTGGAAGGGTTGTGCAAATCAGCACAGAAAATGGCCACGAATCTGCCGTTTTTCCAGACACGGGCACCGTTAATCAAATTGCACTAAACAAATCACGTTTGTTTAGTGGTGGTGATGAAAGCGGTTCTTTGCATATTTGGAATCTAAAAACTAAAGAACATACATTCCATCAAGTTCAAAATTCGGCCATTTGGACTTTTCATGTTTATGGAGACGCTGTGTTAACAGGTCACAGAAATGGCAAAGTTGTCTTTTCAACCCTCTCCTCTGGCCAGGCTTTACAAACATTTTCTGGTCATAGAGGAGAGATTCGGTATCTCTGTTGGCTCGGAGGAGACCGCTTAGTAACAGGAGCGGTAGATAATACCCTTAAAGTGTGGTGTTTTGCAACCACTGCTTGTTTAAAGACAGTACAACTACAGCAAAGAGAGGGTCTTCGTCAAATTATACCAACCTTTAGCTCCTCTTTGGACACTATGTGCGTGACCACGACAGATGCCTGCACCCGTCTTTACCACTTTGATCCTAGATTGCAGGAACAAGAGTTTACTTGGCTAGATAGGCTTTTTTGGCCTCTTCCCAGTTCAGAATAAAAAGAAAATTCTTGTGTTGATGGGATTTAATCGCAAATTCGCATATGAACCCATCTGAATAAATATTCTACATGATATAGTCTCTTGTCATAAACCCATGTGTGGTTAATAATGATTGCCGAGAGACAGGTATGCAAAAAGATTTTACAACGCTCACAGATGAGCAATGGACTGTTATTCAAAGCCTTATGGGCTGGGAGCCTCCACTGGAAAGAGGTAAATCGCGCACTAATTTGCGAAATGTTTGGAATTCTATCCTTTACGTCCTGGCCCGTGGATGTCGGTGGGTGGACGTGCCTCCTGATAGACGTTTCTATGCTGCTAGGGCGACAGCGCATCAATGGCTTTTACAATGGCAACACCTCGGAGTTTTTGATAGAGTTTTAAGTGGCCTTCTGCAAATTGCAGTCCAAAAGAAAAAAATTGATCTGACCCACGTACTCGTCGATGGGTCTTTTTTTCCCTGCCCCGGGGGGAGGAGAAGAGGTGGACCATGGCTATAAAGGAAAAGGCAGCCTACATCACCTTCTTGTGGACTACAATGGTCACCCATTGGCAATTACAACTACAGCCGCCAGTGGCGATGAAAGAAACAAAGTCTCAAAGCTTCTTGATCGCCTAAACATTGAAGAGCATGGTAAAGGTCTATTTAGTAGATCCTTGATTATTTTTGAGGCCGATAAGGGGTATGATTCAAGCAAAATCCGCCAAATGCTTCTCAATCGCGGATTGTTCCCCTTCATTCCCAGAAGAAAAATGGGAAAATCCAATTCTGACCGTCCTGATCAAAGGGAGGTTTCTGCTTTTTTTACCATTCAATCGGTGAGATGGAAAGTGGAACGCACATTTGCATGGTTAAAACAGAAATAAATGCATTCGCAACTCTGGCCCTCATTCACTATTGGAAAGAAATTTTAATCAGATAGGTTCACAAGGCAAAGCATGTTTAATTTTACACTTAGAGCAAAACCGACCCCCTCGCCTACTTTTGCTCCCTCGCCCTCTCCGTCTCGAGCTTCTTTACCGGAAGAAGTGTTAATAAATATTTTATCCAGATTAACCTACGATGATCTTCGTACGATAAGGCACACATCCAAGCAGTTCCAACGACTTTCCATGGACCAACGAGTCCTGGAAGGCTGCATTCACCGCTCCTGGCCCCATCTTTCAAGCTTAGAAAGGCGTTTGTTCGCGCAAAATCCAATCGCTAAGTTTCAACAGGTCAAAAATTTTGAAAATTTCCAACCTGTTCATCAGCGTTCTGTACACACAGGCCTCGCTAATTCCACTCAACACGTAATTGTAGGAAATGAGCTTATCGGCATTTTCAATGGAGAGCTACGCAAGGGCAACCTGTACGCTGATGAACCTTTGACATGCCTATCAATAGCTGGCCATTGTTTCGTTTCCGACCCTGACTGGTATTATTTAGTAACAGGTACGAACATTAACAAAATAGACAAAAATGGACAGAGCCCCACGATTCGACTGTATGTCACACCCCGCCTAATCACAGCCCTAGCCCTTCGTGGAAATTCCCTTTACGTTGGAGAAAAAGAAGCGGGGCACAGGAATCTGAGTGGAAGGGTTGTGCAAATCAGCACAGAAAATGGCTCCGAAACTGCGGTTTTTCCAGACACAGGCAGCGTTGCACAAATCGCTCTAGATGAGACACGCTTATTTATTGGAGGCGATGAAACCGGTTCTTTGCATATCTGGGACCTAACTACCAATGCGCGTACGCTTCTTAAAACTCGAAACTCAGCTATTAGCACTTTTCATATTTATGGAAATTTTGTGTTAACAGGTCACACAAATGGCAACGTTATCTTATCCACCCTCATATCTTACCGGCCTTATAAATTGTTTTCCGGTCACACGGAACCGATCCTGCATTTGTGTTGGCTAGGAGGAGACCGCCTAGTGACGGGAGACGCAGAAAACACGATTAAAGTTTGGTGTTTTTCAAGCACTACTTGTTTAAAGACGGCACAACTAGCACCCTATGGTCCTCTTGCACAACTTCAGTCAACGTTTAGTTCTTCTTTGGATACGATGTGCGTTACGATGACAAATGGCAATACCCATCTTTACCACTTTTAGACACAAATCAACTGAAAAGTCGGGAATATGCCTGCGCCCTTTAGGCTTTCAATTCATTTGCGTATACAGATCAATAGATAAACATTGACCACTAAGAAATATTAATATAAAATCCATTTGTTTACCGAAACTTATTTATAAATACATCAATAGAGCACGATATGTTTAATTTTATATTTAGAACAAAACCAACACAATCGCCCACTTTTACTCCATCGCCCTCTCCGTCTCAAGATTCTTTACCGGAAGAAGTGTTAATAAATATTTTATCCAGATTAACCTACGATGATCTTCGTACGATAAGGCACACATCCAAGCAGTTCCAACGACTTTCCATGGACCAACGAGTCCTGGAAGGCTGCATTCACCGCTCCTGGCCCCATCTTTCAAGCTTAGACAGGCGTTTGTTCGCGCAAAATCCAATCGTTAAGTTTCAACAGGTCAAAAATTTTGAAAATTTCCAACCTGTTCATCAGTCTTCTTTACTCACAGGCGGAGCTACTTGCTATCAACACGCTATTGTTGGAAATGAGCTTATCGGCATTTTCAACCTCGAGCTACGCAAAGGCGACTTGTACGATGATACACGCTTGGCACGTCTACCAGTGGCTAGCTATGGCGTTTGTTTTGATTCCGACAAAGACTGGTATTATTTAGCAACAGCGGACCATATCAACAAGGTACACAAAACTGAGCGTCATCCAACAATTCGACTTTATACCACAAACGCACTAATCTCAACCCTGGCCCTTCGAGGAAACTCACTTTACGTAGCGGAATCCGATCCCTTGGGCAGAAACGGTGGAAGTGTTGTGCAAATCAACACAGAAAATGGCCACAAATCAGCGGATTTTTCAGCCGGAGGCGTCGTTACTCATATTGCCTTAGATGAATCACGTTTATTTATTGGAGGCGATATGACCGGTTCATTGCACATCTGGAACCTAAAAACTAAAGAACATACATCCCATAAAATTCAAAATTCGGCTATTTGGACTTTTCGTGTTTATGGAGACTCTGTGTTAACAGGTTACGCAAATGGCACAGTTATCTTTTCGTCCCTCTCTTCTGACCATGCATTAAAAACGTTTTCTGGACATAGAGAGGCGGTTCGGTATCTCTGTTGGCTCGGAGGAGACCGCTTAGTAACAGCGGCGATAGATAATACCCTTAAAGTGTGGTGTTTTGAGAAAACTACTTGTTTAAAGACAGTACAACTACAAAGAAATGATCTAACTCGCCAAGTGGTACCAACCTTTAGCTCCTCCTTGAACACCATGTGCATAACCACGACAGATGCCTGCACCCGTCTTTACCACTTTGATCCTAGATTGCAGGAACAAGAGTTTACTTGGCTAGATAGGATTTTTTGGCCTCTTCCAAGTTCAGAGTAGAAAGAAAAAACTTGTTTTGTTACCATCAGGGGCTATGAACAAGATCTTTCTCATTTTATCATTATCACTGCTCCTTACGGGATGTTACCGCATGCCAACAGACGATGACTACTCGGTCGTTCCCAACACAAACAACCCCTACATTACTGGCGATAAAGCCGGTCAGATGGGTATGCCAACCATGGGTTATTAAATGATCACCGTAACTCTTGGCACACTCCTTGCTGAACTGAAGAAAAAGGGATTTACCTGCGAACTCCAAGAAAATGAAGGGCAAATCAAATCGCAAATTAAGATCGAGGGAAGGGAATACCCCTTCTTTGCAAGACCCATAAACGAGGGAGGTCTGCTTCAACTCGTTGTGTTCTTCCCCTTTCTTACCACTCCAAAAACAACCGGGGATGTCGCAAGGCTTCTCCACCTCTTCAATAAAGACATCGATATGCCTGGATTTAGTCTTGATGAAGAAAGAAATATTATTTTCTACAGGGTCATGATCCCATCAGTTGGAAAGAAGATCTCGTCTGAACTCTTAGAATCTTACCTCAATACCCTTGGGACCATCTGTCAATCGTTTTCCCCTGCGATCTACGCTGTAGCCACAGGCGCCATCACCTACGACGCTATGCTAAAGCGCGCTAAGGAGATGAACAAAACCTCATGAGATTCGTCTACTACGATACTGAGACAACAGGCATCAAATCGGAAAAAGACCGTATCATTGAGATTGCAGCTTATGATCCGAAAAGAGACCAGAGTTTTGAAGAGCTCATTAACCCAGGAATCCCGATTCCAGCTGATGCCACAGCAATCCACGGTATCTCTAATGAGATGGTGGAAAGCAAGGCTTCTTTCCAAGTCGTTGGCCAAAAATTCATCGAATTCTGTGGCGAAGATGCTGTTCTTGTTGCCCATAACAACGACTCCTTCGATGTCCACTTCTTAAAAGCAGAATGTGCCCGCCATGGCCTCATCATGCCACAGTGGAAATGGCTCGACACTCTAAAGTGGGCGCGCCGCTATCGGCCCGATCTTCCTCGCCACAGCTTACAGTTTTTGCGTGAAATTTACGGCTTTGCCGCAAATAATGCACACAGAGCGCTAGATGACGTCATGATGCTCTACAATGTCTTCTCTGCTATGATTGACGATCTGCCCACAGACAAAGTTTATGACCTCCTACACAAGGCAAAGAAAAATCCGAACATGCCTTTTGGTAAATACCAGGGCAAACCCCTCCAAGCCTTACCCAAAGACTACATCAAATGGCTTTTAGAGACTGGCGCTCTTGATAAAGAGCAGAACAAAGAGCTAAAAATGCAGTTTCAAGAACTAAAACTTGTCCCTGCATGATCACTGATGTTGCCTTTTCTCCCTGCCCCAACGACACCTTCCTTTTCTACCACTTCCTTGCAAAAGATAAGAAAAGAAAAGCACATCTTGCCGACATCGAAACTTTAAACAACTGGCTTTTCCAAGAGAAGTTCCCTCTCTGTAAAGCCTCTGTAGCCACCTTTGTCCAAAAAAGGGATGTCTATACGTTACTTCCTGTTGGCTGTGCCCTTGGTTTTAACGCGGGTCCAAAACTTGTGGCAAAACGCCCCTTTCGCCTAGAAGATCTCCCCGAAAAAAAGGTAGCCATTCCAGGAAAAAATACAACCGCTCATTTTCTTTTGCAACTCTTTGCAAAGTCTCCCCAAGAGAAGATCTTTACATCCTACGAAAAAATTGTAGACCTGATCGCAAACGACGAGGTAGACGCAGGGCTACTTATCCACGAAACACGGTTTCTGATCAAAGATAAAGGATTTTTTGAAATCGCCGATCTGGGATTACTTTGGGAGCAAAAAACAAATCTCCCCCTCCCCCTCGGCTGTCTAGCGGCTAAAAAAGAGCTGGGAAAAAAAACAATGGATCGCCTCACAAAAGAGCTCCAGGAATCGCTCCTATGTGCGTGGAAAGACCCAATAGAGACACTGCCCTATGTACTTACGCATAGCCAGGAAAAGAAAGAAAAGATTGTGGAAGAGCACATCAACCTTTATGTGACGAGGGAAACCCTTGCCCTCTCCCCCCAAGGGAAACAGAGCATCGAGCTAATGGCGCAATTTGTTGAAGAGATAGGCATCACCACATGACAAATTTTATTTTTGTTTTTGCCACCCTAGCTGAGGCCGCAAGTACACTCGTTACCCTAGAAGCCTCGGCAGTAAAAGAAGGCGTCTACTCCTCCCGACAGGCCCTAGTCCTCATTACAGGGATGGGAGAGACAGCTGCTGCCAGCGCAGTCACCGAGTGGGGCAGCGAGGGAAACTCGATTATAAATATTGGAATTGCTGCTGCCTTAAGAGATGATCTGATAGCAGGAGAGTCTTACGAGGTAGCCTTGGTCTGCAAAAACCTCAGTCTACCTCCCGATTTGGCCCTTGATTGCCAAGAGGTTGCTAAAAAAGTCTACTCTCCCTTGTTCCTGCAAGAAAAAGGGCTTACCCTCATCACCTCTTCCTACCCCGTTCACAACACAGTGCTGCAACAAATTCTTGGAAAAGAAGCGGACCTGCTCGATATGGAGGGCTACGGAGTGGCGTTTGCTGCCAAAAGACTCGGAAAACCCTGCTACATGTTTAAAATTGTCTCCGATTTTGCAAAGGAAGGGGGGCGACAGAAGATCCAGACAGAGCTGCCTCAATTGTCACTCAAAATGGCTCAGCTTGTGGAAAAAATCGTTGAAAACAAAGTCGAAATCACGTATAAATGATGTTTTCTACTATAGGATGGGAAAATGAAAACTAAAGCATCGGTAAAAGCGGACCCCACAAAAGGCGACATTCTTGTGAAAAGGCAGGGGCGTCTTTATGTCATTAACAAGAAAGACCCCAACCGCAAGCAAAGGCAAAAAGGGCCAGCACGTAAAAAATAAGGATTAGTATGGCAAAGAAATCTTCAGTCATTAAGCAAAAGAAGAGAGAAAGACTCGTCAATCTCAAGTGGAACAAGAGACAAGAACTCAAAGAAAAAATCAAAAATCTGAATACAAGCGACGAAGAGAGAGAAGATGCGATTGATAAACTTAATCGCCTACCAAAAAACTCAAGTCCTGTTCGCCTACGTAACCGTTGCTCAATGACAGGAAGATGTCGTGGTTACCTTCGCAAATTCAAACTCTCCAGACTTGCGTTTAGAGAGTTCGCTTCCTACGGGATGATCCCTGGTGTAACAAAGTCTAGCTGGTAAATTTCAAGCCATACATGAATTGTTAACCCCTTGCTGCGGCCGTTGCAAGGGGTTTTTTTTATTGCATCCCCGTTTTTTGAATACTCAGAACCGAAAGTGCTAAGGTTAAAAACCTTAGCAATACAGACGAGCAACAATTGAGAGGTTGTCGAACGTAGGCAAAAACCAACTTTTCACTGCAGTTTAGAAACAGACAAATAGATCTTTACGGCCAGCCTTCTAAAATCCTGTACTTGCTGAGGCTTCGTTTTCAAAGTAGCGCTCGAAATCTTCCATCTCGGAAATTCTTCTCCAATCAGGTAAGCTGTCTGTCCAAATATAAGTCAGGGGACCTACCTTGCGGTCTATCCACAGCTTTTTGAGAGCATCAAAGCTCAGCGGGCCAACTTGATGTTTGTTTTGATCAAGATAATACCACTCTCTTCGTCCTGCTTCAGATAGAGTCATTCTCTTTTCACGGGCGGAAAGAGGGATCTCTTTAGACGAAGCCGCTTCTACGGAAGGGGCAAGGGGCAGCTCTTTATTTTCCTTAGGTGGTAAAACTGGAAGCAAATATAAAATCAAAAGACCAAGAAGACCAAATGCCATCCCAATCAAAAACCACTCAACAGCTTCCCTTCCTCTTTTTTTCGCAAGATACGATGTAAGCCAGCCCATAAGAAGGCCCATCACAATCACAAATAGATATGACATTCTCTCTCCCAGTTACAATTATTACGCATCGTAGCATTCCTGAGCATTCTCAGCAAACACCCTTATCGATAGAGAGGGCGATCTGAGTCATGTACGAACACCTGTTTCGTTTTCTTCCTTTCAAATTTCTTCCCCACTAGGATAGAATACTTTGCTGTTGCCTGAATTCCCATTTTCTTTAGGACAATCGCTAATGGGATCTCCTCCGGCCCCTCATTCAGATAAGGATAGATTTTTTTGGTAAGATCGTAGAAGACCTCGAGGAGCTCTTTTCCCTTCTCGTGCTTAAGACTAAACCCAAATAGAGCACAGCAAATTCGAGGAAGTCCTACCAGTTCTTGCGGCGATGTACCCATATAATCGAGGTATGCCTGAGACATAACCCCATGTTTAAAATCTTCATGTAAATCCCAGTCATTTTGGATAAAAAGGAAACCGTTTTGGTCAAGGTCCAAAAAAATACTATCCATGCCCTTTTGCGGTTTAAGGGCAGTATCCATCCAGAGAATATTTTTATACCCTAAGGAAGCGGCATAGCGAAAGAGTGCGACTTTAAAAGCATAAGGGGTGCCAGCAAGTTCAAGATCGCCCTCTTGCACATTCGGGAAACCTCCTACTTGCAAGAGAATATCTCCCTTATACCCAACCTTACGTAAACAGCGTTCCAAATAGGAGATCTTGGCTGGATAAGGGGGGTTGCAGGTGGCGTATGAAATCACGACAGTATCTGCAAACTCCCGCTGCCCGGCAAATCTTCGGATGAGAGGCTGCGGGGTTTTAGCATCTACAAACCTCATGTTCCGGCGGACTTTTATAAACCGATCGCAACTTCCCCAAGGTAGGACAGGTCTAATGTCTTGTTTCAAACTATCTTCTAAGTAAATATAGTCTTCTGTTGTCGGATGATTCTTGTCTGTAAGGTTCTTGAAAACTGCCTGAAACTCTGTTTCAAAAGCTTCGATACTAAAAAAAACAAAAAACAGAAAAAACAAAAACATCAAGCCTCCGATATAGGGATTTTAATTTTCTAAAAGAATGTTGTCAATGGATTACTAATTGACTTTTGGCACTCAGTATCGCTATCATCTCTTGCTATGAGCGCAACGGATTATTTCAGGGTAAGAGAATCAGGCAGCAGTGTCAGCCAAGAACTGCTTGCAGCAACATCCACCTTTGCTACAATGGCCTATATTCTCTTTGTCAATCCTCTGATTCTGGGTGCTACGGGGATCGATCCTAAAGCGTGTTTTGTGGCAACTGCGCTGGCTTGCTGCTTTTCTACCGCATTCCTTGGGCTTTTTACAAATTACCCTTTTGCCCTTGCCCCAGGCATGGGGCTTAATGCCGTTTTTACCTATAACGTCGTACTCGAAAGAGGTCATAGTTGGCAAGAGGCTCTAGGAGCATGTTTTGTAGCAGCACTCTTTTTTCTTCTGATCAATGCAGTTGGCTTCCGAGAAAGGATCATGCATGCCATACCAGAAAACATGCGGGTCTGTCTCACGGGAGGAATCGGCCTTTTTCTGATGCTCATTGGTCTAGAAAACGCAAAACTTATCACTACAAGTCAAAAATTCTTAGTTCATTTTTCCCTTTCTCAAGAGGTAGTATGGACTTGCCTTGGACTCATTGTAATTGCTCTTTTCCAGTTTAGAAAGCTCCCAGGCGGAATTTTAGCCAGCATCTTTATCCTTTGGTGCTTATCCCTTATCTTTGGTCTCTCTGAATGGGGCGGGGTTATGGGAATGCCACCAAGTCTTGCCCCCTCTCTCTTCCAGCTCTCTTTTCAGACACTCGCCTCGCTTGGATTCTGGCAGATTGTCATGGACTTTCTCTTCACAGTGCTCTTTGATGCCGCTGGGACAGTCTTTGCTCTTGCGACTTTTGGATTCTTCGTCAACAAGGAAGGGAAGCTTCCGCGGGCAGACCGCATTTTCTATGCTGACGGCGTTGCCACCCTCTTTGCCTCGCTGCTTGGAACCTCTATTATGTCTATTTATCTTGAGTCTGCAGCAGGCATACGGGCAGGAGGAAGAACTGGCTTAACGGCCCTTTTTGTTGCGCTTTTTTTTCTGGGCAGCCTCTTTTTCTCCCCTTTAATCTCCTCTATCCCTCTTTTTGCAAGCGCTCCTGCCCTTCTTACGATTGGAGCAATGATGGTGTATCCTGCAAAGCACATTGACTGGCACAACCCGTATCTGACTGTTGCAGGCCTCATCACTATGCTTACCATTCCCCTCACCATGAGTGTTGCAGATGGAGTTTCTGCAGGTTTTATCTTCTATCCTCTTGCCATGATTCTCTCGAAACAAAAAAAACAGATCGAATCTGACATGTGGATCATTAGTGGTCTTTGTGTTCTTAAACTTCTGATGGACTATGCGCCGCAATTTCTCTCTTTTTAATTCCCACCTAGACCTTGTAAAGAAATATTGGAGCGAGCTCGTTTCTACTGAGAGCATCGTTATAGATGCTACATGTGGAAACGGACATGATACCCACTACCTAGCAAGCCTCTGCCCCAAAAAAATTCTTTCTTTCGATATCCAAAAAGAGGCCCTACAAAAAGCAAAAGAGCTGACAGGGGAGAAGGATGGAATTCTCTTTCTCCAGCAATCACATGCAAACCTTGAACCCTTTGCTGCCAAAGGGGAAGTAACGCTTATTGTCTATAACCTAGGTTATCTTCCAGGAGGAAATAAAAATGTAACTACAAAGGTAGACACAACTCTTGCCAGCGTAAAGAGCGCTCTTGCCCTTCTCCAAAAGGGAGGAGCCATTTGTATCACATGTTATCCTGGTCATGAGGAGGGAAAGAGAGAAGAAGAGGCTCTCCTTTCCTTATGCAAAGAGCTACCTCCGCTCGCGTGGAATGTCTGCTACTCGCAGTTTTTGAATAGAAACCTTAGCCCTTCTGTCCTACTGTTGCAAGCATCCCGCTGAAATTGAGGTCCAGGGCATCTATTGGCTCAACAATGCCAAGTTCTTTACGCACCTGACTCATCAAAAAAAAAGAACCACACACAACAAGTTGCTCTGACGCTCTCTTTGCTTCTAAGAACGTTTTATTTAGATGCACCCTATCCTCAGCTACTCCCTCTTCAAGAAGAAAAGATCGAAGCAGCTTAGGGTCGCACCCCCGCTGTGTTGGCAGGCTTTGTGGATAAAATTGCTGCCCTACAACTCCTATTTTTTGTATACACAAGCGCACATCCTTATCTTGGCAAAAGCCAAAATAAAAGGAAGGACGCTTGCCAGGAAAATCCATCTTTAAGCGGGAGAGGAGAGCCTCTATCCCATTTGGATTATGCGCTACATCAAGTACAACATGGTCGCCAAGCAACTCAAAACGACAAGGAGGAAGGGCTTTTAGCGCCTCCTCTACCCCTTGCTTAAACACTCCCTGATGCAAAAGGGCCAGTCTTGCAACCGCTTTATTCTCCTCATCGTAGGTGGAAAACTGCCCCTCCACAGTAAGGTAAGGGCTATTTTTCTCTTTAGCCATCTCTCTTAAGACAGGCAAGTCAGCATGTGGCCCTACCACAACAGGCACCCCCTGCTTGATGATGCCACCCTTTTCTTTGGCAATGCTCTCCCTTGTGCTCCCTAAGAACTGTGTGTGATCTAAGTCGATTGAAGTAATGACAGAAAGAACGGGTTTGACAATATTTGTGGCATCCTGCATCCCTCCAAGGCCTGTTTCGATCACAGCGACATCGACGCTTTTTTCTGCAAAATACGCAAAGGCAAGCGCTGTATTCACCTCAAAAAACGTCGGTTCTATCGCCTCATAAGAAAAGATTTGGGTCACGATCCTTGTCACTTCGCTTTCGCTGATCATCTCGCCGTTGATCTTGATACGCTCCCTAAAACAACTGATATGAGGCGATGTAAAAAGGCCCACTCTCTTGCCTGCAAGCTCAAGTCCCTTGGCAATCTTTGTTGTAACAGACCCCTTTCCATTTGTCCCAGCGACATGGATAACGGCAATAGCCTGGCTTGGATAATCGAGAAAACGATCGAGCGCTAGCATTCTTGTAAGACCAAGCTTCATCCCATGCCGGTTTAAAGAAAAGAGCCTTTGGATACAGCTTGTATAGTTCAAAAGCGATCCCTGATCACGTTTTTGTAATGGTTGAGAAGCACCTGGAAGGTCTCCTAAGAAACAAATCCACAACCAAGGCTGATATTAGCTTTATTGACACTCCCATGGAAATCAGATCCTCCTGTAACGAGCCAGGCTTTCTTCTTTGCCATCGTGACCCTTCTTGTGTTTTTTGAGGTGCTAAAATTGTCATAGTGTGCCTCAATCCCATCGAAGTGGAGGTTGCAGAGCTTTGGCAAAATTTTTGGAGGGACTAGGTGGGGGTGTGCAATGATCGCAAGCCCTCCTGCCTTGTGAATAAGAGCAATTGTCTCCTCGATTGTAAATCCGTGCCCTGGAATAAAACAGGGTTTTCCTTCACCGAAAACATGGATACTTGTTTCATCGACTTCTATGGAAAATTCTACACCCGGAATCAGGGTAATCCCAAGCTTTTCTGCTTCGGGAAACAAATGCGCATAAGCTGCTACGGTATCATGGTCTGTAATCGAAAGTCCTGATAGCCCCTCTTTTTTGGCGAGCACAAGGATTTCCTGGGTAGAAAGTTCCCCATCAGAGCAAGTCGTGTGGCAATGAAGGTCTGCACGAAATTCAAGCATAGAAATGACATTGTACCAAAAAGCAAACTCTTCTTAAAGAGGAAAAGAAATGTAGCGTACTTCTACTTCTAATTTCTGACCTGTTGTACGGTACACCTCTTTTTGGACACGCTCTTTCAAAGAAAGAATATCGTGTGTGGTGGCGCCGCCCACATTCACAATGAAGTTCGCATGCAGCTCTGATACCTTGGCCCCGCCGATCTGAAATCCCTTTAGCCCCGCCTTCTCAATCAAAGCCCCCACATGACCGCATTCAGGGTTGCGGAAAAAGCAGCCCGCTGACTTATCGCCGTAAGGCTGCGTCTTCTTGCAGTAGGTAATGAGGCCTACTTGCTTGTCCCTAGCCTCGCTACTTGTCTCCAAGGAAAAAGTAGCACTGCAAACAATCAAGTTTGTTGCCTGGAAAGGAGACGTCCTATAAGAAAACTTTAGGTCTTTATGGGGGATTTCTCGTATATTTCCTAAGGCATCCATTGCGTCTATTGAGGACGCCTCCTTGGCATATTACCAACTTTCCAATTCATTTGTGAATAACATCTTTGTAGAGAGGTTGTGACGGACAGTGAAATATAAGCAGGTGTGCACTAAGAGATAGGAGAACGGGACAAGCGCCTATGAAGGCATGAATGCTTTCTTTCCGTTTCGAGGCTCTTTTTTGGCCTTGACTTTAGGGTCCACCTTAGATCTCTGTGGAAAAAAATTATTTAAAATTGCTGGTTTTCGAGATTTTTTGGTTATAAACCTTTAATTTACGGATAAACTCATATGTTTACACATAAACACTTGCTATAAAATAAAAAAACACATACAATAAGACGATATTAATATATTAAATACTGAGGTTTTATGGTTTTATTTTCCTCCGACCACACGCCAGTCCACCGAGGCACAGATGCTCTGACTACGGTGAGGGTGCCTAACAATGCTCAATGTTCTTCTTACGAAATTGCACAGGTAGCCCTAAGACAATTGGCTTTAGAAAACACAACATATAAACCCGATAACGCTGGTGCTATTCTCATTTTCCATACAGAAACTGGCGCCTATGTACTGGGGTCGATTAGAAGCAATCCCGCTCTCAGCACAAAAAGTACAATCGACGGAACCACCTATCCTGAACAAATAAGCGCTTCTATCGGAGGATATAACCCCAACCCATTGTCACCCTTCAGAATTTCTGCAATCAATGCTATCAGGAACAAAATGTTTTTAAACACCGATTTAATCGAAGAAGGAGTTGCGGAACAACAAAGACTTAGAGCATTTTGCCAAACACTAGAGGCTGATGAAGGGTGGGAGGAAAAAATGTGCATACATACCGATCATTGGAAAAACGAAGACAGTTCAGCAGGAACCATGTGCGTTTTAACGGCTATTAAGCACATTAATGCAACAGATTTAGAAAAAGATCGTCTTGAAAACGACCTGCAAAAAATCATGCAGATAACATCAAAAACAAACCAATCCTTTAAAACTCTGTCAAACTTTAAATTTGTAGAGTTAACACGTATTATCCAAACTTCTCTTGAAACACACTTATTAACCGAAGAAGAAAAAGCGATGAAAGCATATCAACAATTCGGCAATAACATCGCCGTGACCTTCAACGATTTGGCGATTGCCACTCTAGCTAAACATAACGCACTCTTAATGCAACAGTCGAAATAACATGAACCTATCCGGATATTCCGCCTAAAGTTATTTTTGAAGGATTTTTTTCTATCTGTTTGTTTAGTTCGCCGGGTTTGCTTAAAAAGCAACCCAAAAAACAAACAAACGGACAGAAAAAAATACCCAAAAAGAACCAGGTGCAATATTTGAATGCAGCTTGTATAGCTCAAGAGCGATCCCGGATCACGTGTTTGTAGTGATTGAGAAGCACCTGGAAGATCTCCCAAGGAACAAATCCACAGCCAAGACTGATATTAGATTTATTGACACTCCCATGGAAATCAGACCCTCCAGTAACGAGCCAGGCTTTCTTCTTTGCCATCGTGACCCATCTTTTGTTTTTTGAGGAGCTAAAATTGCCATAGTGTGCCTCAATCCCATCGAAGTGGAGGTTGCAGAGCTTTGGCAAAATTTTTGGAGGGACTAGGTGGGGGTGTGCAATGATCGCAAGCCCTCCTGCCTTGTGAATAAGAGCAATTGTCTCCTCGATTGTAAATCCGTGCCCTGGAATAAAACAGGGTTTTCCTTCACCGATATAAAGGGAAAAGGCTTCTTGGTAACTCTTCACATACCCCTTTTTTAAAAGGGCTCCTGCAATATGAGGTCTTCCCACCACAGGGTTTTTTACCTTTTCCATTTGATTGATTTTAATAACTTCATCTGCTCTGAGGGCAATTCCCTGCTTTCCCAAGGCTTTGAGTATGGCTTGCAGCCTCTTTTCTCGCCTTGCGCTATGCTGGGCAATAAACGCATGCAAATCTTCATTTTTTTCATCGAAGGCATAGCCTAAAACATGGATACTTGTTTCATCGACTTCTGTGGAAAATTCTACACCCGGAATCAGAGTAATCCCAAGCTTTTCTGCTTCGGGAAACAAATGCGCATAAGCTGCTACCGTATCATGGTCTGTAATCGACAGTCCTGATAGCCCCTCTTTTTTGGCGAGCACAAGGATTTCCTGGGGAGAAAGTTCCCCATCAGAGCAAGTCGTGTGGCAATGAAGGTCTGCACGAAATTCAAGCATAGAAATGACATTGTACCAAAAAGCAAACTCTTCTTAAAGAGGAAAAGAAATGTAGCGTACTTCTACTTCTAATTTCTGACCTGTTGTACGGTACACCTCTTTTTGGACACGCTCTTTCAAAGAAAGAATATCGTGTGTGGTGGCGCCGCCCACATTCACAATGAAGTTCGCATGCAGCTCTGATACCTTAGCCCCTCCGATCTGAAATCCCTTGAGCCCTGCCTTCTCAATCAAAGCCCCGGCATGCGCACATTCGGGGTTACGGAAAAAGCAGCCCGCTGACTTATCGCCGTAAGGCTGCGTCTTCTTACGGTAGGTAATGAGGTCTACTTGCTCGCCCCTAGCCTCGCTACGCTTCTGCAAGGAGAAAGTCGCATTGCAAACAATCTCGTTTGTTTGCTGGAAAGGAGAAGTCCTATAAGAAAACTTTAGGTCTTTACGGGGGATTTCTCGTACATTTCCTAGGGCATCCATCACTTCTACCGCAACTAGGGTGTCTGCTACCTCTTTGCCTGCGGCACCTGCGTTCATGAACACAGCACCCCCGACACTCCCTGGGATACCGGCTGCAAATTCAAGGCCACTGTACCCAGCTCTTGCCGTTTTTGTGCCCAGAAGGGAAAAACTATACCCTCCCCCTGCAAAAAAAAGACCTGGCTTTTTTTCTTCTAAAAACTCGATTTTATTCAGAATTACAAGACCTGGGAAGACCCCCTCATCTAAGAGAATATTGGAACCTTTGCCTATGACAAAAAAGGCAAGGTTTCTCATCTTAGAGAAATGAAGAGCCTCTTGTAAGCCCTGTTTGTTTTCTACAATCGCAAAATACCGGGCGCTTCCCCCTACGCCTAGCGTGGTCAACTCTCTGAGGGAAACGAACTCCTGGATGCGGAGTGTCATACCCCTTTTTCCTCCCGGTAGATCCGATCTACGAGAGCATGAATGAAAGCTGAACTTTCATCGGTACTGAATTTCTTTGCGAGGCGAATCGCTTCCGAAATGGCAAGCCTTGGAGAGATCCCCTCCCCATAAAGCACCTCGAAGAGAGCAAGCCGCAAGATATTGAGGGCAACTTTATGAATTCTTTCCAAGGAGTATTCTGTTGAGGCTTTTTGGACGAGTGAATCAATTTTTTTCTGTGCAGCTAAAATCTTCTGAACATTGATTAACGCTTCCAGGGCAGAGGTCTTAGATACCTTAGCAACGCTTTGTACGAGGTTGATTGCATCTTTTTCTTCACAGTGTCCTTCCTCTAAAATATAAAGCAAAAGAAAGACGATTTCGCGGAATTTGGGCTTGGGTGTTGTCATACGCTTAGCAGTGTACCCGAACACCTAATTTTTGAGGAGGGAAAGGTCACGGGCCCAGACACGAAAACCAATTCTTTCACTTTGGATATTCAAAAGTTCATTTCAAAGAACTGCGGCGCGCAAGTTTTTCGGTTTTCTCCACTTAGCCTTAATTCGCAGCCAGCCTTCGGGGTAGACGTCCATTTTGACAGGCTTTTTCGCACCACTTGGATAAGGGTCTATCCAGAGTACGGGGGCCACGATACTTTTATTTGGGTTTTGGTTAAGCCAAGCGGACCACCAGCCAAAGGTTGAATTACTTATAATATTGTGTTTACACAATGATAAAAGATAAAGATCGATATAATATGGCTCGTTTTCAAGGTAAACAACATTTTGATACTTCTTGGGGATATTCATTTGAGCAAATTCTCTGTCGTTTGTACTTACTACAAAGAGGGCATCAGGTGGAAACAGGGCCATAGCCTTAGCAAAGTAATCGTATCCATATTGAGCTAGACAGCTCCACCAAGGAGAATCCCTTTGCACACCAAACCAACGAACTTGAACCCCCACAGTGTTTGGATGGTTAAGAAGAAAAGAATACTTTTTTTTGATATAGGCAAGGTCATCAGGGTGAGGGGCAAAGAGGGCTTGAATTTTTTTTTCATGGTGAGCAAAGTATTTTGGGCACTGAAAAGTACCAGCCATAGACATGTTTGGTTTATAAGGAACCGGTAAGAAGGCATGATTATACTCGTTCGGTAGATGCCAGTGAAAGGAACTGGGTTGTTTTGGGCAGCTTGTGTTACAGCGAAAGAAGACATGCTCATAGTTTTCAGGCACACCGTCATCTTCTTTTGTAAGAAGGTCAGGAAAACACGGGGTGGCATTATGGTCCCAAGCAAAGGCGCAGGTTGCTGCGACTTGAAACATTTGGTTGCCCAACTGATCCTTAAGTTTCCCCTCCACACATGGTTGTTGGCATGGTTCACCCGCATAAACGACCGGAGTTAGCACACTACATAGGATAAAAAGAAACAGGGAAAGCCTGTGGAACGATGCACTATGGAACATAGAAGATTTTGTCAAACAACTGTAAGCCAATGTCAACTCAAACTAGAGACGATATCTTAACAAAATTTTTTTGGGTAGTGTATACCCAAATGAACTGGAAAGTTTGTTTCTGCCTGCGTCGGACAATCCCTCAATTTTTGCTCGTCTGCATTGCTCTCGTTTTTAACCAGAGCTGCTTCGACGCCTCTATCGCTTACAAAAATTGGGGGAGCCTTCTTGGCATATTATGAACTTTCCAATTCATTTGTGAATAATTGTTTCTGTAAATTCAGATAGCTGGATGTGTCCTGTCGTATAGGTCTGAAAAAAAGCGGTCTGAGATCACAATTTCTTCATTTCAAACTCGCTTAAAATCGGGGAATGAGAGGTTTGGGTTCTCTAATTGCGCCTCTAGTCAACAGATTTTTTAATTACCAAAATGAATTGAAAAGCCGGGAATACGCCATTGAAAGCGTGTCCGACGCAGGCAGAAACCGACTTTTCAGTTTATCTTTGCGCTCTTATACGGTAGAGAGCCTTTTCGTAGGATGCCATATAGAGAGACTTCTGATCCTCGCGAAAGACACCGCAAACAAGAGCAACATTTTGAATCGATGTATTTGGAAAATCACGAAAAAACTGCTCAATACCTCGCAGAGCCGATTCTGCTGCAGAATCAAGGGGGTAGTGAAAGATCCCCGTCCCAATCGGAGGGAATGCAATCCTTTCCTCATGCAATACGTCTGCCGCAACGCAACTGTTATAATAACACTGAGAAAGCAACCAGTTGCCAAGAGAGGTTGCATGTGGTCCTTGTGGGCCGACAGCATGGATCAAAAAAGGCGCACTCTTTAGATCGTAAGACCTTGTTACAAAAACACCCCCTACAGGAAATCCCGCAATATCGACGTGCTTGGAATAGGCTTGGCGCAAAACCTTTCGAACTGCGATGAGTTCCCTTCCTCCAAGAGCATTTGTTTTTCCATCCACACCTCCACCCCCGATCATGCCTTCATTTGCCGCATTGACAAGAACGTACCCGGGTAGAGAAAACGTTCCTAGCTGTTTTCCCACAAGTAAAGGAAAGGTAATCTCAATGGAGGCGACGGCGTACTTTAAGAAAAGCGTACCCCCTACTTCTTCTGCTTCATCAAAAGGGAAAAGCTCATATTCTTGCCCTGCAAAAGGTTTGGGGTGAATAATACATCTTGTAATGCTGCTATCTGCTCTCTTGGGATCAAAGGGTTCTTTAAAAGAGAGTACGCTGTGCATACCTTTTTGCATGCCACACTCCCCATTTCTTAGTAAAGCAGAAGGGTTGCTGGATTCTCACAAAACCCTTTCACGGATTGCAAGAATTTAGCAGCAAGCGCTCCATCCACAACCCTGTGATCACAAGAAAGAGTAAGGCTCATCAAAGCCCCTACTTTCACCTCTCCTCCCTGAACAATGGGTTCCTGGCGAATAACACCTACGGCTAAAATGGCTGCCTGGGGTGGGTTGATGATCGCCTGAAACTCCTTAACTCCAAACATGCCGAGGTTAGACACAGTAAACGAGCCCCCTTGATACTCTTCTGGCATAAGCTTTCCACCCCTTGCCTTTTGTGCGAGATTTCTCATCTCAGCTCCAATCTCTCCCATGTTCTTACAATCCGCATGACGTATGATCGGGGTGATGAGCCCAAGCTTTGTATCGACAGCCACCGCAACATCAATGGTCTCAAAACGGATGATCGTCTGGTTCGGACCATGGTAGCCGCTATTGACATGAGGATGCTCACGGAGAGCTAGAGCTACGGCCTTAATCATAAAATCATTGACAGTAACCTTCACGCCGATACTTTCGAGCTGTGTTCTCATCTGTTGGATAGCCTCAGCGCGCACATCCATGGTTGCATAGAAGTGAGGAATAAAAGTTTTCGATTGGGAAAGTCGCAGAGCAACCACCTTTTGGGCAGGAGAAAACTTCTCTTCATGGAAAGATCCAGGAGGAGTAGAAGGAATTTTTCGCGTAAAAGAAGCTGTCCCTATTTTTTGCGCCTTTTCCAAATCTTTTGCAACCACTCTGCCACTCGGACCACTTCCTGCAATCGAAGAAAGATCAAGTCCTTTTTCTTGCGCTAGTTTTTTGGCAAGTGGAGATGCTTTGAGTTTTTCTCCAAACTCTTCACCAGGGAAAGGGAAGGTATACCCCTCCAGCGGAGTGGACGGTGCAAATCCCTCTCGGAGCTGAGGGGTAGGTGGAGCTGAGGACTCTTGGAAAGCTTCTTTTTTCTGCTCCTTTTTTACAGCAGGCCTGGGCATCTCTCCAATCCCTTCATTTTCCGCATCAGTGAAAATCGCAATCGGATCATTCACAAATGCCTCCTCACCCTCATGAACGATAATCTTGCGTAACCAGCCCTCATCTAATGCGCTATGCTCAATGGTAGCCTTATCCGTTGCAATCTCTAGAAGAAGATCTCCTGCATTCACAAAATCCCCCTCATTTTTGTGCCATTTTACAACAAGACCCACATCCATTGTGGGAGACAATTTAGGCATCGTGAATGTAGTCGGCATGGCAAGTCTCCTAATAAAAAAGTTTTAACGTTTCAGTGACAATCCTTTCGACAGTAGGCAACGTCTCTTTCTCGAGCACCTTGGAATAAGGCATAGGCGTCTCTCGTTGGCACACCCTTCTCACAGGAGCATCAAGATAATCAAAAGCTTGTTCTTGGATTAAAAACCCAACCTCAGCAGCAATCCCTGCAAAAAAGTGGCCCTCTTCCACAACTACAGCACGGCTTGTTTTCTGGATCGAACGAAGGAGGGTAGAAAAATCCAAAGGCTTAATCGTGCGCAGGTCGATCACCTCTGCAAAAACGCCCTCGCTTGCAAGCAGCAAAGCTGCCTCCAACGCCTGCTTCACCATGCGGCTATGGCTGATCAGAGTAACATCTTTTCCTTCACGCAGAACTTTAGCCTTACCTAAAGGAACAAGATATTCCTCTAGGGGAATCTCCATCTTGTCACCATAGAGAAGTTCACATTCAAGGAAAAGGACGGGATTATTGCACCGGATGGCAGATTTTAAAAGTCCCTTCGCATCATAGGGATTGCTAGGGGCAACAATGATTAAACCTGGAAGGTTGCCATAGATTGCCTCGACACAGTGGGAGTGTTGGCAAGAAACTTGAGCTGCTGCCCCATTTGGACCCCGAAAGACAATCGGGACAGAGAAGCGCCCTGCTGACATGTAGTGCATTTTACAGGCATTCGAGATAATCTGATCCGCTGCCACAAAGGAGAAATTGAAGCTCATAAACTCAACTACAGGTCTTAGACCTGTAAGGGCCGCCCCAATGCCTATCCCTGCAAAAGAATTTTCTGTAATAGGGGTATCAATGACTCTCTTGGGCCCCCACTTTTCGAGCAGTCCTTTAGAAACCTTGTAAGCACCGTTATATTCCCCCACCTCTTCCCCCATCAGGAAAACGGTGGCGTCTCTTGACATCTCTTCATCAAGAGCTTGTCTCAGTGCTTCCCGCATCTCTACCCTTTGCATCTGTTCCATCATGGTGCAAACACATCCTCTTCTAAAGTCGCAGGGTCGGGCCAGGGAGAGGCCTCAGCATAATCCATAGCCTCCCTTACAATCAGACGGCACTTTTTATCCATTTCTTTGAATAAAGCCTCATCTAGCACCTTTTCCCTTTCTAGAAAGTGGTAGAGGGCAGTAATGGGATCTCGTTTCATGACTTCGACAAGCATCTCTTTTGAACGATAGAGAGCTGGATCAGAGATGGAGTGGCCACGGAAACGCTCTGTTACCGCCTCCACAAGCACAGGACGGCTTGTTTTAAGAACTTCATTAAAAACATGGGAAAAACAAGAATAGCAAGCAAAATAATCCATTCCATCTACAGAGTATCCCTTTATATTGTATCCCGAGGCCTTATCCTCTGCAAGACGAGAAACTGCCACTGCCTTTTCAATCGGTGTTCCCATCCCCCAGAGGTTATTCTCAATGACAAAAACACAAGGAAGATCCCAGAGAGATGCGCTATTGAGTGTTTCATGAAAGGCACCTGTTGCGACCGCCCCATCTCCAAGAAAGCACACAGAGACTTGATCTTTTATCCCTTGATATTTGAGAGAAAACCCAGCACCTGCTCCAATCGGAATTTGGCCTCCCACAATACCAAAACCACCCAGAAGACGATCGCTGTAGAGGTGCATCGACCCGCCCCTACCAAGAGCGTTTCCTGTGCTTCTGCCGTAGAGTTCAGCCATGATCTCATGCGGCGAAACCCCGAGAAGAAGCGCCAAGCAATGGCACCTGTAGGTCGTTGTATACCAATTATTCGGACCCATGGCCCGTACAAGAGCTGTTTGTATGGCTTCCTGACCGATGTAGGCATGGTAAAACCCCCCTACCAGTCCATGCTGGTAGGCAGATTCCCCACGAACATCTAAGTTGCGAGCCAGAAGCATTTTTTCAAGATCTTCTAGAAGAACACTCGCACCTAACTTTGCAAAAACCTTTTTTGGGTCCGCAGGAAAGTAGCTACGGGTATCCTCTTTTCCCTTCTTTTCACTCATGTGAGCAGTGTAACAAAAGAATTAGAAAAAATGAACACTCCTCTCTTTCTATTTGCAGCTCTGATCGTTAGGACAAATCATACAAGATATTGGAGTTGCCATGTGTGTGTGGCTTATGACTCTTGCAGCACCCTCCACTCTTTGCGCTTTTGCCACTCAAAGCGGCATTCACATCCTCGAAAAAGGGACCCCAGAGAGCCATCTCCTCTTCGCTAGGACGCGTTTCTTCATTTTGAAAAAGCGCTTGCCACTCGTGCTTGAATTCAGACTCAGTCAAAGCCCCGTCTAAAAATTCATTGAGAAGGTTGCGGAAGGGTTCTATACCTATGTCACAATCATCATCATCCTCATCTTCGTCATCATCTCCATGGCATGCACAGTGCCCACCACAGCCTTGCTGCTCCTCTTCTTCCATCTCAAACGACTCTTCTAGAAAATCGCCTACAGCTTCTTCCGTAATCATTGCACCACTCAGATTGAAAACAGCTTGTTCTTCCACAAACACAATAAATTGGGGAGCAGCATGCTGGATTCCTGTGAGCTTAGCAATCTCATCCGAAGCCTCCTTACACTCCTTCACATCAATAATCCCGATCGAAAGAGGAAGATTAAAATCCTCCAGCGCACTTTGGATCTTCTCAAGGGCTTGGTCGCTTTTGCCGCAGCATTCCGCTTTAAAAATACTGCATACGGATAGCCCTCTGATAAATTCTCTAACTTCGCTCACTGTAGTGAGTTCATAAACGTGATCTCTTACGGACATCTTGTCCTCTCCTTTTTTGCAAAAAACTTTAAATAATGAACCTACTATAGACGAAAGCCCGGCTTTCGCTCAATGCGAAAACCGAGCTTGCTTATGGAGGGCACTGTTCAAATGAATTTTTTACTGATGAGTTCTAAAGAACGCTTCAATTCCTCTGCAGTCAGGCAACTCGAAAAATCAAGGGTTTCTTGTATATATTTCCTTAAAAAATAGGTCTTCCAATTTTTCGGTTCTTTCTCGGGGATATAGCCCTTTTCCGAACAAAAAACCTGCCATCTAAGATCAATCAGGTCAAGCTTAGCTGACTCTCCATTCTGCATTCTAATCTCCCTTTCAAGAGAATCTAAAGCTACAGGATCAAGATCGCTAAGGATTTGCTCCCCTTTTTTCTCAGATTCTGCCCGGTTCTTTCCAGTTATGAAAGAAAGGAACTTATCAAAAAGGCTAATAACGGCTACTGTAGAGACCCTTTTCCACCCTCTTTTTCTCCCAAAGATCTCCCTCTTCCCTATTTGTCTCATAGCTCACCCCGAGTTTTGTCAACAGATAACTTAGAAGATGCAAAAGATGTGCCAATTCTCAAAAGAGAAGAGAGCTTGGTGCAAGACGCCTATTATGATAGAACTGACTGAGCCTGAATGGCAGACTGGTTTACTTCCCTATCGACTGCTGCTGCAACGCAAGCATCAGACCAGACATTGATAGAGCTTTCCAGCATGTCAATCAAACTATAGAAGGGGAGAATAACACCCATGAGCTGAAGGGGGACACCCATTGCCGCTAAGAATGCCGTGGAGAGAGTGTAGCACCCCATCGGCACACCTGCATTGCCAACTGCTGCAAGCGTTGCGATAAACACCCAGGCCACAAGCTCCCAACCTGAATAAACAACACCGCTACTCATCGATACAAACATTACAGTGATGTAAATAAAGGCAGCGCACGCATTCATATTGATCGTCGTACATAGAGGGAAAGCAAAACCTGAGACTTTGGATGCGATCTTTACGTTCTCTTCTGCGCACTTCATGGCCATCGGCAAGGCTGCACTTGAGGATTTGGAAAAAAAGGCAACTGAAAGCGCTGGCATCATCCCCTTTGCCATTTTTACAGGAGAGATCCCTCTTGAAAGAAGCAAGCCAGGCAGCACAATAAACGCCTGTATAAGATTTGCAGCAAGAATACAAACTAGATAAAGAGCAAGACTTTGTAATTCAAGTCCGCTGCGTATATCCTTAAAGAAAAGGGTAATAAAGGCAAATACAGCGACCGGCATAAGTCTGATAACAAAAGCGGTGATCTGCGTTACCGTTGCATAAAGACTGGAAAAGACTGAGTGCAAAAGCTTTCTCTTCTCGTCTGGTATGGACAGAAGAGCAAGGCTAAAGCCCATGGCAATAAAAAACACCCCAATTACATGGTTATTGGCAAACGGCTGGATGATATTGGAAGGAATCGACTGGATTAAAAAGGTAAAGTAGCCAGGTAATCCATCAGATGTCGGAGCAACTCCGGCACTTTCAACATGAACCTGGGTTCTCACTGGATCAAGGGCAACAAAGAGAAGCATGGCTGTAAAAGCTGCTACAATGGTTGTTAAGAGAGTATATTTTACAACTTTAAGCCCTAAAAACCTGACTTCCTTTAGGTTCTCCATCCCGGAGGCCGTGGACACAATTGAGAGGAATATAATAGGGAGGCTGATCAGCTTAAGGAGGTTGATAAAAATCTCTGAAATCACAGATGATGCTATCATAAGAGGTGCCACATTGAAGTAACCCGCGAGCAGTCCAGCCCCTGCTGCCACTAGATAGAGCGTGTTTTGTGAAATCCTTGCCTTTTGCCCATTATGCTCGCACATGAGATCCCCCGGTAAAGACGTATGTTACCGTTTTAAACTATTTTTTGTCAATGTGATATGGTGCAACACGAAAAAAATTGACATTAATCGAACCCTTAGATAGATCGTCAAATAAACGTCATTATCACCTCAGACCACGACATGGTAGCACGACCACGCAACATTATCCTCTAGTTTAGGGGATGAGCTTAATAGAGTAACCTCTTAAATCAATGGACCCATAGATTATGGCTGGACTACTTCGCAGGCTATTTGGCAAAGAACATCCCATTTGCTTTAATGAAATACTAAAGGACGAAACGATCAGAAAAGACCTGCTAAAAATCATTCCTTCTGAGAAAAAAACGCAACATGCGGAAGAACAGGCGCAATTTGCGTTGCACGCTATCTGCAACCAAATTCTTTTCTACCTCCAGTCAGCCGATGAAGTTGGCAACACAGAAGCCTCCTTGGATACCACTAAAATGATTTTTCCATTCGATGGAAGGTACATAGACGTCATCCAAACCGTTTTTAGAAAAGGGCTGGGTGTCAAAGTAGATTCCGAAGTGGTAGCCTATAAGACAAAAAAAATCCAAACAGCCAAAACGTGGAAGGAACTAGAAGAACCTGTCTACAAGCTCAGTTTCAGTTGGGAGAGAAACAACCGTTTTCTCAAAAAAAGCACCCTTTGACTTATAACCCATCTTTAGTTTAAAATGGCGGTCTGAAGAAAAAAGGAGCTCAATATTTCTGCACCACAAACTCCAAGTCAAATCGTCCGACATTCTCTTAGGCCCGAAACCTTCGAAGACCCTCGCCGTGCACAGAAAAAGGCGGTGATTTTTCGCAACTTATCGACTTTTTCCCACTCAAGTTGCTACTATAAGCCCATATCTAATAATTCTCCAATTGCAACTGTTTACTGCACATATACACATATATTCATTGCAACAAAAAATCAAAATCTTAGAATCTTAGAAACACAAAATTATAACTCCATTAAAGAATTTATCCCCCATCCGAACAGTTACCCCTGTCGTATCAAGGCGATGAGATTTTATGCATTGTTTACAGCCTCTCACGACCGTTCTGTAAAAGCCTGGCGCCTTCCTACTGCAGCTCATCTGCAAACCTACATTGGCCACACCCACTACATCCTGGATATCCGGGTAGATGACGAATCAGAGCATCTTTTCACTGCCTCGGCAGATGGGACTGCAAAAAAATGGGACATCAATACAGGTGAGTGCGTTCTTACATTCGCAGGACATGAGGATTGGGTCACCAAAATAAAAGTGGGTAAAGATTCTCTCTACACAGCATCTGACGACCAGACCGCAAAAAAATGGGACATCAATACAGGCGTGTGCCTTACGACCTTTAGTGGGCATGAGCATTGGATTCGGGGATTAAAAACAATCAACAATGAACTCATAACTGCATCATATGACGGTACTATCCAAACCTGGGAGACAAATACCGGGAAAAAATTACACAAGTTTGCTTGCACTCCTTTTTATCCTACGCCCATCAAAGCAAGAGGCATCTTTCTTTTTTCAGCTCTTAGGGACGGAACTGTTTGCATCTGGAATCGACTAAGAGGAAACCTTCTCCACAAGCTCGGAGGAGGCACCTCTGCTGCAACGAGCTTCCAGTACATGCAAAACTGTTTGTTTGTCTGTTATGAAGATAATACAGCTAAGCTTTGGAACATTGAAACAGGTTCTAGCGTTCAGGAACACCTTGAGGCAATAAGGCTATTTTGGTTTGACGGCAAACTCTGCCTTATCAGATCGAATTCGATAAAAGTATACGACTTTAAAGCTCAAGAAGCGTAGTAGTGAAGAGCTCTCTTCCCACCCGGATCAAAGTAGCCCCCTCTTCAATGGCAATTTCATAGTCGCTCGACATTCCCATGGAAAGATGGGGTAAAGAGGGAGCCGCTTCCTTACGAAAATCGGAAAGCCCACGGAAGCAACTACGAACAAGTGATCGATCTTCAGTCAAGGGCGCCATCGTCATAAACCCTTGAATTGATATCCCTGGCAAGTTCAGTAGATGAGGCAAAGCCTTTCTACACTCCTCTTTTGTAAAACCTTGTTTACTCTCTTCTCCTGACACATTCACCTGCAAAAGCACTTTAGTAGTTACATGCGCCTCCGCACTGCAACTGGAAATCTTCTCAGCAAGTGGGATGGTGTCAACTGAGTGAATCATCGCAAAACGCCCGATTGCTTTTGCCACTTTATTTCTCTGAAGGGTTCCAATGAGATGCCACTGCACGCCCCTTGGAGCTCCTGACATCTTACTCAAAGCCTCCTGCAATCTATTTTCCCCAAAATGGTGAAGACCAGCTTTATATGCGGGCAGCACATGCTCCAGAGGGTGTCCTTTTGTGACAGCAACAATGGTAATCTCTTCGCTTTTTCTACCGGCACGAACTGCCACGGTCCGCACTCTTTCCAAAAGGGCTTTAACTCTTTCTTCTACATCCATTTTCCTGACCTAAACACTTCGTAGTCAATTACAAGATCGCGTTTGCTTTTAATTTTATAGGGTTTCTTTTTGGGTCGTTTTCTTTCAGCGGCAACATCTAGATTCGAATCGAGTCTTCTCGCATCGATTGCACGCGGAACTTCTTCCTTATCAATTAGAGGCAAGAGTTGCTCACTCTCTACATGGCTATGAAAGCCCCTATCCTGTAGAAGATCCCTTGTAAACACTTCTTGCCTGGGGACCCTTGGTCTCTTTTGGGCAAGAGGCTGAGGCAAAGGTTTTTCCTCAGCCTCCCTGACCTCCTGCTCTGCTTTCTGCCTTCTGAAGAACACATACATCATGGCAGCAAGTCCAATGAGGAAAGAAAAGAAATCAGAAAATTGCATTCTACTCCGTTTCTTCTGTTGAGGAATCCTCAGACTTTCCAATTGATCTTCTCATATCGGTATCTGCTTGGATGTTTTGAATCCTTTGGTAATCCATTATTCCCAAATTACCTTTACGGAAGGCCTCTGCCATAGCAAGAGGCACTTTGGATTGCGCCTCTACAAGATACGCCTCCATCTCTTTTACCTTAGCCTTATTCTCTTGTTCCAGAGCTACAGCTAAAGCGCGTCTTTTTTCAGCTTCCGCTTGGAAAACTCTCTTTGTGGCATCGGCCGCATCCGCCTTTAAGATCGCACCTATGTTCTTCCCAATGGTGATGTCAGCGATATCAATAGAGAGGATCTCATAGGCAGTTTGAGCATCAAGTCCTTTCTCAAGAACCTGCTTTGATATTTTTTGGGGCGCTTCTAGAACCTGACTGTAGGTTTCTGCAGACCCAATCGCGCTTACAATCCCCTCACCCACGCGTGCAATGATGGTCTCTTCAGTCGCACCACCTACAAGCTGGGCGATATTGGTGCGCACAGTCACCCGAGCTCTTACAAGAAGCTGAATACCATCCTTGGCTACGCCGATAATGTAGCTACCTGATCCCCTATCTCCCTGGGGCGGACAGTCGATTACCTTCGGATAGACAGATGTCTTCAACGCATCGATAATATCACGACCGGCCAAATCGATCGCTGTTGCTTGACGCCAGTCCAGGGGAATGTTTGCCTTATCTGCTGCAATCAAAGCCTTAACAACATCTGAAACACGCCCACCCGCCAAATAGTGTGTCTCTAAATCGGCTACAGTGACTTGCTTTAGACCTGCTTTATAGGCTGTGATTCTCTCCGTAACGATCAGTTTCGGTGGAATCTTCCTAAGACTCATCCCTATGATATTGAAAAGCGAGATGGGGGTTCCCGAGACAAATGCCTGGAACCAGAGACTGATAAATTTTCCAATGATTCCCACTAAAATCAAGGAAATGATTGCCAGGATGACAAACAAAAAGTAAATTTCCACGTGTATTCCTTCCATTGGATACTAATCCTTTGTTCTCTGTTTTACGATGTAGTATGCGCCTCGACCGGCGATGATCTCGATTTCTTCTCCTTTATTGAGGTAGCCTGCTTGCGCGAGTGCTTGATATGTCCTACCTTCCACTTTAATAAAACCTGATGGTTTTAGATCGGCCACAACAACTCCCCCTTTTCCAAGCAAAGCTTCATCAAAGACTGCCGCTTTAAACCCTTCCTGGTCATCTTCCTGGTACATGTCAGCTTTCCTGGCTCGAATTCTTTGCAAAGCAAAGCGAATTAAAAAGACGAGGCCTGCTAGGGCTATGGCCAAGAAAAGAAGCAAAAGCAAAACAGATTCTGTTCGCATAGCAAATAAAATGATACTGAGAAATAAGAAGGCCCCTCCAGCAATTCCCATCACAGCACCAGGCAAAAAAAATTCTAAAAAAATCAGCAGATAGCCCAAGAGTAAAAACAAAAAAGGAGTGATCATGAATCGCCCCTCTCAACGAAAATCCGGGGGCCGTCGACATGCTGGACAACCACTTCTTCTCCTTTTTCGATGAATTCCCCCTCGCTCTGGGCATCAAATATATCCCCGCCCACCTGAATCTTGCCCGCAGGCCTAAGCGTGGCCAAGACAACAGCCTTCGTCCCGGGCTTGGGAAGCCTAGAAACATCACCTCCTGCCACAAACCCAAGGGATGCATCTTGCTCTCCCCTCAAGACAAGCTTGCTAAACCTCGAAAAAGAAGGCGTAATATAGCGCGCCAAAACAAGAATTAACACAAAACCGATCAAAATCGTTGCTGCAAGCCACCCTAGCCGCTGCATAAACACCTCTCCTGCCGCATTGAGTGTATTTGTATCAATTTCATAGCTAATAGATCCAATAGAGGGCAAAAACATTCCCAAAAGACCGATCACAGTAAAAACAGCTCCAATAATACCAAAAAAACCAAACCCTGGAACAAGTAGTTCAAACACCACCATAGATAGGCCGGCAAACAGTAGAATCCACTCCAAGAAACGGGCAGCCTCTAGAGCATAACTAGAAAGTAGGAGAAGAAACAGGCATACAAAAGCCACCGCAATAGGAAGAGTTGCACCCGGCGAGCCCATTTCCATATAGAAGCCCACCATCAATCCAAGCATAAGAAGTGATGTCACAATTGGATTGCTTAAAAAGACAAAAAAGCGCGTCTTCCAATCCATCTGGTAAGCATCAATCACGCAGTCTGGAATCTCTTTAAAAAAAGGAACTTGAAATAAGGAAGATTTACTTGCCGGCCACAAACCTCTACTCTGCTCTGATTCTGTAATCGGTACTAGCTTTACGGGTTGGAGCAAAATATCAGCAAGCCCATAGCGCATCATTTGCTCTGCATCCAAAGTCAGGAGCTTGCCTTTATTGGAAATGACGATATCAGGATTTCGTCCTTCCTTCACAATGTCCGATTCTCTATCAAGTTTTGTAACCACTCCCTTTCGCATGACGAGGATGACATCTTTATCCACCATAGCTTCTGCAAGTAAGGGATTGCGTCCAAAAAAAGCAGCGCGATTCATAAAATCAGCACGAAGCGCTGAGTTTACCTTCTCCGATGCCGCTTCCATCTGCCCAGATGCAGACGCGATAACCGGTTCTGCAGCCCCAAAACTTGCATCCTTAGCGATGGCAATAAACCTACACGAATACCCAAGCATCGCACCTGCAGAGATGGCCCAATTATTGACATAACAAACAACCGGGATGCCGCTTTGCGTATCGATTTCCTTCAATGCATCGGAAATTTTCTGCGCTGCATAGACTTCCCCTCCCGGGGTGTTCAATTCTAAGATGATAAAGACAGGTTTTTTCTCTCTATAGTAATCCAGAGCATTTTTAACATACACCCAGGTAGCCTGATTGATCCCCGACTGCGTCTTACCAATCTCAATGTGTCCAACTGAGTGTGGACTGCTTGTTGTAAAATGGATATGCTCCTTTAATTTTTGCTCCGTCCCTGGGGACACAAGATATACCTCTTGGGCACACCCCACCTCCCCTAAGCACAAAAGAAAACAAGCAAGAAGATAACGATAGATCATCACAAAACTGATGATAAGCCATTTACTATTTTTGCGCTCTAGCTTTTAACTAAAACTTGTTCTGTGTAGATGTTCTCCTCACACCTTGGGTATCTGGTGAACATCTATAATTATTGGAGTTTTTCCATCAGTTTGAGTGTATATTTAGCAGGCAAAGCACGCAGCAAACGACAAAATATTTTATAAAAAAAGAATGGTTCGCAACGGGATTTAGTGCTTAAACCAAAGTCAACCATACATTTACCCATTTTTTCAGCATTCCAAGTGAAAGGTAATTTTCCTTTAAGACCCGGAGTATCAACAGGACCTGGGTACACAACAGAAAACCGTAGGTTTGTGTTAAAATAGGTTAAAGCAAGACTTTCGAACGCTTTTGCTATGGCTGCTTTTGATGCACAGTAGGCGCTTCCTGTTGGAGGAGCGAAAATAGCATTGATCGAACTAGTAGCAATGAAATTAGCACCCCCATTTTTCAGACAATGTTTTTCCCAGAATTCCACCCATGCTAAAACGCCGAAATAGTTCACCCTCATGATTTTTTCATGAATTTCAAGCTCAAACTTATTCGGATTTTCAATCACCGATTCGCCAGCAATCCCAGCGTTAAGAAAAAACAAAGAAGGACAGAGATTTTGATTGAGAATCTTCATTGAAGCCTGTTCAATTTCTTCTTTTTTAGAGACATCGCAAATCAAAGGTATGAAAGCACTAGAAAGCTCTTGCTGAATTTGAGTTAGCTTGTCAGCCGAACGAGCAATACCAATCACTTGCCAACCGCGTTTTATTAATTCTCGCGACACAGCCTCTCCTATTCCAGATGAAGCTCCTGTTACTAAAGCTATTTTATTCCATATCACGCTTTCGTTTTCCCGTACCAATAGCGTTTTCTGAGGCAGAGCTTTTCTCAAGCGGAAACGCTCCAATCGGGCAAGAATATCAAGGCAAACGAATCTTTTCTATGAAAAAAACTTAACCGTAAGCTGAGAGTGAAATGGCAACCCAAAACTGCACGCCTGGCATAAAGCTCTGCCAAAAAATACGAAACGTGTGATATGAATAGAAATTTAACTTAACAAGGAGAAAACTGTGCTAGTTCCACTTGGCGTATCCATTTTTTTAGCTAGGCTGCTCGGCATCTATCTCGTTATCATAGCGCTTGCCCTCTTCGCTCGCAAAGAGCAAATGAGAGCCTCAATTGCAGATTTCGCAAAGAGTCTAGGTCTTGAAGTATTTGCAGGAGCCATTACTCTATTTCTCGGCATCATCCTTGTCCTTGCCCACAACGTGTGGCAATTGGACTGGAGAGTCTTAATCACACTGCTTGCTTGGCTTACAGTACTCAAAGGGATGTGCAGACTTTTCTTCCCCGCGCACCTAGGCAGATGTGCAGAAAGACTATTGAATCCCACAGTATATTATAGTGTTGCCGCCTTGCTCCTACTGGCTGGGCTTTTCCTGACACTTGTGGGTTTTTCGATCTAACCTATGGTGCTTATCGTCACTGATCCTGTTTTTTTAAAGCATGATACAGGACGGCGCCATCCTGAGTGCAAAGAGCGCAGCTTGTGTATCGATGCTGCCCTCAAAAAAAAGGGTCTCCTCACGCAAAGCAATATCTTGCCCCCAAGAAAAGCTACGAAAGAGGAGATCCTTCTTTGTCATACTGAATCCTATTTTTCAAGTCTCCAAGAAGAAATTACTTCCCTCGAACCTGGCGATATTGCCCCATTAAGCAGTGGTGATGTAGAGATCTGCAAAGACTCCTTTGATACTGCCCTCTATGCTGCAGGTGCCCTTTTAACCAGTGTCGATGAAGTAATAACAGGGCCTGCAAAAACGGTGTTTTGTAACATCCGTCCTCCCGGCCACCACGCCACACGTTCACAAGGGATGGGTTTTTGCCTTTTTAACAACGTTGCCATCGGTGCCCGATATGCCCAAAGAAAATATGGGATCCAAAGAGTCCTCATCTGTGACTGGGATCTCCACCATGGAAATGGTACAGAAGAAATCTTTGAAAACGACACCTCTGTTTTTTATTTTAGCACGTACCAAAATGGGATCTACCCCTTCCCTGAAGAAAAAAAGAACGGAGCCAGAGGAGGACATCCCGTCGCGAAGGGTAAGGGGTCAAGAGAGCACATTTTGCATCTCTTCCAGGAAAGCCTACCCCATGCCATGCAGACCTTCCAGCCTGAACTTGTTCTGATCTCGTGTGGTTTTGATGCTCACAAAAATGACCCCTTAGGTGACTTAGAACTTGAAAGCGAAGACTTTGGTGTTCTCACAAGAATTATCAAAGAAATTGCAGACACCTATGCCAAAGGACGGATCATTTCTGCTTTAGAAGGCGGCTATAATTTAGAAGCTCTTGGCAACTCAGCCTCTCATCATGTGCTTGCTTTGCACTAAAAGAGGCAATCTTGTACAAAGACAGCGTATGTTACCCCTTTTTCTCAGCTTGTTTTTTTTGCTTTGCCCCTCCGTTTTTGCAGGTGATTCCAAACCCCTCCCACGCACCATTTTAGCCCTCCATAGTGACGAAGGAAAAAAAGACATCTTTGAAACAAGCATCCATCAATTTGCTGAAATGCCCCTCAATCATCTTGGGCTAAAAGTACTCTACCATAACATTCAGCAAGGGCTACCAAAAGACATTCCATTAGAGGAGATTCGAGGAATTCTTACCTGGTTTCCTGAAGGGACAAAAATTCCAGACACAAAAGCCTACCTTAAGTGGGCTGCAGATCTTGTAGAACAGGGGGTCCATTTTGTCATACTCGGCGCCCCGAGTTTTTTTAAGACCGCAAGAGACGAAACAATCCCCCCCGATCTCATCAATAACCTCCTTGAAAAATTAGGTCTACACTACACAGGGGAATGGGAAGGAAAAACATTTTCTTCCACTTTCGTGCACAACAAGCCCTACTTTTTTCGCTTTGCAAAAAGCTTTCCCCCGATTAAGCCCTCGTATCCAATGATTACGCCGGTAGGGAAAGAAACAACTTACCTGCTTACAGCTGTAGGATCAAATGGAGCAAGCAGTATTTTGGCCTCGCTCAATAACAAAGGAGGCTATGTAGCAAGCGGGTATACTGCCTTTAACAACTACATCGGCGATGAGCTCAAAAGGTTTTGGTTTATCAACCCCTTTCTTTTTTTTCGAAAAGCTTTTGCCACCGATTCTCTCCCGAAACCAGATACGACCACACTTGCAGGCAAAAGGATCTTTTACAACCAAATCGATGGAGATGGTTGGAATAACGTAACCGAAATAGAGCGTTATAAAGGCAAAGGGATTCTTTCTTCCGAGGTTATTTTAAAAGAAGTGCTGATCCCCCACCCTGAAATCCCAACTACGGCAGGGCCGATCGGAGCAGACATCGACCTTGATTGGGTAGGCACAGAAAAATCAATAGAAATCGGTAGGAAGATCTTTTCGCTTGCGCATATCGAAGCTGCCTGCCATACATATTCTCACCCTCTCGATTGGGAATTCTTTATCGACTACACACCCGAAAAGGAGGTCCCCTTTCTCTCCCTGTATCCCTACGGAAGTTGGAAGCCTACACCCACTGAATTGAATCTAGCTCCAGCAAAAAAAGAGATCAGAGAAGGGTATGTTGTTCCAAGAAGTTATGCCAACCACCGCTTCCAGATTAACCAAGAAATAGATGGAGCGCTTAGCAAGGCAAATTCTCTCTGTCCAGAGGGCAAAAAAGCACAAATGATCCTTTGGTCTGGAAACTGCAGACCCTTTGAAGAGGCTCTGCGCCTCGCAAGGGAAGCGGGCATTATGAACCTCAACGGGGGAGACAACCGCTTTGATCAAAGATTTCCCTCGTACGCCTTTGTGAGACCGCTTGGTAGACAGGTGGGCAAAGAGCGGCAAATCTACAGCTCAAATAGCAACGAAATCACCTATACAGACCTCTGGACAGACCGCTACTACGGATTTCGAGAGCTGCCAGAAACATACGCCAATACGGAATCTCCCATAAGAATCAAGCCGATTAACCTTTATTACCACTTTTTTACCGGCGAAAAAGAAGCCAGTTTAAGAGCGCTCTTCGAAGTCATCAACTACATTAAAAAGCAAAACCCGCACCCCATTCATGCAAGCTCCTATGCCAAAATTGCAAACAGTTTCTACGACGTCAAAATCTTCCAAGAAGGTGAGGATCGTTTCCGGTTCGAAGATCTCGGCAACTTGCACACCATCCGATTCGATCAGGCCAGTCTTAAGGGAGTAAACTACCTTGCCTCCCATGGTGTGATCGGTGAGATGCATTTACAAGGTAGCCTCTACGTCTACCTCGACAAGGAGATAGAAACTCCTATCATCGTGTTAAAAAAAGCTAGCAACGAAAGGTCATTTTTCCTCTCAGAGTCGAATTGGAGCATATGGAACCTGGTAAGGGCTGAGACTAGCTTTTCATTTCTCACAGAAGGCTTTGGAGATGGGGAAATGGTGTGGAGCGTGCCAGATGTGGGAGAATATCTCATCCAAGTCGATGGAGTTGATCATGCAAAAACAGGTAGTGATGAGAAGCTCCTTAAGTTTCTCATTCCCAAAAAAAAATATGCCCCGTCACATATTACCATAAAGAAGGTCTAAATGTTTCTCTTGCTCCTCTGTATCCCGTTCGCACTCCTTGCAAATATAGAAAATTGGATTGTCTACTACGGCAACGAGGCAAAAAGAGGAGATCTTAGCCCGTATCAGCTTCTTGTTCTTGATGCTTACGACTTCCCTCCTTCGGCACCTTTCAAAGAAACAAACAAAATCCTTCTTGCCTATCTCAACATAGGAGAAGTAGAAGAGGATGCCCCCTATTATCACGAGGTAAAGGAGGAGGGAATCCTTCTGGAGGAGAATCAGACGTGGAAGAAAAGTCATATGATCGATTTGCGAGACCCCAGGTGGAAGAAAAGAGTTGTCGAGGAAATCATTCCCTATATCCTCCACGTTGGATTTGACGGCATTTTCCTCGACACCCTCGATAACGCAGAATTTCTCGAAGAGAAAGATCCATTGAAATACAAAGGCATGAAAAAGGCAGCCATCGGACTCATCAGCAAAGTGCGCGAAAATTATCCTACTCTACCCATCATGGTCAATAGAGGTTATGCGCTCCTTCCACAAACAGGACACCTTGTGCAAATGGTTCTTGCTGAATCCTTTATTTCCACCTATGACTTCAAAACAAAAACTTATGTTTTAAAGCAAGAAAGCGAAGTGGAAAAAGAGCTTAGTTTCCTTCGGGCCCTCAAAAACAAGTACCCCTCCCTACAATTTTTCAGCTTAGACTACTGGGATCCAAAGGACAAAAAAGGTCTCAGACAGATCTATGCGAAGGAAAGAGAAAATGGGCTCATTCCCTATGTTGGAACGATCGAATTGCAAACAATCATCAGAGAGCCAAGCTCATGAGTAAAAAGCCAACTACCTGGATCATCCTTTCCCTTATCTGTCTTGCTCTTGTCCTTGGCGCCCTTCTTTTCCCCAGGTATACGCTGCTTTCCAACATGTACTATCAAGACAAACACTATTACGATGCTCTAAGAGATTACGAAATCCTTCTCTCACAGGGTAAAGCCACTATTTCCACAAAATATTCTCTTATCCGACTCTACGAATATTTTGGTCGCATAGACGATGCAATAGCCCTTGCCAAGCAATTGCCGAGCTCCCCAGAAGTTAAGGAGCTATTGATCCGTCTCTATAACGATGCGGGTAAACCACGAGAGGCAGCTGATGAACTAGAAAGTCTCTACAAGCAGAAAAAAAATGAGGCTACGCTTCGCGAGATCTTAACCTACTACAAACTCCATGCAAATCAAGATGAATACCTTTTCTACTTAAATGAACTCGCTCAAAACTACAAACCTGAAGAAGAGGACTATTACAACCTGCTCTATCTTCTTGCAACAAGTGGCAAAAAAGAGCAGGCTCTCGATTGGATAGACAAGTTTTCGCCTGAAAAACAAGACCCTGCTACGATAGAGCTTGAAGTTCGCCTTCTATTAGATGCTCATCGGATAGAACAAGCACTCGGACTTGCTATCTCGTTTGTCCAAACAAGCCCCGAAATCTCCTACGATACACCTCTTCTCTACGAATTCCTACAGGGAAGGCATCCGGAGGAAGCTCTAAAGATAGCCTCTGCTATCCCCTCCGAATATAAGCAGTGTCCAGCCTACTATGAAGCCATCATCGCAATCCTTGACGAAATGGGAAATAAAGATCGCGCCTATACTATTCTAAAACAAGGTTTCCAACAGAACACACTTGGCTCATCTCTTCTCCCCACGCTCTTAGAAAGAGCATTAGAACGAAATGACCGCAAAACACTTAAAATGATTTTGAAAAATGGAGAACTCAAGCAGGTGTCTTCTTATACACTAGCTCTGTTAGCACAGCGCATAGCCCTCAATCAGGACCAGGAAATGGCAGACGTTCTTGCAAAGACCTGCGAAAAGATGGGCATAAAAAAAAGCCCTGGCCTTGCCTACGCAATCCAGTTAGCCAGGCAGGAGGAAAAAGCTCTCGAAGAGATTGAAAACGCCAAGAACCTAGAGGTTCAAGACAGAGTTCTCCTCGCAAGCATTTTGCTTCAAATGAACGAATCCTCTCTTGCAAGGCGCCTTCTTGCACACATAGAAAGTTTACAGTCCCTACCACCCCCTTTTCTGAAGATGGCAGCCTCGGTCTATGCCGGGTTAGGGGAGGGAAAAAGGGGGCTTCAGCTTATCCAGAAGGACAAATCTGCCGAAACTAAAGCAAAACAAGAGGCGCGGCTTCTTCTTCTTGCTGCCACAGGAGAGGAGGACAAGGTGATAACCTCTCTTAAGGAACTCGAAGATCCCGCATTTTTAGAAGAGCTTTTTGACGTGGCAGTTCGATCAAAGCAGGCAAAGCTTGCTCTTTATATTGCAAAAAAACTCTCCGATGCGAATCCCTCCCTACAGCACGAATCAATGCTAGCAGAAGCTCTTGCCCTAAATGGGCAAATCGAAGAGAGCCTACACCGCTTTCAAACCATTCTTCCCCAATATAAAGCAGCAGCTCGACCCTATCTTGATGCTCTCTTAACTGTAAAAAACTCACGACAGGCCCAAAAGCTTATCCAAGAGCTCACAGATCAAGTAGTGAGAGAGAAACAACTATCTGAACAGGATCTGCGTCAATTTGGATATTCCCTTTTGGATGCAGGTGATCGGTTTCTTGCAAAAAAAGTATTTTCTCTTTTAGCGGAGAACAAGGAAGAAAACTCGCAAGATGTAGCTACCCTGCTCTACCTAACAGCAGAAAGCATGTCGCTTGCAGATTCTCTTAACTTCTTGGGAAAACTTTCTTTTCGGCAACTTCAAAATAACGATCTTCTTAGTCTCTATTTAGGACGCGCTGTAGAAAAACAAGACTTTGATCTTGTTAAAACGCTTTTGGAAAGCCGCCCCCTTCCTCAGCTGGGTAACAACGAACTCTTTCAACTCATTTCTTCTCTCATTAAGGCAAACCACAGGGATCTCATCGAACTCCTCAAAAAACAAGTCCTACTCACTTCTTACCGAGAGGATGTTTTTTCTCTAGCCCTTACAGCAGATAAAAAAGAGCGAGCCGATAAGGCAAACGAAATCCAAAGCGCCCACCCCCAAGACGCTGCCCTACTGCCTCTCTTTGCAGCCCTTGATGAGAAAGAGGCTGGCATGAAACTCTTAAGGAGACTGGCTACTCGCACGCAACTGCCTGAAAGAGAGCTTCTTACAATGGCATCTCTCTACGTCAAATGGGGCTACCCTGAAGAGGGCATCCAGGCACTCGGTCATAGAGAGCTGCCGCACATCTTACTGGCAACAGCTCTAGGTAAAGAGGATCTTGTACAAAGCTTTGTAGACACGCATCCTCACCTGTCCCTCTCATATCTGCTCGACCTTTACTACACGGCCTTAGATTTTCATCATACCTCACTTGCTCTCTCTCTTGCTACCATCCTCTATGAGCGCTCTACCACACAAGCAAACGGAATCCTCCTTGCCGAGGCGTATGTTCTAAATAAACAATATAAAAACGCTCTTACGCTCTACCAAGAGATCTTCAAAAAGGGGGGAAAACGAACGCTTTCCTATATGCTCGCGCTGATTGCTACTCAAAGTCCGGCTCTACAAGAAGAGCTAGACCTCGTTCCCTATGATCTGAATGACCAAGAAAAAAAAGAGTTGATTTTTCTTCTCATAGACGGTGGCTATCGACAAGATGCAACAGCCCTTCTTCTCCCTTTTGTCCAAGGAAAGTCATTCGACGACCCTGATATGCAAACGCTTTTCTCCCTTTTTGGGGAAGAACTCTCCCCTTTTGCTATTGCCTTCATAGCAGAGCATGGCGAGGCAAAAAAAGGTCTAGAAAAAAAGAAGTGGCTCGAGCTACTTCTTTGGAAAAAACAGGCTCAAGTAGCAGAGACCCTCTTTTCAGATGAGGATTTACAAGATCCCATTTTACAAGACCTCTACATTGACGTCTTGGGTGATCTAAAAAGAAAAGAAAACCTTACCTCCTTTCTTTGCTGTCTCATCGAAAAAGAAGAGGATATAGCCAGGTTAAAACACCTTGGTAAGGCAGCTAAAACATGGCAACTTCTACCTCTTTCTTTATATGCATATGAAAAGGCATACGAACTGAATCCGTGCGATTCAGACACGGTAAGGCAAACAGCGCGCGCTTGGTATGATCTGGGAGCCTACCAGGCTGCAAAAAAGCTTTATTGCAAGCTTTTTTGCCTTACAGAAGAAGTGGATTATCTCTCCTACGCCCATTTCGGGGAAATCTTGTATGCCGATAAAGGATATGATGAAGCCAAAGAGTACTTTGAGCAGGCCTACTGCCTTGTTGATCAAAAGGATCCTCCGACACAAGAGGAAAGCGAATGGAAGGCTAAACTTCTTGCACATCTTGAGTTCTACGAGACAGCCGATACAGTCTTTATAAAACTCATCGAAAATGACGCACAAAATAGCTCTCTTCTCGCAGGCTACGTAGGTTCACTTCTCTTGCAAGAGCGCTACGATGAGGCCGCCATTTATCTTGAAAATTGCATTGAACTCAAAGAAGAGAATATTCCCTTAGCTCTTGAAGCCAATCACTTGCTCAAAATCTTAAATTGTAGAGAAAAGTCTCTACGACTCATAGAGAATTGGCTTGAACATTATCCAAAAAACACATCTCTTCTCAACGCAAGAGCAGAATGGCTTTACCAAGAAGGATTTTGGCAGCAAGCTCTTAGCGACATGCGACTTGCCTGCTGTCTCGAACCTCTTAGCGAAAGCTTAACTAAAACCCTGTATGAATACACAGCACCCTTTAGCACCTTCTACACGCTCGGACCTGCCTATCGGAAGCAGGTAAATTCTGAACAAGAGTTTTTTCAAAGGATAGCCTTCAATCAGAATATAACGGAAACATCTAGGGTAGAGTTCTTTGCGGAAAGATCACAGTTTTTAGCCTACAATATTACTGTACCTTCCACAGGTGAAGTGATCGACACAAGTGGAGCGCGTGAAAGGGGGGAACTTGCTCTCGTTTCCTTCTTAGAAGATGGGACCAAATTAAGGGGTTCTCTCTTTGCTGCAGACGACCTTGTAGGGGGGAGTGCCGAAGTCACTAAGATCATACCCCGGGGCCTCATGAGAGTGCAGCTTGCCTACCACGTGCCTAACTGGGATTTTATCCAAGGAGTTGTCTATGACGGAGCGTATAGCCAGTACAGGCTCAGCGCAGACTACCGCTTTTCACCTCTGATCACAGGCTCCTTTGGTTTTGCGCAAAGAGCGTATAGCATCCAGTCGACCTCCTTGGCAGCAACCACGTTTTTGCTTGATCTAACCCTGAGCTATGAGTGCACAGCAAAGAGTGCAATCGGAAGAACCATGGGTCCAGATAGTTTTACAAGTATCATCTATAATGTTCACGGAGAATACGTACTGAGCCTGGAGGAGAGGATCAATAGGCAAGGGGAAAAGTACGACCCGTTCTATGTAACAACACAAGAGCTCCATACACTTACCCTCTTTACAAACAAGCAACTTGCTGAATGGCTGTCTGTGGACGCCTTTGGCGGTTTCCAAGTCGACCGCTACGGAGGGCGGGGCCCAACTTATGGAGCCGCCATACATCTTGGGAAAAAGCATGGCTTTCAATGCAACATCACAGCAAATCACAGCCTGAACACACACGGAGCCCAAGGCCCCGAAGAAGACGCCTCCCTCGAACTCAAATACATCTTCTGAAAAAAAGAAAAATGGCCTACAGTCCGGCTATGCCAAAAACCTTCCTTGGACTCCGTACAAGCGCCCTCATAGAAATCGCTCTCTTTCTTTCTGCAGCTGTTCTGCTCGACGCCTTTTTTTTCGAGGGAAATCGTTTCATGTCCGTAAGCCCACATCCCTTTTGGATCATCGTCTTGCTTGTCACTGTTCAATACGGTACAGGGGAAGGGCTTGCAGCAGCCCTACTCTCAACTCTTTTTTTCTATGCTGGTAATATCCCGGCGCAAAAACTGACGGAGAGCTTTTTTACCTATAGAATGAAGCTTCTTCTCCCCCCCTTCTTCTGGACCCTTGCAGCTCTTATTCTCGGGGAAATCAGAAATAAAATCGCAGGAGAGCGTGATACGTATAAGCATGAGCTCGATGAAAGCACACATCGCGAAGAGACAATCGCAAATGCCTATATGCATTTGCAAAAAGTAAAAGACAGCTTAGAAATTCGGCTGGCCACGCAAACAAGAACGGCTGTCTCTGCCTATAAAAGCGTAAAACACCTCGAAAGCCTAAATCCTGGTCAAGTGCTTCTCGGGCTAGGAGATGTGATCCAGGGTGTCATTGCCCCTAAAAAGTTCTCCGTTTATGCACTTGGTCTTAATGGTCTAGAAGCTGCCACCTATCATGGTTGGGAGGAGACCGATAACTTCACAAGACGTTTTCTTCCCGACACAAAAATGTATGAAGCCATTGCCGCGAAACAAAAACTCCTCAGTTTGAACAACCCTGAAGATGCCATCATCTTAGAAAATGAAGGAGTTTTAGCTGCACCCCTCATTAACCCCGATAGCGGCCAGGTAATCGGTATGCTCAAGTTAGAGGAGATGAACTTTAAGGATTTAACCTTTTCCACGCTCGAAACAATCCGAAATCTTACCGATTGGATTGGCCTAGCCTATGCCAAAGCGGCAGAATATAAAAGGGCTGCAAAAGAGGCAATCTACTGTGATCTCGGGCTCTATTCATACCCTTTTTACGAGATCCAAAAATCTCTTCTTCTCCTACTAGCCAAAGAGGGAAACACTCCCCTTTCAGAAATTTCGATAGAACTTTCTGGTAAAGGGAAAGAACATCAAATTCTTCAAAGAGACCACGCTCTTTTACCCTACCTTAAAGAAAAGCTGCCAAAAACAGCTCTTCTTTGCAGTGGAAAAAGAGCTGGATTTGAATTCCTGATTCTTCTCCCTCAAAAAAGTGAGAAGGAGACAGAAAACATTTGCCTGCAAGCCCTCGAACACCTTGCACAAAGAGACCGAGATGAAGAAACTGGGCGATGCAGGTTAAAAGCCTTATCCCTTTATAAACCAGTTGCCACCGAGACTCTACATGAATGGACAGCCCACAAAAATAAACAGCAGTAAAATCACATTCTTTTTTCTTTTTTTTCTGGGACTTCTCACGGATGCCCCTCTTTTTTTTACCTTTCCCCTTCTCCATTTTTTTCTCGCCTCTCTTCTATTACCCCTTCCCTTTTACATCTCCCTTGCTGACGAGGACAAGACACTAGGAACTCTTTTTTGCCTGTTGTTTTTTTTCTTAGGCCCAATAGGGATGATTGGGGGGATGATCATGTTGCCACTTTTGGCTCTCTATGAGAGCGCTGGAACAACAGTCAAGGAGTTGCTTGCTGCCATCTTTCCAAACATTCAAATAGAACCTAGAAAAAAGCTCTACGACCGAATTGTTTTCGGTCAAGAAGAGTTCGGTGAAGTAGAGGCAAATATCTCCTTCCAGGATATCATGCTGTATGGAACGAACGAGCAAAAAGAGAAAACGATTGAAAAAATGCTGCGCTTTTTTAGACCCGAATTTGCTCCTATCTTAATCAAGGCATTAAATAATCCTATAAACGCTATTCGCGTCCAGGCTGCAGCCTCAATTGCTTCGCTTGACCTTCAATACGAAGTAAAGCAGGAAAAATACCTCGAAGAGTGTAAGCAAAGCAAAAGCAGTCCCGATTCCCTGTTTGCCCTTGCGAATCACAGTTTCGAATGGAGTAGGTCTGGCCTTGTAGACCCCGAGCAAAAGCAAAAGCTTGAAAAAACAGCTATCCATGCATTCGAACAGTACCTGCGTCTACGACCAAATGACAATAGAGCATCCCTTTCTCTTGCAAGACTCTATAATGCATCAGGGGAGATCGAAAAAGGATATTCCCTCTTTGAAAAGCAAAGCTCACAGCCCCCAGAAGCGGTTTTTGAGTTCATGGAGACCCTCTTTCAACAAAGAGACTGTTCAAAAATTCGCGCTTTAGCAAGATCTGTTTTGAAAAGAACACAAGATCCTCTCGAACCCCATTACGATATTATGGTTTTTTGGGGGGGAAATGCTGGATAAAACAGAAGCAGACATCTGCCTACTTTTAGAAGGTACCTACCCCTACATCGCCGGAGGTGTATCGACCTGGACGCACGAACTGATCAAAAGCCAAAGCGATCTTACATTCACAATGGTATGCATTCTCCCGCCGCACGGGAGCACAAAACGCCTCTATGAAGTGCCTAAAAACGTTCTTTCCATCCAGAACCTCTTTTTATCGCAACACACTGGTCTTTTGAATAGAAGACTCCAAAAAGCTATGAAAGCCCTGTTTGAAAAAATTGAAGTTCCTCTTCTTAATCTCCAAACCACACCAAGGCTTTCTGAGCTAAAAAAAATCTTAGATGCCTTTCATCGATCTACAATTAAGATTACTTCGAATGAACTGATCAATTCGGAGCCAGCCTGGCGCATGCTCACCCGGATGTATAGCTCTCAAATGGGTGACAGCAGCTTTTTAAACTACTTTTGGTCCTGGCGTTCACTTCTTGGTGGCCTCTACACCATTTTGCTATCAAAACTTCCCGAAGCCAAAGTTTATCATGCCCTTTGCACAGGCTACGCAGGACTGCTTCTTGCCAAAGCGCACATTGAGAAGAATAGGCCCTGCTTAATCACGGAACACGGAATATATTCGAATGAAAGGAAAATTGAAATCGCCTCTGCAAAGTGGCTAGAAGAAGAGAAATCTCTCAACTTGACTCTCCATGAATCAAAATTTGACAAGGGGTTAAAAGAATTTTGGGTCGATAACTTTGTTGGTTTTTCCAAACTAGCTTATGAGGCGGCAAGTCTCATTATAACCCTTACCCACCAAAACATAAACTTTCAGCTCACAGACGGGGCAGACCCGAATAAAATCCGTATTATCCCAAATGGAGTGGATGTAGAAAAGTTTGGCAAGATACAGAGTGAAAAACAAAAGAGGCCAACTGTCGCGCTGATTGGTCGCGTGGTTCCCATCAAAGATATCAAAACATTTATCAGAGCAGTCCATCTTTTGAGACAAAAAATCCCTAACCTTCAAGCCTTCGTTGTCGGCCCCAAAGAGGAAGATCCAGAATATTATAGCGAGTGTCTCCACCTTACAGAGCGCCTCAACCTAAAAGACACCCTTACCTTTACGGGAAAGGTCAACATTGTAGATATCTTACCTAAAGTCGACGTCATTGCACTCACTAGCATTAGTGAATCGCAGCCGCTTGTTCTGCTCGAGGCAGGCTGCGCTAAAATTCCTGCTGTGGCAACAGATGTTGGTGCCTGCAGAGAAATTTTACTAGGAAGAGAAGACGAAAATCCAAATTTAGGTCCGGGTGGTGAAGTCTGTCCACTTTCAAACCCTGAAGCGATCGCGTCCGCACTCCTCCGCCTGCTGACCGACAAACAATTTTCAATAGAGGCCGGCGAAAACATAAAACGCAGAGTGGAAAAATTTTACAATAAAAAAGAACTTGATCAGACGTACAAAACGATCTATCACACTCTCATGGAGGGCACAGTATGGCCGGCATTGGATTTGTCCTGCGCAAACTAGCGCAAAAAGAAAGGTCCGGCTTATTTTTCTTAATCGAACCGGCACCAAATTC
>CAZBXE010000001.1:0-177140 GCA_964496125.1 uncultured bacterium | reverse complement strand
CTACTTAAACTCAGGTCTTGCTATTTGTGGACCGTGGATCTTTACCATTATTGCACTCGGCTGTTTTCAACTCGTTACACAGCCCTTCGCGCCCAAAGAGGCTCTTCTTTATTTTAAATCTGTCATCATTCACAATTTTAGTTTTTCCCTTATCCTCGCAAGCCCCTTCACAGTAATTGCTACAAGGTTTCTTTCAGACTGCATTTATAAGAGAAATCTCGAGGAGGGAACAGGACTACTGCTTGAAAGTTTAACTCTTGTGTGGATCATTTCCCTACCTTTTGCGCTCTTTTTTTACGCAGGTTTTGCAGAGTTTTCTTTTCCACTTGCCTATTCTGCTACTCTTAACTTCCTTTTGCTCTCTGGCATTTGGGTAGCGACTGTTTTTATCTCTACTCTAAAAAATTACGGGGCAATCACCTCTACCTTTCTTGTTGGAATTCTTGTTTCTTATAGCGCTACCCTCTGGCTTGCTGAAGATAGCACTCCGTCAGATCTGATTCTGGCCTTCAGTACGGGACCTTTGTTTATCTTCTGTTCTCTACTTGCCAATATAATGTCAGAATATCCGAAGCTCCTCAAATTTCCCTGCCATGCCACCGCCTATTTTCGTACATATTGGGATATTGCTCTCGGCGGTTTTTTTTACAGCCTTGCAATATGGGTCGATAAATGGATCATGTGGTTTTCTCCTGAAGCATCCCATGCTATCCCCCACCTACCTTCCTATCCTACTTACAACACAGCTCTTTTTATCTCCTATTTGTCTGTTGTACCTGCCATGGCTCTTTTTATGTATGATCTTGAAACAGAGTTTTTTGACATCTATGTCAAGTTTTATAGAGATATTCAAGATCATGCAAACTTAAGAAAAATTCAGCAGAATTATCTCGGCATCATGCGAGCTGTTGCCAGCTCCTGTCGAAACATCTTGGTTTTGCAAGCAGCTATCTGCTTACTCAGCCTTACCATGGCCCCTAAAATTTTCGAACTTCTTCATCTCCCCTATCTCCAACTTTCCATGTTTCGCTACGGTCTACTTGGCGCCTCTTTCCAGCTCTTTACCTTGCTTCTTACCATTTTCCTAGCTTACTTTGAATTTCGCAGGCAAACCATGTGGGTTTTCTTTATCTTCTTTATTTCCAACACTCTTTTTACTTTACTCACCCTCAGACTCGGATTTCCGTTCTACGGGACAGGCTACTTCCTTTCTACTGTACTCACCTTTGGTGTAGCTGCCTTTGTCACAGAGAAGAAAATGCAAAATCTGCTCTATCATAGCTTTGTCACCAATAATGACGCCATCCTCAGGTCTCGATAGACCATTCCTACCTCCTTAACTATAAAGATCATATAAACGATTTCCAAGGGAACTATCTGACAAATAATCAATATGTTATGAAGTCCATAGGAGGCTACATGAATTTTGCGCCAGGGCACTCACAAAAAGAGGGACTCTCTCATCTTCAGCTCCAGATCGTTTTAGAAAATGCAGTCGATGGGATCGTGCTGTTCAAAGAGTCCGGTACAGTCCTGTCCTTTAACCCTGCCGCAGAAAAAATCTCCGGCTTTCTTGCAAAAGAGGTAATAGGCGAAGATATCCGCCGCATCCTTCCCAAAAAAAGCCTCTACGAAACGGATATCATCACGCACTTTATCGAAAAAGTTTTCCCTAAAAAACTAGGACCTGGTCATGAGCTTGCAGCTGAAAGAAAAGATGGAGCTCCGATCCTGCTCGAACTGGGGATTTCTGAAATCGAGCATCAAGGAGAAAAGCTCTATCTGGCAATATTCCATGATATCACAGAAAGAAAGCAAATGGAAAAAATGCTTAGCAAAACAAATATCATCCTCGATTCGATTGCCTTTGCGCAAGCACAGTTCATTACAAGACGCAGTTTTGCCAACATCGATCTCATTTTTTCACAACTTCTTGATGCCACGTTAAGCGTCACAGAAAGCAGTCAAGGATTCATCGCACAGAACCTAGAAAATCGACTTATTGTCAGAGCCACCACCTGTGATGAATGGGAAAAAGAGATTGTTACAGCCTTTCACAATTCAAAAGAGCCAAGCACAAGCTTTTCCCCTTTTGTTCCACTCCTTGAAAAGGCAATGGGTTCAATGAACCCAGCCAAGATGCTGAACACCAAAACTGAAAATGATCCCTCCTATCTTTGTATTCCGCTCATCAGCGGAGAGAACCTTGTAGGAGTGCTGGGGCTTGCAAAAAACAGAGCATCCTACTCCGAAGAAGATATTGAATCACTCATCCCTGTCCTCCAGGCCTCTGCTATCATGCTACAAGGGTATCTGATCGAAAAGGAGAGGCAGCAAGCAGAGCTCATGCTACAAGATCGTGATAGCAGACTAAGAGAAACTGCAAGTAGGCTCATGCTGCAAAACCAAGAACTTGAAATGGCACGGGAACAAGCCGAGTCGGCAAACCAAGCCAAAAGCGCTTTTCTTGCCAACATGAGCCATGAGATCCGCACCCCTCTCAATGGGATCATGGGGATTGCCGAGCTTCTTCTCAACTCCGAACAAACCGAAAGACAGAGAAAATACACAGAAACCCTTTACAGATCGGGCGAAACGCTTCTTGCGCTCATCAATGACATCTTGGATATCTCCAAAATCCAAGCGGGCGAGCTCAAGCTAGAAAATATTCCTTTTGACCTACCCAAAACAATCAAAGATGTCATCTCGCTTTTTTTCCCGAGAGCCAAAGCAAAAGAACTTCTTATTGAATTCGAATTTGCGCCCACCTTGCCTACGGTCTACCAAGGGGACCCTCATCGATTAAAGCAGATTTTTAGCAACCTGATTAGCAATGCAATTAAGTTTACTCACAAGGGAAGTATTCATATTTCCGTAACTGGGCAAAGAAAACAGGCAAATGAACATACCTTGCTCTTTGCAATCACAGACACGGGAATTGGAATAGCCAAAGAATCGCAGCACAAAATCTTTGAACCCTTCTCTCAAGCCGATGCCAGCACCACAAGGAAATATGGTGGAACCGGACTCGGATTGACCATTACGAAACAGCTTGTTAAAAAGATGGGTGGGGTGCTTGAAGTTGAGAGTACACTTGGAAAAGGCTCTACGTTTTATTTTACTCTTACCCTTCCTTCTGCTGAACAAGGGCCTCTTAAAGATAGAGCTATTCTCAAAGGAAGTGATCTTGTCTTTGTCAGCAAATCCACTTCTAGCTATTTCACGATTGAAGAGTGTGCAAAAAGTTGGGAGATGACAAGCACAAGATGTGAAACGCTGGAGGAAATGCTCCAGGCGTTATCTTCTAAAAAAGCAGAATCTTCCGTTTTTGTTATACTCGACGAAAATGCTTTTGCAGATAAAACAGAGAGCCAGATTAAAGATACGAAAAAACGACTTGAATCGGCTAAAATCCCCACCATCGAACTTTATTCCGAACCTAATACCAAAGTTCTGAATCAAAATCCTGAAAAAAATTCTGTTATCTATATCGAAAAACCAGTATACCCCAAGGAATTAGAAGAAGTTTTGCTCAAAGGCTTACAAAGGAAGTCGTCTCATGAAAAAAATCACAGCTAAATTTAATGCAAGGATTCTGCTTGCAGAAGATTACATCGTAAACCAGGAACTGACCAAAGAAATGTTAGAGATGATGAGCTGTGAAGTCGACGTAGCCGATGATGGAAAAGAGGCTTTGAATAGGTACAAAACAAATAACTACGACCTCATCTTGATGGATGTGCAGATGCCTGAAGTCGATGGCTACCAGGCCACAAAAGAGATTCGGAAAGAGGAAAACTCCATGCAAAAACATACTCCTATCATAGCTTTAACAGCCAATGCTCTTCTCGGTGATAGGGAAAAATGTCTTGAGGCTGGCATGGACGACTACCTAAGCAAACCCATCCGCGGGGAAGAACTTGAGACGATCCTAAAGAAATACCTCCCTTCTTAGGAGGCAATGAGGAAAGAGGACAGCTGTCCCCTTTCCTTTAAGGTTGCATTTAGGCAAGAAGAGCGAGGAGCAAGATTGCCACAATGTTAGCAATCTTAATCATCGGGTTAATGGCAGGACCTGCTGTATCCTTATAAGGATCACCTACAGTATCCCCGGTTACAGATGCTTTGTGGGCATCTGATCCTTTACCACCAAAGTGACCATCTTCAATGTACTTTTTCGCATTGTCCCATGCGCCGCCGCCTGAGGTCATCGAAATAGCTACGAATAGTCCCGTTACTACGAGCCCAAGAAGCATGGAGCCGAGCGCGATGAAAGCATCGGTCTGACCTACAGTCAAGGCAAGCGCAAAGTAGAGAGCAATTGGCGCCAGAACCGGTAGTAGTGAAGGAACAATCATCTCACGGATTGCTGATTGTGTGAGAAGGTCCACTGCTGTACCGTAATCGGGCTTATTTTTCCCCTGCATAATGCCAGGGATTTCTCTAAATTGACGACGCACCTCTTCCACTACAGACCTTGCAGAGCGTCCTACAGCTCTCATGCTGAGAGATGCAAACAGAAAAGGAAGCATCCCTCCAAAGAAGAGGCCCGTGACAACAAATGGGTTTTGCAAATCAAAGGACACTTTCAAATGTGCGTAGTAGAATCCCAGATCTTCAATGAAGGCAGTGAAAAGAACAAGTGAGGCAAAGGCAGCCGATCCAATCGCATATCCTTTGGTCACTGCTTTTGTTGTATTCCCAACTGCATCCAGGGCATCAGTGATTTTTCTGATTTCCTTAGGCATATGGGACATCTCGGCAATCCCACCTGCATTATCTGTCACAGGACCATACGCATCAAGTGCGACAACCATACCCGCCAAGGCAAGCATAGATGTTGCTGCTATTCCAATGCCATACAGACCTGCGTTAAAATAAGAGAGCAAGATCCCGACGCAAATCACTACTACTGGAAGAGCTGTTGACTCGAGAGAAACTGCAAGCCCTTCGATAATATTTGTCGCATGACCAGTTTGGGAAGCGATCGCAATGCTCTTGACTGGGCGGTAAGCTGTCGAGGTGTAGTACTCTGTGATCCACACAAGAAGTCCTGTGACAACAAGGCCAATTGCAGCACAAATCCAAAGATTTGTCATGGTAAAGCTCATTCCCTGTTTTGTTGCGATAGCAAAATCAAAACCAAACCAGAAATGGATCATAGCAGCAACCCCAATCGCTGAGAAAAGGGCCGAGCTAATAAATCCCTTATAGAGAGCGCCCATGATATTGTTATTGCTGCTAAGACGCACAAAGAACGTACCAAAAATAGTTCCGATCGCGCTTACGGCGGCAATGCCGAGAGGAAAGAGCATCAAGAGCTCCATCATCTGAGCGGAGAAGAGAACCCCAGCTAGAAGCATCGATCCCACAATTGTGACAACATACGTTTCAAAAAGGTCAGCGGCCATCCCTGCACAGTCGCCCACGTTGTCCCCCACGTTATCTGCAATCACGGCTGGATTTCTTGGATCATCTTCAGGAATACCGGCTTCAATCTTCCCAACCATATCAGCGCCCACATCTGCGCCCTTTGTAAAGATCCCTCCGCCAAGCCTTGCGAAGATAGAGATTAAAGAGGCGCCAAAGCCAAGTCCTACAAGAGATTCAAGAACAAGACGAGTCTCAACATCGGATCGCTGTAAGAAAATATAGTAGCAGCTGATGCCAAGCAGACCAAGACCCACGACAAGTAGTCCAGTTACAGCACCCGATTTAAACGCTAGGTCAAGTGCATGAGCAAGCCCTTTTTTGGCAGCTTCTGCTGTTCTTACGTTCGCACGTACTGAAACATTCATCCCGACATAACCTGCCGCTCCTGATAAAAGAGCTCCAAGGATGTATCCCCCCCCGACATAGAGGCCAAGCTTAAAGCTTAAAAAGAAGAAAATTACGACGCCAACCATGGCAATCACACGGTATTGACGATTCAGATATGCGCTCGCTCCCTCTTGGATAGCACTTGCAATCTTTTGCATCTCAGGAGTACCAGAGCTATGCTGCACTACAAACTGAATCAAATAAAGACCGAACAAGAGCGCTAGAACGCCGCAAGCCACGATCAAACCATATTCTAAAATCATTACTTTACACCTCTTTCAAGTTTTGAAAAATTTTGCCAAAAAACGGATTCCATGACAACTAAAAATAGTAGGCAAGGCCGAGCTTACCACCCCATCCACGGATGCCATCCTTCTCATGGCTCATACTGTTGTTATAGCCCAAGGCTAAGGTAGCCCAGAGACGATCAATAATTTTAGCGTCGATCACACCAGCAAAGTTTAACCCTGAAGATTTCCCTCGAGATATCGTATTTGCAATCGATGTTTTCGTGTTCGACCATGTGTATTGGAAAATCCCAGTCAAAGAAACGCCAGGGGTAAGGCAATAGGTTAGCTCCCCGCCTGCATAATAGCTTGTGCTATGAAACACCTCTTCTACGGTGATATTGCCAGCCAAGGGATGGACAATATCCATTGTTGTCTCCAAACGACTAAAGGAAATCCCTATTACAGGAACTAGGGAGAACTTATCCAAATAGGAAGTGAAATAGTTCAAAGGAGTATAGTGTCCCAAACCCACCCCATAGCTTAAGAAGGTAGCCCCTCCTCCAGCCACAAACCCAAAGGGTTTTACACAAAAACCAAGTCCATCGACAGGGAGAAGAGTCGCATCCGCCCTGCCTCCCACCATATCCACTTTTTTAAGAGCCTTTTCGTTGTGCAAAATATCAACGTGTAAATAAACAGGGCCACCATCAATACGTCCACAAAAGCTGTAGCAATAAGAGCTGGCTAATAAAACGCATATGAGCAATTGTAAGGTTTTCATACAGCCTCCTTCAATGAAAGGGACATGCTAAAAGGTTAATGCATTAGTTGGCAAGAAAAAAGCTGAATCGAATATAGTAGAGCCAAGTCACCTATGCTAAAAAAAGAAAAAAAAGACGATTTGAAAGAGAGAATGGACAAACTAGGCATCTTTGAAGATGAGCTGATTGAAAAGTTTATCTTAGGCTCAGGCAAAGGGGGGCAGAAAATCAATAAAACCTCCTCTTGTGTCTATGTCAAGCATATTCCTACGGGCATAGAAGTGAAGTGTCAGCAAGACCGGTCCCGCGAATTAAACCGCTATTATGCAAGGCGTGATCTTTGCGATAAATTTGAAGCGCAAATCCTGAAAGTCCGAACTGAAAAACAACAAGAAATCGAAAAAATCAGGCGTCAAAAAAAAAGAAGAAGCCGAAAGTCAAAAGAGAAAATGTTGGAAGAAAAAAAAAGGCAGTCAGAAAAAAAAGAATCTAGACAATCGCCCAAGGACCACCATGATTGAGCTTAGCGAAGAAGAGTGGAAAAAAAGACTTTCAAAAGAAGAGTATGCAATTCTTCGTCAAAAAGCAACCGAACCCCCTTTCACTGGCAAGTACACAGAGTGGAACGAGAAGGGGCTATACCTATGTGCAGGCTGCGGTTCTCCTCTTTTCTCCTCAGAAGCAAAATTTCAAGCTGGGTGCGGGTGGCCAAGTTTTTTTGAGCCCTTAAAAGGAAATGGTCTTGCTTATCAAGAGGACAACTCTCTTTTTACCTCGAGAACGGAGGTTCTTTGCGCCCGCTGCCACTCCCACCTTGGCCACGTCTTTCCCGATGGTCCCGAACCGACAGGAGAGAGGTATTGCATCAACTCTGCTGCCCTCCGTTTCAAAGAGAAAAAGAACTAGGAAATATTCGCTTGTTCTGTTATAGTCTCGGCTGGTATGGACTACTGCGAATCACGCTATAAAACTGTTCGCTGGAAGACAAGGGTTGTCCCCGTAGGGACCGTTGCCGTAGGGGGAGAAAACCCTGTGCGCATCCAGTCTATGACTACAAGCGACACAAGAAACGCAGAAGAAACTGCCAGCCAAATCATGCGCCTTGCTGATGTAGGCTGTGAAATAGCCCGTGTTACTGTCCAGGGCAAGAAAGAAGCAGAAGCCTGCGAGCAAATTAAAAATATTTTGCTACAAAAAGGCTATGCTATCCCAATTGCAGCCGATATCCACTTTTATCCCCCTGCTGCGCTTCTTGTTGCGGACTTTGTTGATAAAGTTCGCATTAATCCTGGGAACTTTGCAGAGAAAAGAGCTTCCTTTAAAGAAGTTCACTTCGATAACGCTGCCTATGAAAAAGAACTGGAAAGGATCGAAGAGAAGTTTGCTCCTCTTGTTGAAAAGTGCAAGAAGCTAAAACGTGCGCTCCGGATTGGCACAAACCACGGCTCTCTTTCCGACCGGATTATGACCAAGTTTGGAGACACGCCCGCGGGCATGGTCGAATCTGCCCTCGAGTATACACACATCGCAAGAAAATATGACTTCCACAACATTATTTTCTCGATGAAATCGAGCAACCCCCTTGTAATGGTACATGCCTATCGACTGCTTGTCGCGAAAATGAAAGAGCTTGGCTGGAATTATCCTCTTCATCTTGGCGTTACGGAGGCGGGGGCAGGAGAAGATGGAAGAATTAAATCTGCCATTGGTATTGGCTCTCTGCTTTTGGATGGTCTCGGCGATACGATCCGAGTTTCCTTAACAGAAGATCCCTGGCTTGAAATCGATCCCTGCCAAAGACTCGTTCGCTTTGCAAAATCGTGCGTTGGAAAAGGAACGACTCCTTTCGAAGAGACGCATCGAACCCCTTTTCTCTACAAAAGAAGAATTCCTACTTTTCCCACATCACTTCCTTTCCATAAGGATGGCACTGTAATCTTAGAGGCAAGTGAAATCCCTCCTCGAGCAGCTACCCGACCTGATATCCTCTTTGTTACGGATCCGGTCCTGACCAGCCCTCTTGCGAAGTTGAACTATGGGATACTTAGCGCTTCAGCCCACAAGGATTACGAAACCCCGATACTCTTAAAAGATCTCATTCAAGAAAGAAAGTCTGAAGAGCAAGTAAAGCGCTTCTCCATTGCATGGCGCGAGCTAAAACCCCGTGTGGTCATTCTAGAAGAGGAAACAGAAGAACAGTGGCAAACGCTCCTCTCCACCCCCCTTTCTTGCATACTCCTACGGCCGACCGGATCTCGACTTCACTACAGCCGCAAATTCTTTGAATACGCTGCTCAAAATAATCTACGCGTGCCTATTATCCTCGCATTTTCCTATAAAGGAGAATTCGAAGACACAATTATACAAGCAAGTGCCGAGTGTGGCGCTCTCCTTGCAGATGGACTTGGTGATGGCCTCTTTCTAAGAGGTCCATACCCTTATGAATCACTTCGCTCCTTAAGTTTTAACCTACTCCAAGGAGCAAGAATGCGAGCGATTAAAACGGAATTTATCTCCTGTCCAAGCTGTGGAAGAACTCTTTTTAACTTGCAAGATGTCTCCGAGAGGATTCGAAAGAAAACGCACCACCTTCCTGGGGTAAAGATCGCTATCATGGGATGTATCGTAAATGGCCCAGGTGAGATGGCAGATGCGGACTTTGGTTATGTCGGATCACAGCCAGGAAAAGTTGACCTTTATATTGGAAAAACATGCGTAGAAAAAGGTATTGATCATGCCGCGGCAGATGAGAGACTCATTGCTCTCATTAAACAAGAAAGAAGATGGAAAGATGCGACTTAAATACTGGATTTTCTGCTATTTTATACTCTTTTGCCAAACAGCTCTTGCAGCTCCTCTAGAAATTTCACTTATGGATGGGTTGAAGCAAGAGATCGAAGACGAAGCTACCCTTAGACTTCTCCAAGAGTTGCAACAGGAAAAACATGCAAAGAGATCGGGGTTTGATCACGAGAATCGTCCCCTCTTCGTAGGTCTCCAAGCCCTATTCGAGCGAAAGCTTACTAGCCTCTTGCAGCAAGATTCTTCCATTACGGCCATGGTGCTTATCCACACACCCCTACCTGCAACTCCCCTCTGCCAAGCATTGGGAGAGCCTGGCACATTCAACCGGCAAGAAATTCTCCAAAAGCTACTTCAAACAGGCTGTACACTCTTTGTGATCTATCCAGCCGAAGGCCTACGAGAGAGAAATAACGAACAGAGAACTGTTTACCAAAAGAACTGTGAAACATATCCAAATACCCTGAGAGATTGCCCACTTCCCATCGATTCGCTTCCGGCTGAGCTTGTAGGCGCTACATATTTCCTTAGACAGAGAGATGAAGAAGTGGTCTTTTCTCTAAAAGGTTACCAGATCAATGCGCCAAAAGACGATGGCAACTGGCATGTATGGTATGGAAACACTTCAGACCCAGAGGTAGCCCTGCGCACCCAGAAGATCCTGAAATTCCTTGATAGCAGTGGCTGGCAAGAAGTCCAATAAGTACTGCTCTTTCAATAGAGGTCTAGGCAACTGGATTAAAATCGGGGCATCTAAGACCTCTAGAAGAGCTTTCATGTAGCACGATTCCATGGCAGTGCACCCGAATGTCGGATGCCCTTTTCCCCTCCATACATGAAAAAAAATAGCTGATCCGTACCCTTTCTTAACCTTAGGATAGTTGTGCTCAATTACAACCCCCCATTCATAAAGGGACTCCTCAGACATTCTTTCTCCCGTTTTCCAATCGGGCCTTCCGATCTTATTTTGATCTACAAGCTGGTTGTAATAGACAGAATCTGGATCGTCGACGGCTACAATTTGTGAATGGAGCTGGATATAAGGATACTTTCCTACAAATGCATTAAGGCCAAAAGCCGTGCCTAAAGAAAAAACGCCTGCTGGAGAGCGAAGGTCTCCTTCCTTCTTGACAGGACCAGGGTCTGCCAAGGAAATCAGCCCACGACCGATCCCCATCCCCTTTTTGCCCAAAGACACATCTATTGCATCTTGTGAAAAACCCTTTTCAGATGTGAAACGAAAAAGATGTCCCTCTGTTGCCTCCCAATCAGCAGAAACAACAACGAAAACTTGCTGCATTAAATTTTGACTACAATCTTACCGCGTGCCTTACCGGTCTCACTGTAACGATGTGCCTCTGCAATTTGAGACAAAAGATATTCTCGGTCGATAAGAGGAACCACTTTTCCTGATTCGATGAGATTTGTGATTTCGGAAAAGTCTGCGGCTTTGGGCTGTGTTAAAATGTATTTGGCGCGTGGCCCTGGAAGATATTTTGTTGCCAGGTTAAGAGCGATAAAAAAAGTCCCAGGTAAGGTGGTGACAAAGACGCCCGTATCCTTTAAGACCTTTCGACACTTCAGGAAAGAAGAAGCTCCCACACAATCAAACACAACGTCAAACTTTACCCCAGATTTTAAAAAGTCTGTGTCATCATAGTTGTAGATTTGGTCTGCGCCCAATTTTTTTACAAGCGCTACGTTTTTTTTGCTGCACACGCCGTAAACCTTAGCCCCATAAGCTTTGGCTATTTGTACTGCAAAGCTTCCCACTCCCCCGGAAGCACCAAGGATGAGGACCGACTGTCCTTTTTGGAGATGCGCGCGGTCACGAAGAGACTGAAGGGCTGTCAAGGCTGCAAGCGGAACGGCTGCGGCTTGTTCATACGTAAGATTTTCAGGCTTTCGCGAAGCCGCAATGGCAGGGATGGTTCCATATTCAGCATAAGCGCCGCCTTTGATCGGGCTTATAAGGCCGTAGATTGGATCGCCTACAGAAAATTGGGTGACATCGGGACCTAGTTTCTCAACAACGCCACTGATATCTCCGCCTAGAATGGCAGGAAATTTCAATCGTATAAAGTATCGAAATTGTCCATTTCTAAGCTTCCAATCCACAGGATTGACAGAGCTTGCCTTAATTTTTACAAGAATCTCCCCTGACTTCAATTCAGGGATAGGAACATCTTGCACCTGGAGCCCTTCTGCAGACCCATACTTTGTGATAACAGCTGCTTTCATACTCTAAATTTGAACCGATTTTCTCTTAAAAAGCAAGCGGCTTTTGTTTCTTTCAGGGAAATTCACGTCTCATTTTTGAAAAGTTTCGGTCATTGACAGACTTTTACTTGCTTTCAAGAAACACGTAAAACTAAGCCAATAGAAACAGGTGGAGCCATACTCTTCGATGCAGTTCTTAAACTGCTCAAAATCCGAAACAAAGCATCCTTGCAGTGCCACTGTTTTATCGCCGGGTTCACACTGAGTGATGTAAAAGAACTGTTCTTAATCATTCCCGATAAACAGTGTTTTTCAATGTGCTTATTTAGCAAAGAGAGAAGCCACTAGAAGACCGATAACCCAACCAATCATCATCCCTGTCAAATAGACAAATGGAAGACCGAAAAGAATAATTGACAATTGGGTCCCATACTCTTCCCACGCTGAATAAAACTTAAGGTAGATAAAAAGGTTCGGAAGCAGCCCACCGAGGATAGAACAGAGACAAAGCCAAAAAGCCTTTTGACTACGGTCTTTATCGGTCCGTATGTAAACCCAGATAAAAAAGCTCAAGATAAAGTTTGGCAGAAAGATCAGAGAGCTCATCAGAAGAAAGGAGCCCTTATTCGCATCCAAAAACCCTGCCGTCACAGGAGCTAGCGTTGACTGAAGCCCCAAAATCCACATGTAGTTTAAAATCATAAACAGAAGCGAAAAAAGAAGTGGCATGGCCACAACAAAAGAGGAAAACCTCTGATGCATCTTATGAAAAAAGTAAAAGCTTATAGAAATCAGCAGCAGAGCTAAAAAAACGAGCGTTACCCACATGCCTCTAAGACTTACACGAAGGCTTGTTTTTTTATCTAGGCAAAAAAAAAGAAAGAGAGCATACTCTGTCTCATGAAAAAACTACTTCTTCTCCTCTCCTGCTCGTTCTCTCTTTGGGCAAACCCTCAGATTGTGAGCTTAAATGATGTTACAGAGGAACTCATTGAACAGTTCAAAAAGGGGCAAATCCAAAGCCTCATCATAGAATGCACTGAAGACACAAAACTTCCACTAGATCTGCAGCTCACAGGAACTGTAGTATCACTCACAGGAACAGAATCATCTCAATTGACCCTGCGTATCTTGAAAACTTTCTATCTGAAATTTGAAGAAGACTCTCTATCTGCAAGCTCAGATCTCAAGACCTGGAGAGATATTACAGAATTTCTTACAGGAAACATTCATGCTTTATTCCAATCTGAGTCGAGCAACCCAAAAGTGATTTTGGGCGCCGAAGTGCATGAGCGACAAGACTAAAGGGCAAGAAGCTTTCTATAGATCTCTTCACGCTCGAGAATCGGAAGATTGTCGGCACTATTGAGCGCATCCAAATGGGCAAGTTTTTTTGTCTTGAACAAGTGTGCTCTCACCTTTTCTCTCCTTCCTTTCATAACATTGGCAAGCTCTCTACAGTTTTGCGTAAGCTCAGCACACCCCTCAGCTACTACGCCTAAAGTGAGCGCACACCCCTCCATTCTATCCAATACTCTAGCCAAATCATACTCGGTAACCATTGTCTCAAGATCACCTCGGATAGAATGAATAACGCTTTGCTGCCAAGCATTTCCATTTCTTTCCGCCTTTTTCTCAAGCTTTTTTACAAGTGACTCGGCGTTTGCTTTATAATCCTTGAGAAGATCGTCGTTCCACTTTAAGACCCTCTTTGCATACACAGCAAGTATCATGCTTACAAAACCAAACACAAGCGCAACGCCCGCACAGGATGCTACACTACAAGCTAAACCCATGAGCCCCATGCAGTGGCTCATCAAATCAACCTGACGCACCCAGCTTTTTGGCTTCTTTTTCCATTTTTCAAAAACCTTGATCCCTTGGAATATTCTGTAAAAAAACATAAGTCCTTCGACCTGCCTAGAGAGAGTTACCCGCGCGCCCCCTAAGTATGCCTTGATGCTAGGTGCAAAATTCACAACTTCCTCGACTTTGAAAGCTCCTGCTTCTACAAGAGACAAAATTAGGGCCCAACTCTGGAACTGTTTGCCTTCACCACTGTCTTGCCCAAGAAGATCTTGAAGAAACGTCACTGAAGTCAACTTCTGATAATTATCAAGCTGTTTTACAAGAAATTTGCACTCGTTAGCGAAGGAACAGAGAGGTGCAGACCCTAGAATCGTGAGGGGGAGTTCAAGAGTTTTTATAGAAACCCCAGCCAGTTGAACAACAGCTGGCCTTATTTGAACGACTTGTTTCAAAGAAAAACCGAAAACCTGAACAACCTGCATCGCCACCCCCTTCTACACTCAATTTATTTTCACACTATTAATAAACAAAGTTTTAAACAAAAGCACATTATACTTAAACTTATGCTAAACAACAAGCTATTAATATTAAAAAACCCAAACAATTATTGCTACAAAAAAACATCAAATCTATAGTTATAATGTTTGTTTCCTTGAAACGGTTAATAGCTATACACAAATGAATTGGAAAGTTGGTAATATGCCAAGGAGGCGCCCTCAATTTTTGCAAGCGTTAGAGGCGTCGAAGCAGCTCTGTTAAAAACCAGAGCGATGCAGACGGGCAAAAATTGAGGGATTGTCCGACGCAGGCAGAAACAAACTTTCCAGTTCATTTGTGTATATACACAAATGAATTGAAAACTCGGGAATATTAGGATAAGTTTCTCTTCGGTCGACTTACTCTAAAACACGAACGCCTCCGTAAATTTAAGGATTTAGCCAAGCTACGTTCTTTTAAGTCTAGAATGAGAGAAATGAGTTCTTACAATTGTCACAATTTTCTTCGACATATAGTTATCTATTGTTACAAAGATCAATAAAATTGATTTTAAATTTCGATGTTGATTTAAACCTGATGTAAACAGGGATTATCTAGAAAAAAAAGAAATTGAGTGCAGAATTTGCCTTAATCCGGTAAAATTCCAACATGGAAAACAAAAAAGTAGCTAGAAATGTGCTTTCGACAGGTTTTGCCCTATTTTCTATGTTCTTCGGCTCGGGAAACCTAGTCTTCCCCCTCCTGATCGGCAAAATGACAACGTACCACCACGCCCTGGGCTCTTTGGGTCTCATCGTAACAGGGGTTCTCCTTCCCTTTCTCGGTGCTTTTGTGATGTGGCTCTACAAGGGTGATGCGAAAACTCTTTTTTCCGAGGCTGGGCGGGGAGCTTGCTTCCTCTTCCCTCTGATCGCCCTTTGCCTTCTTGGACCATTTGGAGTTGTAGCTCGCTGCATAACTGTAGCCCACGGCAACTTTACACAGCTTCTACCGGTTTCTCTTTCCACATTCAGTTTGATCTCATGCGGGCTTATTTTTCTAATCACGCAAAGGAAAAACAGGGTTATTCCCCTCCTCGGCAACTTCTTAACTCCCCTTCTTCTTCTCTCCCTCGCAGCCATTGCCTACTTCGGCATACAAGGAGGAACCTCCCTGGAGCCCTCCTCTATTACGTCCACAGAAAGCTTTTTCAGTGGATTTTCAGAAGGGTACCAAACAATGGACTTGCTGGCAGCCTTCTTCCTCTCCAGCTTTGTGATCAAAACTCTGCAAAGTTCTCAAAAAAATGAATCCTTACCGGTATTTCTTCCCGCTGCAATCTTAGGAATGGGACTCCTATCTCTTGTCTACTGTCTTCTTGTACTTTTAGGCGCTCTCTGGGCCAAAGAGCTTGCCGTTGTACCACCGGAGCAAATGCTTGGTACTATTGCTAGCCTCTCACTTGGAAACTACGCTCAAATCGTCGTATGCATAGCAACCGCAACAGCCTGTTTTACGACAGCGATCGTGCTTGCTCTGCTCTTTGCCGACTTTTTGCGTAAAGAAATTTGTAGAGACAAAATCAATGCCACCCTGGCCATGCTGATCACACTTACCATTACTTTCTTCGTCTCCACACTCGAATTCTCAGGAATCGCCAAGATCCTATCACCCCTGCTATCAGCGATCTATCCCTTGTTGATCATCTTTACGCTTTATGCCATTGCAAAAAAAACACTTAAACTTTCTTTGATTCAATTGGGCCCAGCAGGGTAAAATCGCAATGTGACAAACAGAAAATTGATTCGGATTTTTATTCTGCTCGGCACCCTTGGCAAACGCTAATACACGCCTAAGCACTGTCAAAAAACAATCAAACACAAAAGGAAACAAATGAAGAATAAAACTATTATGTTTACAACCGGTTTTGCACTGTTTTCCATGTTTTTTGGATCCGGTAACCTCGTATTCCCAGTGCTTGTAGGCAAAGAAAGCGGCGGTCACTTTCTCCTCGGCTTTTTTGGACTGTTCTTAACTGGTGTGCTCGTTCCTTTCTTAGGAGCCCTTGCCATGTGGCTCTATAAGGGAGATAACAAGGCCTTTTTCTCTGTACTTGGTAAACCTGCTACATTCTGGTTTCCTTTGCTTGCTCTGTCCTTAATGGGGCCTTTTGGCGTGCTCGCTCGCTGCATCACAGTTGCCCATGGAAGCTTTAGACAGCTTGTGCCAGATACGTCTTTGATCACCTTCAGTATTGTCCTTTGCATCCTCATCTTCCTCTGCACATATAAAAAAAATCAGATCCTCCCTCTTTTGGGCTCCTTCCTTACCCCCGTCCTACTGCTCTCCCTTGCAGCGATTGCCTTCTTTGGGCTCTCTTCAGGAAGCCTGCAGCCCGTGACTGCCAATGGATTGACAAGTTTTGCTCGAGGTTTTTCTGAAGGATACCAAACAATGGACCTACTCGCTGCCTTCTTCTTTTCTAGTTTTGTAATTCAAAGTCTTCAGAACACATTCAAAAAAGAACTTAACGAAACTACCGCTATCCGGGTCTTTTTGCCCTCGGCTCTACTTGGCATGGGCATACTCTCTGCCGTCTATATAATCCTTGTCACTCTTGGCTCTATCTATGCCCCAGAATTAGATGGTGTGCCACCCGAAGAGATGCTAGGGACCATTGCAGCAAGCTCGCTTGGCCCCTACGCAAGGATCATCGTGTGTGTAGCCGTTGCTTCCGCATGCTTCACTACAGCGATTGTTCTAGCGACACTGTTTGCAGACTTTCTTAAAAAAGAAGTGTTCCAAGATAAAATCCCAGACGCAGCAGCCATGGGGACTACCCTTGTGATCTCCTTTCTTGTATCCACCCTTGAATTTTCTGGGATAGCGAGGTTCATCGGACCCATCATGAGCGCAATTTATCCTGGTTTGATTGTATTTAGTTTGGTTATGATTGGCCTCAAGCTTTTTCAAGCTGGAAAAACCGCTGCAGTCACAAAATAAAAAAAAGGCAAGCTCCTATGGGGGCTTGCCTTCTCTTTTCAGCTCTAGTAAAGATTTACTGCTGAACGCAGAAAAAAGGTCTTGGGCTGTCTTTTGGTGTTACAAGACCTGCATTTGTTTTGTATGCATCGTATCCAAAATAACCAAGAGCAAGAATATACGAGCTCACTTTAGCAGATGTTTGAGAGACAAAGAAAAGGGCCCACGGCATAAATTTAGCAATAGCCAAAGTAGTAGCAACCAATTTGATCCCTTGGTCGTTCTTTATTCTGTGTAGAATTGGATCTACAACAGTATTAAGCTCAAAATCTTTATAAACCTTCTCTGCAATATCACAACCTGATTTTACATCAAGGTATGCACCAACTGTAGTATTAACCATTGTGCAAACGTCTTGAAACGAATAATCTAACATATTTTATTATCTCCTTTTAATACAAAAAAAACTATTGTTTACTAAACAATGAAAAATAATCATGTTAATGAAATACAGATATAAAGTCAATGCAGTATTAACTTAAAACTTCCAGTGACTTAATAAAACAGCAGTTGCTTGCGCAACATTTAATGAATCTATTTGACCAAACATAGGAATATAAAGTTTAAGATCAGCCCGCTTTTGCAAAAGAACTTGCACACCGGTGCCCTCAGAACCCACAATCAAAAGTGTCTTAGATGGAAAAGAAAAATTTGGAAGCGAAACCGCCCCTTCTTCCAAAGTGGTGACCACGGCAGAGTAACCCATGTCCTGGAATTTTTTCATGGTTTCTGCCAGATTAGATACCTGGATCAGCGGCACTGTCTCTGAGGCACCAGCGCTTGCTTTGCTGACAGACGGAGTCAGATCACAACCCCGGTTCTTGGAAAAAACAACTGCCTGCACACCAAAACAGTCTGCAGATCTCAAAAGGGCTCCAAAATTTTGTGGATCGAAAATATTATCTAGCATGAGGACAAGACCATCTTCTGCTCCTCCAAGAAAGGCGCGTAGATCCAAAAATTCACGCTCTGAAACCTTGGCCACTATTCCCTGGTGCGATTCTGACTGCACCATTTCTGCAAGATCACGCTTAGAAACGGTTCGCATTTTCACCCCCGCCCTTTCAAGCGATTGGATCAGAGAGTCTTGTGGATCCTTCTGGGAAGTGAAAACGGTGAGTAAGCGTGCAGGATTGAGGGCTAGCACTTCTTTAATACAATTTTTGCCCATGATAAATCGCTCTTTTCTCATGGGGACAGTGTAGAATGAGCTTACCCTTTTGTCAACAAACTTCCATTTTTTTAGGCAAGGGTGTACGCTTGGCTCTATGAAAAGACTCTTTTTTGCCATGAAAGTGCATGCCCCTTGGGCAAGAGAGCTTCCCGATGGAAGAGTAATGAAAGAGGGCTACCGACACATGACTCTTGTCTTTTTGGGAAATATTGACTTCGACGCCTTTGCCCCCAAATTGGCACTAGCTCCTCAGCCTTGCTTTAAAGTTGGACAGACAGGTTTTTTCAATGAATGTCTTTTCCTTCCACCAAGCCAACCCCGAGTAGTTGCTTGGCGTGCAGAAATACATCAAAAAGAAAAGGTGCTTGCCTACCAAGAAAAACTAAAAAACTGGCTTCTTGCACAACATTTGTCCCTTGAGAAGAGAGAGAGACCCTTTCTTCCCCACGTAACGGTTGCTAGATCCCCTTGTGCTTTTAAAGAGTGGCAAAAAAACTTTGTCAAGACCCCTTTTTACCTAGGAGATATTACTCTTTTTGAAAGTCTTGGGGCTATGGTTTATGTTCCCCTTTGGCAACACAGCCTCCTACCCCCTTTCGAGGAGATTCCCCATACAGCCGACATTGCTTTCCGGATCCGTGGAGAAAATCCCAAGGAGATTGCGCAAAACGCCTTTACTGCTCTTGCTTTTAAGTTTCCTGGCCTTCTCTCCTATTTCAAGCCCGAAGAAAGCCTTGAAAGTTTGGAAGAAGTGATCAGCTCTTTAAATGCCGCTGTTACGTGCATGGATACAGAAACAGGCTGCCCTTTCAAAGCCATCAGCCTACATGGTGAGCTACAAGAAAAAGAGAATGTTCTTTCGTGGGAGATGATCGTTGATGTCTAATCTTGAACGAATTGGAGAGGCCACCTACAGGCTACCTAAAGAGGGAAAAATGCTTGTTCCCGGTCTTGTCATCGCCACAGAGAAGCTTTTGCAAGAAATGGAAATCGAAAAACCTCTGGAACAGGTACGAAATGTTGCCACTCTGCCAGGCATTGTTGGCTATAGTATCGCCATGCCCGACATCCACTGGGGATATGGGTTTCCTATTGGCGGTGTCGCTGCGATGTGCGCTGAGTCAGGAGTGATTAGCCCAGGAGGCGTTGGGTATGATATCAATTGCGGCGTGCGTCTTGCCCTCGTTAATCTTCCTTGGGAATCTCTCAAAAAAGAGCAAAAGTTAAAACTGCTCAAAACCCTTTTTCATCATATCCCCTCAGGAGTCGGCGGTGGTCATAAAAACGGCAAAAAGCTCACCGATGCAGACTACAGGGAGATTGTCAAAAAAGGTGCGCTTTTTGCTTTGGAGCATGGATACGGCCTGCTAGAAGACTTAGAGCATATCGAAAGCAAAGGATGCCTTGATCACGCAGATCTTCATGCTGTTTCGCAAACCGCAAAAAATAGAGGCGCGCTCCAACTTGGCACCCTAGGCTCAGGCAATCACTTCATAGAGATTGGCGCTGTAGGAACAATCTATGACCCCACCATCTGTCAAATCTGGGGGATCAATAAAGGAGATACTTATATCCTGATTCACTCAGGATCCCGTGGATTTGGACACCAGATCTGTCAAGACACCCTTGATTCATTCCAAAAACTAGGCTTTGCCAAAGGGCTTGTCGACAAGCAATTGATCGCAGCGCCTATTTCGAGTGAGCCAGGCAAACAATATTTTGCTGCAATGGCTGCTGCTGCAAACTTTGCTTTCAATAACAGACAAATGATGCTGCACATGACAAGAAAAGCATTCAAAGAAGTACTTCAAATCCCACCTAATAAAATCCGCCTTCTTTATGACGTCTGCCACAACATTGCCAAATTTGAAACGCATGAAATCAACGGAAAGATGAAAAAGCTGCTTGTGCATCGCAAGGGTGCAACCCGCTCCTTTGGTCCTGGCGCAGAAGAGCTTGCTCCTCTTTACCAGAAAACAGGGCAGCCCGTTCTTGTGCCAGGCGATATGGGAAGAGCAAGCCATCTTCTTGCAGGACTTGGCAACCCCCTTACCTTTTGCAGTTGCTGCCACGGGGCTGGCCGCTCTACTAGCCGGATACAATCGCATAAAAAATGGGCAGGCCATGACCCAGTCCAGCACATGGAAGAGCAAGGCGTACACGTGATGGCAACTTCGAAGGGAACCATCTCGGAAGAGATGCCAGATGCCTACAAAGATGTAGATGCGGTCGCAAGTGCTGTACATGAGGCCAAGCTTGCCAAGATGGTGGCCCGCCTTCGCCCTCACCTTGTCATCAAAGGCTAAAGACCCTTGTTAAAAAACGGTTTCCTAAAACAGGAATTTAGGGCAAAATCTGCCCTGTGAAGAAACTCATTGAAGGAATCGTTGATTTTAGAAAAAAGCTTACAGAAGAGAATCGTGCGCTTTTTGCAAAACTTGCTCTTGGACAAAAGCCAGATGCGCTCTTCATTGCTTGCTCGGACAGCAGAGTTGTGCCTAACCTCTTTGCCTCTACAAACCCAGGCGACCTCTTCGTTTTACGGAATGTAGGGAACCTCATTCCTCCGGCATCGACAAGAAGCGAAGCTTGCTCTGCTGCTGCCCTCGAGTTTTCTCTCTTCTCCCTAAATATAGCTGACATCATTGTGTGCGGACATTCTGAATGCGGAGCTATGAATGCTCTCATCCAAGATGTCGATAAAAATAAGTGCCCCCACCTCGTCTCTTGGCTTTCCCACGCTAAGCCCTCTTTACAAAAAGTACAGCAAGGCTATATCAACGAATCTACCCTATCAATCACAAACCAAATTTCTCAGGTTAATGTCCTGCAACAAATGGAGCACATCCAAAGTTACCCTTTTGTACAAGAGAGGCTAGAAAAAGGAATGCTTCGCATCCACGGGTGGTGGTTTGATATTGCCCAGGCTAACGTTTATTGTTATGAGCCACCGCAAAAAAAATTTGTGTTGATCGATGAAGAGGAATCGAAGCTCATTTTAAAAAGACTTGGATGATTTACACACAGCGCCAAACTATTCGAAAATCTTGTAATTCTTAAGACTAACCCAAAGGGTATCTCCCCGCTTGCAGCCAAGTTCTTCGATTACTTCTTTTGACACCTCAGCCTGAATAAGCTGTCCACTTTTCCTCTCTAAATCCACCTTCACAAGAGAGCCTGCAGGATTTATATGAACTACCCTTGCCTGCATGCTCACCTTAGAGGAAGGACTTGCATCACTCAATGCAAGCTCAAATGGCCGACTGAAGAGTTTAAGCCCCTCCGATTCAAGAGCATGACTTAACTCGGGACCCCTCGTCGAAGAAGAAACAAACGACTGTCTAATTTTTTCCCAAATGGTCTGCCTTTTTGTACAAACTGTCTCATTTTTTTCGTCTCGAGGGGCAGGAAGTTCGTCGAGCAAATAAATCTCGCCTGCCGGATCACGGATAGCAAGAAACTGGTTGTAATTGCCAAGAAAGTCATATACAAAGCTATTGATCGGGTGGTTCCAAATTTCGTCCGGTGTCCCCACTTGCACAATGCGACCACGATCCATCACAGCCACTCGGTCCGCAATTTCCATCGCCTCTTCTTGGTCATGCGTAACAAAGATTGTCGTAATTCCCATCTCTTCGTGCAGGTTTCTCAAAAGGCGCCGGATTTCCTTTCTAACTTTTGCATCGAGCGCTCCAAAAGGTTCGTCGAGAAGCATGACATTTGGCTCAACAGCCAGAACACGGGCAAGCGCCACCCTTTGCCTTTGTCCACCTGAGAGCTGATAGGGGTACTGCCCCTGCAGACCTTCTAGGTGAACAAGGCGAAGGAGTTCTTTCACTCTCTTTTCAATTTCAGTATTTGATGGTCTTGTTTCCCTCGGACGAATTCTTAAACCAAACGCCACATTTTCAAAAATGGTCATGTGGCGAAAAAGAGCATAGTGTTGAAAGACAAACCCAACTCTTCTCTCTGAAAAAGGTTTTAGCCCTGCTGTCTCTCCTTCTACAACCACAATACCATAATCAGCCTGCTCTAAACCCGCAATGATACGAAGAAGCGTTGTCTTACCTGATCCTGAGGGGCCAAGGAGGGCTAAAAATTCCCCTGTCTTGACATCAATTGTAATGTTATCAAGAGCAATAAAAGACTTAAACTTCTTGTAAACTTTTGAAATCTTAATACTCATGAGCGCTTTTCTCCTTCCGCACTAGACCCTTCGAGCGCTCTTTTTGCCACAAGTGTGATAAAAGCCATAAACGTTAAAACCGAAGAAGCTGCAAAAGCTGCGGCAAATTGGTATTCATTATATAAGATCCCTATATGCAAAGGTAGCGTCACCGTTTGCCCCTGGATGTGCCCCGACACTACGGAAACAGCACCAAACTCCCCCAGAGACCGAGCAGAGCAAAGAAGAACTCCATAAAGAACTCCCCATTTGATATTAGGAAGGGTAATACGAAAATATGTGCTAAGCCCCGAAGCTCCAAGTAGCCGTGCAGCTTCCTCTTCTTCACTTCCAAGCTGTTGCATGAGAGGGATAAGCTCTCTTGCTACATACGGAAAGGTAACAAAAAGCGTGGCCAAGACAATAGCTGGCATTGCAAAAAGAACCTGAATGTCATAGGCAAAAAGCCACTCCCCCAAACTTGTATGGATATTAAAGATCAGAACAAAAAGAAGCCCTGCTATCACAGGCGAGACAGAAAGAGGAAGCTCAATGAGGGAAATAAGAACTTGCTTTCCTGGGAATGAAAATTTAGCACACGCCCAGCTTGCTACAAGACCAAACAATGTATTTAAAGGTACAACAATCGCTGCGACAACAAGAGTGAGTCTGATAGCATCAAGTGTCTCCTCATGAGACAGAGCGTACAAATAAGCGTCCCCGCCATTCGTAAAGGCATTTTGGAAAATCGTAAGCACAGGGAGAAACACAAAAAGAAGAAGGAAAAGACCCGAAATTCCAAGCAAAACAGTTTTCACCCAAAGAGGTTCGCGTAAGAGAGAATTCAAGATACGCCCTTTCCAAATTTTTTTCGCATGACCTTCTGGATCACATTGATAAACAAAAGTAAACCGAAGGAAGCAAGAAGCATCGCCGCTGCAAGACAGCTAGCCCCCTGGTAATCGAATTGCTCTAGCTCTTTGACAATCAATAAAGGAACGATTTCAGAAAAGTAAGGAATATTTCCCGCAATAAAGATCACTGACCCATACTCTCCGAGTGCGCGCGCAAGAGACAAAGCAAATCCGGTCAAAAGTGCTGGTACAATCTGAGGGAAAATGATCTTTGTAAATACTTGCCTACGGGTTGCTCCGAGAGAAGATGCCGCTTCCTCCATCTCTTGGTCGAGCTCTTCAAGTGCTGGCTGCACTGTACGTACAATAAAGGGAAAGCCAATAAACACAAGAGCTACGAAAATCCCAAGAGGAGTATAAGCCACCTGCACACCAAATTTCACTAAAAAGGCGCCGAGTAGTCCACGGCTAGAGTATAAAGATGCAAGCGTAATCCCAGAAACGGCTGTAGGTATAGCAAAGGGCAAGTCGATCACCGCGTCAAATAGTCGCCTTCCTGAAAATCGATATTTTACGAGCACCCATGCAATGATCGTTCCAAAAAAAGCACTAAAAAGTCCTGCCAAAAAAGAAACACCAAAGCTTAGTCGAAAGGCAGCAGCAACCCTCGGCGAAGAAATAGTGCTCCAGAAAATGGCAAATCCTACCCCTTGCGTCTGCAGCAGAAGAGCACCCAGTGGGATCAGCACGATCAGACTTAAATAAAAAACGGTAAGAGAGAAAGTGGGAATAAAACCAGGGATTACCGTCTTAGGGTTGATAGATTTGGTCAAAAAGGGCTCCATCTGCAAAGTGCTTCTTCTGCACGTTTTCCCATCCTCCAAAATCTTTGTCAATATCTAACATGGGGATTGAAGGAAAGCGTTCAGCATAGCGTGCCTGCACCTTTTCATCAGATGGCCTAAAATCGCTCTCAGCCGCTATCTCTTGGGCATTTTCTGTATAGAGATAGCGAAGATACTCCTTCGCAACTGTTCTTGTCCCTTTATGATTTACGACCTTGTCTATCCAAGCAACAGGCATCTTTGCATTTATGCTAAGAGAGGGCATAAGGATGTCGAATTTATCCTTTCCAAACTCCTTTAAAACAAGATGAGCTTCGTTCTCCCAAGTAACGAGAACATCGCCTATACCTCTTTCTGCAAAGGTTGTTGTCGCAGAGCGGGCTCCCGTTTCCAAAACGGGCACATTCTTAAACAACTTCTTCATATACTCTTTTGCTTTTGCCTCATCTCTCTCAAAATGATTCAGAGCATAACCATAAGCTGCTAAGTAATTCCATCTTGCACCGCCCGAAGTCTTAGGATCGGGGGTAATGACGACTATTCCATCCCGGGCGAGATCATCCCAGTCCTTAACATTCTTAGGGTTGCCTTTGCGCACAAGAAATACGATGGTGGAAGTGAAGGGAACACTTTGATTGGGAAGCCTCTTTGCCCAATCAGCGGGAAGCCAATTCGTTCCTTTACTAATCATATCAATATCAAAAGCAAGCGCCAAAGTCACCACATCAGCCTGCAATCCCTGGATGACAGCCCTAGCCTGGCTACCGGAGCCTGCATGAGACTGCCTAACCACTATAATCCTGCCCTTCTTTTCCTTCCACCACGCCTCAAAACTCTTATTAATTTTCTCATAAAACTCGCGTGTTGGATCAAAGGAGGCATTCAGAAGGTACTGGGCCTCTTCTGCTTGCATTACACTCATCAGAAGAAAGAGAGAGAAAAAACAGACATTAGTAATGTTCATGGAGAAGTGTGCTCACAAGATGGTTCCAATCCTTTTTCTGGATGATTGCAAAAAGAACCTCTGGATTCCCTCTAACATTTGAGGCAAAATCAACAACAAACGTCTCTGTTATATTTTTTTTCTCTGACTCTTCCTTTAAGCTTTGGTTGAGCCCTTGCACAAACTCGCTCCACACCCAGCCGCGTGCTTGCAACTTATGCAGGGACCTGGTTGTGGATAGGTCTGTAAAAATGGCTTCAAGGAAGCGGAGGGGATGTACGTGATTCACCCTATCCCCTGTCTTTGTGATCGCAGTCTTATTCCAAATTAGCTTCGCATAGGAATCATGAGCTAAAGTTTTTACAAGCCCTTGAATTTGTGCTCTTTCTTCACGACTTAAAGGCTTTTCATAATTGCGGCGCGTTCTTTTTATAAGAACCCGCTCTAAGAGAGCCTCTTCTCCTAGAAGAGGGACAAACAGCAGAAAAAAAATGAAAAAGGAGAATCGTATCATGGGCTCATGCTACCTGCTAGCCTGAAGAATATCAAGTTTTTTTTAGGCTTTAAACAAGAACTAAAAGACCTTGGATAACACTTTGAGGATGCTCAGATTGACTTAAGAGTCCTTAAGGTCTCGGGTTCGAAGTTTTGGTTGCCAAATATTAGATCTTTTTGTTTCCTAAAGCAATGCAATCTGATCGCGTACGCATCTACGACTCTACAAATATCGACACCTTGCCTTGGCCAGAAAAAAAGGAAGGGATTGATCCAAAAAGCTACTTAGTTCCCCTTGTGAAAGAAGGTGTTCACACCTTTATCGATAACGTCAAAACTGACCTAAAAATACTCTTAGTCGATGACATCGTTATGCCCCTTACTATCAATAAAGAGGAATATGAAAACGGGTTTGTCTGCTCCCCCTACGCACAGTATGCAGGCTTTGCGATGGAAAAAGCGCAACATATCCAAAGTAAGGCGCTAAAAAAAGCAGCAACTAGCCTCGTCTTGCTTTTGCAAAAATCGCTAAAACTAGGCCAAATCAACAAAGTCGTCCTCGTCAATAACTGGCTCCTTACAACTAGTCTCTACCCCCCTTTAAAAGATGATCAGGTTCATGAGGTTACCCGCTTTCTAAAGAATCACTATCCAGATCATGCGATTTTCTTTCGCACTGTCGACCCCCTCGCAAGCCCTATGCTTTGCGAGCAGTTAAAAAAGCAAAACTACAAGCTGATTCCTAGTCGACCTGTCTATTTTATCCATGGGGCAGAGAAAAAGTACTACACTTCTCGCTGCTATAAGAAAGATCAAAAGCTCTACGAAAAGCAAGAGTATGCAAGAGGAGGAACTGAAACCGTCCAGATGGAGGATATCCCTCGGATCACAGCACTCTACCGTGAACTCTACATAAAAAAACACTCCTCTTTAAACCTACAATTTAACGAAAAGTACTTTACACATCTTGTTCAAAACAAACCGATCTCTCTCAACGTGTTACGCGGACAAGCGGGCATTGATGCTGTGCAGGGGTATTACTGGAGAGAAGGGGTTCTCACCTGCCCCATCTTTGGCTACGACCTAGACAAGCCGGAAGAAACAGGGCTCTATCGCCTGCTCTCGTTCCATATGATGGAAAAGGCGAAAGAAAACGGCATGCTCCTCAACCAGAGTTCTGGCGCCTCCTCTTTTAAAACTCTACGCAGGGCAGACCTTGTGATTGAGTACAACGCGATCTATACCTCCCATCTCTCTAAAAAGAGAAGGCTCTTTTGGCGTTTTTTTCACGCCATCTTAACCTATATCGGAGCCCCTCTTATGAAGAAGCTGAAACTTTAGTCTTCTTGGCAACCCAATCTGCTACTCTCTTCTTAAGATCAGAGCGTATGGCAAGATATCCCTTGGGATTTTCAGAAGGATTATCAAAATCAAAGTCAGTTTTTCCTTGCACAAAGTCTTCTTTTGTTGTGCTGCGCACAAGTTCTTTTAACCCATCAAAGCGATGATCCTTGTCATCAATTTGTAAAAGAAGAACAGGTGTTTCAAACGCAAGGCAGGGTAGCGCTGCGTGTAACCTTGTTGTCACAACAGCTTTTGCTTTTCGATATTGATTCAAAAGACCCTCTGCGTAGGCCTTGCGCTGCTTTTCGTTCAGAACGATTTCTTTGGGCACTCTATGTGTGATGGCAAGCACTTTTGCTTTCGTATGCGCCTTGAGATACGCTAAGGACGTATCATCAATATCAACTGCATAAATGACATCTTCCCTTTCGGTATAGGGATTGTCCATCGTGAGGGTCAAACAGCCAGAGAAGTAGCAGGGAATACCGCGTTTCTCAAGCTCTTTCAAGGTAAAGTGATCTCTTGCACCTACCGGACCATTGGCTTTTAAGTATGCAATCCCTTCTTCATTAAACGCTGTCGACTGAAACTTAGGCGTAAAGAATATAGAGATAAGCAGAGGATCGATCGCAGCGGCAGGAGGCCAACTTTTTTCTGGAGCTTTAATGTCTTTTCTTGTCCAAGAGATTGTTTTCGTACACATATACCACCCATTAAGGATGGTGGAAACTTTTGTCTCATGGGAAAACAGGCTTACTAAATCACGATTAATCGGTATGCTCCCTTTTGGCAACAGTGCCTCAGCTGCAAGTCCTTGAATGTCATCTCCAATGTTATATGTGGTTGCCGTAATATAGCCAAACGAGTCTGCAAAAACAAAATCCGAAAACCCAAAAAGACAGCAAATAATAAAGATATAAATTCTCATCATACAAACATCCTTTAGTGTATAACAGCTCCATAGATTCCCTTCTCAAGCGCGCGTAGATAGCATGAAAACTGAAACATCTCCCCTGCTCTATTTTTGGCCTCCTGGCTCATTTCTGGAAGCCGGTCCAACACTTTTAGGCAAGCCTCAGCAATATCGTCTGGTGACACGAGAGCTGGGGCCCTGATGGTATCTGCCTTTGGATCATAGACATACCGAGGAAGCTTTGTAAGACTTCCTCCAAAACCCGGGTAATCCCCAACAGGCAGCTTAGGAGGCATGCAAAAACCAGTCAATCCTTCATTCACAACTTCTGGAAAACCATCTACCTGCGCCGCCACAACGGGACAGCCACACGCAAGGGATTCTAGAGCCACAAGGGGAAGTGGATCTCGCAAGGATGGGCAAAGGGATATATCAATTTTCCGATAAAATTCCCCTATATTTTTTACAACCCCAAGAAAGCGGATCTCTTTTTCCAAACCCAACTTTTTAGAAAGATTGAAAAGCGAGTCTCGATCTTCGCCATCTCCTGCTAGATAGAGCTCCACATCTACACCCTGTTTACGCAGGGCGTGAAGGGCGTGAAACGTAAGCGGTATTCCCTTCACAGGAATCATTCTACCCGCTACACCAAAACGAATGGGTCGATCTTTCGGCACTTTTTTTATGGGATGAAACTCTGAGTAGATGTCAGGTCGGACCGGGTTGCGTATAACTTGAATTGGCTGGGTGACATTGAACTTAAGCTCCAGCATTCGCCGACTTGCGTGGGAACAGGCGAGCATCGAAGTTGCGTTTTGCACAAATTCTCGGCTTTCTCTGGTTACTTCCTGAAACCACGAAGCACCATGATCGTAATACACAAAAGGAACGCGCCACGAATGTCTAGTTGCAAATCTGTTCCAAGAAACCACCACATCAGGCTGCACCCTATTAAAAATTGCTCTTGCCCTCCAAGGCCTAAAAAGCCCTGGCAGTTTAAGTGGTCCCCAGTATTTTAAATAATGTATCGAGGCAGAGTGTGTCTTTACAGAATCTGCTAGATGGGGATGAATCGTTTTATTTGTAACAAGTAAGTGATGATACTTGGTATGGGTTTTTTCAAGAAAGTTCTTTAAAAGATATTCCACGCCGCCAACAACATCTAGATTTAGCTCGTGCAACACCTTTTTCAAGTGGCACTCCTTTGCCTAAACAAATTATCCAAAAGTCGCGCTACACGCAACTTACAAACTTGCCAGAAGCTTGGAAACCGAGGCTGGTACGGAATGCAGGCAACAGCGCCTGCATAACTTACTCCCACAGGAAAGTCTTCTCTTTTCTGCCAATACTTTAATTCCTCTCGGCTTTTGTAATGGTCTAGCGAACAGTATCTTGTGACAATTTCTGGATCATCGCTAAAAAAGGCATGGGGAACATTCTTCTGCAAAAAAGAGCGGATCCCTTTTCCGTGATTGCAATCGTGTATAAAAACAAAAGCAGGCTTCTTCTTACGAATCACTTGGTAAGCAAGCTTTAAGGCACGAAAGTCTTTCGGACCATCAATCACAACCACATCGCCCGGGCGAACAAGCTCTGGCAGCAAATCTCTTGCGTCTCCAAAAAGGCAGGTGACATTTTTGCAATCCTTCAAGCGCAAAAGTGCAATAGATGCGTCAGGATGGTCTCGATCATGTTCGATGCTGATCACTGGGATATCGGGAAAACACTTTGCTAGAAGAAGCGTACTTTGGCCAAGTGCGCGTCCTGACTCAATGATCTGCGACGGACGTTCTTCAGCAATCACAGAACGGATAAAAAAAAGATCGCTTAAATCCATGCCCCTTCGCACATGCTGGACATCCTGGGCAAGCTCCCAAAATTGCAACTGGTAACTAGACGCATTCTCAAGCGTCTTGGCAATGCTATAACTCCCTTTCATAAACCATGAAAAATAGCGCGACTCTTCATTAAAAGCAACGGTTTCTCTGAAAACCGCCCCTTTTTTCTGGCGTTTAAAACAAGCATCACTTATCTATTTAACCTGATGCTCCGCGTTTTCAATGTGATCCTCTTTTATGCACTGTGGTTTGTCTGTATTGCTACAGCTTTAAACGGAAAGATTGTCTATGCTCTTGTCTTTACTGTTGTCTCATGCTCCCTTCACTTCCTCATCATTCAAGACAAACTTAAGGAGTTTCTCCTTCTCTGCTTTGTTGTGACCATCGGCTTTTGCCTGGACACTTTTTTTGTCTCTCAGTCTCTCATCGACTATAGAAGTCCAAACCACTTCGATGAGAGGATTGCCCCTCTTTGGGTCCTTTGCCTTTATGCCTTTTTTGCAACCACTTTTAATCACTCTATGCAATGGATGCAAAACCGCCCCTTCACTTCCGCCTTGTTCGGAGGAGTCGGCGGCCCCCTTACCTATTGGGCCGGGCAGCGCGTCGGGGTTGTGACTATCCCTGCCTCGTCAACATTTGTTCTTATCGCCATCGTGTGGACCTTTCTTGTCCCCACCACCTTTGCCCTGAACCGTTTTTTGTGCCAAAAAACTAGAAATTGCATTTAAATCCGCAATCTTTATATTAAAATTTTTACACTCACACATAGGAGACGGACCATTTCTAGGAAAAGAATACTTCTTACAGGGGGAAGAAGCCCTCTCTCTCTCGATTTGGCAAGACAACTTCATGCTGCAGGTCATGAGATCTATGTAGCAGAGACCTCCCCTCTACATATCTGCCGGTTCTCCAATGCTGTGACAAAAAGTTTCCAGGTCCCAAGCCCTAGGTTTAAGAACCAAGAATTTATAGATGCTATGGTCTCTATTGTGAAGGAAAACCAAATAGAATTTGTGATTCCTATGTGGGAAGAGATCCTCTATCTTTCCAAGGGTCTTGATCGGCTACAAACTATGTGTGAGGTTTTTAGCACAAACTTTGAAGCGCTCCACAACCTGCATAGCAAATGGCTTTTTATGAAAAAGTTGGAAGGATATGGATTTGCCATACCAGAAACCCATCTGATCAAAAGTCAAAAAGACCTGCAAAAGTTACCTAAACATAAGACATTTGCCCTAAAGCCATGCTATTCAAGAGCTGCTCAAAAGGTGATTAAACTAGCCCCTAGTAACCCTCTACCCATAATTACATTTGAAGACCATAACCCCTGGATTGCGCAAGAGTGGCTCACAGGGCAGAAGTTTTGCAGTTACTCCGTCTGTAAGAACGGAAAAGTCACAGCGCACGCCCTTTATCCTGTGGATTATACGGTTGACCAAAGCTCTTGCCTCACCTTTCAGGCTATCGAACACCCACTGATTGCCAAGTGGGTGCGGGACTTTGTGAAAAAAGATCACTATACAGGGCAAATCGCATTTGACTTTTTCGAAAGAGAAGACGGTCTACTCTTTGCCATCGAGTGCAACCCAAGAGCAACAAGCGGGCTCTACCTCTTTAGCAAAGACGAACGCTTAGACCGCGCCTTCTTAAAAGACTTACATGAGCCCATCTTCCCCAAGATCGGAACAAAAAAGCAAATTGTATCCGGCATGGTTATGTATGGTTGGAAACATAGACCGCCAACAGATTCTCTTATCGATTTTTTCAAAAAACTTTTTGTCATAAAAGACGTCGTCTTCAACGCGTATGATCTCAAACCTTTTCTGTCACAAATTCTTTTAATGCCGCTTTTTGTCTACGATAGCCTACGGCTTAAAGTAAAGATTCCGGCAGCTTATACTCACGATCTTGACTGGAACGGCGAGTCCCTCTAAATCTATTGACCTAAGATGGCCATCATGTTAAAATTTGCCCTAAAAAAGGGCAAATAGTCGTGAATGTCATCGGTCAGCTCCTCGATTTTCCAGATTGTATTTTTCACTCCTCTCCACTAAGCCGGATCGGGGTATACGTTCCTGACCTTGTGAAACGGGTCTATACTTTTTCTGTGGCTTGGATCACCGAGATAAACACCCATATTTTTGCAATACTCACGGGCCCTTTGGGGATATTCGAGGAATTTCACTGGTTCGGCCTTAACCCCAAAACCCTAAACGAGCAAGAACTGGAAGCGACTCCCTATCTCTTTCTACACGGCGTCCATGGCAACCAAGCCTCTGCCCTCGGGGTTGCTTATACAATGAAAAAGGCAGGCAAAGGACCTGGTTTTACTCTGAACTTGGGAGGGTATGGACCTGGAACAGAAGAGAAGATTAAAGAAAAAATTACCTACATAGCAAAGCTTTATGCCAAACAGGGCAAAAAGACGATTAAGATTGACCTTATTGGTCATTCCGCAGGTGGGATTGAGGCGCTCCACTATGCCTACATCACAAACGAAAAGGTTCCGCATGTCCAAGTTCGTAATGTCATTACGATTGCAGGCAGAGCTAAAGTCTCCGATTGTTTTTTCAACCGCCATGTAAACGGTTCTGCTTTATTGAAAAAGGTCGATACAATCTGGGAATACATCTCAAAAAATCAGCCGATAAATCTCCATACGATTGCAGGGACCCACGATTATATTGTGCCTTGCCATGATGCTCTTGTACAGCAAAATGAAAGAAAAAAGCTTCTTGTGGAAGGGAGGGCGCACCTTGGAATTCTCTACAGTGGGGAAGCGCTCGAGCATATTGCAAACTGGTGTTAACCAATATCTGAGACTCCTCCATGAACTATTTTGAAATTTCCCTGTGCAAGGCTTGCGAAAAAGACAAAGAAATCATCCAAAATCTTGGACGTTTCTATGTCTATGAAATGTCTAGATATTGCGGATTCTTAAGCGGATGGGAAATTCCTGCAAATGGCCTTTTTGAGTGTATCGATCTCAGCTCTTATTGCGAAAAGCCAGACCGCCATGCCTTTTTGATAAAAGCTAACAACGAATTAGCCGGATTTGTATTAATCAATAAAGAGGGATGCACAAAAGACGTAGACTGGAATGTTGGAGAATTTTTTGTCGTCTCCAAATTCCAAGGCAAAGGTGTAGGACGCCAAGCAGCAGAATGCGTTTTCAACCAATTTCCGGGAATATGGGAAACGTCTCAAATCCCTGAAAACCAACCAGCCTTGAATTTCTGGGAAAAGGTCGTAAACGGCTATACAAAGGGGCACTTTGAGAAAAGTGTTAAGACAATTGCAGAACCAAAACCCCATCCCATGGTTGTTTTAAAATTCACATCCAAGGCGAAAGCTTGAAGGCGATTATCAGAAAAGCAGAATTAAAGGATACTGCAAGCATAGTCAAGGCTGAGCAAGAAATTGCAGAAGAGCCAGGATTCTTCTGCTCTCTGCCATCTGAACTAAGCGAGCAGAATGTAAAAAAAACCATTGAATCTTCGAATTGCATTTATTTTGTAGCCGAATATAACGGCTCCATAGCAGGCCATGCGTTTTTAGAAACACGCCCTCTCCAATCGCTTAAACATATCGCCCAGCTAAATATCGCTGTCCACAAAGGATTTCAAAATCTCGGAGTGGGAACTCAGCTGATCAAGAAACTCATAGAAAGGGCAAAGCAATCGGAATCGATTGAAAAAATTGAATTAAACGTTAGAGCCTCAAACACAAAGGCGATTTCCCTCTACAAAAAAATGGGTTTCTTAGAAGAAGGCTGTTTGAAACGCCATGTAAAAACTAGAAATGGGTACATCGACGATATTTTGATGGCTTTACATGTCAAAGGCTTTTTGCCTGACATGTACAAACCAATCGCCGATCATAGCCCTAGCCAATCCGACAAAGAATCAGAAAAAACTTGCGAGTGCTCATCTAAGTTTTATTTTTCACCTGCCGAATCATGCCAAATTGCCTTAATACATACATGGTTGCAGCAAGACCACATCAAAGAATGGATTCATGGACAAGGGCTTCAAAACACATTAAACGGTCTAGAAAGCTTCTTTCATGGAGAGTCCACCACTACTTACTGGATTGGGTATCACGAAAGCACCCCTTTTGCCTTCCTGATTACTTCTCCTGAAGGCTCTGAAGCGACCACCTTAGACTTGTTTATTTGTGATCTCCATTATTTAGGAAAAGGACTTGCAGTCCCGATGATTCACCAGTTCTTGATTAACCATTTTCCAAAGGTAAAAAAGGTCCTGATCGATCCCGAAGCCACCAATAAACGTGCCATCCACGTTTATAAGAAAGCTGGCTTTAAGGTCACCCAGGAGTTTATTGCGTCTTGGCATCCTGTTCCCCATTACCAAATGGAGTTGTATATGACAGACCTATTGAATCCTAAAAAAAATCAGGGCGCAAACTGAACCCTTCCTTTTCTATTCACAGAGTACTCTTTTTATTGTTCGACAAGAAAGGAAAGATCGCCTGATTTGCTGATCAAGTTCACAAAGACACTCTCATTTTTTTTCTTCACCACAAAATCACAAGTTGCATCACCAATTCGCAGGTTGCGAAATTCCAAAAAATGGAGAAAGTCAGGCAGCGCAGGCATTTTAAAGAGCACTCTGCTAGACGGCGCATCGATTTCAAGGCCTACTGCTGCCTGTATAAATAAAAAGACGGCGCCAGATGCCCACGCCTGAGGAGAACAGGCAACCGGATAGGGCGTCGGCCCCTCACTTTCTCTTCGTGGAAAACCACAAAAAAGCTCAGGCAGCCTCTTTTGCTCCGTATAAAGGCTTGCTTGCAAAAAGCTTTTCATAAGCCTGAGCACTTCTTGATGAAAGCCGTATCTCTTTAACCCCAGAGCAATCAGAGAGTTATCATGAGGCCACACAGACCCATTGTGGTACGACATCGGATTAAAATTCCCATCCTCAGAGCTAAGCGTGCGGATGCCCCAGCCAGAGAACATATCTTGTTGAAAAAGGGTCTTCACAAGGGTGGGAGCCACATCCCTTTCTACAATACCCGTAAAAAGACACTGCCCGGCGTTCGACGTCACCACTTTACAAGGCCTACCCTCTCCATCAAGTGCAATCGCATAGGTTCCAAGCTCCTCGATCCAAAAAGCTTTATGAAAATCCCTTTTTAACTTAAACGCCTTCATCTCAAGACGAGCCGCAAGGGGATCTTGCTGCATCACACGAGCAAGACTTGCAACACCAAGAAGCGCTGCAAAGGCATATCCCTGTACTTCACAAAGAGCAATTGGCGGAACCACACTCGACCCATCACTATGAAAAACCGAATTGTGAGAATCTTTCCATCCTTGGTGCACAAGGCCTCGCCTTGCTTTTTTCGTGTACTTTATGAAACCATCCTTATCGACATCGCCATATGTTTCGACCCAGTTCAAAGCGAGCATGATCGCAGGCCAGAGCTGCTCAATTGTCTTTTCATCCGATGTTCGCTTATAGTATTCATGAGCTAGATAGAGAAAAAGGAGCGTGGAATCAATACTACCATAATACTTGCCAAAAGGAATTTCATGAAGCGCTGCCATCTCACCACGCCTCATTTCATGCACAATTTTTCCTGGCTCTGCATCACTTTCTGGATCCGTTTTTTTGGCCTGCGTTGCAGCTAGGTGAAGAAGCACTCCTTTTGCGACATTCGGCTGGATCCAAAGATATTGGAGCGCAGAGATAATCCCATCACGACCAAACGTCGTAGAGAACCAAGGCACGCCCGCATAAGGATATAGCCCCTCTTTTGTTTCTGTGATCATCATATTGAAATCGACAAACGAGGAGTAAAACCAATCATTGAACTGTGCGTTAGAGCTTATGATTTGGCAATCCTGCGCCTCTACCTTCCGAAGATGTGCGAGGGCTTGGTTATAGGCCTCCATATAGGGTAGAGGCGCTTTACTCTCGTCTTCTACTTCACATGTAAGCACAATGATACACTCTTCTACTTCCTTTGGTTCAAGCTGAAAATGAAAAGAAACGTCGGATTTTGTGATTGACTCTGGCTCTTTTGAAAAAGTGATACGGCTTCTTCTCTCTACACCATCGAGGCCAAGATAGCGTAGCGTTAGCGCTGATCTTTCAATCAAAGGAGATAAAATTTGTCCTTTTCGCTCTCTCTTTGTCCCCCTGACCTCAAAAATATCGGCAAAGTCAGACTCATAGGTTAACGTGATCACAAATTCAACCCGCTCGCTATGAAAATTCTTCAGCCTTAGCCTTTGATAAAAGCTTCCATCCCAAAGGAAGGAAAGTCGAAAAAGGTGGATATTGTCGCGCGGTAAAACAAGACTTGATCCTTCTGGAAAATCAGGATTTGTCAAATCCACGGTAAAAGCAACATTATCTCTCTGGATTTCAGAGCCCAACAGAAGAAGGCGTCTGCCATTAAGCCGCAACTCCATATGGCTTAAATGTCTTGTTCCTTCAAAAAAAAGCCCCTGTTCCCCCTGCCCCACTGGCTGCACATCGCCATATCGATCGAGCACAGCAAAAAGATCACCATGTTTAAGCACCCTCGTACGTTGGTCGGCAAGAGCAGAAGAAGCCCTGATGTAGTAGTGCTTCTCGAGCTGAATGATATCCTTCGGACAGCGAGCCTCTTCTTCCTTAAATGGCAAGGGTAAGCTCCGTTCTTGTCTTCAAAAGTCCTTCATAGAGAGCAAGATAATCTTTTGCCATCCGTTCTGCTGTAAATCTGTTTTCAAACTCCTCGCGGCATCCTTTGCGGCTAAGAAGTGACACCTTTTTAACAGCTTCCACCGCCTCCTCGATGGTATCGATGATATAGCCTGAAACCCCATCACGCATTACCTCTTCTACTGATCCCCTTCTTCTTGCAATCACAGGCGTCCCGCATGCCATCGCTTCAATCATACAAAGCCCAAATGGTTCTGGCCAATCGATCGGAAAAAGAAGAGCGATGGCGCTGCCTAAAAACTCTCCCTTCTCTGCTTCACCAATTTCTCCAATAAATTCGATGAGAGAACTTTGCATCATCGGTTTAATCTTTGTCATATAATACTCTTCATCGACACGGTCCACTTTGGCAGCGATCTTAAGAGGCATTCCTAAAGCAAGGGCAATTTCAATCGCACTATCAACCCTTTTCTCCGGGCTAACACGTCCGATAAACGCCAAATATTTTCCAGGCCCTGGCTGAAACTTATACAAGTCCTTAGGCAATCCGTGGTACACGGTCCCAGACCAGTTCACATATGGTAGAGGCGCCCGCTGGGAGTTAGAAATCGATACAAGAGGTATATCATTAAACTCTTGATAGATAGACTGAAGCTCAGGGATATCGAGCCGACCATGGAGCGTTGTTAAGTTGGGCTTCACAATTTTCCGAAGCATTGGATACGCTGTGTAGTCATTATGATTATGAATTAGGTGGAAACCGCTTGATTGTTGTCTTACTTTTTCCATCATAACCACATGATAAGCAAGAGGATCGATACATTTCTTATCAAGCCTAAGGGCTCTATGGCAGCAAGGAACAAGGTCTGCTTTTGTGATCGAATCCCCACTTGCAAAAAGGGTAACTTTATGCCCCAGATCGACAAGAGCCTCTGTTAAATAAGAGACTACGCGCTCCGTTCCACCGTAAAGCTTTGGAGGAACACTTTCATGCAAAGGGGCAATTTGGGCAATATGCATCACAACCTCCTACTGTTTGACGATTTTGGTATATACCCATCCCCCCCTTTCTTGGCTACAGTTCCCATCTATTATTGCTATCATTTCCTGCTACCCTCCAGAAAACCCAACAACTTTGATGTCATTATGAAAACAACCGTTTTGTGGGTGATAGAAAAATATATTATTTACAATAAATAAAACATTATAATGGAAATAAAATATGTTTTGTGATACGCTTAATCTATTATTGCAAATTTTTATACAGGTTTTTTTATGCACCCTTCCGGACGAGTTTTATTCCAATCAGCAGTACCAAACGAGGTTTTAAGTAAAATATTTAATTACCTTGAGCCGAAGGATTTGTTAAAAGTTAGTAAGGTTTGTAGTTTGTGGCGTCAACTAGTAAAAGCTGATTTTTTTCAAGTAGGTTTAAAATTGCTAGAGGCACATCCTATTCCTTCTCCGAATACAGGTCTTAGCGGCGGAAATACCAGGGTTACTAGATGTTTGTTACACGACAACACTTTTTTTGTTGGCTCCGAAGACGGAAGCATCAAAAGCTGGAGTCGTATTGACGGGCGTTGCAATGGCTCCTTCCAAGGATTCGAAGCGATGTCCTTCCAAGGTTTCAAAACGATGATTTCGAATCTTGCTGTAGAAGGAGAATATCTCATTGCAACAGCACATACAAAGGAACCTATAGCAAAAATATGGAACATCAACACAGGAGATATGAAACACACGTTGGAAGGACACCGAAAGAACATTTTCTGTCTTAGTACTCGTGAAGGATTCCTATTCACCGGCTCCTGGGACTCCACTGCGAAAATGTGGGATATTGAGACGGGTTCTTGTGTCACTACTTTTTCAGGACACTCTACATTAATTCGATGTCTTTCAACGCAAGGAGAGCGGCTCTTTACAGGTTCAGAGGACCGCACTGTCAAAATGTGGGCTATTCCAGATGGCAGGTGTCTTCGTACGTTTCAAGGACACGAACGCATGATCACCTGCCTTGCGCTACGAAACGAATCTCTCTATACTGGATCAGACGATCAAACAGTCCGACAATGGATTATCGAAACTGGAGCCTGCATTTGGACTTCCGAAAAAGAAGACAGTGGAATCACCTGCCTTGATGTTTCAATGCGTGAGGCACTGCTAGTTACGGGCTCCTTACATGGAAAAGTCAGCAAATGGAGCCTTAACACAAAAGAGCGCTTGCACAACTTCATCCAAGGCAGCACCGAAGAAGTGGAGAAATTAAAGGTGGAAACAAAAGTTCTTCTCATTGGCATCAAAGAAACGGTGAAAGTTTTTGATGTCATCAAAGGGACGCTTCTGTTTGAATTCCATCTCCAGAAAGGCGTTACACACAAATAAATTAAACAATTGAGAATCAGATTGTTTGCATATATAGCAAGGTGCTTCAAAAATCACGCTCCACTCATAAATTGTACTTATTATTAATGTCTATTCTTGTTACTACTTTGTTTTTACGCACAAACTATAAATTGTTATGACCATCTCCAATTCCCCTCATGGTGTTGTTACAGCAGCGACATTGCGTCCCCAGAGCACTTACTTTTATGGGAGAAGTCGTGTTCTTCTTGACGTTCTCCCCATGATGGGTTTGGGACTTCTAGGCGGCTCTGGCGTTGCAGCATCCTTTATGGGCATGATCCCTAGCCTTCCCCTCACACGAGAAGTTTTTGTTTGGGGATGGAGCACCATCATTCTATCCTCTACAGTAACTCTTCACTCTCTTCAGATGCTTAATATGTATGCTCCAGGCTCAAAAGCCGGTAAAGTTTTTCTCCTAGCGTATACAGTCTCAACAATCTCCATTTTGGTTATTTTCGGAAACCTCCTGACCATACTCGCATCCAATATAGTATATACCCAGTCATCTTGAAAACTGCACTGGAGCTAAGATGATTTTTTGAAAATTGTCATTAATACGGGTCTCTAAAACATTTCTGAGCAGGGTGAGATTGTTAAAAAAGCCTCGAATGCTCTCTGTAAACGATTCAAATTTTTCATAATATGTGTTATAAGTCGTATTTTCACGCATGATTTTCCAAAGCCGTTCAATGGGATTGAGATTCGGTGAATAGGGTGGAAGATAATGAAGGCATATTTTTGATGTCTTGAGATAGCCTTCCAGTGCTTTATTTTTATTCGATCGTGCATTATCTAAAATAATTTGAGAAAAGAGATACAATATTTTAGGATAAGTCGACCGAAGGGTGACTTATCCTACAAGGCCGAATAACAGCATAAAAAAGGGCGTGAATTGATATTGCGTATTGTTGCAATGCTTACAAAATTGGCTAAGGCACATAGTACGTAGAGTTAGTTAAATAAAGTCGGGCAAGGGCATGGGCGCGGGCACGAAAACCAATTCTTCATTTTAATTGTGTATACACAAACAAACCCCAAACCTTTCTTTAAGAAGGAGTGCGTACCCCTTGTTGAAAGATTTTTATGGGCATCTCTGGGGAGCTTGTCATAAAAGGCAACCTTATCTATGCTTTCTTTCGGTTTAGCAACAGATCTACTGCCATCGCCACGCTTAGCAAAACAAAACTACTAGAAATTTTAATCCCCACAGGACCATGAGATTTGTAGCTCATCTTTTTATCTGGATCATTTTCCTAGCGTCCCTTGAAGCTAAAGTATCAAGAATTAATATACAAAACTTCGAACCACTTGTTCTTGAGTTAAAAAAGATCACCATTCCAGGAGCGAACGCCATCAATCCTAGCATTGTGCCCTACAAAGAGGGTTACTTACTCGCCTATCGGAACCAAGGCCCTCGGTATGTGAGTACGTTAGGCACTGTTTTCCTGAGTAGCAATTTTGAACGAATAGGAGAAGGGCACCACCTTAACATCCCCCCTTCTATAGATACGCCTATAAACAACCCAGAAGACCCAAGGCTTGTGCAAGTCAATGGTGAAATCTACATTGTCTTTAATGACTTAGGCAAAGAACAAGGAGCTGAAGGAAAGTATTACAGACGAAAAATCTTCATCTCTAAACTGACCGAAAAAGATGGCCAAATGGAAGCAGGTCAACCCCTTCAGCTCCGCGATCTAGAAACTCACAGGGAGCACAGAGAGGAAAAAAACTGGGTGCCCTTTGATTATCATAACCAGCTTCTTATGAGCTATAGCATCAATCCTCACAAAGTTTTGCAAATACCCCTTGATCATGGCCTATCTCCCAAAATTGCTGAGACAACTGCCCCTATTAGATGGGATTTATACTCCAAAACCGCTCCTTTCCCCTTAAGAGGAGGAACGACAGCTCTTCTTGTTGATGGCCAGTATTTAGCCTTCTTTCATTCCATGTGCTACGGCATCTCTAACCTACAAATGCACTCCGTACCCCACTACTTCACCGGCGCCTATACCTTCGAAGCACAACCCCCTTTTCGCTTAACAGCGGTCAGTCCACACCCCTTCGGAGGAAAAGGCTTTTATAAAAAACCCTCTTACAGAGCAGGTAAAGTGGTTACATTCCCCGGTGGATTCGTTGTAGACCCTCCCTACATTTATCTAGCTTATGGATGCAATGACGAGAGCATCTACATCGCAAAACTAAATAAGAACCGCCTACTTTCTAGTCTTAGGTCTTTGAATATTAAATAGGTAGAATCAAACACCCCTCCCCTCAAAAAAATAATGCTTACAGAAAAATGAGAGAAAGCCTTATAGAAAAAAAGTTAAGGACTTTTTTTAATTATAAGTAGTAAATCCTGAGGAGGGTATTCAATGAAGAATCTACTTCGTTTAGCAGCCGTAATGAGCTTACTGGCTGCCTCCCCATCACTTATAGCGGGATACAACAATGGTTGTAACCCCTGTAATCCGTGTGACCCATGCAAGCCATGCGCCCCATGTGCACCTTGCAATCCATGTCCTAAGCCATGTGCAAAACCATGCTGCCCACCACCATGTGCACCGTGCGCTATGCCTTGCAATCCTTGCACGCCTTGCTGCGTTCCATGCTGCCCACCAAGCGGCAACTACTATGTGTCTGCCTACGGCGGCTTTAGCTGGATGAGAAACACAACCATTACAACAAATGGATCAGAAGATCCAACAAACAGCTCCCTACCTACCTTCGGTTCAGGTAAACTGGACTATAATGTAGGCGGTGGCGCTGGTGGTTCGATTGGTTATGAATGGTGCGGTGGCTTTGCAGCAGAAGTTGATTTTGCTTGGTACAGAAACAGCTTCAAAAACTTTAGAGACGATGATCTTGAGATCAATTTTAAAGACGACGGTGGCCTAAACATATTCCATTATATGGTGAACGGCTACTGGGGTTGGAACAATGCATTCTGCAACATTACCCCCTATGTAGGCGGCGGTGTTGGTGGTGCAACTGTTTGGATGAACAAGCATTCGTCAACAAGATTCAGCGACCAAAAAGTAGTATTTGCTTATCAAGGGATTGCGGGTATTGCTTACTCATGGTGCAAAACTTGGAGCATTTTTGCAGAATACCGTTACAGAGGCCTTGGCAATCCTAGATACCAAGATCATGAAGTAACAGCTCAAGCAAAAAATGTTGCTGCCAACATCTTGAACATCGGCGTTGTCTGGCGCATGTAGTCCAGTAGAAGAGGAAGGCTTCTCTCTAAGGGGAGCTTTCCTCCTTCGTTTCTTCCAAGACAAGATTCATAAATTCGGACCACTTCTTTGCTCTGAGCAAAGAAAGAATCTTTTCCTTTTTGACGCGAACCCCAGACGAAAAATCTTCTATTGCTGCCATTTTTAAATTGTTTCTCTTGTCCTCTTCTTCAAAGCTAGGTTCAAATCCTTGAACGAAACGACGCCAAACTACAGGGCGAATCTTATGGGAGGCCGCTCGAAGAGTCGGATCAGTAAAGACGTAGTATAGAAACTTTAAGGGGTGGATTGGTCTTGTTTTCCCCCCTGTTTCTTCAAGATTTTTTTGATAAATCAGGAGAGTGATTGCCGATTTATCAGAGAGAGTATCAACAATATAGTTGATATTCTCCTTGTCCTCAGGGGTCAAAGGACGAAAGTAATCAGGTGCTTGCGCTTCCTGTTCAGCAAAGAGAGAAGAACAGAAAAGAAAAAAACAAGTTAACAACATAAGAAGCTGCTTCATGTTGCAAACATTACCACATTGTGCCAATATAGATCGATGAGGAATTTGAACTGGATTAAAGAGGGACTTAAATTTAAATGTACAGGGTGCGGTAAGTGTTGCACCGGTGCCCCTGGATATGTGTTTCTCTCCGAAGAAGAAATTGTCGAAATGGCAAACTTCCTTAATCTTTCTTTAGAAGATTTTGTCAAATCTTATATCCGACAAGTCGAAGATCGCTTTTCTCTGCGTGAAAAACCAGGACCTCTATTTGATTGCGTTTTTTTAGACGGAAAAAAGTGTTCTGTCTATCCCATTCGTCCCAAACAATGCCGCACCTTTCCCTTTTGGCCGCAAAATCTTGAATCGGAACAAACGTGGCAAAACACTGCAGCCAGTTGCGAGGGAATCAACGAGGATGCGCCCGTTATTCCTCGAGATCAAATAATTTCTATACTCAAATAATTTCCATCTGTGCTATAGCTCGCTTTTATGAAATGTGCACACCTAACCTGTTTTATTCTTGCAAGTTCACTAGCCATCTCCAGTCTCTGTCACGCGATCTGCTATGAACGTGACTGTGGTACTAAATGCGACTGGTATGGGGGCTACAACATCACCGCAGAGTTTCTCTATTGGATGCCTTGTGGCAAAGAGCTCGACTACGCAGCCCTTTTCGATTCCAACTTTATCACAGACAATGTCACCGGAACGGGTAGATACCAGTATCTTGGATATAACTACGAACCTGGCATCAGAGCAGGCTTTGGCATTGATCGCGTATGGTTCAAAACCGATTTCCTGGGAAGCTTTACCTACATCGCAGGCCAAAGAGGAAACACACTTTCCTCTCTCCTTGATGATGCACTCCTACCCACACTCTTTCACGGAGGGCTAAGTTTCGCGGCGGATACGATTCAATCTAACCAAAGTTATATCTACGAATCCTTTGATGCCCTATTCCGCTACGACTTTAGACCAACCGATTGGAACACCTTCCGTCCCTTCTTTGGTGTCGAAGGGATGAGGCTTACGCAAAATCACCACGATGAGATTACCTCCGATGTTGTAAGCAATCTTACTTCGAGTCTAAAATGGCATTCAGAATTTAAAGGAATCGGACTCAAGATCGGAAGCGAGGCTTCCTCTTATCTCTGCGGCTCTCTGCAGATCTACTCTAAAGCATCCGTCTCCCTACTCTTTGGAGAAAGCTCAGAAAGTAACCAACAGATCTCTGATTTCGGATCAGCCCAAGAATCCAACTTCACTTTGTCAGCCCGGCAAAACTTCATCACCCCGGGACTCTACTTAGATGTGGGCTTTAAAGCTAAGGTGTGCATTTGCGATCTTACCTTCCTTGCATCGCTTGGTTATGAGTTTCTGCAGTGGCACAACATGCCCTCTATCCGTAGATTCCCTGTAGAGGGAGCAGCCTTTGCTTTGGCAACTTCAGCAAACGATCAATCGTTTGGTTTCCACGGATTGCATACCGGCCTAACTTTTGAGTTCTAGGTTTCCACGCCAAGAGGTTACTGTCTTGATCTTGTTCTCTTTAAGAACTCGCTCTATTTCCCAAAAATACGAAGAAGATGCTGTCCCTTCCTTCAAAGAAACGGAAAGATCTGTCCACACAACAAGCTCTAAGTTGAGAGTGCTCTCTCCAAAGCCTACCATCCACACTTGCGGATCCCGGAATTTGGCATGCCCACTCACCGTGCAGGGAAGTTTTTTAACCGCTTCGATGACAAGCCCACGGACCCGATCCTTGTCTTCTTCTAAGGCAATGGCAAAAGGAATGCGAAAACGCCTGATCCACTCCCGCCTTGTCCAGTTTTTAATCCCCTGACTTGTAATCTTAGAGTTTGGCACAGTGAGATAGATCCCATCAAAGGTGCGCACTGTTGTATTTTGCAAGTTGATTTCATGGACATGCCCAGCCACACCTGGTTCTACTTCCACAATATCTCCAATTTTAATGTTTCGTTGCGTCAGGATGACAAAACCAGAAAAGATATTGTTGACAATCGATTGCAAACCAAAGCCAATCCCGACGCCTAACGCACCGGCAATAATAGCAAGGCTTGTAAAGTCAAACCCAATCGTGGCAAGGGCAAAGAGAAGACCGAGAGATAATATTGTGTAATAGAGGGAACGATCGAGGATATACTCTGTCGTTTTTGCAAGCGCACCCGACTCTTTCAACCGCCCTCGGAGAAGGTAGCTACATGCTTTGGCAAGAGCAAAAGCCAAAGCTAAAATAAAAACACCTTTCAACAGATTCCAAACCGTCACAGGCATATTTTGCATGCGAAAAAGCGTTGTATTACCAAACTCTTGAAAAAAGGTTACGACCTTTTGCAAGTAAGAAGTGAGTAGAAGAAGCGCCATCTCGGGGGCTTTCTTTTGCCTTAGCAAAGCGCCTTCTAGAACATCGACATACAAAGCTGCATCGAGCAAGCTGAGCTTCAACTCGTACAGCTTAGCCACCGATAGGTCGATCTCCGAGCCGAGCCTACGAACAACTTGCTCTTTCTCAGGCATGTTTTCGTCAAGTTTCTGAACAATCTCGGCACGAATTTTATTCTGTAGTTCCTCTAAAGAAATGCTCAAATTTAGAGCGCTTTCTTGTGAAACAGTCAGCTGCCTTTTAGCTGCCGCAAGCGCGTCTTGCGCAGAGAATATATCTCCCCTATCGCTTCCCTGTTTTATGTTTACAAACTGCCATTCAACCTGGGCAAGAAGCAAATTCACATTTGCTTGTTCTCTTGCGATCAAGAGAGAGGTTTCTTTGACCTGGTTAGAGAAGCTTTCCTGCTGGGTTACATTCTTTCCTGTCACTTGCTTTTGGAATTTAGCAAGCGTTTCGGTGGCATCTACCTTCTTTTGTTCTAGCTCCTTTATCTTCTGGCTAAGCGTAGCAAGGGAGACGTCATGTACGGACAGCCTTTCCTCTGCGATTGTTAACTCCTGCTTTAATCTCAACCTCTCCTGTTCAAGAAATTCCTGTTTTTTTTGCAGAAAAGAAAGATGAAGAGTTTGGGCCTGCATATCCGCTTGGTTTACCATGATCTTAAGACCAGCAATGAGCTTTTCAAGAGTTGCTTCAGGCACACTCGGATACGCGATCAAAAGTTGGTCCTGCTTACTTTGCACCTGCGCTTTTGCAGAAAGCCCTCTTTCTATCTCTTTCTTTAGGTCCTTCAGGTCACTGTCGGTTTTAAAGTAGTTTCGATTTACTTTTAGAAGCTCTGCGGGAGAATACTCGCTTAAAAGCTGCAGCTTCGTATCAGGAAAGTTTCCTTCATTTTTTTTCTCTTCGAGCAAGCGTCTCATATTTAAAGAAAAAAGATCGACTAGCTGCACGAGCTCTGCATGCTCTGTTTCCGTATGCCCTGCTGCTAGTTTTTTGAGCGCTCTTGTTGCCTTTTCGCTTCTTGCTGCCAGCTCCTCAATTGGAACATCGAAATAACCCCACCAATCCCTTTTAAGCTTAAGCGGATCAGGAGCTTCTGCTACTTTAGGAGGTGGGGCAGCAGCGGCCCCCACAAATCCGGGGGCCCAAAACAAGAGACTAGCAAGCAAAAACCTAATGAAGACCATACCTGTCTTATACATCAGACTATCGATTTCCCTCTACCCCAAGGCTAAGGGTGCATGAGGGAGAGGTACGAGTAAGGACGATAACCAACAAAATAGCTAAAGATATCCTCAAAAAGAATCAGTGCCAAAATAAGATACAAAAGAGGAAGGTATTTTTCGCTTGTCACATAAAGCCAACGGTTTATGTTCTGCAACATCTTCCGGCTTTCCTCTTTATAAATAAGGCGTACCAGAATCATTGCTGCAAAGGGCAGAAGGTATAAAATATTGTAAAGCAAGAGAAAAAGAAAAATGGTAAAATAGCTAATGTCAGCTCTAAGCAGTTGATCAATCCAGACAAGATAGGGAGCTGCTAAAGGCAAAGCAATCAAGTCTAGCTTGATCCCCAAAACAAAAGAGCTCCATTTAGTCATTTTGGTACCCTTCTTAACAACCTCCTCGTGTTCAGTGCCTTTCGACTGATATTGATGATAGGCCGCGTAGAGCAGTAAGAGAACTACCACAAACTCAATTCCATATTCATACGCCCGAGGTATGCGGAACCAATCTAGGAAAAACTCAAACCCTAAACCGAGCATCACCCCCACTGTTAGGTATACGACAAAAGATCCAAGTAATAGAAGGAGCGTGTGCGTATTGGGACGTTCAGAGCCCAAACAATACACCACCCCAGCAAACAAAATAGGGTTGATGATGTCGGCTATTAGGATCGGAAATAAGATCACAAACAGCTCAGTCATAATATAAGTCTAGGCCTCGTAGTTTAAAAATTCAAGTAAAATTTTGACTCTGTAACTACAAAAGATCCTTGCAAATAATTGATTCTCTTTTGACAATCATGCTAAAAGTGAGGTAACCCTATGCAGTCTCGATGTATGTATGTCTTAGCCACATTAGCCCTGTGCGCCCCTGTTGCCGCCCTCTTTGGATGTGGGGACGTGTTGATCCAAGCTCTAGATAAAAGTATGATCAATGCAAGATCAATGGAATTTGCAAAACCGCTCTTTTCTACCCTCCTTGGCTCTGGAAGAGGTGAAATGATCCAAAGCGAAGCACCTGGCGGGCGAAAGGGTCTTAGTTGGACTTCTAAGTATGGTTATGTAGGGATAGACTGTTTGGGCATAAACGCTCCCTCTGATGGAATGAATGAAAAAGGGCTATCTATTGGAGGGCTCTGGCTCCCCACAACTGAATATCAACAAGTGACAAGTGAACAAGAAGATAAAGCCTTAAGCTTAGAGCTCTTTGGCGCCTGGGTGCTTGGGAATTTTGCCACAATAGAGGAAGTGAAGGCAGCGCTACCCCAGGTTATTGTGTGGGCAAAAAGTGTGCCCCAAATGGGAATGGTCCCTCCTCTTCACTTTGCTATGCATGATGTCACAGGCAAAAGCCTTGTCGTTGAATTTCTTAACGGAGAGCAGAAGGTCTATGATAACCCAATTGCAGTGTTAACCAATTATCCTCCTTTTGCCTGGCATAGAGACAACCTTCGCAATTACACAAAACTGGTTCCGTCTACAAACGGAGCGCCTGTGGATTTTCAAGGAGAAACGCTCCAGTTCTACGGCCATGGCAATGGCCTTCTTGGTTTGCCAGGAGATTGGATGCCCGCTTCGCGCTTTGTACGTTTAGCTTACATAAGACAATGCGCAAAAACCCCTAAAACAGCTATCGAAGCTGTGAATGTAGCGGAGCACCTTTTTAACACTGTAGATATTCCTATCGGCCCTGTGCTAGGAGATAAGCCCGATGACGCAGACTTCACACAATGGCTTGTGATTAAAGACCTTACAAATAAAAAGCTCTATTTTAGAACTTATGACAACCAAGCTTTGCGACTAGTTGACCTAAAACAGCTCAACTTTTCAAAGGGAGCGAAGTTTAAACCAGTGGCTATGGCAACTCCGAGCAGACCCGTTGATGTTACAAAATCTCTTCGCTAGCAAGCTGTGTAAGAAAGGGAACCTAGAACGAAAAAGGCGTAACCAATTTGTTCTCGTTTGGGTAGTTCGTTGCCAAGAGCATGTAAAATCATGCCTCCGGCAACAAACGATACTAAAATAGCTTCCACAGTTTCCGGGACATGGATCACTCGCCCTATGAGAAATATCCAGCAAAAAGCGCTCCAATTAAGAAAAGAAGACTTATTTCCTGCTTTAGAAAGCCACCTTGCGAAATATCATTCACTGATGCCGAGCATTGCCTTAATTTTTTCCGTGGAAGCTCTGTCGAAAGGTCAACCTATTGCCTCCGTTAGATGGCAAAAACCTATCTACTGAGAACGCCTCCTTGGCATACTCCCAACATTATCTGAGAAGAAGAGCTGTGTAAGAAAGGGAACCAAGAACAAAAAAGGCGTAACCAATTTGTTCTCGTTTGGGTAGTTCGTAGCCAAGAGCATTTAAAATCATGCCTCCGGCAACAAACGAAACTAAAATAGCTTCCACAGTTTCCGGGATATGGATCACTCCCCCTATGAAGTATCCAGCAAAAAGCGCTCCAATCAAATAAAAGCGCACTTTTGCTTGATAGAGGTTTGGGTAACTGAGACTTGCCATATGGTCATGAATAAAGTAGTGCATCCCCATGGCGATCGCAAAAAGGTAGAGGGGTTGAATATCAGGACTTGTCCCATCTGACAAGCTTGCGCCTACTAAAAAGTTAAAAAGAAGATAACCTGATAGGGAGAGCCAAAAATTTCTAAGGGAAGGTGTTTGCGTATGCAGCCCGTAATAAAAAAGAACCCCAAAAAGAGCCATGACATACGCATGTAAATCGAGATAAGGGATTACGCCATGGAAGGCTTCTTTAAGGACGGGCTGCCTTTTTTCTAAAGCAGGCAATAGATCTACAAAGACATAAGCAAATGAGATCCCCGAGGCAAACGAAAGAAACCTTCCATGCCAGAGCCAACCAAAGAGTTCGGCTTTACAAGCAAAAAGATGTATCGCTACTAGAAGGATAAGAACAAGAAACGGAGCCGTTTCGAACAATCTCACTCCAAAAAAACTGGGGGCGGCTGGATTCGAACCAGCGTAGACCGGAGTCGTCGGATTTACAGTCCGAAGCAATTGGCCGCTATGCGACACCCCCTGAAAGGAAAATGGTGCTGGCAGTAAGACTTGAACTCACAACCGTCCGATTACAAGTCGGGTGCTCTACCAGTTGAGCTATGCCAGCAAATCGAAATAAAACTTATACCAAACCTTTTTGTTTCTCGCAAGGGAAAGTTGGGCATAGTGCACTTTGCGCTATGCCCGTGCTATCTTATACTCTCATCCAATTTCCAGGAGAGGAAACATGTCTTCTATAAACGTAGGGGGCCTGTTGCGCTGCTTGTAACCTCGTTGGTTCCGACCACGTTGGTTCCGACCACGTTGGTTCTTGCCAGGCTGATTCGGCTTGAAGGCGGGCTTGTTCCTGTATGGTAATCCCAACTATCTTCCAGTTTTGCACTAATTTATCGGCTATATCGTTATAGCCAACTTCTCTTGCGATAGCAACTAGTGTGTTCGCATAGCTTTCCCAAGTTGTATCTCGAGACAACTTGGCGCTACCTTTCGTGATATACCAAAGTTTTGCCAATCTTCCTCCGCTACTTGTTTCTGCATCGTAGTAGATGGGCTCATCAAAAGCGATGGCAGTTAAGTAGAAGACATATGTTCCTAGACCTGAGAAGATATGCACACCTCCATTATCCCCTTGCGCGTTCTGATTGTTTGCATTCGCTCGGACAGCGTTGATGTGTGGCTTGCCATTTATGTTTCCAAGCTCTTGAATATCAAACTTGGAAGCAAATCCTGGTTTATCTGCTCTTCGAATGCACTGTACCATGGTCTCTAGGTCTTTGATAATCCCGTTACCAAGCATCCATGCGGTTTCGGGCGCATCTATTGGTTTTCGGATTTTTGCCTTACGGTGCATTGTAATGAAGGATCCCACGTCTGCGTTATGTTCTTCAATGGCTCCAGAATCATTCTTGTAATGAAGGGAGTTTAGTGAATGGTGCAACTCGTGAGCTTGGACATCATCTTCTGTCATGTCTGCAGGCCTTCCGTCATCACCAGCCTGTTTAGGCGCCCCATAGATCATCTCCTGTCCATCCCAGAAGGCGTTTAACATATTTTTATCAAACCTGATATAGTTGTGATACTCGCCTCCTTTATTGTCCCAGCTGTTGATACCATAGGTATCAGCAAGCATTGTATGGAGGGCTGTTTGTGTTTCCAAGATATGCTGCACCTGCTGTACGAGCTCAGCGGGAGGATTAGTAATGTCAATTTCTTGAGCGTTATTCTTGTTTGTGCCTCCAACGCAGTCAAAAATCCTAATCTTCGGTTTTGTGATTCGTTCTGCAGGAATAGGTGTGGGAAGTTTATCTACCTGAGATGCGGGTCCCTGAGGTTGCGGGACCGGAATCGGTGCTGGGTTTTGTGGCTGAGGCATAGGCCAGGGATACGGTTGCTGTGGTACAGGGATACTTGGATGTGGCAGTGGCCAGGGGTAGGGCGCTGGAATCGGGTAGTGGGGAAATCGAGGATAAGATTGCGGAAGTGGGTAAGGTGGATAAGGCAATCTAGGATATGCCGGTGGATACGAGTAAGACTGCAAAGATAAGGCAGGCGCATGTGCATTTCCCCATCCAGGAAGCCCTGGGAAACGGTTCCATGCATCGTGAATCCAGTTAGATGCAAAGTAAGGCACGAAACCCGACACAACGGGTGCTCCTACGTAGTGCGCTGTTGGTATCAGGTGCGTAGCTATGTAAGATCCTCCGAATGAGCGCCCAACTCCATAATCCACACTTGTTGGCTGCAAACTAAAACTAGCGTTATACTCTCTTGTGGACTCGGCAACTGGCGTTTTTGTAAAAGGAGCAGTTCTTTCTTGAGCAAGCTTTGCTGAAGAGGCATTAAAACGATCTTGTCTGATCTTGTCTTCAGTTGATGTGAGAGTTGTTATTGTAGAGCTTGTCGCTTCTGTTTCTCCCCCCAATTTACTGTGACAGTGAGCAACGAGCTTGTGATATTCTTCTTCTGAGATTTGCTCAGAATCACGTAGAGCTGCAGCCCTTTCAAGACCATACTTCCAAAGAGCTTTTGGAACAAACTCACACTTGACATGATCATGTTTTGCTTGCCCTTTTGTGAAACGTGATGCACTATGGCACCATGGGCCCGCTCCTTCGATCGAAGACTTGATTAGTCCTCTAACAACTGGATTTGTCATACGATTCTCTCCTTTATAACGCGGTTTCGAGTCAAAGAAAAAATTATCTTACCAAGATACTTGATTTTGCATAAGAAAAATTTTTCTTGTTCCCTGTTTTTTTTGAAAACCGCTTTCAAAAGGTTTTAGCAACAGGTTTTGATCAAAAGATCTCCCCCTCTTTTCTTCCCTGTTGACGAAAGTAAATCCCCTTGTTATCCTTTCTCTATATGAAATATCCATCACACTTGCAAAAACTTGTGGAAGTCTTGAAACAACTTCCGGGTGTAGGTAAAAAAACAGCAGAAAGATTTGCTTTTGAAATTTTAGGTTGGTCTGAAGAAAAGACATCTCATTTTGGAGATGTTGTTTCACAGGTAAGAAAGTTAATCCGCATCTGCGAAACGTGCGGCTGCCTTCAAGACGACGAGAGCTGTGGCTTTTGCTCATCCTCTAAAAGAAATGGAAAAACTCTCTGCATTGTGGCCTCACCTAAAGACGTGTTTGCCATTGAGGAAACAAAAGAGTACCAAGGCCACTACTTTGTGCTAGGCTCTCTTCTCTCTCCTCTTACGGGAAGGACAGCAGAAACCCTTCCACTCCGCAAGATTCTATCCCGCCTTGAAAGCGAAAAGATCGAAGAGGTGATCATAGCCTTAGACTCTACTTTGGAAGGAGATGCAACAGCTCTCTATCTGAAAGAGGCATTGCAAGATAGAGGCATTATTCTCTCACGCCTAGCTTTCGGTCTTCCAATGGGAAGTACTTTTGCGTATGTGGACGGCGGCACACTTGCCAAAGCCCTTGCCGCCCGCAACCAGTTCTAAAACTTGTCATTCTGCAGATTTGCTTCCGGCAGTTTTATACCCAAACGAACTAAAAAGCTCGGAACACACCCAAACAAATTGGAAATTCGGAAATATACCAAGGAGGCACTTTCAATTTTTCAGTTATTTATGCATAGTTCCTCTCCTTCAAATTAAACTCATGTTGACAACAACTTTCCCGTCATCAATACTGATTTCTAATTTTTAGAAAAGAGGACTCTCCGAAGCATGTCGTCCCCAACTATCAATGCCAAACAAACACTCTCCACACAATACATAGAAAAACAGCCTGCCATCAACCTAACGAAAATCGCTTACGAGCTTTCGAAAACCTGGCCTCATTACCCTCTACGAAACACCCCACTGCCTCTGGTCTGGATTGCAGATACTAGAGAAAATCCTCAAGATCCAGAGCTTCCCGCTCTCCAATATGACATCAAAGGCATGCTGCTCGAGGCGTCCGTTGTGCATGAACAAACAGGAAAGCACCTCCCCGACACCCTACACGTTCTTGCAAATCTCGTAGAGGAAGCCATCGATCGCAATCTCCCGATGATTCTCTACGTTACTCCCCCGCTTCTAGAAGACTGCAAGACAATCGAGCAACTGATAGCTCATGAGGTAAAAAAAGCTTACATCAAAGTCGTTTCTCTTTCGATACAACTTCTGGGAGAGAACCAAAACCCGGCTGGTGAATTTGATCTTATGCTAAGTCCCTTTTGGTCTTCTATGAACGCACATCATCCCTTCATAAGCGCGCTTCTGCTTGAAAAGATGGGAATCCAAAATGACACCTCAGTACCTCTCGAACTGACAACCATCAAAAACGCAAGAAACATACCCCATTTATCAGTTGCGCCGCAAGTCACAGAAGATCCTCCGCATGCTCTAGAACCAATTCTAAGCCGCCTTATACAAAGCACTTACCTGCGTATTGAGAAATTTTTTCCTTCCCTCTACAGAAAAATTACAGATGTATATCCGACAATTGAGCACCAAAAAAATTATATAAAACTCTGCCTTCTTATAGCCCTAGAAAAAGCACCGCAGCACCTTTTCATGCCACCTGCGGATGATCCAAAACTGTACGCAAGTGAGTTTGAATTACTCAAGGAAGAAAGGGAAATGAACGAGAAACTCTATACAGCTCTTTCTAGCGACACAAGAGAACTTTCAATCCTTGTAGGGTGGTATCCCTTCAATGACAACCGACTTACAGTCCGAGGAGAAAGAGTCGATCCTATTTATGCAACCCCTGTGAGGACGGGGATAAGAGAGTTCATTGCTACTATTGGACCCATATATGACGGAGAAATTGCTTATTTTAAGAAACTGGTCGCGCAGGAGGAGGTCGAAGTCGTAGTCTCCTTGCCGCAGTCACATGAATATGGTGATTTGGGACGTGAAATTGAAGAAGATTCTTTTCGTTGGGTCAGCACAACGACTTCTTCAATCTCTTCCACCTTAGATCTAAAAGAGTTTAGCTATCTAAAGCAGCAAAACACAAAGACCATAAAACAACTGCGTTATAGAGCTTGGCCTGATGGCACTGCCATCCCACCTTCTAGCCTACACATGCTCGTAGAAGAAGTAAAAAGACAAGTAAACACAAACCGACCCTTCATCGTGCACTGCAAATCCGGTATTGGCAGAACGGGAACTTTTTGCGCGGCTTATGAAATCAACCTCCTCTTTGATCAACATTGCAAAGCAGGCAAACCAGTGGAAGAGTTTCAACCAAATATCTACTCGCTCGTATTGCAAATGAGCTTGCAAAGACCAGGGATGGTGCAAAACCTCGATCAATATAAATCTCTCTATCAATATGTTACCTTCTTGAAACAAACTTAAGAGATTTCCATGCAGACCGATTTCGAGATAAAAACAGCCGTCATTCATCTCTCTTTTAACTGGAAGAAAAGACCAAAAACCACATCTATCCTTCCCCTGCTTATCTTCGGAGACCCCACGGGATGTAACCAAGAGCCCTTCTGTTTCAGGGCAAGAAAGATGTTCCATGCCGAGGTCATAAGCATGCTGGATCTCTACTACAAGACAAAGGAAAAAGTTGAAAATGCCCATGCTGCGATCCAACAGCTTCTTTCCAAAGCTGCTGAGCTAAGCGCTCCCTTGATTCTCGTACTTCAACCTCCGTTGCTTGAGCAAATCGATCCGTTACGCCAGACTTTAAAAAAAATGCAAGGCTGTATCCACTCCCTCTTCGGTGTCTTTTTTCCTGTAGGCAACAAAAGAAACACTGCTTTAGAAGAAAAATACGACCTCGTGATGGAAGAACAATGGTGCTACCAGACCGGGGAGGGGGATTTGGTCATCGATGCTACCGTCTATCTTACAGCCGCTTGCCTCCAGCAGAAACTCCAAACAAACTTGAACTTTCAAACCCCGTGGGAACTTATTACAGCTCAACTTGCACGCAAACTCCTTGCGCACGGGTTGGAGCCTACTGCAGTACCCGCCCTTCCGAATTCCTTTCAATCTATACTTCCTCTCATTGCGAATGGAGCAGCCGACCAGGTGAAAAGGTTTCTTCCCGCAACGCAAAAAATCTTAGATCAAAAATATCCAACCAAAGAAGAGGTGGCCAAGTTTTTCCTACATTGCGCCATGCAAACCACCCACAAGAGAGCGGACAGGGTGTTTTATCCCTACCCGGATAGCCGAGAGGCAATCAAAAGAGAATTTGCCAGACTAGGATTTGATAGACATATCGACAAAGACACTTTTATCCTCCTTGCCAAACAGGGAAGCAAACAATTCCCAAACCACAACTGGTGGATGTTTGACGAAAATCGGATCTGCTTTGAGGGCTTTGACAATACTATAAACGCAACATTTGTGCACACAGATAGATGGAAATTTATCACAACAAGCTACCCTGCGGCCGATCACCTTACGAACTTTTGGAAGCTTGTCCTAAAATTTAACCCTGGCATCATTGTATCGCTTTCTATGGAAGGCGAAAATTTATACAACATCAAACATGAAGATGAAAAGGAAAGGCTATCTGTCCAGCGCGAGACCATTTGCTCACTTACTACAGATACTCTGCTCAATGAGATTGCTTGCCTCTACCAGGGTCAGGAGAAATCCTTTAAACAGATTCATTTTAAAAACTGGATTGATGGCAACAGAATAGAACCCCGTGAATTACATGCTCTCGTCGTTCAAGTCGTCATCTACGGGGGCAAGGAAACCATGCCTCTTATTCACTGCCGTGCTGGCGTTGGGCGCACGGGGACCTTTTGCGCGGCCCTTGAACTCTACAAGAGGTATAATGAGCACAGGCAACGCGGCCATGCTAAGAAAGAATTCAAGCCTGACATTTACTCCCTAGTTTTACAAATGGGCCTTCAAAGGTACCTAATGGTGCACACGCCTCTGCAGTATGCACTTCTCTATCATTATGTTGACTTCTTAAAGCGTTTATAATCAATTCGATAAAACCAAGGTAAACACATGTCATTGACCGACTCTAAAATTCAAATGCAAAGGGTAGAAGACAAAAAAGTCCGAGCAGCCACACTTTTCCAGAGTATTTACCGTGGTTATATTGTCCGTAAATACATCACCTACCCCGAGCGGTTGTTATCTTTCTCTCAACTTAAAGAACCTGATTCTCTTCTCCTTGCCAAACGGATCTGTCGTGAGGCGACTTTATATTTGTTAGAAAACTACGCCAAAAAGGAAGTAACTGGCAAAGCCTGCTATTACTTGCAGAATAAGGTGTTTTATCTCAAATGGGACAAATCGCAAAAGCTTCTAGCAATCATCCTGCCAGATGAACCACAGACCCTCCGAGGAAAAGGCACATTCAAGAAATACTACGACTCCAGAACCATTATGCTTCTCACTCACAAAAAAGAAGAAAGACCACTTTCTGTGCTATCGGTTTTAGCAGAACCCGTACATCAACCAGAACTGAATACCATCAAAACGGGCAACCAGGCCTTAAAAACACTCCATAAAATGTGGCAAGAGGAAAAACCTGAAGGAGTGTATCTGACAGATCCCCTCGACGTAATTGTACCAGGCGTATACCACCAATCCCGCTTTGAGACCGATTTTCGCAAGTTTGCACAGCAGCCTGAAAATCAAAAGGCAGTCATACAATGCCTTGAAGATATGACAAAAACACTTTTGTGGATTCAATCAAAAGGCTTCGTGCATACCGACGTCAAGCGAGATAACGTCCTTGTGAACAAACATCCTGATCACACGGGACAACTGCGGTATATTGCTTATCTGTCTGATTTCGATTATGCAGATACACCAGGTACTAAATCTCTAGACGCTGGAGACCCTTATGTTTTTTGGGATCCTTGCATGAGTTTTGCCAATATTAAAACTCCTTATGTAGATCTCTGGGGTCTCTGCATTTCCTACTTAGAAACCTTTGTCCCTAGCGACTCGCTATTGACCCTTTTGCCATGGGTCCGTTATACCGTTTGGGAAGATCAAAGTTATGGACGCAGAATTGACCCGCTCTACTATTGGAATCACTTCTTCCCTTACCAAGGGCTTGGCCCTGAGCAAAAAGACATATGGAACCTTACCATTGCTGTTTGCAAAGAGAGTGTCAGACTGTATGAAAAATTGAGGTTTAGTCGAGGAAGTATCTCAAAAGAAGAGATAGACTTGGCCTTGGATAAACTCTCTCTGAAACTCTTATCCGAAGGGTGTCTCCATGTCATTTCCCTGCTCAAGACAAGGACCTCAACCTCTAAAAAGCCCAAGCGATACCCATAAAAACCCTAAAAAATTGGTTTTTCTTCCCTCAAATAGGTAAAAGGAATGACCGATTACTGATGAGCAGCCGTATTCGCCCTCAACCAAGCTTCAACATCTGCCTTTGTTTCAAAATTATTCTCTTCAAGAAGTCCCGAACTCAACATCAATCCACCCAATTCTTCTATATATCCAGAGTTTTCCCCATACTTGGCAAGATACTCTTGAAGAACGGCCGAAAAACTCTCATCAGCACAAAATCTTTGGGCCTTGACTCGAGGCATTCCATCCCACATCTTTGCTGTACCAAGGGCCTTTCTCACCTTTTCTAACCTAATCCCAGCCCTTATGAGTTCTTCTCTCTCTTGCTTAGTCAATTCCAGATAGACTTTCAGGCGGCCCTTATTCCTGTTCTTCCCGAAAACGGAATTTTCTTGGCTATCCAACTCTCTAGCATACTCTCGATATCGTTTTTTTTCTTCAACACTGAGCCCCAAATAAAGAGAGCGCATTCCCACATCATGCCACAAACAACAATCTTCTCTCTCGTCAGGAGAAAGAAGAAGAAACAGCTTACGCATCTCAACGTCGTGCTCATTGTAGTGGCGCTGCTCCGCATCGTTTAATCCAACATATTTTTCTACGTCATCTGAAGAAAGTCCCGCACAAGCTGCTCTAGACTCCTCATCTAGTGCCTTAAGCTTTTCCCGTAACTCGGCACTCATCTGTCCTGATCTTGGAGAGATCAAGCTTGGTAGAATCGATCGCCATCTTGAGCTACCACCTCCTCCTTCCCTTGGTGAACTTAGACCACTTGAAGAGTGGTTCGATGCAGCTTGTGTGACGGGTGAAATATCCTCTCTAGGTGTCACACTTGTCGAAGCTGGGGCTGAATAGAGCTCGAAATTTTGGCTTGCAACGCTCTGTGTCGCATCCTCTTGCGCTGGCGTGATTCGATTACCCGGGGGCAGACTTGAGGATCGTGCGCTAGATCTAAAATTTAAACCAAAGTTAAAAAGAGAATTTTTAATAGAATCACTAGGTTTCATTTTTACTCCTAAATAAATCATTTCATTGTAATACAATAGATAATTAATTGCAAATTAAATTAATCAGTGTAAAACTTCAAACCTATACCCACGTGAATTGAAAAGTCGGGAATATGCCATGGAGGCGCTTTCAATTTTTGCAAGTGTAGCGGCGCGAAAACAGCTCTGGGTAAAAATCTTAACAATGCAGGCGGGCAAAAAAATGAAAGCCTGAAGAGAGCAGGCAGAAACAGCCTTTTCAGTTTATTTAAGTATAAACCACTGTAAAAATAAATGCCGGCAAACTAACAAGCTGCCGGCAAAACATGAAACATACTCAAACAAAAACAGCTGAATATTAAACGGTTAACTAGCGGATCCACCCTTAGCCATCTTTTTTTCAGCTTTTTTTGCCTTTTTCTCTTTTGGGGATAAAGCAGGCTTCTTCTTCTCGTCTCGTTTATGTTTAAGTTCTTTAGACATATAGACCTCCTGTTGTTTGAGTTCTTGCCCTCATCATAGCACACACCTAGGGAACACGCAAGTTTCTTTGCCATTTTGTTGCTTGACTGTTTTCCCTCCTTCCTTACACTCCGAAAGTATGGCAGATAGAGTAAAATTCGTTAAAAATGTGAGGAAATTTGCCAGGGTAAATAGCGACGCCCTACTTGACCCTGAGTGCAGTACTTTTACATACAATGGAATAGATGGCTTTATTGGTTACAGAGTTATTGGCAGGAGTGCCATCGTCTTCGGAGAACCCGCTTCTGCCGACGAAGACAAACTCCTCCTTGCGGAAGCTTTTCTCCTTTTTTGCCAGGAGAATAGTTTAGACTTTGTCTATACAATGACTGGCAAACAGTTTGCTATTCTTTGTCAAAAAGAAATCTGTCCTATTCGAATGCAATTTGCCTACAATTTGACAATAGACCCGGGGGTAGATCAACTTGCCAAGCGGGGGCCTCACGGAGTTCTCCTTCGAAAAAAAATTAAGCATGCGCTGAAAGAAGGAGTTGATATACAAGAGTATCAGGGAGGCAACCCTGCCCTCGAAAGCGAGATCACCGTCATGGGGAGAGCTTGGCAGTCGGGTCGAAAGGGACCTCAAATCTACCTTGCGCCCCTTAAAATCTTTGATGACCCCGCAGGTAAGCGATGGCTTGTTGCTAAAAAAGGCAATGAAACGGTTGGCCTCCTCCAGCTCAATCAAATAGGAAACAAGGGCACCTGGCTTCTTAACAACCTCATCACAGCAAAAGAGGCCCCGAATGGGACTTCAGAGTCGCTTGTGATCCGGGCCCTTACTCTTCTTAAAGAAGAAGGAAGTAAAGGAGCAGTAATCGGCCCGATTGTTACAGAAGACCTTACGGAAATTTCCGGTCTTTCTAAAACCACCTCTTACATTGTGCGCCTTATCTTCCAAGGGTTAAAAAAGGTTTTCAGCTTGAATGGACAAGCAAAATTCTGGGAAAAGTTTGACCCTTCTCGAGAACCCTCATTTCTGCTATTTAATAAAATGAACGTGGGAGCCATCCGGTCACTACTCCAGGCGATGCATTCCCCCTTTTGAAACAAGTCGGTATATATGAAAAAAATATTACTCTTGCACCTTTTACTTGCACAAGCAGCCTTTGCTGCGCTTCCCCCCTTTTACCAAAGCAAAAAAGAAATCGAGGCGATCTTGAAAAGCGAGGAGCTCAGTAAAGCGTTAGACTCAGCTGACCTTATCCTTAAGATCGAACAGAACGAAAAAGGGTATTTGATCACAACCAATAAACACACCTTACAAGTAGACATTGCTCCGAAGCAAAATCGTATGCCGGGCCCCATGCAATTTACACTCCGCTTTCACACCGCTATCCCACAGTAACCCTACGAACAACAGATCTCTTAAACAGTTAAAAAATTCAGTAGAATCTTCCTCTTATGCGATCGCAGATTCGTTGATTGCCTTCCTTCTTATACTGTTTTCGGCCCTAAAGTCCCGAAGACTGATAACCCTTGCCACAAGAAAGGCGTAAGGAGGAAAGTTATGACAAGTCCCATTTTGCATGCCACCAAATCACACTCAGTGGCATTTCAGCAAGCTATTGGCACGACAGCAATGAACCTTGAAGCAATTAGGCATGCTAGAGGTGATATCAATGAAATTAGGATGTTACTTAAAGGAAGTGTAGAAACGTGCAATACTCTATTCAAGCAAGCTGTAAAAGAAGGTGATGTTCTCTCACAAATTCAACTTTCCCATGCTCTTTTTGGAATCAAATGGGGTAAAGATGACGAAAAAGATTTTCCTTCTTTAAGCGCTAGAGATTTAGAGACGTTTTCTTACTGTTGTAGAGACTTTGCTCTTTTCAATTCAGCGTATGATCAAGCAATGGGAGAAAAATCTGATTGGAAAACACGCGATTCCCGAGGCAGGAAACTTTCCAAGAAGCTGCCAGCAGGGGTTACCTGCCTGCATTTCTAGAACTCAAATACAAAGAGTGGAAATGGCATACAAACAGTTATGGTTTTGCAGTTCAATTACAACCTTTTGTTGGAAAAGGTGATAGACAATTAGATTATCAATTTGGTCAAGCTCTGAAAAATGGGTCTCAGATTGGCTCTGAATTATATTATGAAGGCATGTATTGGATGCATCAATCATGTGGTATTCCTGTCAAATACCCAAGAGCGTCTGAATCTTTTAAGGATTTTACTACCAGATATGTTCAGCATGAAGACAGCATGAGTTCTTATTATGATCACGATGGTATATTCCATGTTGGAAGCTCGGTTATCCTGGCTCCTTCAAGAGAAGTATGGGAAGCTTTTGTAAAAGAGAAGTTGGAGAATGTAAGGTTTGCCCCAGCGGAATCATATTCATTTAGATACGATGCAGCACAAATCCGAGCCTTATTAAATAACCACAAAATTGGAGCTTTGCATACTAGTTCATTTGTAGAATCTGCTACTGAAGGAAGAGATGTTAAAAGTTTTAGAGGGGGGACGGTCCGTGGTTTCCACATTGATTCTCTCGCGATATCTCAAGATCATAAAAGGATTGGTCAAATATCAGTCCAGGAAAATACTTTCAAAATCCATCAAAGATTTGCAGATCCAACGATACAACCAATTATTGATTTTATTGAAAATGTGATGATCCGAACAGGCTCTGCTTACTCAGCACTTTCTTGGTTAAAACAGATGGGCGGAAACTACATATAAATTGTATTTGAAAACGAGATTTCTACACAACTGTCCGATGATATCTTGGTCATTACAATTTTTTGTTTCAGAACTTGCAATTGAAAGACGGAAGTCTCTCATTTTCAGTGAGAGAACCCTTCTTAACGATGTTGGGTTTTAAGAATCGTCCAAAGAAATGGGGGCGGCTGGATTCGAACCAGCGTAGACCGGAGTCGTCGGATTTACAGTCCGAAGCAATTGGCCGCTATGCGACACCCCCTGAAAGGAAAATGGTGCTGGCAGTAAGACTTGAACTCACAACCGTCCGATTACAAGTCGGGTGCTCTACCAGTTGAGCTATGCCAGCAAAACTCTATCCTCCCGGTTTGCGCTCGGGAATCTGCTCTGGGGGTAACTCCTTTATTGGCGGTGGAGGAGCGCTACTCTCAGCTGGAAATGACTTGCTAAAAGTACGATCGATCAGGTTCGGGCCGCCACCGCTAATCAACGTAGCCTTAAACTTTTTTTTGCCAGGTATACTTTTGTTCCAGCAACATTGTTTGTACTTTTTACCAGACCCACAGGGACAAGGATCGTTTCTTCCAGCTTTACTTGTCATCTCATTTGCATTTGGTTATAATGAATGGGTAGTATATACTACCGGCAGCTTTTTCTGGAACCTTTTTAAGAACTTATGGACAAATTCCCCTCACCTCCCTGGACCGCCCTTGGCAAAAAGCTAGAAAGCCAGGTCCGAAAAGCCCTGCATAAGTTTGAACTCCTAAACGGAGTCGAAAAGCTCGGCGTTGCCCTCAGCGGAGGAAAAGACAGCCTTACCCTCCTCTTTTTGTTAAAAGCGATTGTTGGAAGAGGTTTTCCTGACGCTGCAATTACAGCTCTTCACATTACGGGAGAATTTTCCTGTGGCGCCGGAGTGCAAACTTCATTTTTGAAAAAAATGTGTGAAGATATCGGTATTCCCCTCATCATCCGGGAATCTACCCAAAAAAGAGAAACCCTCGAATGTTATAGCTGCTCCCGGGAAAGAAGAAAGCTTCTCTTTGATGCGGCCAAAGAACAGGGAATTAGCCACATTGCCTTTGGACACCACCGTGACGATAGCGTGCAAACTCTTCTGATGAATCTATTGCAAAAAGGTGAATTTGCCGCAAACTTGCCTAAAGTGCCAATGCACCGCTACGGGGTTACCATCATTCGTCCCATGATTTTAGTCGCAGAAGAAGACATCCGCAACTTTGCAAAGCACTATGGACTCTCGAGGGTCATGTGCCGCTGTCCCGTAGGGCAAAATTCCATGCGCAAAAAAGTGGACACTTGGCTCTCCGAAATCACAGAACACTTCCCTCATGCAAGGGAAAATTTGGCACAATCAGCGCTTTTGTATGGATCAGATAAAGCCCTTACCCTATAATTTGGAGGTATGAGCTATACCCAGCCAAGCGAGCATGAAAGCCGTATCACAATCCAAGGGATCGAAATTGCCCTCAGTTTTCCTGACGAGTTTCCCTTTAAGTGGATTGGGCAACAAGATGTTATGGACCAGCTTCTTGCAAGCTGGACGGTGATCGATAAAAAGGATATTCCCTTAAACCCGAGACTGATCGGCAAACCAGGTGTAGGAAAGACAACCCTTGCGTATGCTGCTGCTAAAGCCATTAAACGCGATGTCTACATCTACCAGTGCACCATGGACACAAGGCCAGAGGATTTGCTTATTACCCCCGTAGTGGATAAAACAGGGGGCATCCGTTATGTCGCCTCTCCTCTTGTTACAGCCATGATTCGAGGTGGTGTCTGCATTTTGGATGAAGCGAACCGCATGAGTGAAAAATCCTGGGCCTCTCTTGCACCCCTACTCGATACAAGACGTTATATTGACTCGATCGTAGCGGGCCTTAAAATCACTGCAGACCCCAGTTTTAGAATCTGCGTTACGATGAACGATGACGCCTCTACCTTTGAAATTCCTGAATACATTGACAGCCGAGTGCAACCCCAAATCTATCTTGATTTTCCAGAAGCCGAAGAAGAAAGGAGAATTCTGCATGAAAATCTCCCCTTTATCGATGAAGAAATCTTAGACTACGTTGTTGACTTTCTCCAAAGAGCACACGCGCGGCATGCGAACTACTCGATCCGTGATGGGATCAATATAGCTCGCTATGCAGCAAAAAGAATTCAATTTCTTGGCCCCAAGGGCAACTTTGAAGGGCTTTTAAGAGAAGCGATCGTAAAAACTTTAGGCGATGAAGCCTTGATCCATGTCCTTTGAGATCCAAAAAGACTCTGTTTTTGCCGTTCCCATCCTCCATTACAACATGGAAACAGCAGAAGCTGTCAGGGCCTCTTTTGAAAAAATTCAACCTGATTGCGTAGCAGTTGAGTTCCCAGAAAACATGCAAAGCGCTTTCCTGCAAGCAACAGGAAGACTTCCCGACATTAGCGTCATTGGAGCTGAAAGCGAGCAGGGAAGACATCTCTACACCTTGGTGGAGCCCTGCGATGGGTGCTTTGAGGCTTTAAGATGTGCCTTAGAACACAATCGCCCTGCCTTTTGCATTGATTTAGACGTTGATAAGTATCCCGATCGCAAAGACTACCTCCCCGATCCTTATTCGATCTACAAAATAGGCCTACAGCACTACTATGCGGCCTACATAAAAGCTCCTCAACAAAAATATTCTCTTGATATCAAGCGAGAGCTTCATATGGCAAGAAAATTAAAAGAACTCTCCCTTTCTTATGAAAGGATCCTTTTTATAGGCGGAATGTTCCATGTAGCGGCAGTGCTTGATTTGATGGATCAAAATTCCTTCCCTATCTACGAACATGCAGCAAGAAGCCATATAGGAGTCTACACCTTGACAGAACCTTCCTGCAGAGAAGTCCTGTCTGAATGTGGTTATGTTTCAAAACACTATGAAGAAAATCGACGAGGTCCTCCTTTAGATAGGCAGAAACTGCTTTACAATCTCTATAAGGAAGCGGCAAAAAACTACACGCTTACACAAGAAGAAGAGTTCCCAAATTACCACTTCCGCAACATGATGCGTTTTGGAAGAAACTACGCCTATATTACAGGCGGCTTGCTCCCCGATTTCTACCAGATGCTAACAGTTGCAAAAGGGTGCGTAAATCATAACTATGCCTATGAAGTTTGGGAGCTTGCTACTGATTACCCCCACCATAAAAACATCGACAGCATAGACGTGATAGACCTATCCCTTGAAGACCTTTGGGGGAAACACAAAAAAATCATCTTTCACCTCAAAGAGAAAAAAAATAAAGGCAGACAAATCCAAAAGAGAGATAAGGACCGCTCCAGCTTCAGATTTCGCCTTTCCCCATTTTATGGAATTTGCTCTTATCCACCAGAAGATATTGTTGTTGAAAGTTTTGGAAACTTTTTGCAAAAAAAAGGAAAGCAAATTCTCTTAGAAGAAGGGGCTTCTACAACAGCCTTTTCGACAAGTCTAGAAGATGGACTGGATGTACGGGAAACGATCAGACACTGGCCTCAAAAAAAACTCTATGTAAAAATCCACGGAAAACCCTCGGGCGCGGTTGGGTCCGTGGTGGTGATCTTCGACCCTGATACCCCAAAAGAAGGACAGCCCTTTCAAGAGAAATACCCCTGGAAAGTCAGTTGGCTTGGAGAACACTCTCAAGAGTCAGACATGGCATTCTATGCCTCTGCCTTTGGAGTTGACCTAGTCGGACCTGGAATTTGCCGCTGCCGCTACGGTGGTTTCATGTTATCTTACCCACCACTGAGGCTGGGTAACATCTGGACAGACCCCGACTACAGAGGATGCAAAGACAAGCAAGAAGTGCTCCTGATGGCAGCCATTGACTATGCAGAAGAGCCTGTAATTGTCTTTGTTTCCTTAACTGCCCCCCCGCTTTATCTCAAAAGGTACGCCGCACGGCAAGGCAAGAAAATTGCTTATCTTCCCCAAGGGCAACTCTCGCCTCTGCGTCTGCAAAGACTACAGACTTTCCATGTCTTAGACGGAAAAGACAAAAGGGAAATCGCAGAGGACTATATCTAAGTAGCCTATTCAGAATAAATCACGCTTCAGATATAATGAGCAAATATGGAAAGAAGACCTCACGTCCTGATAACTAACGACGATGGCATCAATGCTCCTGGCATCTTCCACCTTTGGAAAGCCTTAAAGGACATGGCCAAAATTACCATCATTGCCCCTGAAACAGAGCAGTCAGGAGTCGCTTTGTCCATTACATGTCGCGTGCCTCTTCACGTTCAGAAAGTTCTTACCTTTGAAGGCACAAACGCATATTCAGTGTCCGGCACCCCTTCCGATTGCGTGAAACTAGCTGTGAGTTTGCTGCTGCAAGATGACCCACCAGATTTTGTTTTCTCTGGCATCAACAGAGGGTGCAATGCCGGACGAAATCTTTTACATAGCGGCACTGTAGGCGGCGTTGTAACAGGCGTTCTTAACCACATCCCAGGGGCTGCTTTCTCTTGTCAAAATTACCAAGAACCTGGATATGATGTAGCTCAAAAATATATCCCTTCTGTAGTCAGGTACATCATCAACCACCCCCTCCCTCGAGGAACCTTTCTAAATGTTAACTTTCCGGCAAGCATTCACGAAAACGATGTAAAAGGATTTAAGCTAGCAAGGCAAGGACTTGCCTATTGGAAGGAGAATCCATCAGCTAGAACCCATCCCACTGAAGGTCATGATTATTATTGGCTTGGCATGCAAACCGCAAACTTCGATGAGCACGATGAGAGCGATATTACTCTTTTGAAAAAAGGTTTTGTCACAGCGGTTCCCATTTTCATCAATGATCTCACCCATGAAGATCACCTTGAAAGCGAAAAAGAAAAATTTGAAAGCTTTTTCAATAAATAATTAAAAATTCTCTCCGGACTCAAGCAAAAGCGCAAGGGGTTCTGCTTGCCAGCTTTCAAAAACTTCACGCCCTCCCTCAAGCATTGCCACCCTCTCCAACTCCTTTTGAAGGCGTTTGGAGAGTTCAATATTGATTTGAGGCAAATCGCTTAGCTCCATCTCTGGATGGAACGCTTCATACTTCTTGGCTGTGATCATAAGTTTTGCAATTTGCAGATATATTTTTCTTAAAGTTGGTTCTGCTTGTCTTAAATCATCTACCGTTTCCACCCTTCTAAGCTCTCGAATAAGCGTTCGCATTTGATCGGTACCCTTCTGGCGCAACTCTTCTTGCGTAGAAGCACACCCCGTGAGCAAAAAAAAGCAAAAAATCAGCTTGTGAAATGGTCTGAAGAGCATATCGCAGAGCATCGAAAAAAAACCTTCGTAAAAATACTTGTAAGAAATGTCTAAAGCATGTACATTATGAGCTTATTTTGCAAGGGCGTATAGCTCAGTTGGTAGAGCTCCTGTCTTACACACAGGCGGTCATAGGTTCGAGTCCTGTTGCGCCCATACTCAGAGTCTGTAGAACGAACTTCATGCCAGATGAAGTTTTTGTTATAGATTCCACTTGCGGGAGTAGTTCAATTGGTTAGAGCACCGCCCTGTCACGGCGGAAGTTGCGGGTTCAAATCCCGTCTCCCGCGAACCTTCATTCGCCCCGTTAACTCAAAGGTTAAAATTAGATGAAGAAAACCACTTCGACCACAAAGTCAATCCTCTCACATGTTTATGTACACACCTCAATTATTTTAGGCAGTTTTCTTGCAGCCTTTGCCCTAGATGTGATCTTTATCCCCAATCGCTTAATCGACGGTGGCATAGTAGGTCTTGCTATGATTCTGGGGATTTTTTTTGGTCAAAACCTTGTCCCCTATTTGTTTATGGGACTGATGCTTCCCTTCGTCTATCTTGGCTACCGCTTTATCGGCAAGCCCTTTCTTCTCCACTTAACTACTGCCTTTCTCTCTTTTGCCGCGTTCATGGCGCTTATCCCAAAGTACATCCACTTCCAGTTTCTAGGGGAGAGCTTGGAGGTGGTTGTCTTTGGAGGCATTATCTTAGGCATTGGGCTTGGAATTGTGATTCGTGCAGGCGGCTGCATCGATGGCACTGAAATTTTAGGTGTGATCATCAACCGGATTACTGGCATTACTGTAGGTCAAGTCGTCCTTGTTTGTAACTTTTTTGTGTTTGGTGGGCTAGGGCTTGCCCTCCAGGATTGGCACCCTCCCCTCCTCTCAATGATTGCTTACATGGTGGTCATACGTGTCATGGACTCGGTGATTGTAGGTCTCGATGAAACTAAATCGGTGCTGATCATTTCACCCAAATCTTCTGAAATTGGCAAAGCGATCATCCACCACCTCAAGCTGGGCGTGACTATCATGTACGGAAGAGGAGGTTTTTCAGGAAAAGAAAAAGAGATTCTCTATGTTATCGCTGAACGTATTCAGCTTGCAGAGCTTAAGGAACTGGTTTATAAATACGACCCCATGGCCTTTATTGCGATCGAAAATATCCATGAAGTTGCAAATGGCAACCAAATTGCAGGGAATGGTCGTACCTCTGGCATCAAAAAAATCGTTTCCCGCATATGGAAGCAGCAGGCACAAAGCAGCTCTGTGGAATGATCCAAGAGAAGGCCATCCTACTTGGCTTTGACGATGTTGGAATCACAAGCGCTGAAATTCATCCAGAAGATAGGCAAGCACTCACGCGCTGGCTCGCAGAAAAAAAACATGCTGACCTATCTTACATGGAAAACAAACTGCGCCTAGACCCAAAAGAATACTTCCCTGGCGCAAAGTCAGCCATTCTTTTTGTAACGTACTACAAACAAGAAAAGCTCCCCTTCCAAAAGGATCTGGGTCTGATTGCCTCGTATGCAAGAGGAAGGGACTACCACAATATTCACCGAAAACGATTAAAAAAGATGATCCAGTGGTTAGAAGACACAGCTCAGCAGAAGAATATTGCCAAGGGTTTCTCTGATGCGAGCCCTGTGATGGAAAAGGCGCTTGCTGTTCAAGCAGGGCTTGGTTTTTTTGGAAAAAACACCCTTCTCATCCATCGAAAATTTGGCACCTTTATTTTACTCTCGGGCATTCTAACAACGCTTGACCTTAAGCCCTCCTCTCTGCAACTAAGACAACCCCGTTGCGGCAGTTGTACAAGATGTCTTGATGCCTGTCCAACACAGGCAATAGAAGCGCCCTACCGCCTCAATGCCGCACGCTGCCTTTCGTATCACCTCATCGAATCGAAGAAGGCAATTCCAAGTGAGATTCGCGAGAAAAATCCAGGTTATATTTTTGGCTGCGATGTATGCCAGGATGTTTGCCCTCACAATTCTAGAAAGCCTCTTTCCCTCCATGAAGAGTTTCAACCAGAGAAAGGCCTGGGGGAGTACCTAGGGAGTGAGGAGCTTTCGAAATTACAGCCTGAGAGTCTCTTTGGGACTCCGCTTGGCAGAAGAAAGCTTCCTGGCCTCTGGCATAACCTCAATCAAACAGAAAATTGATTTATGGTTTTAGGCCTTCCCAACGGCGATGGATCGAATTGGGGATTTTTAAAGCATCAAGCGCGCGGCAAATCACAAAATCTTCTACATCCGATAGGGACTTTGGGTGAAGATACCAAGCCGGTACAGGAGGAACAATCACACCCCCCATCTGAGTAATTTTCAGCATATTTTCTAAGTGAACCGCATGCAGAGGGGTTTCACGGGGCACAATCACAAGGGGTCGTCTTTCCTTCAGGCAAACGTCACCTACACGCCGTAAAAGATTGTCAGACAGTCCAACAGCTAGAGCACTGATTGTTGCCATGCTACAAGGGATAATGATCGTGCCAAATACTTGAAAAGAGCCACTGGCAATCGGCGCGCTAAAATCGTGATTATTGTAGAGGGCAATCTGTTTTCTTTGCTCGGGGGCAAATGAGGCCATAAACCGGCTCGGCGTGCCGTATTCTTTGCCCATCTCGACAACAGCTGTTAAGTACGCATCTTTTGTGATGACCAGATGCACAAAATAACCCAGCCGAGTGAGATGGAACACTGTCTTATGTGCTAAGATAATCCCTGAAGCACCAGATATGCCTACGACAATTTGTTCCATACAAAGCACGCTAAAGTAAGAGTCAACACGGCACTACCAAGCGCGCTATTGCAGATCACAAAGTAGGGCATAATGTCCCAAGGGGCTACTCTGCTGATCCGCAGATGGTAAATCATAAGACCAACAGCAATAACTGCTGTACCGATAAAAAATACAAACGAAGCGCCAAGAGACACCCCAGTACACACAAGACAACCTAAAGTTCCAACATGCAGCGCTCTTGCAATCCAAAGACTTTTAGCTTGCCCCAAGATAGCAGGAATGCTCTTCAAGCCAGCTCTTCTATCAAATTCCATATCTTGCAGCGCGTAAACAACATCATTTGCTGCGATGGAGAGAAGCAGCGACAGTCCGAGCCACAATGCCGGGGGATCAATTCTACCTGAGACGGCACTCCAGGCAAAAACGGGAGCTAAAAATTGGATAAGACCAAGCACAAAGTGGGAAAGATATGTGAATCGTTTGGTATAGGAGTAGGCCCAGAGCAAGAAGACCACAAGTGGAGAGAGAGCTAAACACTCTTGATTGATAAACATGCAATCGACGACAAATCCCAAGCTACATAACAGAGAAAGCAGCTTTACCTCTCCCGGGCTCACGACTCCCTTGGGGAGAGCCCTATCTTGGGTTCGGGGGTTTTTTGCGTCTATTTGCCTGTCGATCAATCGATTAAACGACATCCCCGCGGTTCTAGCCAAGAAATATCCGGCAAAAAGCGCCATCCAAAGAGTAAAGCTTTTTACACTCTCCGCATAGCTGTAGATAGGGCTAAAGCTAGGTAAGAATGCGCAAGAGAGCGCCCAGGTCATCCCAAACAACGCTTGGTACGGAAGGATAAGATTCTTAAAAACGGAAAGTCTCATACCCAGAAAGGGTACACGAACTGCCGTTTAAAAAACAATCAGTTCGTGTCAGTCCTTATCGACTACCAGCTTCGATCCTTCCGCTCAAGGAGTTATTGGGGCCTGCTTGCGATCGATCGACTCTGTTACCAAACCATGAAGAACCACTTTCTTCTCGCACGCCCACAGGTACCCTCTGAGGTACAACCGGCAAAGCGCTGGGAGCATGTGCGGGAGTATAGCTACGTGCGTTACCTCCCCCTGACAATGAAGGAAAACCATTCCACGGACGGTATACCACGGGCGGCGGCGATTGAACTACCATAGGTACATAGCCAAAACCACGGTAAAAAACAGGTGTACACCTATATAATTCAAAGATAAGATACGCAAAAGAGAGCATAGCGGCAACTTCTAAGAATGCCCCTACAATGGGGAGGGCTATTGCTGCTAGAGCTGTAGTAGTTAACAGCGTGAGAGCCGCTAGGGCAACGCGCGTTATCCGAGATGAAGCTGGAGGGTACAAATCTCGCTCAACCGGTACGACCTGTTTTCGACCGGCGCAGAAGATATTTAAAATCACCATCGTATTTTCCTATTGTTTCATGTTTTGTTTACCGATTAATAACTAGGCTTTGCTCTAACAAAGGGGTTTTTCTTGAGGTTGATGTTGATAAGAATATAGTCATACCCACCTGTAAACCAACAATCATTCACACCGATCAAGATTCCATCATTGAGTTTCCAGTCATTCCAAGCACGTATGTCGGAACTTGAAATCTTCCAGAACATTGTTTGTCCCTGCTGATTCGCAAGCTGTACACGCTGGTTGTATTCGTCAAACCCAACAACAAGATAAGCCTTCAGCACCGTTGGTCCCTGGGAAATTTTTGCTTCAACCGACTCCCCAGTTGAAAGATTGTGAACCTTAAAATTCACGTTTCGGAAAAAACCATTATTTTGCGCTAGGACTACATAAGGGGCATACCCTCTCCACCTTGTTGCCACGCCTTGATCTTGATAGGCTACGCTTAAGATTGTACCATCTGCAAGCTCAAGTGTCGTGCCCTCGGCCCCTACCGACGTCACCAAGGTCTCTGCAAAGGGAAATTTGTGATAGCTTGCAACAAGCCCAGAGCTCCATTCTGGCACAACTTCTGCCCTTAGCGTCAAAGCCGTAAAACAGAAAGCCATCAAAATCAATATCTTTTTCATCTGATACTCCTTATTTCATAAAATCGATTCCTGAGCATAGTCTCAGGGTTTTTTTGATGGCAAGACTACTCCTCAAAGATTAAGAAAAGATAAAGCGACTGTTTAGGTCGAAGATGGCTCAAGAGCAACTTTTGTCCCTTCAGCCACAAGCTTATCGATATAGTGGATATCAAAATCTGCATCGAGGAATTTGGGATTTTCGAGCATGTAGAGATGGAAAGGAATCGTGGTATGGATGCCACCCACGTGAAATTCTCGAAGCGCACGTCTTGCTACAGCAATCGCTTCTTGACGGTCTTTCCCCTTCACAATGAGCTTTGCAATCATCGAATCATAGAAAGGGGGAATGACATAGCCAGCGTAACAGGCTGTGTCTAGCCGCACGTTAGGACCTCCTGGTCCGGTAAAATACTCAATCTTGCCAGGAGAAGGCGCAAAGTTTTGCAAAGGGTTTTCGGCGTTGATCCGGAACTGGATCACATGCCCACGGCATTCAATATCTTCTTGTACAAAGGCAAGCTTTTCTTCCATAGCAATCAAAAGCTGTTCTTTTACAAGGTCTACTCCCGTCAGCTCTTCAGTAACTGTGTGTTCTACTTGAATACGAGTGTTGACTTCCATGAAATAGAAATTATGGTCCTGGTCCAAGAGAAATTCCACAGTCCCCGCAGAATAGTAACCAGCTGACTTGACAACAGCGACAGCGGCACGCCCAATTTTCTCTGCAAGCTCTCTTTCAAGACAAGGACTTGTCGCTTCTTCGATGAGCTTCTGACGCCTTCTTTGCACAGTGCAATCTCGCTCTCTTAAGTGAACGTAATTGCCATGCTTATCCCCTAGAACTTGTACTTCAATGTGGCGAGGGCCTGAAATCATCTTTTCTAAATAAACTTCTGGATTCCCGAAGCTTACCTCTGCTTCTGTTCGAGCAGCTGCAAAAAGCCTTGGAAACTCCTCGGGCGTTGTCGCAATACGAATCCCCCTTCCACCGCCACCCGCGCTTGCTTTAATAAACACGGGATAACCAATCTTTTCAGCAAGGGCGAGAGCTTCTTTGTGAGAAGACACCACGCCTACAGATCCTGGAATGATTGGGCAACCTGCTTTTTTTGCGGTCATCTTTGCCTGGGCTTTATCCCCAAGAAGGGCAATCGATACAGCGGATGGGCCAATGAACTCAATGCCGCAGCTTTGGCAAATACTTGCAAAATTGGCATTTTCGCTTAAAAAACCATAACCTGGATGGATCGCATCGGCGCCCGTGATCTCACAGGCTGCTAAAATATTTGCCATGTTTAAATACGATTTGGCAGCAGGAGCCTCTCCAATACAAACAGCTTCATCGGCATTTAAGACATGGAGGGCTTCCTCATCTGCTTTCGAGTAGACAGCTACCGTATGGAGGCCCAAATCGTGACAAGCTCGTATGACTCGAACCGCTATTTCGCCCCGGTTGGCAATTAAGATCTTTTTCATCATGAAATGGTAAACAGTTTTGTGCCAAACTCTACAGGACGTCCACTCTGGACCAATATTTCAGAAATCCTCCCTGCAGTCCCCGCCTTGATCTCATTCATCACCTTCATCGCTTCTATAATGCAAACAATGGTATCTTTTTCCACGTTATCTCCCACTTGCACAAAGCTCTTCTCGCCTGGGGCACTCGAGGCATAAAAAGTACCAACCATCGGGGATGTGACATAGGTTTTATTCTTAGAATCAGCCGTTTCTGGCTGGGTAGGAACGACGTGGTTGTGAATTTGTGGCGCTATGGGTACCGGTGGTGGTAAGGTCGGATGCTTTACTCGCTCTTCTGCCTTTTCAAGCTCTACCTCAAAGCCAGCTTCCCTGATAACGAGGCGTTTGATCCCCCTCAGTTCCATAAGATCGATGAGCTCTTGAATTTTTTTTACATCCACAGGCTTTAACCACCTCTGCTATACGCGTTGAATATATTCTGCAGTCCTTGTATCCACTTTAATGATATCGCCCGACTCAATGAAAGGAGGCACATCGACTCTTGCCCCTGATTCAAGCACAGCGATCTTAGTGGCATTCGAAGCAGGCACATTCCCCTTCGGATTTTCTGTCTTGGCAACCATAAGCTCTAGGAACTGCGGCAGCTCAATGGCAAATACCTCGTCTTTGTAGAAAGAAGCGTGCACGCGAGTACCTTCCTTCAAAAAGTGAGCGTGGTCACCAACGACTTTACTTGCAATCATTATCTTTTCGAGAGAATGAATGTCAAGGAAGAGAAAATCCTTGTTTTCCTGGTAAAGAAACTCAAGTTCCTGCTCCACTAAGGAAACGTCATGGATTTTTTGGTTTGTTTTAAAGTTTTTCTCGATCACCTCAAAGGTTGTAAGGTCTTTGAGTTTGGCTTTCACAAAGGGTGTCCCCTTAGGGGCTGTAACCTTCACAACAGATTCGACCCGATAAATGGCCCCATCAACGGATATTGTCAGCCCGGGAGAGAGTTGTGTGCTTGTTATCATAATGCTCCTTAAATCTTTAACTCAGAAGCGGCAATGTCCCGCATTTCCTTCATACCCTTGCCCAAATCAGGCTGCCCAAATAAAAAAGTGCCAGCAACAAACACATTGGCTCCTGCCTTTGCACATTCAGCGGCTGTCTTAAAATTAATACCGCCATCAACTCCAATGTCAAAAGGAGCTTCATTTTTTATATCCCTATCCTCAGGAAGAGACTTGCCGCCCTTGACAATACGAAGTTTGTTGCACAGGTCTCGCAAAAAGGCCACCTTCTCCACAGCTTCAGGCATAAAGGCCTGCCCGCCAAATCCAGGCTCCACAGTCATCACCAAAATATAATCGCAAAGCCCAAGATATTTTGGCATCAGAGACCCTGTAGTTTCAGGTGAGAAGGCAACTCCTGCTAAAACACCACACTTGCGGATGTATTCTATCGTAAACTCTACATCTTCAGTCGCTTCAAAATGAAAGGTAATCCGATCGGCTCCCGCTTCTACAAGAGGCTCGATATACGCCATTGGATTGTACACCATGATGTGTGCATCGAGAAAAAGGGAGGTAGAGCGGTTGATGGCGGCTACAATCTTAGGACCAAAAGTCAAATTGGGGACGAAATTCCCGTCCATAATGTCGAGATGGATGCAATCTGCCCCGGCATCTTCAAGCCTCTTGGCTTCGTCAGCAAGGTGGGCAAAATCACCAGCGAGAATAGAGGGGGCAATTTGAATAATTTCTTTACGAGTCATCATCTGCAGACATGCTAGCAAAATTTCCATTTCTCCGCTTCAAGAAAAATACAATTTTATGCTACATCTTCAGTTTTATGAAAAGATTTACAAAATCCAACACCCTCGCCACCGCGCTTGCCATGTTCTCGATGTTCTTTGGCGCAGGCAATGTCGTATTTCCCATATCAATTGGCCAAGACGCGCTTTCAGAGTACCCTTTTGCCATCCTCGGGCTTTTTATTTCCGCCGTTCTCATCCCTTTCTTTGGCCTGATGACAATGACCCTCTATGATGGAAATTATAGTGAGTTTTTGGGCCGCCTTGGAAAACTGCCAGCCTTCCTTGTTCTTCTCCTGTTGATGGGAATGATTGGTCCTTTTGGGGCTATTCCGAGGTGCGTTGTGCTCTCTTATTCATCGATAAAACTCTTTTCCTCGGGGATCCCACTTCTTCCCTTTTCCATAGCTTCCTGCGCGATCATCTTTGCCCTGACCATTAATCGAAGTCGCATCGTCGATATTTTGGGCTACTTTTTAACCCCCTTTCTTCTCATCTCTCTTGCGATTATCATCTTGGCTGGTGTTCTCTCCCCCGAACCGATTCCCGAAGGGCCCCACACCTCTTTAGCTGCTTTTTTCCGGGGTTTGATTGGGGGCTACCAGACGATGGATCTTCTGGGTGCTTTCTTTTTCTCATCCATCATCATTGCTTCCATCAAAAAAGATGAAGACATTACAAAGGAAGTAACGCATAAAAAGATGTTGCTTCTTGGTTCAGAAGCATGTGCCATAGGTTCTGGCCTTCTTGGTCTTGTATATCTTGGTTTTTGTGTGATGGCAGCGCGATTTAGCTTCCTGCTCTCCTCCGCTGCGCCGGATGAGTCGCTTGCTCGGATTGCACTGCATGTTTTGGGGCCCTATGCAGGGATTACAACCTGTGTTGCGATTGCCCTTGCTTGTCTAACAACGGCGATCGCCTTAGCTTCCGTCTTTGCTGAATTTCTGCACGAAGACCTGCTACAAGAGAAGGTAAGCTATGGTACTTCCTTAGTCATTACCCTTCTACTCACGCTGATCGTAACGACGCTCAAATTCCAAGGTATTGTCCACTTATTATCACCTATTCTTGAAGTGTGCTACCCTTCCCTTCTTGTGCTTTGTTTTGTCAACTTTGCCTACAAGCTCTTTGGCTTTAGGCCTGTCAAAACACCTGTGTACCTGACCTTCCTGCTCTCTCTTGCCCTTTTTATACGCGAACACACAAATACCAACACCCCCCTCTTATAGAAGCTTTTTTCACATCGTCAAAAGTCACAATACTGCATCCGTTTGCCTCTCCGTATTGGTCATTGACATGAGTCCACGAGTTCTTCTCATCTTTGTTATGGGCGTAATAGGTCCAATGAGCACCTGAATTATGACCCATTCCCACGCACTTAAACTTTAGCTTTTTAGTGTCCTTCTCATCTCTTGAAAAAGCGCGTTTTTCTATGAAAAACTCACCATTCGGATCTACGTTATCGAGCAGACTTGTTCCTGATTGATCAAGGGCCTTGGGAGCAAATAAAAGCTCGTTGGGTTCGTCAAGGAGCCGAGTTTCTTTTATCGAAACTCTATTCTGGTCTATTCTAACGGGAGGCTCGACCAATGAACAACAAACCGCTTCTTCAAATGTAGAGGCCGATTGTTTACTATAGCAAAAGACCACATCTTCGGTACTCCTCGGTACAGGTCTCTCTTGCTCTCCTAAGATTTTTTTTGTAGTTTTTTTGCCGGGCCACGATTTTGGTACTTCCCCCGGTACGAATCCACTAACGAGCAGAAGGATTAGAGCATTAGCATCAGCTTGTCCGGCATTCTGGACCTGGAATTCATTTTCAACGTGAGTTACTAGCTTTTTTGCACACTCATTAAACCTTTCTCGTTCACTAGGATTTTTTTGGAGCTTCAAATAAGAACTCATCAACTCATAGAAACATACAAATTTTTGTTTCTGTTTCTGACACTCTAAAGCATCGAGCAAGTACTGGCTGGCAGCGACGCTTTGGAGAACACAGTTGAGCCAACAGTTGTTGCCTGTGACATTACGCAATCCGTATAGTTTCGCGTTAGGGAATACCGTCAGTTTTTCAATCTTTTGACTAGATAAACCTTCTGAAAGAGATGATGACGCACTACTGCCAGCGACTCCACCTGCAAGAAAAGAATTTTCTTTTGGAAGCCAAGGTATAAAAACTTTATTTTGAGCAGGCAAAAGATCCTTTGCAACCACTTGCTTAGGAGGCCTTCTATAGCAATTGCTAAGACTCCAGATAATTGCAAACCCAAGAGATGCTGTTGTCAAAATCATTCGATATTGCTGGAAGAACAAATAACCAAAGGTGTCAACAGCAAAACATGCTCCAAGCACCATGATATGCTTTACCTTTGTTCCAAAAATAGAGCCCTGGTTAGTCTGCTGGATAGAGGCATGATTAGATCGTTGGGAAGATCGACTTACGAGAACAAGCTTTGACTGCGCCCCTACAACATTTGACTGCATATGCGCTCCTTAGTTTTTAAATTAACAAAAACAAGTATAGTTGTTTTTTATTAAAAAGTCAATAAGATTAACAAAAAAAACAAACATTCTCCGAAATAATTATTTGAAAAGACCTGCTCGATATCAGGAACCAAAGTTTTCCCGATTAAGGCTTCTGAACTCGGGTTAATCACTCCGCACGCACGGAAACATCAACTCTAAGGGTAGTGGGATTTTATTAAGATTGTAACATAGAGAAGTAAGGATGTGACTTGACTCCCAACTGTCGATTCTAAAAACACCCGTTAAGCTGTTTGGGCAAGCAGACTTTCTTCCCATTTTTGCAAAAACTTCTCGAGCCGTTTTTGAATGCCTTGTCGTTTTTCCATGTTGTCAGAGCGGATAATAAAACCAAAGTTTGCCCGTCCATACACATTCACATAAGCCGAAGCAAGTTCACTTGTTGATAGATTGAATTTTGTCACAAGAGGAAGAAGTTCTTCGCGAATCTCAAGCGACTCGGAAGAGATCAGCAAGTAAAGGTAACTTCTGCTTTCCACCACTTCTAGGTGTGTTTTACGCCCTCCAAAACTGCGCTTTTCAAGCGCACGGAGAAGCATCAAGAAAAGCTCTTTGAAGGCAGAAGGTTCAAGCACATTACGCATCACAACAGGTGTGAGTGAATAGAAGAAGTTTTCCAGAAGAAGCTCATTAAACCTCCCCGTATCCACAAGCTGCTCTCTTACAGCCGTCAACAGCTCATTTTGCTTTGTGATCATGCCTCCATTAAAATCTCGGATTTCCCCGACAATCGAGCCCAATTCCGTCACAACAAACTGGCGCGCTTTATAGAGGTCAATCGAGTAGTCCTGTCTTAAAAACGCCTCCGTAGGCACCCCCACTCGGAAAACTGTAGCTTCCTTGGGATATTTTTTACGCAGATACCCCACTACCTTCAAACGGTCATGGTGATATTTCATACTCGTCTCAGAGGCAAGAAAGAGATCTTGAATCGAAGGCTCTTCCCCTTTGAGGACACGCAAAAGGATCACGGTAAAATTAAGACGCTTTTTTGTTTGTTCGTCAAAAGAAATCACGACTTGCGGTATATCTGTAACATACTTCAGTTGCTGGCTGAGCACTAAGATATTGCGCATAATTTCTTCTTCGTTACGCGGCATGAATACAGGGGGCATCAAAAGACCAATACTATCTTTCAAGTTTCCAGAAAGAGAAGCACGAAGACTCTCAATTTCCTCTCCTGTAAATTCGTAGCCGCTTACCTTCTCAATCTCCATATAAAGTGCAAGCACTTGCTTTCCCTCGCGCTGACTCATAAAGAAAGAACCAGGCAGTGATTTTACATTCGGCAAGGAACTCTGGATCGCTTTTAGCAGATGTCTCTCCTCGAAAACTTCCCGGGTGTCAAGAAAGTTCAAGCCAACAGCCACACCCAAAGCATGCGTGAAAACCTCCCCTTTGCGAACACTTGCTCTGAAAACCTTCACTTTTACATGGCGTGTCGCAGGGTTGCGTCTAATTTCGGCTTGTAAAGCCGTTCTGAACAAATAGTGAGCGGTAATGATTTTGCTTAAGTGACGAAATTCACGGGCCTCTTTAAAAGCATCCAAAGACGTAACCATCAGGTGCTGCATTTCAGCAAACACATCATTGCCAAAATAACGAGGGAGCCGCCGTACAAGAGAAGCGATATGTTCTTGCACAAGGGCCGTTTTCTCATCGGCAGAGAGACCCTTAACTTCCAAAATCTTGCTTGCAAAGTACGAGGAGGTTATCCCGAGTCGTATCTCCGACTCAAAAATGGAGAGGTTCTGCTGCATTTCTAGAAGCTCTTCCTTGTTTTCCACCCGAATCATGATCTCGGACAAGGAATAAACCTCGCCTCTTTTTCCCGGAAGCTCAAAATCTAGACAATTGATTAGTGTAGCATTGAGCTTTTTCCCAGGGACGAGCCAATGGCTTAGCATTTCAAAGAAAAATTTAAACGCATTGAGTCCATGCGAACAGACAAGGAAGAAGGAGATGGTAAAAGGCAGACTATCCCCTTTCAGTTCTGAGTATGCAAAATAAGGCAGCAGTGAGCTGAAGTTTTCAAGAGAAAGAGCGCGCCCGTAGAAGAGTTTGTTCATTGTCTTTTCAAAAAGTTGTCTATAAAGCAAAGCTAGGTCTGTCTCTTGTGAGAGACCCAGGACGGAAAAGCTTTTAAAAAATTGATTATTTTGTTCTTCCATCGCCTCTATGCCCATCAAACACCCCAAGTGCGCGTATGTATTGTAAGCAGAGTTTGATTTAAGAAAAGAAAAAATTTAGCTTATTTCGTACACAGGTGCTTTTGGAGGGGATAAAAACGTATCGCTGATGAGTGTTTTTCCCTCCTGGCTTTTAAATGAACGTATATAAAGGGAGAGGCAATTTTTTTGAGCAAGGCTCAGGCAGCGAGGATGCAGCACAGAGCCTGTCTTCTGAATCAAAGCGGTCGCCTGCTCATAAGTAAGATTAGGGATAGCTTTAGCTTTCGGGTCCAACTTGGGGTCTTCTGTAAAAAGTCCTGGTACATCCTTGTAGAATTCCACCGCAGGAGCGCCAAGGGCTGCCGCCAAGGCAACAGCCGTTGTGTCAGAGCCTCCTCTTCCAAGAGTTGTGATCTCACCTTCTTGACTTACCCCCTGGAAGCCCGCGACAATAGCAATTTTTTGGGATTCTAAACAGCGCAAAAGACGCTTTGGCCTAACATCGACTATTTTTGCGTCAGTATGCAACGAACACGTAATGATGCCTGATTGACTCCCCGTAAAACTTTCTGCTGCCACTCCCTTACGATCAAGAGCCATAGCTAACAAGGATATGCTAATCCTCTCTCCTACTGTCAAAAGCATGTCCAACTCTCTCTTCGGTGGCAAGGGGTGAACCTTCTGGGAGAGGGCTATAAGCTCGTCGGTAGTATCACCCATCGCACTCACAACAACAATCGTTTTTGTGCTTACATCCTTTGAAATTAAATCGGCAATTTTTGAAAAAGATTCTGCGGAAGCCACTGCCGCTCCTCCGAATTTCATGATGCGTATACAACTCATAACCTAAAGCTTCACACTTTCATTTGTTTTTATACACAAAAAAAACAGGAACACTTGGTTTCCAGATCCTTTGAAGAGTTGTTCTTCGCAGAAGGCTCCACGGGTCACTGGATGCGTATGAAGTAGGTGATGGGTTCCTGGAAAAATTTTCCACATATTTCCCGCTGATAAGAGGAGCTTGACGTTTAAGGACGTAGCCTGCGGCGCACCAAAGTTATTGGAGCTAGTGATTTGCGTTTTCTAGCTGAGCTCATTCAAGGTTTTTGTTTAAAATTTTGTTTTACCGTCTTGGAGAACTTGGGAGTTACTGCTTACAGACGAGGATTCCCCTTTAAAAGGTCTAGACCGGGAACATCTGTCAGCTAGAAGGATTTCTTGCGTTTTTCTAAGATCTTTGTTACACTCTTCCCTTGATGCTGAATGGGTCTATCTTCCTTTCCTTATCGAATGAAAAGAGATTTCTTTAACATCACTGCTTGCAGATCATAGGTGATCGGCATGAACTTGTGGGCTAGCAGCCCGTTTTGGTATTAACTAGGAGAAATCTTTAAAATGGCACGTAAAGCTGAATTTAACTGGAATGAAGAAAACATTGTCGATAACGTCGACTACAGAGAAGAAGATGCAAAAGAATTTCGCAATCTTCTCGAGGGAAAAGTAGTTGTGAAACGCGGGGAGGATGACGCTTCAATGTCCCCTGGCAGTCTTCTCAAAGGACGTATCGTCGAAATCACAAAAGACCATGTCGTAGTTGATGTGGGATTGAAATCCGAGGGTTTGATCCCCGTTTCAGAGTTTTCTGATCCTTCCGTGTTAATTCTTGGCGGTCCTATTGAAGTTCTCTTGGACAGAACCGAAGACGACTGCGGACAGATTGTCCTCTCACGAGAGAAAGCAGAAAGACACAGACAGTGGGAATTTATCGTCAACCACTGCGAAGAAGGCTCGATTGTTACAGGTCGCGTTCTTAGAAAGGTCAAAGGTGGCCTCATGGTCGATATCGGGCTTGAAGCCTTCCTCCCCGGCTCCCAAATCGATAATAAGCGCATTAAAAACATAGACGAATACATCGGCCACACCTACGAATTTAAGATCCTCAAGATCAATAAAGAACGCAAAAACGTTGTGGTCTCAAGAAGAGAGCTTCTGGAAGCAGAAAGAATTTCTAAGAAAGCTGAACTTCTCGAAGAAATCCAAGTGGGCGATGTGCGCGAAGGCGTTGTCAAAAACATCACCGATTTCGGCGTGTTCCTTGATCTCGACGGTATCGATGGCCTCCTCCACATTACCGACATGACCTGGAGAAGAATTAAGCATCCAACAGAGATGGTAGCTCTAGGCCAGAAAATAAAGGTGATGATTCTCAGTATCGACAAAGACAAAGGCCGTGTAGCTCTTGGTCTAAAGCAAAAAGAGTCTAATCCTTGGGAAGAAATTGAGAAGAGATACCCACCAGGCACGAAAGTTAAAGGAAAGATTGTTAATCTCCTTCCCTACGGCGCCTTTATTGAGATTGAGCCCGGCATTGAAGGGCTTATCCACGTCTCTGAGATGTCCTGGGTTAAAAACGTAACTGATCCAACCGAGGTTGTAAATAAAGGCGACGACGTAGAGGCGATTGTTCTTTCTGTCCAAAAAGAAGAAGGAAAAATTTCTCTCGGGATCAAGCAAACCGAGAGGAATCCTTGGGATGCCGTTGAGAAGAAATACGCAGTTGACAAAGTTGTAAAGGCTGAGATTAAAAGCCTAACTAACTACGGCGCATTTGTAGAACTCGAGCCAGGTGTAGAAGGGCTCATCCACATTTCTGACCTCAGTTGGATAAAAAAAGTCTCCCATCCTTCAGAAATCCTGAATAAAGGGGAAATCATTGAAGCAGTCATTTTATCTGTTGACCCAGCAAGCAAGAAAATCACCCTTGGCGTAAAGCAACTGACAGAAAACCCATGGGAATCCATCGAGACCATCATGCCGGTTGGCTCTGTTGTTCGCGGCGTTGTGACAAAAATCACAGCCTATGGGGCATTTGTTGAGCTGCCGAATGGTATCGAAGGGCTTATCCATGTGACAGAGCTTTCGGAGCAAGCTTTCCGCAAAGTGGAAGATGTAGTGCAAAAAGGGGCAGAAGTCACAGCAAAAGTGATTAAAATTGATCCAGAGCACAAAAAGATTGCCCTCTCCATTAAAGAAACTCTTGATAATGCGGAAGAGTCCAACGAAGATGATATCGTGATTGCAAAACAAGAGGAAGACAGCGCTAAAAAGCGGAAACGACGCAAAGCTGAGGAAATCGAAGAACAAGAGAATCAATCAGCAAAAAGCTAAAGGCAGCGGGAAACGATACCCTTCCAGGTGGAGAGAAGACTTTAAGTCTCTCTCCTAACAGGGAGTATGTCTTAAAAACTGGGCATACTCCCTAAAATTAAAGCGAGGCAAACCACACATGAACAAAGATCTCATTGCAATATTCGAATATCTTGAACGGGAAAAGGGCATAAATCGCGATGTAATCATCGGCGCTATCGAAGAGTCCCTACAGGCAGCAGCTAAAAAAAGCATACAAGGTGCATCCAACGTAACCGTTACAATCCACCCAAAGACAGGAAAGATTGAGGTGTTCTGCGAAAAGGAAATCGTAGACGAAGTCGACCAGCCCTCTATGGAAATTTCCCTAGAAGCGGCGCGCGAGATTGATCCAGAAGCTGAAATTGGCCAATTTATCGATGTCGAAGTTACCCCAAGGGATTTTGGAAGGATCGCTGCCCAAAAGGCACGACAAATCATCACACATAAGCTACGCACGGCTGAAAGAGATGTCATCTACGAAGAGTACAGACACAGAGCAGGAGAACTCATTTCAGGCACTGTGAAGAGATATATTCGTGGCAACACGGTGGTTGTCGATCTTGGAAAAGTAGAAGGCATTCTTCCTCCGCGCAATTATCCAAAGACAGAAAAACCGCGTATTGGGGAAAAGCTCGTTGCCCTCCTCTTGCAAGTAGCAGATACAGAAGCAGGCGGTGCAGAAGTGATCCTCACAAGAAGTCACCCCGAGTTCGTAAAACAACTGATGTTGCAAGAAGTGCCCGAAATCAACGACGGAATTGTTTCAATTGAAAAAATTGTAAGAGAACCCGGATACCGAACAAAATTGATTGTTCGTTCTAGAGATCCCAAAATTGACCCAGTCGGAGCTTGCGTTGGCATGAGGGGCAACCGCGTAAAAAACGTAGTTCGAGAGCTCAACAACGAAAAGATCGATATTATACCGCACTCCGATGAGGCTGTGGAACTGCTGCAGAATGCACTCTCTCCGATAGAGATCCGCAAAATCAGCATGAGTGATGAGGAACGGACGATCTCTATTGTTGTGGAAGACGACGACTTCGCAGCCGTCATCGGTAAGAGGGGACAAAACGCAAGGCTGAATAGCCAACTGATCGGCTATGAACTCGAAGTTCAAAAAATGAGCGATTACATCAAGACAAAAGCTGTTGAAAGAACAGAACTTGCAGAATCAGACGACCCAGCCCTTGATAAGCCAATTAAAAGCATCGAAGGTGTCAATGCACTCATCCTTGAAAACCTTATTTCAGAGGGGTATACAACGCCAAGGTTGCTGCTAAAGGCAAGTCCTGCTAAGCTAGCTGAGGTACCTGGAGTCAGCAAAGAACTTGCTGACGAGCTTTTGGAAAAAATTCGACAAAACAAGGCTTCATAAGTTGGCAAAAAAAGACATCAAGTTGAACATAAAAAACACTCAAATCGCGCAAGCTCTAAATCTTAATGACTTAAAGAGCAAGCTAGCACAAAAAAAAGCAGATGGGGAACCGGCTGAAACTGTCCCGCACACAAGCGAGAAAAAAAGTGCCGAAAAAGCCCATAAAAAAGAACCTGCTCACGAAGTGCCGCAAGAACAACTTGGTGAAGAGGCTCCTCGCCGCAAGGCGAGGACAAAGTCCGCCTTTAATGAGGATAGCAAAGAGCAGCATGTACGCAAACCTATTGTGGAAGAGGCAAAGCAAAAAGAAAACGCAAGTGTTATGGGAATAGAGCCCATCACCGCAACACCTCCACCCAAACATGATCCAGCTCCCCCTTCAGCTCCCCTTCCAACTCGTGTAGTTCTAGGGCCAACAGGTAGACACGTAGACGATCTTCTCAAACCCAAAAGAGAGGCAAAACCCCTGGCAAAAACAGCCGAAGCACGCCCAACACCAGAAAGGGAACAAAAAACACAACCTGTTGTAGAAACCAAAGAAGAACAGGATGAGCAAGACAAGCAGAGAGGGGCAAAACCTGCGAAGTTTAAAGAGTTCAAAGACGTAAAACCAGCAAGAAAACAAGACGCCAGCAGATTTGACTCCCGCGACAGTCGCGGACTCCGTGAACAAGACGATGAGTTCAAAAGAGCAAGAAGACGTAAGGGAGGACGGAAAGGGCCCCATGACTACGCAGAAGAGCTCACCACTCGTCCAACATCCCTTCGAATTCGACTTCCTATTACTGTTAAAGACCTTGCAGCAGAGCTCAAGAGAAAAGCAAGCGAAATTATCCAAAAGCTCTTTTTGCAAGGTACAGCTGTTACACTGAACGACTACCTCGATGATGAGACAACCGTTCAGCTTATCGGTCACGACTTTGAATGTGAAATCACAGTCGACACTACAGAAGAGAAACGCGTACAGATCACAAGCAAGTCAATCAAAGAAGAAATTACAGAAGCTCCTCTCAGCGAACTGACTCTAAGGGCTCCCGTGGTTGCCTTCATGGGCCACGTAGACCACGGTAAGACAAGCTTAATTGACTCCATACGAAAAAGCAATCGCGCAGCAGGTGAAGCAGGAGACATCACCCAGCATATCGGCGCTTTCAAGTGTCATACACCTGTTGGGGACATCACTATCCTAGACACCCCCGGCCACGAAGCCTTCTCAGCGATGCGAGCAAGAGGTGCGGATGTGACGGATATCGTCGTCCTTGTTGTAGCAGGAGATGAAGGGATAAGAGTCCAATCGCTAGAAGCCATCAACCACGCAAAAGCAGCGGGTGTTACCATTGTGGTCGCTATCAATAAATGCGATAAACCAAACTACGATCCAGACCTCGTCTACAGACAACTTGCTGATGCGAACCTTCTTCCAGAAGCCTGGGGCGGTACGATCATCACAGTAAGATGCTCCGCAGTTACGGGAGAGGGCGTCCAAAGCCTCCTCGAGATGTTAGCACTCCAAGCTGAGATTTTGGAACTTAAAGCGAGCCCGGCCTCACGTGCCAGAGGTACTGTAATCGAATCTGAAATGCATAAGGGGCTTGGAGGCGTAGCTTCTGTCCTTGTACAAAACGGAACACTGCGCGTTGGAGATTCTCTAGTCTTCACGACCCATTTTGGTAAGGTAAAAACCATGCACGACGAGCATGGTAAAACGTTAAAAGAGGCTCCACCATCTACTCCTGTTGAAATCACGGGCCTATCAGCCCTCCCTGAAGCAGGCGAAGAGTTTATCGTTGTAAAAAATGAAAAAGAAGCCAAAGAAATTGCATCTGTAAGAGCCCTTGAGTTCCAACAAAAGAGGCTCCAAGGCATGAGAATGTCGATGGAAAACATGATGCAAAAAGCAAAAGATGCAGAGAAAAAGATTCTCAACATCATCCTCCGCGCTGACGTCCAAGGGTCGCTTGAAGCCCTGAAAGTAGCTCTTATGAAGATCAAGTCTGATAAAGTGAACCTCAACATCATCTTTGGAGGCGTTGGTGAAGTGACAGAGTCTGACATCCAACTTGCCTCCGCATCAAAGGCCATGGTCCTGGGATTTCACACGGGAGTTGAAAGCCATGCCGACGCCATCACTAAGCAATACGGAGTCGTCGTAAAAACTCACGATATTATCTATCACGCGATCGATGATGTAAAACTCATCATGAAATCCCTACTCGATAAGATCGCCTACGAAGAGGTAAGAGGTCATGCAGAAGTAAGGCAAGTCTTTAAATCCTCTCAGGTAGGACAGATTGCAGGATGCATTGTGACTGAAGGATCGATCCACAGAAACTACCATGCAAGGCTACTACGCAATAAGGCACAGATCTGGCAAGGGCATATCACCTCTATTCGACGCTTAAAAGACGAAGTGAAGGAAGTAACAAAGGGCCTTGAGTGCGGGATAGTACTGGGAAGCTGCAATGACATCCAAGAGGGAGACATCATCCAAGCTTATGAAATTCTATACAAAGAGCAAGACCTGTGACTGTAAGCAGAACTCTCCGTCTCAATTCTCTTCTAAAAGAGGTGATTTCTGAGGTGATCCGTCGCGATTTTCCTCATGAACCGATCAATCCACTCAGTACAATCACACGGGTTGATATTTCCAAAGACCTGCAGCATGCAAAAGTGTATGTAAGCGTCATTGGAACGGACAAAGAGAGGGAGGAGACCATCCTTCTGCTCACTAAACTAGCAGGCCAAATCGCAAGAAAAACCTCAAAAAAAGTCGTAATGCGCTTTTTCCCCACACTTGAGTTCTTTATCGATGACAGCGTTGACAAACAGATGCGGATTGAAGATCTTCTGCATAAGATTCACGCAGAAGAAAGAGAAAGAGGTGTATCTCAGGAGGAAAAAGATGCAGGGCCAAGTAACTGAAGGCTATCTCCTCGTCGATAAACCCAAGGGAAAAACCTCCTTCAGTCTCATAAGAGACCTCAGAAGAAGACTCGGTGTCAAAAAAATCGGTCACTCAGGCACGCTCGATCCTTTTGCTACAGGAGTGATGATCCTTTTGATTGGGAGAAACTATACGAAACTCTCAGACACCTTCCTCACGCAAGATAAAGAATACGAAGCAACACTTCTCTTTGGCAAAGCAACCGATAGCTACGACTGCGAAGGAAACATCACCGCAGAAAGCCAAAAACAGGTCTCCTTAGATGAGTTGCAGGCTGCTCTTGCAAAGTTTCAAGGTGAAATCATGCAAGTGCCTCCAATGTATTCTGCAAAAAAAGTGGGAGGACAAAAGCTTTATGATCTCGCACGCCAAGGCAAAGAAGTTCCAAGAGCCCCTGTTAAAGTAACAGTCAACTGTACCCTCCTTAGCTTTTCCTTTCCCACTGCAAAACTTCGCATCCAGTGCTCTAAAGGCACCTATATCCGCAGCATTGCGCATGATCTAGGGATAATGCTTGGTAGTTTTGCCCATCTTACCGAACTTACTCGAACAAGAAGCGGCAAGTTCTGTCTCACACAGTGCATAGCCGGGGAAAAAATCAACGATCCCAAAGAGGTCCTGCCCATCCAATGCACATTATAGACTCGCTTGTTTCTCTACCACTGCTTCCTGGATCTGTCATAACGATCGGAAACTTTGATGGAGTGCACGGCGGCCATCAAACAGTCCTCAAAGAAGTCACCTCCAGGGCCAGTCAAAAAAAAACGAAAAGTATAGCGATCACATTCTCCAATCACCCCCTCTCTATAATCACGCCAGAAAAAACCCTCCGGATGATCTGCACACTAGAGCACAAGCTTCACCTTTTGGAAAAGCTTGGTATTGACATCGTCCTTCTCCTGCCTTTTACAAAAGAGTTTTCAGAACTGGCGGCAGAGGACTTTTTGAAGATGCTCTTCAAAAAAGCAAACTTTTCAGAACTTGTTTTAGGCCACGATGCAGTGCTTGGGAAAAACCGGGAGGGTACGAAGGAAAAGGTTGGCGCCTATGGGAAGGAGCTTGGATTTGAAGTGCTCTATCTTGCGCCCTTTTCCCTAGAAGGCGTTACCATTTCAAGCTCAAAAATCAAGCATGCAATTGCTGAAGGCGACTTTGCAAAAGCAAGCCTTTTTTTAGGGCGACCCTACTCTATCTACTCCCACGTGGTAAAAGGCGCAGGGCTTGGGGAAAAGCTGAATTGTCATACAGCAAACTTTCCTGTTGACTCTCTTATTTTACCCCCCTTGGGCGTCTACTCTGTTGGTTTTCTTTGGCGAGGCAAGATGTATAAAGCAATTGCTAACCTTGGAATCGCGCCAACTGTAAGGCACGATCAAACCCCCTTATTAGAGGTTCATCTCCTGGAACCGCCTGCGTTGCCGCTGCTTAGCGAGCAAGCGGAAGTTTTTTTTCATAAATTTATCCGCCCTGAGATGAAGTTTCCATCGCTTGATGCCTTAAAAGCCCAAATCCAAAAAGATATCAGCAGCCTCTAAAACAGATTATACCCTCCTTGGCATATTCGCAGCTTTTCAGTTCATTCGGGTGTAGATCTGGATTTGGGGATGATCATGTTGAAATCGATCAAGCTCATCATCTGTTACAGCGGTGCCCTCAAGTTGGATCTGCTTGAGATAGCTACAACAGTCCCCAAACGCCTCAAGAGCCTCTCCCGTAAACCCAGGACAACTCGAAACATTGATCTCCTCTAAGCCGTTACAAAGAACGGCAAGCTCCCCAAATTCGAGCGCGGAGATCAAAGGAAGCCTTGCTATATTCAGGGAGGAAAGTCTTGTCAGGGAGGACATCATCGACAAGAGGGCATTGCCACTTACATGAAAACAGCCATCAAGAGAAAGCTCCCTAAGCCCAGGCGAGGAAACTCCAATCACCTCTACCTCTGCATCCGTAAGCCTCCCGCATTCTGCTAGATCCAGTACTTCCAACCGTTTCCAATGGATCAGCTCACCAAAGCCCCCAAAAGTTACTTTGAGCATCTCTTTCATAACAAGCTGTTCAACCTTGGGAAAAAATTGCGCTACTTGCCTAAACGCCTCGTCATCTAACCAGTCACAAGCGCTCAAATCCAGAAAACTAATATCCCGAAGGTTGTCTGGAAACAGGTTTAAAGGGTTCTCATACGAGTAAGACAGATCAAGACCCCTAATTTTGCTGCAAGATTTTAATATTTTGTACACCCCCTCATCGTGGGCAACAGACTTTTCGAGCTTCATGAAGGTAATGTAGGGTGCCAGCGCCTCCAAGACAGCAGTTTCCTCTTCTGTAAGGGCAGAGAGGGTCACTCGTATCTCTTCTGGATTTGTAAACTCAAATCTAAGCCCCTTATAAAAGCTAGCAATGATCGAAAGACATATTGCCTTTAGCTCCGTAAGATGCTCATTTTGTGCAAGAAGAAGTGTGTTGTGGACGTTTCCTTTATCTATGTAATTCTTATAAGTTAGCACGGCAAAGCTTGCCAGATTCAAAAGGCCTATTTTTTGTGCCAACCGGATGAGCTCTAAAACAAAAGCGGGTTCTTCACGCCAGAGATTCACAATCGTCCCTGAGCAGACAAATTCGATCACACTCGAAAAGAGCTTTGCTTCTATGTCTCTAAGCTCAACAACCCTCTGCTTTTCTCGCAGGATAATCCCTTCAAAAAACTCGCCGCTCATGCTTAGAATAAATGAATTTCCCCCTATTTTTTCACCCCCTTTCATGACAAACCAAATATCATCTTGGATATTGGGTTTAATCACGTAATAGTGGGGCTGTGTCGCTTGCACAACACGTCTTGGAAAGTCGCCCTTCAGCCTGCCGTTTAAAAACTCTTTTTCAAGCCAGGCAAAAATTGCGCCCATCGCCTGTCCATTTTGCTGGGTCCATGTTTCATCTTCGGAGGCATATTCATAAAAATCGACAACGTCAGCCGTGGTATGGGCAAGAAGAGTACTTAAGATGAGCTCTGGTGCTTCCAGCTCCAACAAGTAAGCAAGATGTTTAGGAAGAACAATAGGCCACTTCATAAGCCTGTTGTAATTCATAAGCGATTTATAGACAAATGAAGAGAAATTAAGACTTATGGAGGAAGAGGATAACGTCCCCATCTTGGACGATGTAGTCGCGCCCCTCAGAGCGCATCTTGCCTACTTCTTTTGCGCCTGTTCGGCCTTGGTAGGCCACCATGTCCGTGTAAGAGACAACTTCGGCACGAATAAAGCCCTTCTGAAGATCCGTGTGGATTTCTCCTGCTGCCTGCATCGCATTCATTCCCCTGCGGATTGGCCATGCTCTTGTCTCCATCTCCCCCGTTGTGAGGTAGGAGATCAGACCTAGCATTTCAAAAGACGTTCTTACAAGGCGATTTAAGCCAGACTCTGTAAGCCCTACAGACTCAAGAAAGTCTTTTTGTTCCGCCTTAGGAAGCTGAGCTATCTCTTCTTCAATTTTTGCACAAAAAGGGATCGCGCGGTTACCCTCTTTTTCCGCATACGCAATTACTTGGCGCACCCATGGATTGTCATATTCGGGCAAATCTTTTTCTGCGACATTGGCTAAGTAAAGCACTTTTTTGCTTGTGAGGAAAGGGTAGAGAACCAAAAACCTTTTCTCTTCTTCGGTCATTTCAAGGGCACGGACCGGAAGTCCGTTATTTAGCTGCTCCCTGATTCGTCCGATAAAAGCCAATTCTGGTACCAGCTCTTTCCTGGCTTTGACCTGTTTCTCAATTCTGCCATAAATGTTATCCGCCATCTGAAGGTCAGCCAAAATGAGTTCTAGGTTGATTACCTCAATATCCTTAATGGGGTCGACCTGGCCCGCGACGTGGATAATATCTTCGGACTCAAAGCAACGGACAACATGGATGATCGCGTCTGCCTGCCTTATGTTGGCAAGAAATTTATTTCCGAGTCCCTCTCCTTGGGAGGCGCCTTTTACAAGACCGGCGATATCGTGGAATTCCATCGTCGCGTAGATGATCTTGTGGCTACCCGAAATCTTAGATAGCACCTCCAGGCGCGGATCGTATACCTCTACAACCCCAACATTCGGCTCAATCGTGCAGAAAGGATAGTTAGACGCTTCCGCTGCCATCTTGGCAATCAAGGAGTTAAAAAGGGTAGATTTCCCGACGTTTGGGAGACCTACGATACCACAAGATAAATTACCCATAATTTAGAAAATATGGTACCTAAAAAAAAGGGGAAGCTCAAGCTTTTTTTACACTTTTTTAGCCTTTATGGTTCTGTGTTGGCTGCGTAGATTTTCCTTGACCCCCCCTTCTAGAAGACTTATAATATAGGGGTAGGGGATTTATACTAAAAGGTTTCTAGCATATGGGCGAAAAAACAGAGCAAGCCACGCCGAAGAAACTGCGAGATGCGCGAAAGAAGGGGCAAGTTGCTAAATCCCAAGACCTTCCTTCTGCTTTTACCTTTATCGTCTCCGTTGTTTCCGTCGTTGCTCTAGCGCCTTTTATGTACAAAAAATTGAGCGTTTTTCTGCTTGACGCCTTTCGAATGGTTACCCAAGGTGAAGGACTCAACACCACGATTCCACAAATGTTTTCAGAAGCTGTTAACGTAATCTTTATTGCCAGCATGCCTATCTTGATGATCGTGACTCTTATTGGAGTTCTGATCACCTTTCTTTCCGTTGGCCCTGTGTTTGCGCTCGAGGTATTCAAGTTCGATATTAAAAAGTTTAACCCTGTTGACAACTTAAAAGCCAAATTCAAAATGAAGACCCTCATAGAACTCTTGAAATCGGTCTTCAAAATTGCGATCGCAGGATGGCTTATTTACGGCGTGATGTACAACAGCATTCCCGTCCTTATCAAAACTGTATCGATGCCCTCCCTTATGGGTGCGATGATCCTTTTCCATGCTTTCCTCATGCAAGTCGTAGTAAAAGTAGGTCTTTTCTTTATTATAGTCGCAGTGCTAGACTTTCTTTACCAAAAAATGACCTTTGCCAAAGAAATGAAAATGGAAAAGTTTGAAGTCAAACAAGAGTACAAAAACTCTGAAGGCGACCCCCACATCAAGGGCAAACGAAAACAAATCGCTCAAGAGATCGCCTATCAAGAAGGTCCTGCAGCAGGAGTGCAAAGAGCAAAAGCTCTGGTCACAAACCCAACTCACCTAGCGATTGCACTTGCCTATGAAAAAGGGCTCGACCAAGCTCCCTATATCACCGCCATGGGACAAGATGCCATGGCACAAACAATGATCACCATCGCAAAAAGACACAACATCCCCGTCATGCAAAACGTACCACTTGCCCACGAGCTCTGGGAACATGGAGAGCTGTACGAGTATGTGCCTGAAGAAACCTACGAAGCAATCGCGGAAATCCTTCGCTGGGTTGCTACCCTTTCAGAATCTGAGGAAACTGCGATGGAGACGAACGCATGAATTATCTAAAATCTATACTTGATGGCGTTACAGCAAGACTTGGCGGTGACCACGCAATGGAAGGCATTTCCAAGTCGAGCGATATACTGCTTGTCGTTGTCATCATTGCCATTTTAAGCATGTTGATCGTCCCCATCCCCCCCCATGTGATCGACTTTCTCATTGCCATTAACCTGACTGCCTCGATTACGTTGCTTGTTGTTGCCGTTTACATCTCTACCCCACTTCAGCTCTCGATTTTCCCATCTCTGCTGCTTATCACAACTCTCTACCGTCTCGGCCTCAATATCGCTACAACAAAACAGATCCTTCTGAATGCAAACGCTGGGGATATCATCTTCTCCTTCGGAAACTTCGTTGTCGGTGGCAACTTCGTTGTTGGCGGCGTTGTGTTCCTAATCATCACCCTCGTACAGTTTATCGTGATCACCAAGGGTGCTGAGCGTGTGGCCGAGGTTGCTGCCAGATTCACTCTAGACGCGATGCCAGGTAAACAGATGAGTATCGACGCGGACATGCGTGCAGGTATCCTAGACTCCAACCAAGCCAGGGAAAAAAGGCTTTTAATCGGTAAAGAAAGCCAACTTTACGGAGCGATGGACGGTGCAATGAAGTTCGTGAAGGGAGATGCAATTGCAGGTATCGTGATCATCCTCATTAACATTATCGGAGGCCTTGCCATCGGGATGGGGATGCACGGAATGGAGGCCATGGATGCAGCTAAACTTTACGCCCTCCTCTCGATCGGGGACGGCATGGTATCCCAAATTCCAGCTCTTCTGATCTCCATTACAGCTGGTATTGTCACCACCCGCGTCTCCAGTGAAAAATCAGACACAAACCTGGGCGCTGAGATCTCTGGCCAGTTATTGAATCAGCCAAAAGCACTTCTTGTGGGAGCTGCTATTATGCTTGGCTTTGCGATTATCCCTGCATTTCCCACACCTCCCTTTATGTCAGCTGCCCTTGCCCTCGGCCTGCTTGGTTACATGCTTTGGAGTAATGAACAGAAACAGCGGATGGCAGGGGGGGCAGAATCAATGGTCGGACCCGGCTCTTCCACCACAGCAACGCAGACGCCGACCAAAGGTCACCGTGTTGTTTCAGGTGGGGGTGTGGATAGCTACGCCCTGACGCTGCCGGTCATTCTTGAAGTCGGAAGCCAGATGAGCGCCGAAATCCAAAAATCAGGACGTGGACAGCAATTTATAGATCAAATGATCCCACGGATGAGGATGGCCCTCTACCACGACCTGGGCGTCCGTTTCCCAGGTGTCCACGTAAGGACTGACTCCCCCACCCTTGAAAAAGATGAATATTCTATTCATTTGAACGAAGTACCTATTATACGGGGTAAAGTGCTTGAAAGCTTCCTTCTGACAAACGAATCGCAAGAGAACCTCAACCGCTACAACCTTCCCTTCACTACATACAAAAACTCTCTTGGACTCCCCTCTCTTTGGGTAGATCAAAAACATCAAGAGCTACTCACAAAAGCAGGCATTAAATTCTGGGGCCCTCTCGAAGTGATGATCTTACACCTTTCCTACTTCTTCCGTCACTACGCGAACGAATTTGTGGGTATCCAAGAAGTGAAGTCAATGCTTGAGTTTATGGAAAAATCGTTTCCGGACCTTGTGAAGGAAGTAACGCGTCTGATTCCGCTCCAAAAGCTGACCGATATCTTTAAACGCCTCATCCAAGAGCAAGTTTCGATTAAAGACCTCCGCACCATCCTCGAGTCTCTTGCCGAATGGGCTCAGACAGAAAAAGACACAGTTCTTTTGACTGAATACATTCGCTCTTCTCTCAAACGCTACATCAGCTACAAGTATTCCCAAGGCCAGTCGGTGCTTGCTGTCTATATTCTCGATCCTGAAATTGAAGACATGATCCAAGGGGCCATCAAGCAAACTTCTGCCGGCTCCTATCTTGCCCTTGACCCAGACTCTGTGCAACTCATCTTGCAAGGGGTGCGCAATACCGTAGTTCCCCCTCCTCCAGGAGGACAACCCCCCATTATTTTAACGGCCATTAACGTAAGAAGATTCGTGCGTAAGCTGATCGAAATGGAATTTCCTGATGTTTCGGTCGTTTCGTACCAAGAGATCGTCCCAGAAATTCGGATCCAACCCTTAGGAAGGGTCCAGATCTCGTAGGAGCTAGAAGCATATGAGCATACCCATTGTACCTGGAAATCAGATGAGCTCCATGACCTCCGTCGGAGATGTGGTCAAAGATCTTGCAACTGAAGCAAGTCAAGAGGCAGCAGCCCTACTTGAAGGAACCCAAGAAGATGCCCAGACAGCCGCACAAACTCAAGTCCCAACAGAAAGCCGTCAGCTTACAAGTAAAGAACTCAAGACCTTATCGCCTAAAGAAGTAAAACCAATCTTTAAGACCGAAAAAAAACGCGAGGCGAGCCCAACAAAAAAAGCTGAAGAATTCGCAAACAAATATAAAGACTCCAAGTTCTCCTCAGGGCAACTAAAAGACTTGCATGATGAGCTTGAGAAGCAAGGTGATGACATAAGCGAGGAAGATATTCTTGAGCTTATCAAAGAAAAGCTTAAAGATCCCACCCCCTCTGATCCTAAACATGTAGATCCCACCTATGTAGATGAAGCTCTCAAATTCCTGTTGGACACAACAGACGGAAAAGTCCGTGAAAAAGTCATCTCGCTACAACAAAAATATGAAGGAGAACATAGAAAAGAAATTATTGGAGGACGAGCAGCTGGACAACAGTTTGCTGAAGCACCTATTAAAGACATCGCGCGGGAAGAACTACGAGATCTCTACAGAGGAACTGTCGAAACGGTACATACCAAGCCTACAATAGATGATCTTTTTAAAAACCTTTCCGACAAATATCCAACCCCTGAAAAACTAGATGAGGTCATCAAATTTATCCTCGGAGCTGCCACAAGAGAACTAAAGGAAAAAGCAACCTCCATCGAACCAGGGCTCTTACACAGCCTTATGACGGCCTCTAGAGGTGCAACGGCTGTTTCTTTTGTCTATACTTTCTTTACTCAGAGAGTGCCTTTGATGAAGAAAATGATAGCAGCAAATAGTCAAGGGGAGGATCCTTGATGACGGCGCCAGAAAAAAAGGAGATGAAACTTCCCCCTCAACTTACAGCTGCCAATATTGCCATGCAATTCATGCAGCTTGCCAGAGATCGCTACCCCACACCAGCAAAAGTTCTTCAAACAGCTGATAAACTAGGGATATCAGGGAATGTGATAGCGCAGATTGCCGTCTACAGCCAGATGAGGGATGCCGTAAGGGAACTGGACCCACTGCGGGTATTCGGCACTTTCCAGCATAGAGACGAAGTATATGATGCGATTATCTTAGCGTTAGAGCAACTTGAAGACCAAGCAGAAGAACCTTAAAAAAGGAGTATCTTATGCCCTCTCCTCAATTTGAAACGATTGTTCAAGAACTTGGTAGGGCAACTTCGATGACGCTTGCCCCTGACAAGATCAATTGCTGCAAAATAAAGCTCAAAAACGGCATTTCCCTTCTTCTAGAAGATGAAAATACAGGAAGAGGACTGCTTATTACCGCTGAACTTGGCATCGCGCCCCCTGGAAAATACCGAGAACTTCTTTTTACAGAAATGCTTGTTGCAAATGGCCAACAAGCACCAAGGTATGGCAGCTTCGGCTATAGCAAACAAACTGGAGACCTTCTCTTTCTTTTTGACATCCTTCCCTATGAATCGCTTACAGGAGAAAAACTTCGCGACTACCTTGGTTTTTTTGTTGCAAAAGCTTTAAAATGGAAACAGGCTATGGAGCGGGGCGAAATCCCGCAGAGACCGGATGCTCAAACGGCTCACGGTGGACTTTTTGGACTAAAGCGTTGATTCGATTTTGTGCGTGCACACTCTTACTTTTTCTCTCCTTTCCACTTTATGGCAAGCCCACGCAGGGAAAACTCGAGGCTCTTTATAATAGCTTAAGACCGGAGTGCATTGCCGAACACCTTGCCTTCTACGAACTCTACCCCGACAGTCCCCAAGGAAAACACGCGCTTCATAGCGCTCTTACCCACCTCGCTGGAAAAGAAGCTCTTATGGAAACAGGTCCTGTTCCCATAATCACCTCCCTTGACGCCATCATCTCTCTTGTCAATAAAGGGGACAAGCAACCTGAATACTCCTTAACCGAAGAGGATAGGGCAGCTATCGATCGCCTGAGCAAACGCCTTAAAAACAGGCAGCTTAGAGGCTATTATGCAACGACAGAGCAAGAAGTGCAGCACCTTGCCACAGAGGAAATTGACTTAGCGCGAGGGCTTTTACTTAGCGAACTTGGCCCTCACGCAATGCAAAAGATCAAAACATACGAAGCGGTTCTTGATCTTATGGCGCTTCAGATTTTAGGAAAAATCCCCCCCAACGCAAGCGAAGAAGAGAGTATCCACGCCATTTCCCAGTTTATCTTTGAAGAAATGCGGTTTCGCTTCCCTCCTCAATCGATGCTTTCGCAAGATATTGATCATTACTCCTTTCTCCCGTCTGTCCTCGACTCAAGACGTGGGGTCTGCCTTGGAGTGTCCATACTCTATCTTTGTCTCGCACAGAGGATCGGGGTACCACTGACCATCATCACACCCCCTGGCCACATCTTCGTGCGCTACGATGGAGGGCAGGAGGTGTGCAACATTGAAACTACAGCCCGCGGCATCCATTTAGATAGCGAAGAGTATTTAAACATCGACACATGCAAACTAAGCGTCCGAACGATGCGAGAGACAATAGGCATGGCGCACTTCAACCAGGCAGCCTACTACTGGGAAACAGAAAACCCTACAAAAGCTGTAGAGTGCTACCGAAAGGCAAAAGAGTATATGGGAGACGACCCCGTCCTCAATGAGTTTCTAGGCTACAATCTACTCTTTAAAGGGGATAAAGAAGAAGGGGAAAAGCTCCTGCAGGAGGTGCTGAACAATCCGCCCGATTGGACGGTGGCGCGTGAACCTCTAGCACAAGATTACCTCAATGGTTTTGTGGATGCCGAGGGTCTAAGAGCAACTTTTATGCCGGTAGATGAAACAAAAGAATCCATTTTGAAAAAGCAAGCCGCACTGCAGCAGACACTAGAAAAATTCCCAGCCTACCGTGGGGGACTTTTCCATCTTGCCATTACTTACTTGCAACTCCACCGAGATAAGGAAGCGCTCAGCTACCTTGAAAAGTATCATGAGCTAGATCCCACAAACCCCAAGGTTGAGTACTTTCTCTCTGTGCTCTACCTCGAGAGAAACAACTACCCCAAGTCATGGGAGCATTTCCATGAAACAGAGAAACTCCTCTCTTGCAAGAAACACTGCCCCAAAGTCTTTAAAGCTCTCAAAAAGCAGCTTACCCTCCTCAGCCCTCCCTAACCTAAATGAACTGTGACACAAATTTGAGGGCACCTGCTTAGCATATTCCCGACTTTTCAGGTTATTTGTAATGTGTGTATAATTGCGAGGTAAATGCGTTTTTGATATAGTTTTGAAGCATGAAGGTATACACAAAAACAGGCGACAAGGGGGAAACCTCCCTCTTCACAGGACAAAGAGTTTCTAAGGATAACGCTTGCATAGAAGCTCTCGGTGCCGTCGATGAGTGCAACTGCTCGCTTGGTGTAGCGCTCTCACTACTCCCAAAAGAAAAAGAATTTGCCCCCTATAGAGAACAGCTAGAAATCATCCAGCACGCCCTTTTCGATGTAGGTGCTGCTCTTGCCACACCCAGGACATCTGCCACAAGCAACAAGGTCGAAAAAACACGATTTGATAACCACGCAACAGAGCTTTTAGAGCAGTGGATTGATGCGATGGAGGAGATGCTGCCGGGGCTTAAAACCTTTATCTTGCCAGGAGGACACCCTGCCGGAGCTGCACTTCATCTTGCACGATCACTTGCCAGAAGAGCCGAGAGAAGAACCATCCCCCTTTTTAGCCATGCAGAGGTCTCACAAAAGGTACTTATCTACATGAATCGCCTCTCTGATTATCTCTTTGTCCTTTCCAGAAGGATCAACCAGCTAACAGGGTCGGCAGAAACGCGATGGGAACCCCACAAAACAGGTTAAAGGTATGACGACAAACTTTACAGATTCCGTAAGCACTGCCCTAGAAGGAGCCTACAAAGAAGCCTTGAAGCGCAAAAACACGGAAGTAACTGAAAACCACTTGCTTTTTGCCTTCTTAGAGGATCCTGAAGGGTATTTTCACAATTTACTAGAAACCCTAGGGACAAAGCCAGGAAGACTTGAAGAGGAAGTCTCAAAGGTTCTGAACACTCTTCCCACCTATACAGGAGATCCCAAAGCTCCCCAAACAAGCTACAATCTACAAAGCCGAATCGCTGAAGCTGAATCCTTTGCAAAGAAGTGGAACGATAGCTACGTAAGCTCTGACCACTTGCTCCTCTCCTATTGGCAAAATGGGGGCGAGCCCTTTGTTGCCTGGAAGAAGAAGACAGGACTTACCATCAAAGACGTAGAACAGGCCATCCAGAAATTTAGAGGTGATAAGAAGATGGATTCAAGTAGCGCTGAACAGAATCTCCAAGCACTTGAAAAATACTGCAAAAACTTAAGTGCTCTTGCCAAAAAAGGGAAAATCGACCCTGTCATCGGGCGTGATGAAGAGATCAGGCGGACCATACAAGTGTTAGGACGCAGAACAAAAAACAACCCCATGCTCATCGGCGAGCCTGGGGTTGGGAAAACAGCTATTGCCGAAGGGCTAGCGCAAAGAATTGTCCAGGGCGACGTTCCTGATATGTTAAAAAACAAGCAGCTTGTCGCGCTCGACATGGGCAGCCTGATTGCAGGAACAAAATTTCGAGGTGAGTTTGAAGAGAGACTAAAGTCCATTTTACAAGAAGTGGAAAAAGCGGAAGGAAACATCATTCTCTTCATTGATGAAGTACACACTCTCATTGGGGCAGGGGCTGCGGAAGGTGCCATGGATGCTGCCAACCTCCTCAAACCGGCACTTGCAAGAGGCACCCTTCACTGCATCGGAGCGACAACTCTCAATGAATACCAAAAACATATCGAAAAAGACCCTGCCCTTGAAAGACGTTTTCAACCGATTCATGTTCGTGAACCCTCAGTCGAAGATGCAATTGCCATCCTGAGAGGATTAAGAGAACGATATGAGATCTACCATGGAGTAAAAATTACAGAAGGCGCTATTCATGCTGCCGTTTTTCTCTCTCATCGCTATATCGCAGATCGATTCCTACCTGATAAAGCAATCGACCTGATTGATGAAGCCGCAAGTTTAATTCGGATGCAGATTGGAAGCCGTCCCCTGCCGATTGATGCTAAAGAGAGGGAATTATCCAAACTGATCATCGAAGTAGAGGCATTGAAGAGGGAAAATACAGAACTTGCCAAGGCAAAGTCAAAAGAACTCGAAAAAAAGATCAGCCACGTCAAAGAAGAGCTTTCCTCACTTACGCAGCAATGGGAACAAGAAAAAAAGCTTATTGAAGAGCAGAAAGAAAAAAAAGACACGCTCGAACAACTCAAGTTTGAAGAAGAGCGCGCAGAAAGAGCAGCGGACTACAATCGTGTTGCTGAAATTCGCTACAGCCAAATGCCGATTATGCAAAAAGAACTAGAGGAAACAGAAAAGAAGCTAAGCTCTAAAAAGGGGCGCCTTCTTCAGGAAGAAGTGGACGAAAACCTCATTGCGCAAATTGTTTCTAAATGGACCCATATCCCGGTCGATAAAATGCTAGAAGGGGAGGCGGAGAAGCTACTCCACCTGGAAAAAGAGCTGCATAAACGAGTCGTAGGACAAGATCTTGCAGTAGTTGCTGTGTCTGAAGCAATCCGTCGCTCTCGCAGCGGCCTTTCCGATCCAGGGCGACCAATTGGCGCCTTTCTTTTCATTGGACCGACAGGCGTTGGTAAAACAGAACTCGCTAAAGCGCTAGCCGGGCAACTCTTTGATAAAGAAGATGCTATGGTCCGACTGGACATGTCAGAGTACATGGAAAAACACACGGTAGCCAAACTAATTGGCTCCCCTCCAGGCTATGTAGGCTATGAAGAAGGAGGTCAGCTGACAGAAGCTTTAAGACACCGCCCTTACACAGTCGTCCTGCTCGATGAAGTGGAAAAAGCGCACCCAGATGTATTCAATATTCTCCTTCAGATCTTTGATGATGGTCGCATCACCGATAGCAAGGGAAGGACAGTTAACTGCAAAAACGCTCTTTTCATCATGACATCAAATTTAGGGTCTGATCTTATCATGCAAAAGCTTGAGAAGAACCCCAAAGTCACAAAAGAAGAGCTGATGAAAACCCTTCAGCCAGCTATCAGGCAACACTTCCGCCCCGAATTCATCAACCGCCTAGATGAAATTCTCCCCTTCCTCCCTCTGCAGGAGAAAGACATGGAAAAGATTGTAGAGATTCAGCTGCACCAAATCGAAAATCGACTGAAGGCAAAACACGTGACCCTGTTGTGGACAAAAGATGTACTTGAACATTTAGCAAAAGATGGATATGACCCCTACTTTGGCGCTCGTCCTCTCAAAAGACTGATCCAACACACGGTTGTGAACCCCCTTTCCAAAGGCATACTTGAAGGCAAGATCGGACCCAAATCGAGCATTCAACTGCACATGAAAAACAACCAAATCTGTTATTAGATGCTACGCTTGCTCGTTGTCACCAATCTCTTTCCTCCTGTAATTTCTGGTGGTTTTGAAATTGAGTGTGAGCAAGTTGTTAGTAAACTCGCCTCGCTTGGCTATGAGCTGCATGTGATCACAAGCGATTACAAAGCAGCAAGCATTCAAAACGAGAATGTCAGCTACCCCGTAACAAGATCCTTAAAACTTTTTGCTCCGATGGATTGTCCCATCAATTCCGCAATCCGGTTCAAAAAGTGGATAGTGGGAAAGCACAATGAAAAAAAAACCGCCCATATAATCAAGGTTTTCCGACCCGATATCATGATTTTTTTTAGCCCCCTTCGGTTAGGGTTAGGGCCTGCAAGGGCAGCTGCTAAACACAAAATACCTATCGTTTGGAGAGTGGGAGATCTGTATCTTGCTAACTTTACAAATCCTCCTAAAGGATTTTCTCTAAAACAGATCTACCGTTTTGTCATGGATAGACTTATATTTCGCTCAAGTTCCCTCCATGGTCTTTCTTTTGACTATGTCTCATGCATCAGCAAGACAACTCAGGAAAGTCTTCTTCAGGCTGGAGTTCCGATCGAAAAAGCAGAAATCCACCCCCGCGGAATTCCCATAGAAATGTTTCCCCCAAAAAAGCAAATGGGCAGCGTCCACGACCCTGTACAAATTCTCTATGTTGGGCGAGTACATCCTGAAAAAGGTTTGGCAACACTTATCCAAGCAGTTAGCGCCGCAGAAAAAGAAATCAAAAAAGAATTTACACTTACTATTGTAGGAACTGGAGCAGAGGCGTACCTGCTGGACCTAAGAAAGCAGGCCTCGGACCTCGGGGTAAAGACAAATTTTACAGGTTTCATTCCGTATAACGACCTCAGTCAAATCTACATGGCTCATGATATCTTTATCTTCCCTTCAATCATTGCAGAAGGACAGGGCGCCACTTACCTAGAAGCGATGAGTTCAGGCCTGCCAGTAATTGCCACAACCTCAGGAGGACAAAAAGAAATTTTAGAAAACGAAGAAAATGCTCTCCTTTTCCCAGCTGGCGATGCTTCGGCTTTAACCAAGAAAATTGTGCAACTTGTAGAGGATTCACGACTTCGCAAGAAAATAGCAGAAAACGGCCGAAACCTAATCATTTCCAAGCTCTCTTTTCCTCCGTACATTCAATCTTTAAAAGAACTCTTGATAAAAGCCACAAAACGGTGACAGATATTTTAAATACCTGTATACTAATACCACTATGTCTGAAAAAAACAGCCCCGAAAGCCAGGCTATCACCCCCGATGCCATCTATACGGAAGAGGGGCAGGAAATCTACCGAAAAGAGGGTGCCGAAGAGCCACGGTCTGAGACGCCTCACTTAGGAGCTAAGAGCCTCGGCCCTATCCAGTTTCGTCTTCTTTGCTTACTGGGTGCCTTTTTTACAGCGATTTGGGTGGGAGTCGTGACGTTTTTTGTCATTTTCACTCTTTTTCTCGGCGCTTTGACGCTTTTTCGAAATCCCGTGGTCAATAACTCCATTAAAAGTCTTATGCGACACCTCTACAAAAGCGTGATTGCGGTCGTAGGGCTTTTGCTAGGAGTCATCTTACCGCCCCTTGGGATTGGCATCATCATGGCTCTTATTGCCGATTCTCAGTTCGCAGGCCAGTTCCGCAACTTTCAATAGTAGGGAACGCGATGCTTAATCTTGTTCATGCCATTAAGCGCCGCAACACGATACCCTTCTGCGTAGGTAGGATAGTTAAAGACATAATCAATGAAAGAGTCGATACGTGAATGAGACCGTATAGCCGCCTGGCCAATGTGGATTACCTCAGTTGCCCCGCGACCAATCACGTGCACACCGAGTACTTCTAAGGTGTCTCTATGGAATAAAATCTTAAACATCCCCACGTTGTCCCCTGCAATGTGACTTCGAGCAATCTCATAGTAATAGGCCCGGCCTACTTCATAGTGAAAACCAAGTTCCTTAAGCTCTTCTTCTGTAAAACCGCAGCTTGAGATCTCAGGAATGGTGTAAATCCCAATCGGGTAATAGGAAGGAAATTGTCTAACCTGCTCGCCGCACGCATGTCTTGCTGCAAGACGCCCCTGTTCCATACTTGTGGAGGCAAGGCAAGGCCCCCCGATGACATCGCCTACAGCATAGATGTTAGATACAGAGGTCTGGAAATGAGGATTCACAACAATGTAGCCCTTCTGATCCACCTGAACGCCCGTGTTTTCAATCCCGAGATCATCGATGTTAGCCGTTCTCCCCAATGCAAAAAGCAGCACATCGGCTCTTAATTCAGTCCCATCTTTAAAGTTTACAACCGCCTGATTTTCAACGCGTTTTATTTCGACAGGCTCCTTGCCCCCCAAAAACTTTAAGCCTATACGCGCAAGCGCTGTCTGCAAGTGAATGCCAATCTCATGATCGAGCATCGGCAAAATATGGTCCTTTTTATCGATAATTGTGACCTGCGTTCCAAGAACAGAGAAAAAACTCGCATATTCAGAACCAATAATCCCCCCTCCTAAGACAAGCATCGTGCTTGGTACACGATCAATCGAAAGAAGTGTCGTTGAATCCAAAATCACATCTTTATCAAACGGGACATAAATGGGGTTTCTTGGCTTTGAACCTGTGGCAATGATGTAGCGTGCAGCTGAAATGCGGTAACCAAGCTGGTACTGGTCATCGAGCACCTGGAGTATTTTAGAATTCTCAAACCGCGCGCTCCCCTGCAAGATCTCAATATTATTTTTTTTAAACTGTCGGTAGATGATGTTTCGCTCTTCCTCGATCACCCGGTTGAGCCTAAAGTTAAGGTCGTTGATCGAGACAGGCGGGACCGCATGTTCTCGTCCGTAATAGCTTCTTGCATAGAAGTCTGTAAGTTCAAGGATGCCTTCTCGCAAGGTTTTGGAAGGAATGGTACCGGAATTGAGACACTGTCCCCCAGGAAAAGCGTACTTTTCCACGACAATGACCTTTTTTCCAAGCTTAGATGCTTGAATAGCTGCCTTTTGGCCCGAGGGCCCAGAGCCAATCACCACAAGGTCCACCTTCTTCTCTTCCATAACCGCATATTTATCTTTTTCTTAAAAATTGTCAGTTTAATTTTTTCCTGATAGAAAAAACTCATGGCAAAGATCAACCTCTCTCTTGTGGAAAAAGCAATTGCCGATGTGCTTTATAAGATTAAGCTAGAAGACCTTTTGTGGCTTGCCGAAGCACTCACAGGCACTCCTTCCGCAGGTGCAGAAATCAAAGATAAAAGACTTGTAATTAAAGGGTTCGTTAAAGACCTTTGTCGTCTGATAAAAAAAGAACCCGAGGCGTACAAAGAGCTAGGTGCCGCGATCTCAGAGCTTGAAAAGCTTCTCAAAAGCAAGTCCGCGATCGAGCCCGATGTCTGGAGTGAAATCATAGCTCTTAAAAACAAAGTAGAGGAGGTAAAAAACATCTCTATTCGAGACCCCTCTGAGGATGAAGCACAGGTGGAAAAAGAGAGACAAAGGCACATCAATAAGAGATTTAACGTCAACGAACGCTGGCTCCCCCTAGACTAAAGTCACCTTTGCACAATCTTGCCACATTTTTCTTGAGAAAAAGGAGCACTCTTGGTATGATCGTGCCTTAAATTCTTTAAACCTCGGAGCTCCGAAATGCCCAAAATTTGTTCTGTAACAGGAAAGCAGTCCCGTCAAGGGAGAAGCTATGCCACACGTGGTATCGCAAAGAAAAAAAAGGGGATTGGTCTGAAAACCACAGGGATCACCAGCCGCCGTTTCAAAGCGAACATCAAGAAAAAAAGACTCTGGTCTCCAGAAGAGAAAAAATTCATCACTCTTCCTCTCTCAGCCGCTGCACTACGCACTATTGACAAAAGAGGTGTAGATGTCGTCCTTAAGGACATTAGAACTAAGGAAAAACTGAAAAGAGCTTAAAGGTCTATGCGTGATTATCTCTCCCGTCTACGACAGCAGCGGGAGATCTGTGATATCTATCACGAAGTGGACCCTGATCTAGAACTCCCTGAGATTCACCGGCGCATTATCGAACAAGGGGGACCCGCACTCCTCTTCCACCGCGTTAAAGGAAGCTCTTTTCCAGTAGTGACCAATCTCTTTGGTACACAAAAGCGTGTGGATCTCGCTTTTCACAATCGCCCAGAAGAGATCGTAGCTGATCTTGTGAATCTTGCCACAAGAGACTTTCCACCTTCCTTCAACACTCTCTGGAAAAAGCGAAGAGCTCTCACCTCGCTGCTTAAATTGGGAACACGCACTACACGCAAGGCAGAGATTCTAGACGTCTGCTCACGCTCTCCCGACCTTAACACTCTTCCCTTTACAAAATCGTGGCCTGAGGATGGAGGGTTCTTCCTTACCTTGCCCCTTGTCTATACAGAAGACCCAAATGGTGGACCGCCTAATCTCGGCATCTATCGCATTCAACGCCACAGCAAAAACACAACTGGACTCCATTGGCAAATTGCAAAGGGTGGTGGATTTCACTACTACCAAGCTGAACAAAAAAATGTACCTCTCGATGTAACTATCTTCCTCGGAGGGTCGCCCGCTTTGATCATGAGTGCTATCGCTCCCCTACCGGAAAATGTCCCAGAGCTACTTCTCTGCTCACTCTTACAGGAAAAGTCCGTTTCTATAGCCAAAAGTCCATATACACCACACCCACTGATAGCTAGTGCTGAGTTTGCTCTACTCGGAAAGGCGCATCCCTATAAACGGCACATCGAAGGCCCCTTTGGTGATCATTTTGGTTACTACAGCCTGGATCATGACTTTCCTGTTTTTGAATGCCACACCCTCTACCACCGCAAAGACGCGATTTTCCCAGCTACAGTTGTCGGCAAGCCTCGCCAAGAAGACTACTACATCGGCAACTATCTACAAAAGCTCCTCTCCCCCCTCTTTCCCGTCGTCATGCCAGGTGTAAAAGCTCTCTGGAGTTACGGAGAGACTGGTTTTCATTCCCTTGCCACTGCTGTTGTTAAAGAAAGGTACTATCGAGAATGCATGACATCTGCCTTCAGAATCCTTGGAGAAGGACAATTAGCACTTACAAAATTCTTACTTCTTACCGATCAAAATGTGAACGTGCAAGACAGTAAAATCGTTCTAAGGACTATTTTAGAAAGATTTAAGCCAGAAACAGATCTGTATGTCTTTTCAAATCTCTCTCTTGATACACTAGATTATACAGGCCCTTCGTTAAACCGTGGCTCGCGCGGCGTAATGCTGGGGATAGGAGAAAAGATTCGACAGCTGCCCGAGGCACTCGTTGGCACTCTTCCTTCCCAGATCAAAAGAGCTGCTCCTTACTGTCCAGGTTGCCTTTTAATTGAGTCAGAAAGCGAAGACTATAGCACTCTTTGCACACTGTTCCCCTCATGGCCGCTTCTTATTTTAGTCGATGATGTAAAGAAGGCAAATGCCTCAGAACAAGCCTTTCTCTGGACCGTGTTTACCCGGTTTGAGCCAGCAGCGGACATATATGCAGGAAAACAGGAGATCTACCGTAACCACATTACCTCGCAAGGCTCCCTGCTGATCAATGCAAAGATGAAAAAAACGTATCCCAAAGAAGTAGAATGCGACCCCATCACGGAAAAGTTAGTAACCGAAAACTGGGCTCTCTACTTTAAGAATTAGAGCTTCTTGAGATTTTTGGCTTCTTGCGCAAGCTTAAGGATACTACTGTCAAGTTCTTGCATGAGCTTCGTCTCCTCTTCACTAAGGAAGACGTCTTCCTTATCCACTTTAGCCTGTAAAATGCGATGGATTAACGTATCTACCCGCACATCTCCACAAGAAGCCTGCTTGACAAACACCTTTTCCACTTCTAGGAAGTTCATCTCGCTGCCCGAACCGACCATTTTGGTCATGATTCCATCTGCATTGAGGGCGACGATGGCAAGTTTGCGGTCCGCTTCCTTGAGGCGCTCTAGCGTCATCAAGGCAATCTGCCGGCCAAACCTAGGATCAGCACCCAGCTCCTCCCTAACAATTGTATCCCAAAGAACACCTGTATCAACAAGTGATATCTCGAATAGTTCTATCATACGCTCCCAATAATACCAAAAATTAGGATTTCCTGTATGAATCTTAACACAAACTTAATATATCTAACTAACACTAGAACCAGGAGCGATTTCTGTCACAGTAAGAATCTCTAGATCCCCATCTTGCTTGGCACAAAGAACCATCCCACGACTCTCAATTCCCATCAACTTCGCAGGGGCAAGGTTAGCAACAACGATCACTTTCTTCCCAACTAGCTCCTCTATTTGATAGTGTTCACTGATTCCTGAAACCACAACTCTTTTTTCAAAGCCCAGGTCAATCTGCAGCTTGAGAAGCCGTTTACTTTTAGGGACAGGTGCAGCTTCCACAATTTTCCCTACTCGAAGGTCCATCTTGTCAAAATCATCGATAGAAATCTGAGGTTTTGTACAAGCCGCACCGGCGCTTTTAAGCTTTTTGATTTCTTCATCTATCTCTTCCTGTTCAATCTTGCGGAATAAGATGACAGGCTCCCGCGACAGAGCTTGCCCGGGAGGGATAGGCTTTTCTTTCAATGCCTCCCATTTCGATTTTGCAAGCGTTGTTTTGAACCCAAGCATGCTCCAAAGCTTATCAGAGCTATGCGGAATGATCGGCTGAGAAATGAGGGCCAAAGCTTTTAAGCACTCAAGTGAGCAAAAGAGAGTATTTGCAAGACGCTGTTTTGTCTCAGGAGCTTTCGCATCTTTCCAAGGAGCCTTGTCGTTAAAATAGACGTTCCCCTCCTGCGCAAGTTCCATAATGATTTGACATGCCTTACGAATTTTAAATGAACCGTAGCACTCTCTTGCCTCATCCACAAGATGTTTTACCTTTGCTAAAAACTCTGTGTCAATCACTTCCAAGCCAGCTGGAGAGGGCACTTTCGCATCACAATTTTTGTCTGCAAAAACAAGAGTGCGGTTCACAAGATTACCAAACTTTCCTAAAAGCTCTGCATTGCAGCGCACCTGGAAATCTTGCCAGGTGAAATCAGCATCTGCTGTCTCAGGGGCACTCGCAGCGATGGCATAGCGGAGCTGGTCAGAGGTGTATTTTGTAAAAAAGTCGTCAAAGTCTATATACCAACCTTCAGTTTTACTAAACTTCTTTCCTTCAAGATAATAAAACTCATTGGCTGGGAGCTCATCGACGAGCTTGTATGGCTTTTTCTGCCCCATTGTCATTGCAGGAAAAATGGCGGCATGGAAAAGAATGTTATCTTTGCCGATGAAATGCACAAGCTTTGTCTTAGGATCGAGCCAGTAGTCTTTCCAAGCCTCTCTCTTTCCTTTGATTTCAGCCCACTCCATACTAGCCGAAATATATCCAATCGGGGCATCAAACCAAACGTAGAGGACCTTTCCCTCGGTGTTTGGAAGCGGAATGGGAACACCCCAAGTAGAGTCACGAGTAATGGCGCGAGGCTCCAAGTCGTCAACAAATTTTTTAATAAAATTTACAACGTTGGGCTTCCAGTTTTTTGTCGCAAGCCACTCTTGCAATCTAGACTTTAAGAGATCAAGGCGCAAAAACCATTGGTTTGTAGGCTTGAAGACTAAGGGAGATCCCGTAAGCTTAGACCTTGGATTTTTCAGATCCGTTGCGTCAAAGCTTGCTCCACAAGAAGGACACTCATCACCTCTTGCCCCTGGCTTGCCGCAGTGTGGGCAATCCCCTTCCACATACCGGTCTGCCAGAAACTTTTGTTCCTTTTCGGAGTAAAGCTGGTCTGTCACCCTCTCTTCAATGTAGCCTGCTGCCAAGAGTTCTAAGAAATAGTCTTGGGTTGGCTTTATGTGTCCTTCCCAGGTCGTGCGGGAGTAGTGGTCGAAAGAGAAGTTTAGATCTTGGAAGAGTTTCTTATTGATCTCATGGTAAAGATCAACATGCTCTTTAGGCGTCCTCCCAGTGACATCTGCTGCATACGTAATGGCAACACCATATTCATCTGACCCGGAGATATAGAGGACATCATTGCCAAGGAGGCGTTCAAATCTAGCGTAGACATCCCCGGGAAGATACGCTCCTGCGATGTGTCCAAAATGGAGAGGTCCGTTTGCGTATAAAAGAGCTGAGGTGATAAGAATCTTTTCCGTCATACCGAAGTTTTTCCTTCCGGGTTTTGCACAATGAGCACTTCAAGATCTGTTCCGGGAACCACTTTCCAGCCCATCACGACTTTCGTAGCAAGATCTACATAAAGGGGGCCCGGGGTTAAATAAATATATTCCTTTTCAATCATTCGAGGAGCGGGCCTTTGACTTGAGTATTCTGTCTGGTAGCCCTCAAGAGAACCTTGGGCCTCTTGAATAGCTCTTTTCTGCGCAAGGCTTAAACTACCCCAAGATACCCAAGTTCCTGGGCAGCGTTTACGTAGGAATGTCCAGTCTAGAAAAATACCCCCCCAAAATTTAATACAATCAGGGAAGATCCTCCCCGTCCTTCGGCAGTAGGCGGCCCTCCTAAAATCAATCCGTTGGTTGCGGTAAGCCTCATGCTGATTAAACCATTCGTAAGCCTTCTCCCTAAGTGAAAATTCTAGGTGTTGACAGGGCCTTACTGGCTCCCCAGTATACGGGCAGACAGCGCCCTTAAACTTTTTGGAGAGTAGGTAATTGACAAATACAATAAGTAAAGTCCCCATTACCAGGGCAAAAAAAGCCCCCATGATCTGCCAGAAAAGCACCGCATTGGAGCTTGTAAATCCTGGGTCAGGCATTCACTTCGTCCACCTCAATGTCTACAAACTCTTCACCTTCATCATCTTCATCTTCGTCTTCGTCTTCATAGATGTCATGCTGCAAATCTTTCCGTTCGGCAATCTCAAGAAGAATTTGGACGGCGGGGTTTTGTATATCTGTATAAACATACGTCGTTCTCCCCGTTTTGATCATATCTTCTGCTCTGTGAATAGCATAATTTACGAATTCGAAGGTACTATCAAATCGGTCTTTCAGTAGGCCTTCGTTCGTCAGTGCTTCTTTTGCAACCATAATTCTCCTATCTCCTCTTGTTTTCTTCTTCTATCACGATCTTTTTCAGCTCCTGATAGGCTCGTTCAATTGTATCGTTTATGACTCGGTAATCGTACCGATTTGCCACTTTCATCTCACCTTTAGCACGCTCTAGCCTTGTTGCAATCACAGCATCTGTTTCTGTTTGCCGCATTCGTAGCCTTCGCTCAAGTTCTTCCATCGAAGGCGGCGCAATAAAAATCAAAACTGCGTCCATTTCCTTCTTCACTTGGAGCGCGCCTTGCGTATCAATCACGAGGATAACACTTCGGCCTTTTTCTTGCTGCTCCTCAATCCAATCTCTCGAGGTTCCGTAAAAATTTCCATGGACCCGGGCCCACTCTAGGAAGCCTTCATCCTCCGCAATCGCAACAAACTCATCTGGGGTCACAAAATAGTAATCGACCCCGTTTTTCTCCGCTCCTCGCGGTTTTCTGGTCGTGTAGGAAACACTAGGTGTCAGGTTAGGCAGTTCTTTCTTCAGCCTTTCGACAAGAGTGTTTTTACCCACCCCTGATGGGCCGCTTATTACAAAGACATTCCCCTTCTGCTCACTCGACATTCTGCACTTGCTCCCTCAAACTCTCCAGCTCCCCTTTGGCCTGAATGACCCACCTTGTGATCTCAATATCTTGCGCCTTAGATCCTACAGTGTTGACTTCACGAAAAAGCTCCTGCAACAAAAAGTCAAGCGTCTTACCCACTCCTCCTTCTTTGGCATTCATGATCTCAGTAAACTGGTCCAGATGGGAGCGAAAACGGGTGATTTCCTCACTGATATCTAATTTTTCTGCAAGGAGAGCTACTTCCCTCAGAATCTTATCTTCATTATCTTCTAAATCAAAAGCTTGCAACCTTTCTCTAAGCCTTTCTTCGTAAACTGCCTTTGTTTTGCCTGCTGCCTGCTCAATCTTTCCAAAAAGCTCACGTAGCAATCCAATCCTCATTGAGAAATCTTTTTTTAAAAACTCCCCTTCTATTTGGCGCATGACTTCTAAATCTTTTAAGGCAAGTAAGAGAGACTCGAGCACCCCCTCTTTTAACTCCTCCCCACAATCACCTTCTTCTCTTCCTAATAGATCAGCGCTTTCGCGGATCAAAAGTTCGCAAAGACGCGCGTCCTCAAAGGGAATGTTTAACTCTTTTGCAATCTGCAGCCACGCTGATTTTATTTCCCTGGCTAAGGCAAGATTAGGCCTAATGCGTAAGGATGTCTCTGCTTCGGCTTCTAGAGAGATCTTGATTTGGATTTTTCCCCTGGCAAGCATTTCAGCAACAAGCCTTCTCACTTCGATTTCAAGACCATATGCCTCTTTAGGCAACGAGGTAGTTATTTCTAAGTGCTTACGATTAAGGGATTGGATTTCTGCAACGAAGTACCCTTGAGGCTTCTTTAACCGAGCCCGACCAAAGGCAGTCATACTTTTTATCATAGAGATATTATAAAGAATCGTTAAATTTTGTCAACGCTTATAAATAAAGTTTAATATGTCCAGAATCCACTTTTCGGATAGGTTATCTGACTAAAGAACTGAGGGGTCAATCATTAGCCAATTTTCCCCAATGCTAATCACCATATTGTGAAGGGCGTGCATGGTAGTTGAGGCCCATAGATCACCTGTCACTTCCCGCAGTCCCCCTAGAACAAGGCCACTTGTTGTTATTCCTAAAACTCGCGGGATCCCCGCAAAACCTTCTCCAGGGATGTAATGGGCAAGTCCAAAAAGCAGAGATGTGACAAAAGTTCTCCTGCACCTGTCTCTAAACGTAAGGGGCTGTAGTATTTTCTTTCTCTTTTCTTGACCCGTCAAAATGAGGCACACCTTTTTCAAAAGGGATTTCTTTTCCTCTCCATATCTAGAAGGGGTGAGTTTATCGTAGAAAACCCCTCGGTATATCGTTTCCTCCAGCAAAGGAGCCCCAATCACGGCGTAGAAAAAACTTGACAACTGGCTCAGATTTCGAGGGGTCATGACCCCTTCAGCAAAAGAGAAAACGTTTCTCTGAATCCTCATTTCAGGCTGAACCATCAAAGCACCAAGAAGCACTTTGCCAAAAGTGCCTTTATCTAGGGGAAAACCCTTCTTCCAAACAGCTGTTGAAAGAATACTTCGATACGTATCAAATAGAGCAAGATGCCTGAGCGCAGCAAAGGGAGTCATCAACATAAATAAAGCGATGGTAACCGCAATATTGACCACTCTCTCTTTCTGAGATTGCCCCCCTAGACCAGAATAGCAGAGAGCAAAATCGCGTATCGAAGCCAAGAATAAAGCAGACAAGGAATCGGTTTTCGTGATGACCCTAACAACACGGTACTCTGTAAACGGGGAAGTAAGCCTCAAATAGGCAAGGATCCCCCTTTTTTCAAAGAGCTTTTCTTCTTGATAAATAATGGAAGAGCCTCTTTGTAGGGGAATTGTTTTTCTACATTCCCCTATCGTCCAGGAAAACAAGCTTTGGCTAAGCACCACATTTGAGGGGAGGCTCAAGAGACCCCCTTTGCCTCACTTGGGGTCAGCTTTATATTAGAGAAAGGGGTAAGGCGGCATATACCCTCTCCGATAACTCTTGCTGCAAGAACTAAGACTACCGGACGGATTCCTACAAAAAACAGAGAGGACACAAGGATAGCTACATTCCGCACTCTCCCGCCCCAGGAATCAGATCCAAGGGAGCACATGCGAATCACTTCATCTCGAAAGCCTGCTGCAAAAAGGGTCTTTTCTGATTGGGTCGTCTTGATAACATCGGTAATACGAATGATTGTCTCTGGGTCTTTAAGTCGTAAGGCGATCAACCACCCAGTCTTTTTTTCAATCTTTTCTTCCTCATAGTACAAATACTCAGAAAAGCGCTGCAAAGGCACATACGCTTTTCCTTTGGTGGTATTCCAGAAAAGAGCCTTCTTTTCATGCGAATAATTAGGCCAAAATGATGTAAAACGGGAAACTGTTGAACCTGTCATCACAAACCTCTTTATTGTAAAAAGGGTAGTGTAACAAATCTTAGTTAAGATATTATAAAAGTTCAATAAGAAGGGAAGAGCAGATCGCCATTAGAATAGCAAGGGAAAGACGAAACATGCTTCGCCCCCAAGCGCTGTCATCCGAAACCACAAATCCCGAGAGGCACACAATCAGCCACAGAAGACCTGCTCCAACTGCCACAAACAAAAACAAATCCCCTGTATAGCCGAAATAGCTAAAAAGAGAACAGACCCCTATAAAAAAGAAAATGTAGAGCGCCATATGGACCTTTGTCCTCCACACACCCCTTTGGATTGGTAGAGTTGGAATATTGGCTGCAAGGTAATCATCAAAGCGCATTAGCGCAATGGCAAAGAAATGGGGCATCTGCCAAAGCACCATCATCGCAAAGAGAAGAAGCGCTCCTACATCCAAGCTGCCTGATACAGCACAATACCCTACAACTGGAGGCACAGCGCCGGCAACACTGCCGACAGCAGTTGCGTAAACCGTATGGGCCTTCCACAGACTGTAGATAAAGACATACACAAAAAAACCAAGAAACGCGAGAAAAAAGGCAAGGAAGTTCGTGCAAACTAAAAGCAACATAGAACCGATTGCCCCGAGGAGCAGAGCAAAAAGAAGAGCACTTCTTAGAGAAACTGCGCCACAAGCAAGAGCTCTCTTCTTTGTTCTTTCCATTTTCTGATCCAGCTCACGATCGATATAATTATTAAAAATGCAAGCAGAAGCCACGATCAACGCAAGCCCTAAAAAAGTAGATGCGAACAGCCAAGGATCAAAGCCCCCCTGCGAAGCTAAAATAAAACCTGCACCCAGCGTAATTAAATTCCCTAAGATAATCCCAGGCTTTGTGATCAAATAATAGTTAATCATGCATCCCCATCATCATTCGTTCATCTAAATCCTGCATAATCCAAAGCGATCCGATCACCACAACAAGAAGTAAAACAATCATAAAGAAAAACACAAGTTTCTCCCAACGGTGGTTGTGAGCCTGTCCCAAGTGAAGAAAGAAACGAAGTTGCACAGTTGCCTGTAGTAGAGCAAGTGCAAGCAGTGACGCTACAAGAGGAAAGCCCGCAAATCCCTTCAGCACGACAAGGGCAAAAGAGACCGTGGTCAAAAAAAGGCAAAAAGCAAACCCAATCGCATAGGCCCTAAACGTCCCAAGCCACTGTTTTTTTGCGTCTTCTAGAGAAAACTCTGTTGTCACGTTACAACACCCCCAAGAGATAGACAAGTGTAAAAATAAAGATCCATACTAAATCAAGAAAGTGCCAAAACATGCCAAAAATCACAAGTCTTCTGAACGTATCGAACGTAATCCCAGAGAGCAAAAGCTGGCCTATGAGCACAAGAATCCAAAAAAGGCCAACCGTTACATGCGCTCCATGTGTTCCGACAAGCGCAAAAAAACCAGATAAAAAGGCGCTTCTCTCAGGACCATTTCCTTCATGGATCAAAGTCGAAAACTCTCTCTGCTCCATGGTGACAAACGACATCCCCAACACAAAAGTGACAAGCAGCCAAAGCACCACATGCCCCCTTTTTTCCTTCAACGAAGAAAGAAGGGCAAAGCCGCACGTGACACTGCTTGCTAAAAGGATCATTGTCTCTGTAAAGGCTGTGCCTAGGCTAAAAAGGGTTTTTGAATCTGGTCCCCCGTTTGTGCTTCCGTGCATGACTGCGTAAGTGCAAAAAAGGGTTGCAAACAAGAGGCAATCAGTCATCAGATAGATCCAAAAACCAAGAGTCGTCCTCGAAAAAGCATCATGGTGTGGGTCTGGCCAGCCTGTGTCCGCAAAAGGGTCTGCTGTGTAGTGAACAGTTAAGGGCTTAACCATAGAATGAACCTCGTTTTTTTTCGATCTCTCTTACCAGAGCAGCAGGAATCAACATAAATTCCTCCTTACCAGATAAACGGATCACTAAAAAAAGAACAAGAGCAAGAAAAGAACAAATCGCAAGCCAAAAAATATGCCAAGTCAAGGCAAATCCCAGGATCAGAGACGCACACCCCATCAAGACAGGGAGTGGAGTATTGACGGGGAGATGGATATCCTCATATTCTGTTTGCTGTCTAGGTCCTACTCCCCTTTTTGTAGCCCAAAGAGGATCGAGCTGATCGACAACTGGAATAATCGCAAAGTTGTAAATGGGAGGAGGTGAAGAGGTTGCCCATTCAAGAGTCCTGCCATTCCAGGGATCGCCACCTGTGTAGTCCCAGTTCTCCTTGCGACGCGCAATGCTTGAAAAGAGACCAAAAAACTGAATGCACGCTCCCAAAAAGATGAGTAAGGCGCCGAAGGCTGCAAGAAGAAAGAGGGGCTGCCATCCTGTATCGGCAGCGTAATGGTCAAGACGTCTTGTAGCACCCATAAAACCAAGCATATAAAGGGGCATGAAGGCAAACAAAAAACCTGAAAACCAGCACCAAAACGCATAGCGATTGAGTTTTTCATCAAGGAAAAACCCTGTAAATTTGGGAAACCAGTACGTGAAGGCACAGAAAAACCCAAAAAGCACGCCACCAATTACCATCCCGTGGAAGTGTGCAATCAGGAAAAGGCTATTGTGAGTTTGAAAGTCCACAGGTGGAGCAGAGAGCAGCATTCCTGTCATCCCCCCTACGCTGAAGTTGAGAACGAAAGCAAAGAACCACAGCATCGGCGAGGTAAAATGAACCCGCCCACGAAACTTCGTAAAGAGCCAGTTAAAAATTTTCACCCCTGTGGGTATGGCAATCATCATGGTCATCACAGCAAAAAAAGAATTCACAGCTGGACTTGCACCCATTGTGAAGAAATGATGAAGCCAGACAATGAAAGATAAGAAGGTAATCATGCCAAGCGCCCACACCATAGAAACGTAGCCAAATAAACGCTTCTCGCAGAAAGTAGGCACAACCTCAGAATAGACACCAAAGATAGGAAGCACCAGGATATACACCTCTGGATGCCCCCAAGCCCAAATCAGGTTCACATACAACATCGGATTGCCTGCTGCTGCTGTAAAAAACTGAAATTCCAAGTAGCGATCTAAGGTGAGAAGGAAAAGAGTTGCCGTCAGTATGGGAAAGGCAAAAATGATTAAGATCACAGAACAAAGGCAGCTCCAGGTAAAAATCGGCATTTTCATAAAAGTCATACCTGGACAGCGCATTTTTAGAATCGTGACAAGAAAATTCACCCCCGAAATGGTACTACCGACCCCTGAGATTTGCACTGCCCAAATCCAGTAGTCAACCCCTTCTCCTGGGCTATACTGAAGCTCTGAAAGAGGCGGATAGGCAAGCCATCCGGTAGCTGAAAATTGACCTACCACAAGAGAAACCATTGTCAATGCAGCACCTGCTGCAAAGAGCCAAAATGCAAGGGCATTCACAAAGGGAAAGGCCACATCACGAGCGCCTATTTGGAGGGGGATGATCAAATTCATCAGGGAAAAAACCGCCCCCATAGCCACAAAGAAAATCATGGTTGTTCCATGAGCAGAAAAAACCTCCTGAAAGTGCTCTGCTGATAAAAGTCCCGTAGCATCCCCAACAGCAACAGCTTGCTGCATCCGCATCATCAAGGCATCTGCGAATCCCTTCATAAACATGATCAGAACAACAACAATATACATAATACCAATACGCTTGGGATCGACGGTTGTAATCCAGTCCCTCCAAAGCCAGGTCCATCTTTTGAGATAGGTAATAAGCCCGATCAGCACAATCCCAGAGATCATCATCATGGCCACAGCAATATTCTGCGTCGACTCATGTTTAAGAGCTTCTAGAGTTAATCTACCAAACATTATTCACCATGCATGTATTTTGCAATGATCTGCTCAAAAAGGGTGTCATCCTCAAGTGTATAGACCTCCACCGGAGTATTTTGACTCGGAAGCGCTAATTTTTTATACTCCGCAAGATCTAACATTTTCGGAGAGTCCAAGGCTTTTTGTACAAAGTCGTCATACTCTTTTTCCGAAGAGGCTCTCGTGATGAAGGTCATCCCCGCAAACCCCTCTCCGCTAATGTTCGCAGATGACCCCTTAAAATCCCCTTTTTCATCCGCCATAAGATAAAGCTCTGTCTTCATCTTAGGCATAGCATAAATCTGCCCTCCCAAGCTTGGAATCCAAAAGGAATTCATCGGAGCATCCGCTGTTATTTCAAAATGGATGGGCGTTTTCTCGGGAATCTGCACAAAATTAACCGTTGCAATTTTTTCCTCAGGATAGAGAAAAAGCCATTTCCACTGCAGCGCAACGACCTGTATGGTCTTGGCCTTCTTATCTGAAACAATAGGCTTGTAGGGGTCTAGCTCATACGTTTTGATGCACGTAATCACAGCAACAAGCAAGGTCATCACGAGGGGTACTCCCCACCAGACGACCTCTGCAAGCTTATTATCCACAAGGTCGGGATCATACGTTGCCTTTTCATTTTGGGCCCTATAGCGCCATGAAAAGACAAACGTGAGAACATACACAGGGATAATTACAAGAAGCATAAGTCCCTGGATGAGCAAGAGAAGGTTTCTCTGCTCTAAGGCAATGACTCCCTTAGGAAACAAAACTGATAAATTTTCCCTAAAATGAAAAATTGAAAGAGGTTGTAAAAGCAAGATTAAAAGCAAAATGCACGCTGAAAAAACGAGCATGAAAAAAAGAGGACGTTTGACCTTGTTTACCATGGTCTAACCATAAATTCTTTTTAAATGAAGTCAAGAAAAAATTTACCAGTTGCTCTTTTTTTCGTAGCCTAGCTTTTCTAAAAGGCCTTGATACTTCTGTTTAAACAGCCTCTTGTGCTTTGGCCTAAAATACGTTTTCCAGGAGCCTATTTGTCCATTCTTAAAACTCCAGGTATTCCCAAAAATTTTCAGACCGACTTTCTTTAAGTCTGCCTCAGAAATATCTACTTGGAGAAACTGAGCGATCCTTCGGAGCTCCTTGAGTTGAGAGTCATCTCTACCGCCCCCTTTGTTTCCCACTAGCTTTTCAAAGTGCACAGGAAGAAGAAAGTCGCTTTTTTGCAAAAGCCAGGGGAGCCGCTGCACAAGATCGATTTCTACACATCTAAAACCAAATCTTCTACCCGTAATCAGCTCTTCAATTTGATCGTCCCTGGACAACGTCAGAAATTTAGCTCTCTCTTTTAGCTCAAAGGTGTGGTGTGTATCCACGGTCCAAAAAAGGCGAGAAATCAACTGGTCACGCGGATCTCTTTGCATAAAAACGACAAGATAGCCACGCTCCTTGAGCAGATTAATACATTCTTCGTCAGGCAAGCAGTGGGTAACTAAGAAACCACCCGAACGAACTGCCTCTTCCGTTTTTGTTTGCAGTGCTTCCTTAGTACAGGGCACAATCAGATATTTTACCATGGGTTTGTTCAAAAGAAGGCAAAGGGTCTTGCCAAGAAGGTGTGTTCCACTTTTAGGGGGAGAGACTACGATAAAAGGAAGATGCGCAAGTGGCTCACCACCTGCAAATAAGCTGCATGCAAAAGTAAAAGCAACAAAAAGGAGTCTCATAGCAAATAGGTGCAAAAAATTGGCTCTTGGAAGCCTGCAAGCGGCGCTTTGCGGATGGTTCCACTTATGATGGTTGCTTCGAAAACACCATCTTTTCCATCATAGAGCATCACATGGTGGATTCTTTCTTCCTTACGCAGAAAAACAAGATCCCCCGCTTTCGCTTCTTCTCTCTGAATTTGTTTCCCCCGTCGGAACTGATCCTTGGAGTCACGGGGGAGATCCAAGCCAAGAGCTCGGTAAAGCAGCTGCACATACCCAGAGCAATCCACACCGCACATGACACCAAATGAAGGGTCTCGATAAGCGCTCCTCCCACCCCAAAAATAGGGAGTATCCCTCATTTTTTCAGCACAGTATAAAAGAAAGGCGCGAGGGTCTTGCGGGCTCTTTGCAATAGCATCCTGAGGGGACAAGAATCCTTGCATTCCACCAGGGAGTGGAATCATCCATCCATTTGGACGCGGCTCGCCCCAAAGCCTTGTCCCAAAAGAAACTGAAAAACTATCGGTTATTTTTGCCCATAATGCGGTGACTATAAGGTTTGGCAAAAGAAACTCTTCCTGTCCTAGGTGTCGGCTCTCGATCCAACCAGGATAGCCCATCCACCCCATTTGCTCATCAAAAAACTGCTGTTCCAAAGAGCGAACAAACGACCACTCGCCCTGGCAGTCGACAACCTCTACCTTTTCCCCGAAAAGAAGCTGTGTGAGCAGGTTTCGATCAATTTCATAAGAAGTAGGATAGCAACCTGGCTCCTTAAGAAGATGAGCTACAGGGGCAACTAAGCGCACACAAGACTCTTTATAGGCTCAAAGGTTTTTCGATGAATGGGTGAAGGACCATGGGCAGAGATGGCCTCAATGTGAGCTTTAGTGCCATACCCTTTATGCTTCTTAAACCCATACTGAGGATATTCCTGGTCAAATTGGGCCATCAAACGATCACGCGTGACTTTTGCTAAAATGGAAGCCGCCCCGATGAGATAAGAAAGAGCGTCCCCATGGACGATCTTTTGTACCAATGTTCCTTCTACATTGAGATAGAGACCGTCAATCAAGAGAAGATCAAAGGGAATGGTTAGATTTTTTACAGCTCTATGCATAGCAAGCTTTGTAGCTTCCAAGATGTTGACCTGATCAATCACATCGGCATCCACGATACCAATGCCATACCGAATCTCTTCATGTTCTGTAAGGATTTGAAAGAGAGACTCGCGCTGCGTGGCGCTGAGTTTTTTGCTATCATCGATGCCGGGGATGATAAGACCATAGGGAATATAACAAGCAGCTGCCACAACTGGCCCTGCAAGTGGACCTCTCCCCGCCTCATCTACCCCGGCTACAAACCGAAACCCTTTTTTCTTCGCTTCGTCTTCGAACTGGGTTTTAGGTTGTGTGAGTGGTTCCTTGTTCTGCAAGTGGGGCTCTGTTGGTTGTATTTACCTCAACAGAGTCTGACATTTTTTGATTGTTGTCCACCTTTTTCTTGCTTCTTGCGACCATTCTACCTTTAACTTTTGCAGATTTTCCGCTTGTGCCTCTGAGGTAGTACAATTTGCTTCTACGCACTTTGCCTTCACGAACAACTTTAATATCGAGGATATTGGGGCTATGCAGGCAAAATACTCTCTCCATTCCTTCGCCAAAGGCAACTCTATGCAGAGAAAACGTCTCTGAGAGACCTGTTCCCTTTCTTGCAATGACTGTACCTGTAAACACCTGTACGCGCTCCTTTGCACCTTCTACAATCCTTGTATCCACACTCACGGTATCCCCGATGTTGAACTGTGGAGGAGAGTTCTTCTCGCGCCTCTTCTCGATATTTCTAATGATTTCCGGTTTGCTCATTTTCATGCTCCTTATCTATATATAAACTCCGCCCGATCAGGTCAGGCCGTCTTAGCTTGGTCTTCAAGAGGGCCTGATTGAGGCGCCACTTGCGTATCTCTTCATGGTTTCCGGATAGAAGCACCTCAGGTACTCGCTCTCCTTCAAAAACTTCAGGCCTCGTATAGTGGGGATGGTCAAATATCCCCTTTTCAAACGAGTCACTGTCTGCTGCCTCCTCATGTCCGAGAACACCTGGAATAAAGCGCACCATAGCATCGAGTACTACAAGAGCTGCAAGACACCCATTTGTAAGGACATAATCCCCAATACTGATCTCTTCATCCACCTCTTTGCGAAGCACTCTTTCATCGATTCCCTCGTAGTGTCCAGAGAGAAGAACGAGGTGCTCCTTGCTCGCAAGCGCGCGGGCCTTGGCTGCCGTAAAAGGGGTCCCTTGGGGTGTTAAATACACGACATGAGAACCTTCTTTCTTTACGCTGCGGATCGCCTTTGCGACTGGCTCGGCCATGAGGACCATCCCTGGTCCTCCTCCATAAGGCCTATCATCCACTTGTCTTGCTTTGCCCTTGGAGAAGTCCCGAATATCTATAAGATTCAGAACCAGTTGTCCCTTCTTTTGCGCTCTTCCCAAGATTGATGTTTCCAAAGGACTTGTAAAATACTCTGGAAAGAGGGAGAGGAGATCAACTTCTGCTGGGCCTTGCAACTTTACGCCTTCTTAGCTTCCAATTTCGCAGCTCTAAAGGACTTGAGTAGCGATGGAGATGCTCTATCTACAAGAGCTTCGACTCGCTCTGAAATCAAAGCGCCCTGCTCTAGCCAATAGAGGATGCGATCCCCTTTTACGTTTAAGTTCTTTTCAGCTTCGGCTTCTACTGGATTGTACCAGCCGAGTGCCTCTACATACTTTCCATCACGTTTGCAACGGATATCGGAAACTACGATACGGAAAAAAGGTCTATTCCTTCTTCCCTGTTTTCGCATACGAATTTTTAACGCCATCTAGCGCCTCCCATCATTTTCTCTAACTGTTTCTGGTTGGGCATGTTTTTAAAGAAAACCTTTGCCTGTTTAAACGATTTTGCAAGTTTGTTGACATCATCGATTTGCACTCCGCTTCCTGATGCTACCCTTTTCTTTCTAGAAAAGCTAAGGTCATCAAGTCCATCCCTCTCCTCTTCTGTCATCGACAAAATCATTGCTTCAATCTTTGTAAATTCCTTGTCGTCAATCTGCAAGCCCTTGAGGGCCGAAGCTCCAGGAAGCATTGCAAAGAGTGAGGAAAAAGAACCCATTTTCTTCACCATTTGGATCTGCTTCAAGTAGTCTTTGAAGGTGAAGGTGGCCGTCCTGAGCTTTTTTTCGAGCTTCTTGGCATCTTCTTCATCAAAGTGCTCTTGCGCTTTCTTTACCAAATTGATGGTATCACCCATTCCCAGGATACGATCCGCCATGGAAACAGGGTTAAACACTTGGATATCATCGATCTTCTCTCCGATACCCTCAAACTTTAAAGGGCGTCCTGTCACTTCACAGATCGAAATGGCGGCCCCGCCGCGTGTATTTCCATCTAACAGTGTGAGAATCGTCCCTGTAATTTCCACTTTCCCGTGGAACTCCCTTGCAATCTGGACGGCATCTTGCCCTGTCGTCGCATTTGCAACAAACAAAACCTCCTGCGGCTTTGTTACCCTCTTAATTTCTGCAAGCTCTTCCATGAGCTCATCGTCTATGTGCAGTCTCCCTGCAGTGTCGAGGATAACAACATCCACGCCCTCATCTCTTGCCTTCGTCATGGCTTCTTTAGCCACAAAAACAGGGTCTTTGGCTCCAGGAAGAGTGAATACATCTACTCCTACCTGCCTTCCCAAGGTTTGCAGTTGCTGGACTGCCGCCGGTCTTTGCAAGTCACAGGCTACCAGCAAAAGTTTTCTCTTCGGGTTCTCCTTGAGTAAATACTTCGCTAGCTTGGCAGCATGTGTTGTCTTACCAGAGCCTTGCAACCCCGCCAGCATGATCACAGCCGGCTTGTCCTTCAAGTGAAGGAGCTTTTCCTCTCCTCCCATCAGTTCTACAAGCGCATCATGCACAATCTTGATGAACTGCTGGTCTGCAGTGACTGTCTTTACAACCTCTTGTCCAAGTGCCTTTTCTTTAATACGCTGCACTAGCTTCTTCACGACAGAATAGTTCACATCTGCTTCAAGAAGGGCTACGCGTACTTGGCTTACGGCGCCTGCCACATTCTCCTCTGTCAGAACTTTATTGCCTCGCAAAGAGGCAATTGCGGACTGAATCTTCTCTGTTAATCCCCCAAACATTTCGTACCGGGAAACCTATCGTTGTATTAAAGAAATCATGTTGTGGTATATAATACAAAAAAAATCATTCAAACTCAAGGAAAAAGAAGCGGTCTCTCCCGGCATAATCTTGGGAAAGCGCTTGCCTTTTCCACTGCTTCCCTGAAAAAATTTCTTTAACCTTTTGTCCCTGGGAAGCTCCTATTTCAAGCCATATTTTTGCGCCAGGGTTTAGGTAGCGAGGAGACTCTATAGATATTTTTTTATAAATCTCTGTTCCCTCAAGCCCTGCCACAAGAGCCCGCCTTGGCTCAAAATCTTTTACCTCTCGGTCAAGGTTCATCCACTCTTCTTCTGTCACATAAGGGGGGTTGGAGACCAGAAAATCAGCCTTTCGGCCAGATAGAGGAGAGAAGAGATCGCCTTCTATAAACTCAACTTCGACACTATTTCTCTCGGCATTGCGCTTGGCGACAAGAAGAGCGTCTTTTGAAATATCGGTACAAACAACATTTAAGAGAGGAAACTTCTTTTTAAGCGATATACCTACACATCCAGAGCCCGCACAGAGATCAAAGAGCACTTTGCCTTGCAAGGGGGCTCTCGAAAGCTCTTGGGCCACTTTTTCAACAAGCTGCTCTGTTTCATTGCGGGGGATCAAAACAGATGGGTTGACATAGAGAGTGCAACCAAAAAAATCAACCTCTTCAAGAACATATTGGAGCGGCTCCTTTTTAGAAAGGCGGAGCAGTTTTTTTCGACATTGATCCACTTCGTCATCTTGTAAGGGTCTTTCAAATTCTAAGTAGACCTGAAGCCTCTTTATCCCCATCACGGAAGCCAAGAGCTCCTCTGCTACAAGACGAGGGCTTTTTACTCCTTTATTCTGCAAGTGTTCTGCGGAGAGCAGGAGGATGTCCTTAACCGTTCTCACGTTTCCCCGGATAACTTCTTCTTGTGAAAATGGGCTACAAGGGCTTCGATCACATCCAACATAGCGCCGTTCATGATCCGATCCAAATTGTAGAGAGTCAAATTGATCCTGTGATCGGTCAGTCTATTTTGTGGGAAATTGTAGGTGCGAATGCGCTCAGAACGATCGCCACTTCCGACCTGTGAAGCGCGGTCTGAGGCCATCTCCTTTTCTTTCTTAATCATCTCTTCTTCATTGAGCTTGGCTTGCAAGATGCGGAGTGCTTTTGCCTTGTTTTTGTGCTGACTCCTCTCTTCTTGACAAGCGACAACAATCCCTGAAGGAATATGCGTTATGCGCACAGCGCTATCTGTCGTGTTCACGTGCTGGCCCCCGGCTCCTGAGGACCTGTATGTATCGATCTTCAAATCTTTTTCGTCGATCAGGATCTCTTCCCCCTCTTCGGGTTCGAGCAAGGCGGCTATAGTAACAGCAGACGTATGCACCCGGCCCTGGGCCTCAGTATCAGGGACTCTTTGCACGCGGTGCGTACCTCCTTCATACTGCAAAAACCTGTAGACATTAGAGCCGCTAAATACCATTACGTATTCCTTGAACCCTCCCATATCGGACGGAGTACAAGAAAGCTGCTCATACCTCCAGCCCTGCGAGTCAGCAAAGAGCTTATACATACGTACGCAGTCAGCCACAAAAAGAGCAGCTTCTTCTCCACCCGTACCAGCTCTTAGTTCTAGAATCGTATTGCAGCTGTCCTTGGGGTTGGGGGGAACAAGAAGATTCTCTAGTTTTTGGAGACTTCTCTCGGCCTTACCTTTCAGTTCATTAACATCATCTTGCAAGATCTGGATGAATTCGGGATCTACTTCTTTTTTCAAAAGATCCTCATTATCCGCAAGCTGCTTTTGATACGCCTGGCACTTCTCCCATTCTTCTCGCAAAGTAGAAAGATAGGAATGCTCCTGGCTTAGGTCTCGATACTTTTTTTGGTCTGAAAAAACTTCTTGAGACCCGAGAGCTTCCTCAACGTCGCCGAGTCGTTTCAGAAGCCCTTCTACTCTCTTTTTCATGAACTCAATCTATGGGGGGAGAAATTATTTCTTCTTCTGGTCCTGAGACGTAACTTCTGCTACTTTTTCAGCAGGTGCACCCTTGCGATATCTCTTCTGGAACTTGTCCACCCTTCCTTCTGCGTCAACAAACTGCGTATTCCCTGTAAAAAAGGGATGAGAGGAGGAGGACACAGAAAGATGGCATACTGGGTATTCAACCCCTTTATAGGTTTCTTTCTTGTCTGTTTTCAGGGTACTACGTGTAACAAACTTCACTCCTGTCGAGGAGTCAACGAAAAGCACTTCTCTAAGTTCGATTTTCGTGTCTTGTGTCTTTTGCTTCACCGGCTTGGACTCTTTTGCCTTTTGGTTCATTTTAAACTCCCATGCTTCAAAAATATCATTATGGTAACGAGTTGTGCCTTAAAACACAATAAAAAAAACAGCTCAGAAAACCGTCTTTTGGCTTTGCAAAAAAAGAAAGAAGCAGTAGTTTATTCGCGTGAGAGAAACAGTAGAATTTACGAGCGGCCCTAGCATTACCCAGAAGACAATCGTTCTTCTTCTGGGATCTCTTGCTTGTATTTCCATCTTCGGTGCGCTGTATGATTCCGCTTTCACTCACCTCTTCGGCGTTGGCGGTTTTCAAGAATTTTTTAGCCTATCCCTTCACGGGGTCTCTCATCTTTACTTCTGGCAACCTTTCAGCTACCTCTTTGTCCTACAGCCCTATGGCGGTCTCAACTCTGCCTTCTTTCTCTCTCTGCTCTTCTTTGGAGTCATCATCTGGTCTCTTGGGAGCGTGTTGCTCTCCGCTTTAGGGCAGCGAGCATTTCTGGGGCTTTACTTTCTCTCAGGCATTGGCTCTGGCCTCCTGGCTACAGCTGTGATGGCCATCACGCACACTCCACAGATACTCTCCGGTCCTGAATCCTCAATTTTTGCCTTAATCTCCCTCTGGGCCCTGCTTTACCCTGAAATGGAAGTGCTCTTTCTTTTCACGGTCAGACTGAAGGCAAAATGGATCTTCTTGACCCTTATTGGTGTCACCGTTCTGACATCTTTCTCGCAGTTAGACTATGTGGGTCTATCGAATAAAATGGCAGGTGCTCTTTGCGGCTACCTTTATGGCTCCTTTCGCTTTGGGCGCAGGACAAAAACGGACGAGAGACCACCTCGAGCCAAGATTTACGACATACGAACAAGAGCGCCTATTGTAAACGAAGATGCATTTGTGGATCAAATGCTTGAAAAAATCTCAAAGTCTGGTGAAGCCTCGCTTACGCCTCAAGAGAGAAATCGCCTTTCCAAAATCTCCTCCCGCAAGAGGAAATAGCTATTCCTCACGGTAAAGAGCAAGCAGCGAGATTTGTGCGCTCTGCAGCCCTGCTAAAATCCCCTCTTGGTAACGAAAATGAGGGTTCTCTTCAAGTTCTTGATAATCGTTGGGCTGTAACATGTCGTCGGTTGTTAAATTAGGAATAACTCTCTGTCCGCAGACAAGCAGAGACTCCTTTTGCTGAGCAATCATCTCCTGCAAGAGAGCCTCAACCCTCTGAAAGTCCAAGCTTTTCATCGCTTTTACGCCTTTTTCGAAAAAATTCTTGTAGGATGGAGGCACACTCTTCCTTCATTATACCTCGTTCAATAGCAAGAGTGTGTGTCGGGTGCTTTGCTGCAAAGATATCGACAAAACTACCCGCAGCCCCATGTCTTATATCCGGGGCACCGTAGACAAGCCTACCCACACGCGAAAGAAGCATCGCGCCCGCGCACATTGTGCAGGGTTCGATCGTGCAGTAGAGCGTTGTGTCTAATAGCCTCCAGTTCTGCAAGGCATTCTCCCCTGCAGTAATGCAGATCATCTCTGCATGAGCGGTTGCATCCTGCAGGGTCTCTACCTGATTGTGCCCCCGCGCAATCACACGGCCACGATGGACAAGCACAGCCCCGACAGGAACTTCGTCCATGGCAAACGCCTTTCTCGCCTCTTTTAGCGCTTCTTGCATGAAACGCATGTCATCTTGCGCTTCTGTCATAATCCGAGTGCGATCTCCTTGAGCTCGGCAATCACCTCAGGTGGGTGTACAACCTCGTTCAAAATAACAAAAAGGTAGGTCTTTTCGGCGCGAAACTTATCAATCGAGCCATCCATGATCTCCCTTGCCTTCTCCTCATCAATTTCCTTTAACTGATCGAAATGGGCCGTGATCTTGCTCAGCTCTTTTTCAAAATATTTATACACACCTTGCTCTTGGGTCAGCCACGCTTGTACCATAAAGGCTGCGATTTTTTCCGCCACCTGAGGCTCCTCCTGCACGAGCGCTTTCTTATAACCTTCGGTCAGTTCGACCAAAGGAATACGCTTAATGTCTTTTGTAGGAAAATATTTCCTCGCAAACTTGACGTCTTTAAGCAGGTGCGCGCTCTTCATATCCCCTTTAATTGACCCAAGCAACACGCCCATCCAAGGGGCTAAACCGATCATCTTCTCTCTATACGCGACTTCTTCCATTCTCTTTTCCTCCAACTTGAACAAAAAAGAACCTCATGTATACTGTATTCAAGAATTTGAGGGAATAGATGAGTCACAAAGACCACCCTTTTTACGGGGAACACATCTTTGCAACAGGGGAGCAAGAGAAAATCCTAGAGGTCTTGGCCAAGTATAGAAAACGAGAGGTCAACGACCAGCTAAAAAAGGATATTTGGCAAGAGCTGACAAACCTAAGACACCAGGGTGTCATAAAAATTCCGTTTAAAGTTATTTTACGACAAGATCCAACGGGCAAGTTCGCACCACAAGTGGAAGTTCTTTTAGATACGAAGCTATAAGCTCTCCCCCATCGGCCCTGCCAGGAGGCATAATCAAGATTTTAGATTGTTTGCCCATAAGGCTTGATATTAATAAGGAAGTGTGATAAACTCCTATCTGAATATCCAATTAGCCCTAAACCATACGATCAAGGAAGAATTTTTAGATGTCGCTGGATAAAGGTACAAAAGAAGAAATCACAAAAAAGTTTCAGCTCCACGAAAAAGATACTGGATCCGCAGATGTCCAGATCGCTATTCTCACAGAGAGAATCGCGGAGTTGAATGAGCACTTGAAGCGCAATCCGAAGGATCACGCGTCTCGCCTAGCCATGCTTAAGTTAGTTGGTCAGAGGAGACGGTTATTGGATTACCTAAATTCAACTGATACCACAAGATATCAGAAAGTAATTGAAAAACTAGGAATTCGAAGATAACACTGAAGGGCGGCCTTAAAAAGGTTCGGGGTAATCCGGACCTTTTTAAGGCCGCCCCTTTTTTTTGGTAACAGGGATGTTTTTCAAGAAGACAGAAACTTTATCTGAATGAAAATTAAGATACGCTTTCTGTATTCTTTCCCCGATGCCAAAACACAAGAGCGAATTCACAACGGACGCCTTAATTCATCTTGCAGAGAATTGAGAGCGTGTTATACTGTTGGCAAATTTTTAGGAGAATACTCATGCATCAAAAAAACAAAGAAAAAATTACTGTTATCGTAGGAAACCAAGAAATTTCCTTCGAAACAGGACAAGTCGCTAGACAAGCCGGGGGTGCTGTCATTGCAAAAGCTGGTGAAACGGTCGTTTTTGCTACAGCCTGCGCTACAAAAGATCCCTTAGAAAACACAGACTTTCTTCCTCTTCGAATCGACTACCAAGAAAAGTTTTCTTCCGCAGGAAAAACAGTTGGGGGGTTTTTCAAGCGCGAAGGAAGACCCACAGAACGCGAGACACTTGTAAGTCGTCTTATCGACAGGCCTATCCGTCCCATGATCGAAGAAGGGTACTTCCACGACATCCAAATTTTAACCTACGTGTGGTCGTATGATGGTGTTCATGGACCCGAACCGCTTGCCATTTGCGCGGCCTCTGCCGCTCTTGTCATCTCCGACATCCCCCTCATTAAGCCCATCGCAGCCGTAAGAGTGGGTCTTGTCAACGGCTCTCTTGTCATCAACCCATCCCACGAGGCAATGGAGACATCTAAGCTTGACCTCATGATCGCAGGAACGGAAGATGCGGTTCTTATGATTGAAGGGTATGGTGATTTCCTCTCTGATGATGAGATGCTTGCTGCTGTTGCCGCAGGTCATGAAGCGATCGCTAAGATCTGCCATGCACTTAGCAACTGGCAGAAAAAGGTGGGTAAACAAAAAAATAGATCTACGCTTAAGCCCATTCCCAAAGATGTCCTCCAGGCCGTCTCTCAAAAAGCAGTTCCTCTACTGAGAAGCGCTCTTGCCATCACCGACAAGCAACAAAGAGAAAAGGCCCAAGCAACCGCTCACGAACAAATTCTCGCAATGTTCATCCCTGAAAACGCAGCTGAAGCAAAATTCTCTCCCACAGACATCAAGAATGCACTCAAGGAAATTTCATCCGACGTGATGAGAGCGATGGTCCTTGAGAAAAACATTCGATGCGATGGCAGAAAGACGGATGAAATTCGAAACATCACCATCGAACAGAGCTTTTTACCAAGAACACACGGAAGCTCCCTCTTTACAAGAGGCGAAACCCAGACACTTGCCGTATGTACCCTGGGTGGTCAAACCATGGCCCAGCGATACGAAGATCTCCACGGTGAAGGAACACAGCGCTTCTACTTGCAGTACTTCTTCCCTCCCTTCTCTGTAGGCGAAGTAGGAAGAGTCGGAGCACCGGGAAGACGAGAAGTAGGTCATGGGAAGCTTGCTGAGCGAGCTCTACAAGCCGCACTCCCTTCGCCAGAAGAATTTCCCTACACAATCCGTGTCGAATCCAACATTACTGAATCGAACGGCTCCTCCTCCATGGCTTCAGTCTGCGGCGGCTGCCTTGCGATGATGGATGCAGGGGTGCCCATTAAGCGCCCAGTAGCTGGTATTGCCATGGGCCTTATTCTCGAAGGGGAAAATTCCGTCATCCTCTCGGACATCCTCGGTGTCGAAGACGCGCTTGGCGACATGGACTTTAAGGTCACAGGCGACAAGAACGGCATAACTGCTTTCCAAATGGACATCAAAGTAGAAGGCATCACGATCGAGATCATGAAAAAAGCGATTGCCCAAGCAAAACGCGGCATCGCGCATATACTTGATATTATGGTCGGCATCTGTCCCGAATCCCGTAAAGAAATGTCTACATATGCCCCTCGTATCGAAGTGATCCGCGTCAAACCAAGTAAGATTGGCACCATCATTGGCCCCGGAGGCAAGCAGATCAGACAAATCATTGAAGAGACAGGCGTTGAAATTGACATCAACGACGATGGCATTGTTTCCCTCTCTTCCCCTAACCTAGAAAGTATCGAGCAAGCCAAGGCTATCATTAGCGGCCTGATTGCCGAGATAGAAATTGGAAGTACCTACAAAGGAAAGGTTGTTTCCATCGTGGCTTTCGGTGCCTTCATCGAAATCCTGCCAGGAAAAGAGGGGCTCTGTCATATCTCTGAATTTGCATACGAGCGCATCGAAAACCTGAATGAATTCACAAAAGTAGGTGATGTCATTAGCGTAAAAGTGCTCGATATCAACGAAAGAGGGCAGATCAAGCTAAGTCGCAAGGCATTGCTATCCAAGCCTGAACCTACTCATAAACAATAAATTCGCATTCCCTGCTCGTTTATAACGAGCAGGGGCTGTTTATCCTAATCGAAAGGAACATTGTGCAAAGCTTAAGAACGACAAGCCCCGATCCGTTGCCAGGAATCAAAACTTTTCTTATAACGATCAATCCAAAATCTACTAACATAGCTTTAGGAAAAGAAGCAAAGAGTGTAACTTACTCAAACCCAAGGGTTGTTCCTTATTATCAGAGCACGAAGATGGATAAGAGGAATGAAATCGATGTTTACATCAGGTCTGAGTATGAGACGAAACACATCACAGTTATTATTGATTTCTGTGGAGTCGACAACGAGCTACTTCTAAGAAAAGCTCTTGTAAAACTGCGCCAAGATTGTAGGGACTACCAAATTTTCATCTCAGCCAAATCTGAATGGGTTAAAGTGTGGCAACCTAACTTGCCCTTAATTCCTGTTGTAGAAGAAGTTTGTCCAGAAAGCCCTCCTTCGGTCAATGCAAAAACATTGAAAACCTTGTTTCTCTTGCAAAGCATAAATATATTTTAAGTCAGAGCTTATCTCCTCTCGAAGCTTGGGTTGATCGTTACTTATGGCAGAATTACCTTCATGATACTTCTCCCTGTAAATAAAACTACTCTTATCCTTAAAGAAACTGGTCGCTCTCCCAGCATTTAAGAATAGTGTGACACCCTGTTCTACGCAGAGGCTTCCGAGGGTCGGATTGTCTCGCGGCTTAGCGGCTCCTCTTGCGGAGGAGGGGGGGGCATCCTCGCAGGCTCTTTCTTGTGCAGCTCATCGGCTGTCTTAAGCCGTTTGCGCTTCTCTTCGATTTGCCACCTGTCTTCAAGGATTTCCTTGATGTCAGTGCTATCGAGAGTCTCAAACTCCATCAACATATCGGCAAGTAGCTTTACCTGAGAGTAGTGATCTTTAATGATCTTAAGCGCGCGCTCATTGGCTTCATTGAGAAGTCTCTTGACTTCTTGATCGATCTCTTCTGCTGTTTTTTCAGAGTACTTCTTCTCATGGTAGCCACTCATATAGCCACCAGCACCTTCCCCTTTATCTTCGTAGGCAACAGCACCAAGTTTATCACTCATCCCCCACTCACAAATCATACTACGGGCAAGATTCGTGGCATGTTCGATATCTTGCTTAGCACCACTCGAAATATCGCCGACAAAAACCTCTTCTGCACAGCGACCTCCCATCAAGACGGCTAATTGGTCAAGAAGTTCATTTCTCCAGTAGCTGAGGCGATTCTTCTTAGGCAGAAATTGCGTAGCGCCCAGTGAAAAGCCTCTCGGTATGATCGTAACCTTGTCCACAGGGTCCGCGTGCGTTGTGCAAATCCCTACAATCGTATGTCCCGATTCATGGTAGGCTGTGGTGCGCTTTTCATTCTCATCGAGCTCTAGACTTCTTCTTTCCTTTCCATAAAGAACCTTATCTCTTGCCTCAGTGATCTCTTGCATCGTCACAGCCATTCGGTTTTTACGAGCCGCAGCAAGAGCCGCTTCATTCAAAAGGTTCATCAGATCCGCCCCAGAAGAGCCAGGGGTAGCTCTTGCCACCGCCATAAGATCGACAGATGTGTCCATTTTGATCTTCTTAGCATGCACCTTTAAGATTTCATAGCGCCCCTTAATGTCAGGCAGAGAAATCATAATGCGACGATCAAAACGACCGGGACGTAGAAGGGCTTTATCTAAGACGTCTGGTCTATTGGTTGCTGCCATCAAAATTACACCTTCGTTAGAATCGAAGCCGTCCATTTCCACGAGGAGCTGGTTTAGCGTCTGCTCTCTTTCATCATGCCCCCCACCAAGGCCTGCGCCCCTATGACGACCTACCGCATCAATTTCATCCATAAAGATGATACAAGGAGCATTTTTTTTAGCCTGGTCAAATAGGTCTCGGATGCGGCTTGCGCCAACGCCTACAAACATTTCGACAAAATCAGAGCCGGAAATCGAATAGAAGGGACGGTCAGCTTCGCCCGACACTGCTTTTGCAGTGAGCGTTTTCCCTGTCCCCGGAGGACCAATCAAAAGCACACCCTTAGGAATATGTCCCCCCAGAGCTGTAAATTTTTGGGGGCTTCTCAAAAACTCTACAATCTCTTCGAGTTCTTCGATCACCTCATCAATGCCAGCCACATCCTTAAAGGTAACCTTATGCTGCCCCTTTGTGAGCATACGGGCAGGTGACTTGCCAAAATTCATGGCACCCGATCCAATTCCTTTCATCTGCCTTGTAAATAAGTAGTAGAGGAAGAGCACAATCAAAAATGCAGGCCCGAGAGTAAAGAGGTAACTATAGTAATTGGGTGCTGGCTTTTCGCTCTTAAAAGTTTTCTCGAGAACAGTATTCAAAGGCTGGTCAGGCGCTCTGAAAGCAGACCCCCTATTCTCCGGAAACGCTTCCCACTCAGCTTTTGCCTTATTAAACCACTGACTATACGCTTCTACGTCCTGACGCTCGAGTGCTTTTGTAGAGAGTTCTTGGTTATTGAAGTACCAGATCACATGTGCAACAGACACTCTTGCCTTATTCAGCTCTTCTTGTTTATCCGCCATTTTTGTCGTCAGCAAGCTATACTCTTGAAGTGCTTCCTTATAATTACGAACAGAACGAAGAGCAGAAAGACGCATATGGTCTTCAAATTGGTTCAATTCGGAGACGATAGCTTTAAGTCCTGAAACGAGTTTGCGATAAAGATCAACACGAGCCGCATCAGCAACCTGAGGGCGCAGTGCGCTTGTAAGCTCCTGGTCCATTTCCCTTAATTTTTGCTTGATGCTCTCACTTCCAATTCCCAGAATAGGAGAGCGGAAGTTGTGAATTACATCGGAAATCTGCCCGCCTAGAGTAAGAATAGCTTTCGAGTTATTGATGCTATCCAAAGAAGTGAGCCCTCTTTCCACGGCAGGCAGCGATGCTATCTCTTTTTTTACCCCCTCCCGGATCACAATGCTAAGGTCAGGATCTAGACCGGTAAAGTCCTCAATCACCGTGTACCCCCCCGATGGCATGGGAGTACCGCTGAGCTGTAGAAACCACTCAGCAGCATCCGCAACCTTGTCTTTCAGAGCAGGAAAACCTGCTACCAGACGGTCTCTATCAGCTGTAAGCTCATGATTGGTATTTAAAAGTTCCAGGTACTTATATCGATTTTTACTCTCGTCACTTTGCTTCTCAAGAAACTTGCCACTAAAGGAAACAAGATTCTCATTTAAAGCCGTTTTTCTACTATCTTCAGGCTGGATAAGACGTAAGTTTACAAGATGTTCAAGCTGGTAGCTAAAGGAGACGTGGGCGTTATTGGATTCAAAAACGCTCTGCGCTACCACTGCGAGAAGGGATATCGCAAGCAAAATGAGAATAAAGGAATTAGAAAAACCCTTGCCGAATTCTTGTTTATTGTCGTTCATACGCCTCAGACTTATTATTTTAGGGTGGGAAGTCCCCGTCCGTACGGAAATCCGGACTCCACCAATCAGCACAAATGCACTCAAAACTTGAGATTTTGACTACAGAAAACCCTTAAAATTGAAGGCTTTGCTTCTAAATTCCCAATTTTTGAACTCATTTATATATAGCCGCATTATGTGAATCAAAGAGTTTGTTGCAAACGGAATCTGCATCTCCTTGAGTTCAAACCCATATCGTACCAAATATTTTGTTCCTTTTCAATTGCTAATTACCAAAAACCCCCGTCCTTTTATTCGAACTTCCGTCCTTCCCCACTTCAAAACCCTTGTTTCATGGGATGAAGCCAGAAACCGAATGAGATCGAGGAGAATCTCGCGGGGAATGGAAAGCCCCCTAATCCGAAACAAAGAACGCAGAAGATGCTTAGATTCAATGACCTCCTCTGGAAAACCTCTTGAAAAATCAAAAAGAACGCCGCCTGCAACCTCCCTAATTTCAGGAAGAAACCATGCCACTTTTCGATCCAGATATCCTTCTAGCTCGGTCGAATCCCTTCCAATCTGGCACAAGGGAGAGCTAATTTCCTTTCCAAAAACCTCAGTTAGAAAGGGAAACACATCCCTTCGTAGGCGTGTACGGAGATATTTCCGGTCTTGATTCGTTCGATCCTCTAAATAGGAGAGTTTTTTCTCCTCCAAGTACTGCATAATTTGACCCCGAGATACGTCGAGCAAAGGGCGCCAATACATAATCCCCCGATACCGTCTTACTTTCTCCAATCCCCCGAGCTGCGCAAGTGGGGCTCCTTCAAGAACTCGCTTTAATACAGTCTCTGCCTGGTCATTCAAGTGGTGGCCAAGGGCGACTGCTTGCGCGCCAATCTTACTGCTAATTTCTTGAAAAAAGAGAAGTCTTGCTTCCCGAGCGCAGGCTTCCGCATTGCCTGGCCCAGGAGGAGAGAGCTTAACACTGTGGAAAGGCAGGGACAAACTATCGGCAAAAGAGGAGAGGCTCTTAGCCTCCTCTGCACTCTCCGGACGCCAGCTATGGTCGACATGTGCCACATGGAGGTCTGCATCAAGCTCTAAAAGCAAGTGCAAAAGGCAGGTTGAATCTGGCCCGCCCGAAAAACCGACAAGCAAAGGAGCGCCTGGATTCCCATAACGCCTCCAAAATCTCTCCATTTGCTGTTTCATGGGAGTAATTGTACCAAAAGCCCTATTTATTGTATCCTCAAGGCCATGTCTACCCTCTCTCGCTACCTTCTTGTTCAATATACAAAAGTACTACTGCTTTCTATTTTTTCTTTTGTAGCTATTCTTTTAACAACCCGCCTAGAAGAAATTGCTCACTTCGCAGCCCTTGGTGCCAAAGTGAGCTCCATTGCCCTTTTTGCCCTCTACCAAATCCCCTTTGTTGTGCCTGTTGTTGTGCCAATCTCCTCTCTCATATCAGCTATGATCCTGACAAAAAGTCTCTCGAGCCGCAACGAACTTACCGCCATGAGAGCAAGTGGCTTTTCCTTTAGCAACATTTTTTCTCCACTGCTTGCAACCGCAACCCTTGTAGGGGCATGCAACTTCTTTATTGCCTCAGAACTTGCAACAAAGTCCAACCTCGCAACAGAGATTTTGGAACAAGAACTCAAAACGCTCAATCCGCTTGTCCTGCTCAGTAACACCCAAAAGGCAGAGCTTCACAGCGTCTACGTTCACACATTAGGAAGAGCCCTTGCCGGGCAAAGCGCAACAGATGTAATTTTTGCGCTGCCTGAGGCGCATAAAGAAAGGCTCGGAATCTTGATTGCCAAAGAGATCGACAGCGAAAAAGAAAGCATCGTCGGTGAAAGGGTATCGATGATCACCGCAAGAAAGGAGACAGACTCTAGCTTTGACACTCTTGTGATTGAGAATGCAGGACACCTAGAAAGCCCCATTTCTCAATTTTCCCACCTCCTCAAAAAAAAGAGATGGAAAATCCACGACGACTACCTAAATTTAAGACTTCTTCTCATACGAGCGCAAGAAACAAAACAAATGATCAATCAACTACGGACAGAAAATGCGCCCAAAAGGGAAATCGATATCTTAAAAAAAAGAAGGGCCGCAACCCTTTCTGAAATACTCAGAAGGTTCTCTCTTGCCCTTGCTGTGGTTACCCTTACCCTTCTTGGCGGCTCATTTGGTATCCATATCGGCAAGAGGGCCAGAAACAAGAGTCTTCTTGCTGTTGTTATCCTCTCATCTCTTTATTTAGTCTGCTTTTTTTCAGCAAAAAATCTAGGAGAAAGCCTTCCTCTGTCATCAACTCTATATATTCTTCCAAGTGTTTTCATTATGCTTATCTCTCTTAGAAACCTCAATCAAATCTCAAAAGGTGTAGAATGATCTGGAAACGCCTTTTTCTTGTAGAGCTTTGGAAATCCTTTCTTTTTATCCTCCTTTGCTTTTTTGTGTTCTATGTGCTCGTCGACTACTCGAGTCGCATCAGTAAATTCCCCCTCATCCGATTCGAATTTAACATCCTTGCTAGATATTACGGCTGCGTATTTGTGCGCAGGCTTGAAATCCTTGTCCCGTTTGCGCTGCTGCTTGCAAATATTAAGACCCTCACAGCCCGCAACCAAAATAACGAGCTCATTCCCCTGCTTGCAAGCGGTGTTCCTATGAAAACCCTCATGAAGCCCCATTTATACTCTGGGTTTATTGCAGTGGTTTTTCTTTTTTTTTCAGCCCAATACATAACCCCCTACGCAATGGAAAAGCTCTCTTTAATCGAAGAAAGTTGCTTTTTTCGAAAAACAAAAAAAGAACCGAGAAACATACATATGGTTCATCTGGAAGACAAATCACTGCTGATTTTTCAGAACCGCGATAGAGAAAGAGATCTTCTCTTTGATACATACTGGGTAAGGACAGGAGATGACCTCTATCATTTCAAAATATTAGACCTCTCAAAACAAGTCCCCGAGGGACATTTTGGAGAACATCTTGTCAGAGCGGAAAGTGGGGCACTCATTTTAGAAGAAACCTTTGCAGGCATCTCCCTTGTCGAACTACCTGTTAAAAAGACATCTCTTGAAAAATCCTTAAAACCGATTGAAGGCTACTCTCTTACCGAGCTCTTCCAAGAGCTGCCACTTCGTTCCGAAACAGCTTCCAATCTTCAAATAGCGATTACAACGATGTTTTACCGAAAGCTTGCCATGCCATGGCTTTCATTCCTTGCCATCCTCGCCCCAGCACCTTTCTGTCTCAGGTTCAACCGGAATCTCGCTGTCTTTCTTCTTTACATTGGATCAATTGCAGGTCTTCTTGTGGCCTTCTTTATCCTGAATGCATCCACAGTGCTTAGCCTAAGCCAGATGCTCCCTGCCCCTGCTGCTCTTCTGACGCCAATGGTCATTTTCCTTGGAATTTCATCTTGGATTTATACCAAGGGAACTCGCCTGTAGCTCACTGCACATAGAGATTTGGGGTTGTTGCAAGCAGAAATTCATCTTAGCTGCTAAGGCATTGAGACGTGCAGATTCCAGATTCATCTTTGCAGTACCATACAGCCTATCTAGTTCTTCTGGAGTTGAGCTACCAGTTGGAGTAATTCTAGACACAACACCGCGAATGCCTCCGAGAATGCTTCCAATAACATCTACTCGATAAAGCTGCGTGATTCCTATAATAGCAGCCAGGCTTATTAGGGTATAGACTCGGTTATTAATCCCCTGCCGAATCCTAGAGGCAAGGCTTTTTTTGGGAGGCAACAGAGTGCTATGTCTTTGCGTATAGCCGAGAAGCTCAAAGTCAAGCTGCTTATCAAGGGCCAGTTGAGGGCTGCAAAAACCAACACTGACAGTCCACAGGGCATTGGCAAACAGAAGAGCGGTTTGAGTGAGCATGTGGACAGTGTTCCTCCCGTTGATCCATTGTGTATTTTTTTCGATTCCCCCTGCTAAATCAGCCAGGTATACAGCATTTTCGGGGAGGGCAAGCCATAAAGTTACAGCTCGGTCGAGGGCATTCCAAGTCGCTCTAGGAAATTTTATAAAAAGAGCTGAGAATACAAAAGACCGCATCACCTGCTGCGAGGGAGCAACTGCAATGTAGTTATTCCAGACAAAGTTAAGAAAAAACAATTGAGACAAAGCGCCAATGTTCAATGTAATTACTATAATTTTTTTCAATGCCAAGACTGTAGCAAGCCCTAGACCATACCCAGCTTTATAACAAGTTTCTGTAAGAGCAAACGCTCCTGCAGCGATGCAATACGCTCTTGTGACAATCTCTCTTCTAAAAAAGCCGCCTTCTAATTGATGAACTGCGATGCGATCAAGCATCTGCTGCAATCGAAAGGGTTGGACTGCCTGGTCTATTTTGTCGAGCACGGAAACCTCTTAACAATCTATTTTTGACAAGCCATCATACTGTTTTGGTATAAATATTCCATAAAGATGAGGGTGATCAGATTAGTTAGGAATCGAGCTTGCAATATTTGTGGAGGAAAGCACAAAATGCCTTTATGGAAGAATTTGACCTCCACCTCTGGAACACAAGGCTCCCCCCACGGCAGTTTCTTATCAACCAAGTCGCCATCGACACAAGAAAGATTTATAAAGAAAAAGCACTTTTTGTCGCCCTGCAAGGAGCACGAAGAGATGGCCATGAGTTTCTTAGCGAAGCAGATAACGTAAAGGCAGCTTTCGCTCTTGTCAAAAAGGGAACAAAAATAAATCTCAAGCACACCCTCCCCATCGAAGTTGATGACCCTCTCACAGCCCTGCAAGAAATCGCAAGTTGTTACAGAAGTCAACTGCCAGCCTTCGTCATTGCTATTACAGGATCACGTGGAAAAACCCTTCTTAAAGATCTCCTCTACGCTCTTCTCTCCAGCGAAAAGAAAGCAGTCCGATCCCCGGAGAGCTTCAACAGTCAACTCGGTGTCCCTTTAAGCCTATTCCAAATCCAAAAAGAGCATGAAATTGCCATCATCGAAGCAGGCATTTCTAAAAAAGGGGAAATGGCAAGACTTGCAAAAACAATTCGGCCTAATGCCTCTATTCTTACATGCATCGAAGAGGAGCACATCCAAACTCTAAAAAACTTAAAAACAATAGAAGAAGAAAAGTTTAAGCTTCTTTCTTTCCCTGGACAGCGCTTTGTTTTTTCCCCGACAAGCAACCTGTTCCCAGGCAGTCACCCCTGGGATCAGGCTAACCTTCACCTCCCACACGCAACCAAAACATCTCTTACTACCTACTCCCTTACCTTTCCCGCGGGGTCAACTTTCGAAGGAAAAATTACCTTTGGCTTCCCCCACTTTGTCGCCCTTGTAAACCAGGCCGTAAAAACCGCCTTTCTCCTCGGCATCTCGCAAGAGCAGATCCAAAAGACTCTCTTAAACTACGACGGGCAGCTCATGCAAACTGAGATCTGGAAAACCAGAACAGGCGCAACCTTTATCAATGAACCCTATTCTGCAGATCCCTTATCTGTCGATCTTGCTCTCCAAAGGCTTCATGAACTAGGAGGACAAGGAAAAAAAGTTTTTGTCTTTGGAGGTTTCCAAGAAGACAAAAAAACAGACCTCTCCCCCTTTCAAAAAGTAACAAAAACTCTTCAAAATGAAAAAATAGATCTTCTTGTCCTAGCAGGTGTTCCGAAAGAGCAGTCCTTGTTGACGCATCTTCCCATGGAGGTTAAGGCCACCCCCGATCTTGCTACCGCTGTCCGACTTATCAAAGATACCGTAGGTGCAGGAGATGTCATTCTGATTAAAGGAGGAAAAAAAGAAAGCCTTCCCAAACTCCTGCAGATCACGCAAGAAAGTGAGCACAATAATGAGCTACGCATTAACCTAGGGTACATCCAGGAGAACATCGAGACCCTTCGAGAAGCCCTTGCCGAAGGAGTGAAAATCATGGTGATGGTAAAGGCAAACGCTTACGGCACAGACAGCGTGCAAATGGCAAAATTTCTTACAACATGTGGCATCGATCTTCTCGGCTGCTCCTATGTAGAGGAGGGAGTCCACCTTAAGCAGCACGGGGTTACACAAGACATTTTTGTTCTCAATACCCCACCCTACGAAGCCGCAAAAGCGGTAAAATGGGGGTTTGAAATCGGTGTTTCCAATAGTACCATCTTGGACATTCTAGAAAAAGAGGCGGCTTTACAAGAAAAGAAATGCAAAGTCCACCTCCACGTCGATACAGGCATGAGTCGTTTTGGATGTAGAAAAGAACACGCGATAGAACTCGCTCAAAAAATCTGGAATTCATCCCATCTGACTTTTGAAGGGCTTATGTCTCATTATGCCTCCTCAGAAGACCCTTTAAGTGATGCGTTCACAAAAGAGCAGTCAAAAGCTCTACAAGAGATTGCTGAAGAACTCAAAAGAATTGGAATAACCCCACGATACCAACATATCGCAAACTCGAGTGGGGTCATTCGCCATCCGACAGAAAACTTCAATATGATACGGATTGCCCTCGGAATCTATGGTCTCTATAGCTCAGCTTCCGCCAAAAAAGCTCTTCCACTCAAGCCTGCCCTCTCTCTGCTTTCAAGAATTGTTGGGATCAATCACTGCAAACAGGGGGAAACCATCAGCTACGGACGCAACTATACCGTGAAAAAAAAATGGCAAACCATAGGCGTTCTTCCGATTGGTTACTTTGATGGTCTACACCGTAGCTATAGCGGAAAAGGGTCTGTTCTTGTGCACGGAAAAAAGGCGCCTATGGTAGGCTCTATTTGTATGGATTATATGATGTGCGACCTCACCGACATTCCAGAGGCCAAAGTTGGGGACACTGCCCTTTTTTTTGGGCAAGACGAATTTGGTGGATACGTGCCAGCAGAAGAATTTGCAGAAAACGGAGGCTCGATTGTACATGAACTGATCACGTGCCTTGGCCCCCGCATCCAAAGGGTATTTTTACGTTAAAGAGGAAAGAATGATTACTTACGAAAAACTAACAAAACTCTCGAAAGAAATCAAAATACTAAATGGCATATCCTCCGTGCTCAATTGGGACCAAGAAACCTATATGCCTAGAGAGGGAGGAGAAATCCGAGGAGAGCAACTTTCCCTACTAGCAAGCCTTTCCCACAAAAAACTCACAAGCAAGCTATTTCAAAACACATTAGGAGAACTGATCGATCTCAAGTCGGGCCGTGTCCTTGCAAAAAAACTCTCTACAAGACAAAAGGCAGCTCTCAAGATGTGGAGAAGAGACTTTAACCGCGCCACCGCGCTCCCGAATAGATTTGTCTCGCAATTTACCAAGCTCATTGTAAAAGGTGTGGAAGTGTGGAAGGAGGCTAAACCGAAGGAAGATTACAAAAGCTTTGCCAAAATTCTAAAACAGATTGTAGAAGCATGCCGCCAGAAAGCAGAATATATCGGCTACAAAGCGCATCCTTATGATGCCCTACTCGATGAGTATGAACCTGGGGCCACAACAAAAGAGATCGAGCAGCTTTTTACAGGTCTTGCAAAAAGGACAAGAGCTCTCTTACAAGAAATGGCCTCCAAACCACAGGTAGATAACAGTTTTCTAAGCGGAAATTTTCCACATGATAAACAGCTGCATTTTGGTAAACTCATCCTTAAAGCGATGGGCTACGACTTTGCCAAAGGACGCCTCGATCTTTCTGCCCACCCCTTCTCCTCGTCCTCCCATCCGACTGATAGCCGTATCACAACAAGAATACACCCTGAATCACTGGTTAGTAACATTCTTGCCTGTTTGCATGAAGGGGGTCACAGCCTCTATGATATGGGTGTTCCCAAGGAAGAATATGGCACTCCGCTTGGAGAAGCGCTCTCTCTTGGTATACATGAATCACAGTCCCGTTTCTGGGAAACAAGAATTGGTCAAAGTCTTCCCTTTTGGGAGCATTTTTTTCCCAAGCTCCAAGCAGAATTTCCAGAAAAGCTAAAAAAGGTATCACTCGAACAATTTTACCGAGGGCTTAACCTCGTAGAGCCAAGTTTTATCCGCGTAGAAGCCGACGAAGTCACCTACAGCTTGCACGTCATTCTGCGCTTTGAGATAGAAAAGGCGCTCATCGAAAATAGCCTAAACGTCGATGACATCCCCGATGTATGGAATGAAAAGATGAAACACTACCTTGGAATAACCCCAAAAACTCTAAAGGAGGGATGCATGCAGGACATCCACTGGCCTTGGGGTGCCTTTGGCTACTTTCCCTCCTATACTCTTGGTAACCTCTATTCGGCCTGCCTCTTCGAAAAGTTTGAGAAAGATCACACAGACTGGAAGAAAAAGGTTAGAGAGGGAAACCTCATTTTCATCAAGGATTGGCTCGGTGAGAAAGTACATAGACATGGAAGAGAGTTTTTGAGCCGCGAACTGATAGAAAATGCAACGAGCGCCCCCTTCTCTGAAGCTCCTTACTCAGACTACCTGGAGAACAAGTACAAAGAGATCTATAGACTATGAACCTCTGCAGAAATCAACGACTCACTGTTCAAAATGCAATCGAAGTCAATAATACCGATTGTAATGGGTGTTTTGTCCGCTAAAATGCCACCGTTGTGATTATTGTACAACCAGATATCACAAAGATTGGATTTCAAAATAAATTTATTAAATTGCGATATTGCATCTTGTTTATCAGCATCATTTGGAACAGTGACGTATTCAGACATGCGAAATTTTTGTTCAACGAGTATGCTACCTTTTGAAGTCTTGTATAGAGTAGATTTGGGAAGGGCAATACGATCAAAAGAGGTTGCTAGCTTCTTTAGCTCTACAAGATTTGCATAGTGGATTTTAAGGTCATCTTCACCCGAAAATCCGCGAAATCCAACATTGCCCTTAGGGATCTTAATTAAGATTTCTGGAAAATCTTCATGGGTAAAAGCAATTTTTGATACACCGGTCCCTAAGTGTTCCCATTTGCCAACCGGCATTTTTGTCTCATACATTTCTTCAAGTTCTGCTTCATGTACCTTTAAAAAAGCCAGTTGCGCGTCTTCTATTAAGGTAGTCTTTCCTTTTGCCCAAGATTGGTAGAAATAATAGACAGCACGTGCTGTCCCTATCAGAAGCAAGACTCTCTTGTAGGGACTTAGAGAAGATTGTCCTTTTACGAGACCTTGAACAAGTGACCTGATACTGATATGTTTTACCAATCTTGAATCAATCGGTGTATTAAACCTTTTAAATACAAATTCTATATTTCTACAAAAAGTTTCTAAAAATATTTTTTTTATACATTCGATTGCGCATTCTTTTATTAAGGAAAAACAACCAAACGCCGGAAACTCAAATTCAGAAGAAAAAGAACACAAATTTAAATTCATTGTTAACCACACCTTATAAGCTATATAAAAGAAAAGTAAATTGTAACCATACCAAACAATTGAATAAAAGTATAGCTTATATCATTCTTGTTGAAAAATAAATTGATTAAAAGGTAATTGCGAAGACTTGGGGGCGCGTCTTCATACGGGATCTCTCGGTGCAGTATTTCTTTAGCCCATCAATTTGGTATTCTTTTTTGTGCAGATTGTATCGCCGAAGCTTGAAGCATTCCTGACCACGGAACACCTACGCTTGTCTTTTCAGAACCTTAATTTTGGCTACTTTCCCTCCTATATTCTCGGTAACCTCTATTCGGCCTGCCTCTTCGAAAATTTTGAGAAAGATCACACAGACTGGAAGAACAAGGTTAGAAAGGGAAACCTCATTTTCATCAAGGATTGGCTCGATTAACCTCTGCTGATCAACGATCCCAAGGCTCCCTACGGCGGCAATCGAAGTCAATAATACCGATTGTAATGGGTGTTTTGTCCGCTAATACGCCAGCGTTGTGATTCTCTTCCACCTCTACGTCACATAACCTGGCTTTTGATCGAAATTTATTAAATTGGAGGATTGCTTCAAGCGCACCATGTTGGAGTTGTACTTCATGAAAGGCCACCATGCGAAATTTTTGTTCAACGAGTATACTACCTTTTGAAGTCTCGTATAGAGTCGCTTCGGGAAGGGCAATGCGATCAAAAGAGGTGGCCATCTTCTTTAGGTCTACAAGATTCGCATAATGGATTTTAAGGTCATCTTCACCCGAAAATCCGCGAAATCCAAAAACGCCTTTAGGGATCTTAATTAACAGATCTGGAAAATCTTCATGTGTAAAAGCAATTTTTGATGCACCGGTCCCTAAGTGTTCCCATTTGCCAAACGGCATTTTTGTGTTATACATTAGTTCAATTTCTGCTTCATGTTCCTTTAAAAAAGCGAGTTTCTCTTCCTCTGTTAAGGCAGTCTTCCTTTTTGCCCAAGATTGAAAAAAATAATCAACAACAACTGCTGTCCCTTTTATAAACAAGGCAATCTTGTAGAGACTTAGAGGATACTGTCCTCTTATGAAACCTTGATGATCAAGACCATGAACAACAGTTTCTAAAAATGTTTTTTTTACACATTCGATTGCGCATTCTTTTATTAAGGAAAAACAACCAAACGCCGGAAACTCAAATTCAGAAGCAAAGGGGCCTAAAACAAAAGTCATAAAAAACCAAAGTTGTTAATTAATGCAACAATAAAGGATTATAACATTAAATCACAATTAAATTGAACTTTATTTCAACTATTCAAACTCCCTCGTTTGCATACCACACTAAGAGAAATGATGACTCACAGTTTGGGGCGTGCACAAGAGATTGTTTCAAGCGTTTTACGTTTAAACACCGTATCAAAAGTTTGAAAGAGCCTCTTTTGGAACTCAGGAAAACCAACAGCGTCAACTGCGCTCTCTAAAATGGCGAGTGTGTCAGAAAAGCGTCTAAAACGCTCCTTCAGAAGCACGCGCTCCCGACTCAAAAGAGCAGGCATGTAGAGAAGAAAGTCAACATAGCGACGATCCTCTTGTCCAAGCAAACCTCCTTGCATGAGATTCACAAACAAATAAAATAAAGCTGCATGGGATGAACTTAAATCAAGACCATCTTTACAAGAGATGCTAAAAGAGGTTGGAGACTCCATTTCCAGAATTTTTAGCTCCATAAACAAAGTGAAAATCTCTAAGAAAGCAACCCTATCTTTCCTTGCTAAAACGTTTCTGGAACCAAAGAAGAGCGTGTGGATAGCCTCGATCATCTTCTTCGAAACTTGGGGAAAGAGTTTCTTGTGTAGTTTTTCAGGGAATAAATACCCAGACCCTATACCTTCCACATGTTCCCGAAGCTGATCCTTAAAATAGTCGGCACGTGAAATATCTTCGTAGGGGCCCGATTGCGTATAGAAATCTGTGTCCACAGACAGCGTTACAACTTGCAAATTCTCCTCAAACTCTGGTTGTCCCTGCAATGCTTCGAGACAAGAGGCTCGTGTATGCTCCTTCCAAGAGGTTCTATCCTGCAAGTTGAAGACAATGTGCAACCCATCCTTAATCGTATCTTTGATCGAACGCAAAAACCCTTTAAACTCATCCACAATAGCTGCTCTGTGAATAAAGTCTTGGAACGTAGGACAGGGAGCTCTGACATAAAAGATCTTCTTATTACAAATAAAGAGATCAAAAGCATTACAAGGATAAGATCCTTGCTCGATCGGATCAAAACGCTGATAAGCTTGTTCTTCAATCAAATCCAAAATCTTAACAAGCGGACCTTGTTTGTGTGGCTTGAGTAGGGACTCAAGAGCTGCATAATCAATCAAAAGATCTTCAGTGAATGTTGACCCCCTCCCCGCTTTTTTACTGGTCAGGAGAAGTTTTTCTAAATCCTCTGTAAGCGCATGGTCCCCAACACCATAGAGAAAAAACGCCTTGCAAAGGGCATGGGTAAGATTCACAAAGCAAAAAGATAGGTCTTTATTGCGTGCAGGAGGATAAAGTAAAAGCCTCTGGTAATCCCTGGAATGGAGTGCATCTCTCAAGAACCTAAGAAAATCCTTGAAATAGTCCATACAGCTTTTTTTAGGTTGATTTTTAGAAAGGTTGTGCGGATTTGCCGCCATCATGAGTGCAATGAGAGTCCTTTGTAAAAGATCACCCAGCTCTCTTCTTGAATGTTTAGAAGTAAGCGAGAAAAACTCGGTCAGGTGCGATCCTAGAATTTGCAGCATTTTTTTTGCGCTTAGATGCACCCTGACATTTTGCCATTCATTCACATCTAGAGGAGAGGTTCTTTCCGTCTCATCTCCATTTGACTTTCCAAACCCACACACAAGCTTTAAGTTTCGAAGAAGCCTTGTATTGTAAAAACGCGAGCCATCTTCTTTTCTTAACAGCATGAGCTCATAGTCGCTATCCGCCTTTACCCCTTCTAGGTCAATAAACACATGCCTTGTGCCCTCTTCTGTCTTTCCTTGGAAAACAAAATCTGATTCCATCTGAAATGCCGATTCAGTAAGCCCGAGTAGCCATTTACCAAGAAGACTTGTGTCAATTTTTTTGTCGATTTTCTTCTGATAAAAATCTTGAAGCTGCTTATATTCTTCGAGCTCTGTTGCGCTCCCTATGTGAGCGGCCTTAAACAGATCGGTATACTTATCAAGTTTTTTGGCCGCTTCCCCAACAAGCACCATGATCGTTTTAATCCCTTCTACCGTCTGATCATGAGGGGCATGCAGAACTCGATTCTTGTATACCCTTTTTAGATAATCAAGAATGACTCGAAAGGACTCGCGGATAACTTTTACTGCTTTCTCGCGATCCTCTTCTTGGATCCATACAAATCTTTCATAGACGATCCTCTCTCCGTCGATGTAAATCTCTCTTTCTTTCTCTGCTTCTACATCCTCATCTTCGTGGAAATCAGCAGGGAGGTCAGCGATACTAGAAAGGGTTTCCACAGCGTCCACTACGCTTAAGTGAGACTCATCTCTTTTTGGTCTTCCCATTTGCGCCCCCTCTCATAGAACTCCTAGGTTTATTATCCCATGCGCTGAAAATTTAAATCAAAAATTTTTTATAACATCCTTACTCTGAATTTTGTAGCTTTTAAAGATAAGATAAGATAGCCTTTTTGTATCTGGAAGAGTGGCAGAGTGGCCGATTGCGTCTGTCTTGAAAACAGAAGGCCTGAAAGGGTCCGTGGGACCGAATCCTACCTCTTCCGCATCTTTTTCGACTGATAATTCCACATCTATTCAACGTTAAAACAAGACGTTACGTGAAAAAGCAGGCACGAAACCAACCTTCATTCACGATATGTATAAAAGATTATAGAAAGACGTCGGAAGAGGCAGGATTCGAACCTGCGGTAGGTTTCCCTACTCCTGTTTTCGAGACAGGTGCATTCGGCCACTCTGCCACTCTTCCAGACCGAAAAGAGGGCATTTTGCCATATCCAAGTCTTGAATGCTAGACAATTTCGAGCAGCTCAACTTCGAAAGTCAAATTCTTACCAGCCAGAGGGTGATTTGCATCAATCTTAACACCTTTGTCAGTAATTTCGAGGACTGTGATGATCGCAGACTTGTTGTTCGGCTGCGGCACCTGCAACTGTTGTCCCACCTTCAGATCAAGGCCAGGAGGAAACTTGTCTCGGTCCACCATCACGATAAGCTCTTTCCTATATGTGCCGTATGCATCTGCTGGAGTCACCTTCACGGACTTCTTCTCGTGAGCATGCATCCCCGTAACCGTATCTTCAATAGGCTTCACCACTGTTCCATCGCCAATAATAAAATTGAGAGGCTCCCTCTCTGTAGAGGTGTCAAAGACCTTTCCATCTTCAAATGTACCAGTATAATGAACCTTAACTCGGTCTCCTTTCTTAGCCTTTTTCACCATAGGAACCCTCCTTTGCAGCAACCCTATGCTTTATCTCTAGATTACTTCAGAAAAAACGATCTGTCAAGGAAGAGTCCAACTTACCTACGATAAGCAACTTACCCCTGCTTTTGAAAATAAGAGCAATTCGTGATATGTACATAAGCATGACAATGGACCCCCTCACCTTCGAACTTATCAAGACTCACACCAAAGACCCGACCTCGTTCTCCTCTGTTCTTGTAGCAGAAATGATCGAAAGCTGCTGCAAGCTGCTTGAAGATGGTCACGGATTGGGACAACTCAAGCTCATCAACCATGCTATCCGGGAGCTTCGTTATGCCTACAACATCTTTAACAAATATCCAGAAGCACGCTGTGTGGCGATGTTTGGATCAGCACGGACCAAAGAAACAGAAGCCGATTACCAACTTGCAAAAGGATTCAGTCGAGCAATGACTGATCATGGCTGGATGACGATCACAGGAGGTGCAGAAGGGATTATGAAAGCTGGTCATGAAGGAGGAGAGCAGCACACAAGGTTTGGCCTTGCCATCCGCCTTCCCTTTGAAGAATCGGTTAACACATTCATTGCCGGCGATCCTAAACTCATCAATTTCCGCTATTTCTTCACACGAAAGCTGATCTTTTTAAGCTATGCCAAGGCAATTGGAGTCTTCCCGGGAGGTTTTGGTACCCAAGATGAGCTTTTTGAATTTCTTACCCTCGTGCAGACAGGTAAAACCCTCATCATCCCCATAGTCCTTATGGAATCACAGGGAGGGAAATACTGGAAGAGGTGGGAAAAGTTTGTGAGAGAAGACATGTTAGAGACAGGGAAAATCAATCCAGAGGATCAGAGCTTCTACTACAAAGCAAAAGGTCTAGAAGACGCTGTTGCTCATATTCTCAAATTTTATCATAGATTTCACTCCTATAGGTATGTAAAGCAATCTCTTGTCATACGACTAAAAGAACCCCTCACCCCTAAAAAGCTCCTCCACATTGAGGATCGATTTGGTGACCTAGCCATCGACGGAAAGTTTGAGCAGCGGGGGGCGTTTCTCGAGGAAGAGGACCACAAGGAGCTACCCCGTCTTGTTTTCCAACACACCCGCAAAAAAAACGGAAAACTACGACAACTAATCGACTGTATCAACACGTAACTACCCCCTCCCCTAAAGGGGAGGGCTTCTAGGAGTTACCCCCAGACCAGCTAGTCCGCGGGCCAAAACAATCTGCGCCGAATTGTGAACCCTTGTAGTTCTATACACACACCGAGAACAACAGCGTTCCCTTTCTGAAAGCTTCTTCTCTTCCCGATGATTGCATAGGAAGCTCTGACTGATGAAACTGATTCCAACTGACGTCTGCAATGCTTTTTGCAAAACATGTCCCTTCCATCATCTTTTTGATGTCCAGGTCTTCTATACAAATATACGAACCTATCTGGCTTGCTTGTGGCAAAAATCCTTTCTCTGATTGTTGATTTTCTCATGAATCTTAGCCACGGCCTTTCCTTGTTTGCTCCTTTCTCTTGTTCCCTTGGCCAATTTTGCAAGCTTGCGCTGCGCCTTAGCAAGAACTTTTTCTCCCTTCTTGAAAAACCGGGGATTCGGAATCTTTTGTTCGTTAAACAAGGTGGCAAAATTCTCCAGACCAACATCAATGCCGATCGCTTCCATCCTTGGAGGAAGGGGTTCTACGTTCACCTCGCAAGAAAATGAAACATCCCATTCTCCCGAGGCTCTTTTATACACAAATGAATTGGAAAGTTGGTAATATGCCAAGGAGGCGCCCTCAATTTTTGCAAGCGTTAGAGGCGTCGAAGCAGCTCTGTTAAAAACCAGAGCGATGCAGACGGGCAAAAATTGAGGGATTGTCCGACGCAGGCTGAAACAAACTTTCCAATTCATTTGTGTATACGTAAGGTGCACGTCTTGATCTCCCCTTCTATTTCTCGATGGCTGACAAGCCGAAGATTACCAACCTTTGAGAGCTTCAGTCTACCATCAGCTAGTGAAAATCCGCTCTGAGGAAAGCAAAAGCTATTATATCTGTGCACACCACGAAACCTAGGGAATCCCGGCTTATCACCCGACTTGCATCTGCGAAAAAAAGCCTGAAAAGCCTTATCGAGACGATCCACAACGTTTTGAAGAACCTGGGAATGCACAAGTTCAAGGGTGGGCCTCTCTTCTTTTAACAAAGGCAGGAACATAAGTTGCTGATATTTAGTCAGAGAAACATCAAAAACTTCATATGACAATATTCTCTGTTCCAGCATCTCGTTGTAAAGCCACCTGCATTCATCCAGATATGCCTGGAGAACCCTACCCTGCTTTTTAGTGAGACGAAGTCTGTACTGAAATGATTTCCGAACTATTATGCATTCATGATAGACCTTGGTCTATGAAATCGTCAATTGATTTGAGAATGGGCAGAACGTGTGTATTTCTTATGCACGTTCACTTAAGTCTTTGTCACAAAGTACAGGCGTCAGGTGTTCAACAAACAGATTCTTAGTGAGCTAATATTCATTTTTGAGGCCGTTTGTTCTGATTTTCAATCGTCTCTTGTGAAATTCGAGGTTAATTCGTAAACAAAGACACCCAAGCATTCAAAGAGCTTTATGGGGAGGCCGCCTCTTATCGCCTAGCTATTTTGCAGGTTCCTGTGGAGGCGCACCTCTTGCAGTGATAAGACAATATATCGAACAGCAAGCTTTGCCCCAGGATTAGAAAGGGCGCGATTCATCAACACATAAATCCACACAGCTTAAAAATGAATTTCAGTTGCACTTAATGCTAAATTCATATTACCATGTCATAAATCAAAAAAAATTGGAATTTAGAATTATGACAAACTGTATTATCCTTTGTCGTTCCCAAATAGGCCATCATTGTTTGCTTAATGAAGTGCCTGAAAAGGCAATCCCTGGCAAACACAGATGGAGCACATCAGCCCAGCACTGCTGGGACACAACACCTCCCTTTTTAAAGCCATACTTGTACCCTCAAGGCACTCAAGCAACACAAACCAACTCCTTACGAGAACATTGCATCAATCACGCAATGACCCAAGACATGCTCCTCCACACCCAATCCCTACGCCTCAGACAAGCAGCTACTTTGGTATTCAATATGGAAACAAGGCTGCAACTCAACGTGGATCTCATCTCTCAAGGACTAGAGAATGAGGAGCTTAGCGCCGCCCATGCTTCCTTTTTTGGCTTCACGATAGAGAGAGATTTGAGTCAAGAAGAGCTACGTGAGCTAGAAGAGGAGACCCAAAAATTCGCGCAAGCTCTTAGCCAAAACAACGGAGCAGCATTTTTAGATTCCACCTTCTCCCTACCCGTGTCCCTAACAAGCAAGCAACTTGTTACGTACTTCGAACAGTTTCAGAAAAATCCACCAATTTCCAGTCAGGAAATAGTGCCCCTCTTAGAAAAACAGAGCACAAAGAGAGCGCTTCAAGAGAACCTTCTGGCCTATTCAAAAAAACCTGATCAAGTTTTTATTTCACTTGTAAACGAAGTACAAAAAAACATTGCGCCGACCACTCAGCGAATTGAGAGCTACTGGCATTACGAAACCAATACTCCTGAGAGTCCAAAAAAGAGCGCCTGCGCTAAATGGATCCAGATCCAAAAGAAGACGATCCAAGATCTTTATAAAATAGGCGAAAACCTTCAACTTGCATACAACTACGCATACGAGAGCGCGATAGAAGAGGAGATAAACCCAGCACTTGTTCTAGAATTCTTCTCTCTTGCCTCTCGCTTTCACACTCTTTATTTTGAACAACTTGATCGCGGGGCCCTTCCAGCTGGAACACTGCTTGAAAAAAAAGCAAAACTCCTGCCCCGACTGCTAGAAATTCTGCCATCTCCTGCCTTAAGAACCGCAGTAGAAATCTATCTAAAACTGGAGAGGTTGCCACAAAACATCCAAACAAACCAGGATTTCCAACAATTAAGCCCTACCGCGAAAATTTTCTATGCTTTTGCGCCTAAAAAGCTTAAAGTGCCTTGTAACTCTGAATTTGCGTGGACACAAGCGATAGCAAGATGTTTGCCTGACGAACTTGTGAATGCTAGAATCGATAAAAAAATTGAATCGGACACACGCGGCTTTCTCCTTTCGCTTTGGAACTTTATGCTTCAAAAAGCCCTGGAACCAGAGGATGTAGTTTTTCTGTTCCAATTCCGTAAGCAAGCGATCCTAAAAGGAGAGCTAGATATAACAAAACAGGGTCATGAGTATCTTAAGGTCGCAGAGCACGCAAAGTCTATCTCAAACATAGGTTTCAACCGAGAGTTAAGCCAGATGCAGGCAGAGACGACTTCATTAACACTAGAGAGCCGCCCACAACACACCCGAAGCAAAAGACAACAAGAACAAGAACTACAAGCCAAAGGCAGCACTACAAACTTGCCTCCAAATCTTCGCGGAAAACAGGCAAATAAGAGTTTACAAGATAAAAGCGGTAACACTGACTCAAAACTCCATAATCGCAAAAGAAAAGCAGAGCAACTAGAAGAGGGCGAGGAAGACCAAGAAAGCGGAAACACCACTCCTCCCCCTCAGCAAATGTCAACCTTAACTTTTGATATAGACCAAGACAGTTCACCAAAGAAAAAGAAAGCATACGTGCAGACACTGCAAGGGCCATCGTGTCTTCAACAAGTCATAGGAAAAACAAACGTCAATACCGAACAGAGTAGTATTTTGTCAAATCTCGCTAAACAACTCGAGTTTGAGCTGCCAAAATTCATGGGACATTTTATAGAGAAAAATAATGAGTGGCCCATCGTAAAGAGTTTTCTAGAAAAATTAAGAGACTCCAAACATCAAGATGACATGGTGGATCGCGTTTTGCCAATCATCAACTTTTGTGAGGAGGCGATGGAGCAAGAGGCAATAATGCGCGTTAGCTTGTTAGAAAATCTACTAAGCTTTATGCTCATCCCTTCAGAGAAACTCCAAGCTGGTCTTACAGCGGTGGCGGACATCCTCGAAAGAAGGAGTCCACTTCAATCCCAGAAAAAGCATCTTGTGCCATATTTACTCGAGGCGTATGAAGGTCATCTGGAAGGATCCAGGCGCTACACCCCCGTAACAACAAAAGAGATCCCTTCCACGAAAGCAGGAAGCATCTCCCTAATGGTGTGCAGCCTTTGTCAAAAAAACAAGCACATCAGTGGGCTATCAAGTGAAACACTATCCGAAACCTCAAATGGGAGCAACTCTACAAAACAAGCAGGGGGATCGATGCAGGATGAATCTGACTAAGATCGAGCTTCTTTACAAAGAGCATCTCCTGCGTCTTGCGGACTTCGTAGAGAAGGTAAGGGATACCCTGTTCTACAATTTTCTGTCGAAGAATGAGTGCTTTTTTTCGAGCTAAGTATAAAGCAAGGACAAAAGCAACTTGATCTTCTCCCCCCCCCTCTATTGCCGCCTTGAGTCTTTCAAGTCGCGCTTCATCCTCTTCAAGCAGAGTTGGGCTCTCCTCTTTTTTTTCGGACACCTTTGATTTCCAGTGGATGGTCCCCAAACAAGGCGCAAAGCCTCGGCAGTTTGGGCAGTAATCTTTTCGCTCCCCCTCTTGCGTCAAAACGGAAAAAACCTCCATGCCTGCTGCAAAAGATTCTCCTCCGGCTGAACAAATCTTGCCCCTCTTTGGGATTTTTATTTGGAAAACCTGCGAAATCATAAGTGTTTCAACATCTCCCATCCAAGAACAAAACCCTCTGTATCTTTTGGATTTTTGGCCCGGCGCCCCACAAACTGTTTTAAAATTTTATCTGCAACAACCTTACCAAGCTGTACGCCTTCTTGATCGAACGAATTGATATCCCAAATAAATCCCTGAAAAGCCACTTTATGTTCATAAAAAGAAAGAAGTGCGCCTAGAGCATAAGGGGTCAGTTTTTCTCCCAGCAAGATATGGGACGGACGGTTGCCAGGAAACGCTTTGTTTGGATTTTCGCTTTTTTTTCCCTGAGCCAGTGCAAGACTTTGTGCAAACAGATTCGCAAGAAGCTTTTCCTGCGAAGTTGTCCCTTTTACTTCCGCATCAAACTGGTACTGGCTTTCTTTGAAAGCAATAAATTCAAGGGGTACAGGGGTTGTTCCCTGGTGGATCATCTGAAAAAAGGAGTGCTGCGCATTTGTTCCTGGTTCTCCATAAATCACAGGGCAGGTTTCAAAGGCAAGCGTGCGTCCCTCTCGGTCGATCTGCTTGCCGTTAGACTCCATCGCCACCTGCTGAATATGAGCTGCCCATCTTGATAAGGCCTGGCTATAAGGGATAATCGCCTCTGTGGGGAGTTTTAGAAAGTTACGATTCCAGATAGCAAAGAGAGAAGCAAGCAAGGGAAGGTTTTCCCTTGGATTTTTTTTTAGTGCATTTTTATCCATCGCATGAGCACCCCGAAGTAGCTCCCAATAGACAGGAAAGCCAAAGGCAAACGATAGGAGAATGCCACCACAAAGAGAGCTTGCTGAGAACCTCCCCCCTACATAATCCCACATATGGAAACTTTTTAAATACCTTTCGGTCGAATCCATGGGACTTCCTTCACCCGTAACGGCAACAAAATATTCCTTAGGTTCACATCCGTTTTTCTTAAAATACCCTCTGACAAGCTCCTCGTTGGCAAATGTCTCAAGCGTTGCACCCGATTTGGAAATTACCAAAACAAGGGTCTTTTTGGGATCAATCTTCTGCATAACACGCGCGGCATGGTCTGGATCCACATTGGAAATAAAATGGACGCTCTTTCCCTTCTTTTGCAGATTCTCAAGCGCGAGATAAAGCGCCTCCGGTCCTAAAGCGGACCCACCGATTCCTATCACCACAAGATGCGCAAAAGGCTCCATCTGGGGTAAGAAAGCTTTTAAACTTTCGATCTGCAGGAGCGCCTTCTCTCTAGCTACCTTGGCAAGCTCAGCGTCTTGCTGATCCTCAAAAAAATCACGCATTGCGGTATGAAGAACAGACCTATGCTCGCTCGGATAACCCTCTATCTTATTGAGAACAAATCCTTTCTGCATCTTCTCCATCTGGGCTACGGCTTTCCTCTCCTCGGCTAGATCAAAGAGCAGCTCTAAAACTTCTTGTGAAATCCTTTCTGTTCCAAATAAAAGCTTAAAACCGCACCCCTCCGTGCAAAAATCTCGAATTCTCTCTGGTGTAAGGTTTTTATCCTCTGTAAGATCAAGAGGGTGCTTTGCCTGCTGCGCAAGCTTTTGGTAAGAACTGCATTCCGAAAAGAGCATAAAGCTTTCTCCTTAGTTTTAAAGGTCACTGTAGCTTACACCAGGACTCGAAGGCAAGTTCTTTTCCAAGGCCAAGAGTACCGCCAATAGAAACAATACAGCCACCCGCAGCAACAAAACCTTGCAACTTTCGGAAATACTCCGGGGTCATAAACTCATTTGAAACGATCAAGAAATCAACACCATCCCATTCATAAATCACAAGTTCTTCAGCAAGAGCCTTAAAAGGGATGTTTTTGGTGATAAGAAAATCTAAAGCAGGACGAAGCGATGCGGTGCAGGTGAAAGGAATCTTATCGAAGCTAGGAAAACAAAGGGCAACGGAGGCCTCTCGGGAAGGGGCCCATTTACAACTCAATACGATCGTCTCCCAATACCCACACCTCTTATGCAACAACAAGCGAAGCCCAAGGAGAGGATCAGCAATCGAAGAAGCGTCTAGGATGAGCAGGCGCGGTATCTCATCATCGATTTTTTTTGTCAAAAGGTCTAGATAATCTAAAAGAACGTTTCTACAAAAAAATGGCGCGCTCCCCCCTTTTGCCTCTACCTCTTTCAAGTCAACTCGGAGCATCTCATCAAAGGGAAACTTCTCTGAAAAATCAAGACTGCCCCTATAGAGGCAGATACCGAGCACGTCTTCTTTTGTCATCGTCTTGCAAAAATGATCAACGGCAAGCGAGAGGGTTAAAAATTGCGTTTGGTTTGAAAGGGGATGAGCAAGATCGCTCTGAAGACCAAAATCCAGATGATAGATTTCTGCCTTTTCCCCTTTTTTCCAGTTAAGCATGGAGCGCCGGCTTAAATCGAGGTAGACAGGCTCAGAAAAAGCCATAATAATGCCCCCTTTCTTTCCAGTCCCAAGCAGCAAGACAAGCCTGCACCAAATTTTCTGTTGTTTCTTTTTGAAAACCAAGCCAATTCAGCACCCTTTCTTGTCGCTCATTCTTAGGGAAAAGCGTCCCCTGAATCTGATGCAGTGCGCTGTAGGGAAGGCCTGTCCCTTTCCATTTCTCCTCATACTCATCTTTCGAGGGAAGAGTATCCCAGGGCGACAGCGAGAGTTGCCGTAAAAAGGTGGCGATTTTCTTCGGTATAAAGGTTGCCGAAATTCTAGGCACAAGATGGGGCATCGGTATCCCATGAAAAGCAAAATAGGAACGAAGCTTGCGCAAATATTCAAGTTCATTTGGCCCTGCCACATAGGCAAGTGTGGGGATGATCTTACACTGTAAAAGGGGTCTTGCAAATACGTCTGTGCTTAAATTCTCTAAGGGAATTTCTTCTTTATCGTCTATATGAAGGCGCACCCTTTCTCCTGTTTCATTTTTTTTAAAAAGGCTTGTTTCTTCATTGCTTTTATTCAAAATGGTCTGGATCTCTCGGGCCTTCTCCCGCTCGAAAGCAAAAAATTCACAAGCTAGCGGGCGCAGCAAATAGGGCTCTAAAAAAACAAGTCCTGTACCACGAAAAAGATCCTCCAAGAAAGAGATCTGCCCTCTTGCATAAGAGTTAAAAAGATAGGTTTCCTTGAGAGGAAAGCCAACATAAGAAAAGAGAGCGGCAAGCTCTTTTTTGTCTTGCTCTGTAAGCATAAGATCCTCTACAAAGCAATGCGAACTTTTAAACTGCAATCGAAATCTCTTTAAATTTCCCCCCTCATCTACAAAAATAGCTCGCCTAATCTCTTCTACATCATGATCTTCTGTCGCTGCCCAGAAAATGGGTATGGCCCCTTTTTCTTTGGCAAGAAGAAGACATGAAATCGCCTTCAAAATTGTATAAGATGGGCCTGCGCAAAGACCAAGCTGTTGTCCTGTCACTACACAGAAAGAAGAGGCTTCTTTAAGCTTTTGACAGTTTCGAAGGGTCGCATCATCTGCCCCTCGCTCTTGATTGTAGGTATAAAGAATTTCCGAAAGTTTATCTCTTTGATAGGAAGCTAGCCGCATAGGCTGTACTGTATCCGTGGCCAGTAAATGGGGACTTGCCACAAACTTCACTTAAAATCTCCTGAAAACATGGTAACGGATTTCTTTGCCCTTACCTACCCACAGCTCATGGAAGTAAGACGAGCCATACTCCTCTACATTTACCTTGTAGAAAGGCTCCTCGTAAAGAGGTGTAAAGAGAGGAAAAAAGTAGGGAATAAATTCATCAGAATATACAGGATCATCGGTAACAACAGTAGTCTGCCCTCCTTTTTGCAAGATCCGATGCATCTCTGCAATAAACTCAGGCCTTATAAGCCTATGCTTGGCATGACGCTTTTTTGGCCATGGGTCAGGGAAATTAATGAAAATCTCTTGCACACTTTCTTTGCTAAAGTAATTTCTTGTTGTCAAAAGAGCTTCTCCACAAACGATGAAAAGATTTTGAATACCCCGATTTTTCATCTTAGCATAAATCTTGCGTACACGTTCAAACTTCATCTCAATCGCTACAAAATTACTATCTCTTTCGTTTTCCGCCTTGTCAAGAATCCACGAACCATTACCACTGCAATATTCAACCCTAACTGGGTTATTATTTCCAAATACTTCTGGCGAGGCAAAGCCAGGAAAAGAAAAAGAAACGTAATCAGAAAAGTACTCTGGCACAAAAAGGACCCTGTCCTGAATAGCGACACGCCTTTCCTTCCAACTAAAGGGAGATTTTAAATCTTTTGGCTTCATACTTTTTAGACTTCCTGGGTCAAGACCAATCGATGGTAGCATATCGCAGACTTTAAGACATAGTAAATAATTTCTTTTCCAATTGGGTCTTTTCATTATAGATGCTACTGCATTGACAAAAAAACTTAATTCAGCAATTATTCTTTGATTTTTCGACAGGGCGCAGTCAATAAGGACACAAATCAAATGCTTACACAAGCCTCCTCCCACTCAAATCTCAACAGGTTTTTGAACACTTGGGAGAATGTCATTATCGCGCAAAAAAAAACACAATTCCCGGCTCTCAACGTTCCTAAGCTAGAAAAAGCGCTTGAGGAGCTTTTAATCGCTAATAAAGAAGTTACAAAAGAGACTCCCACCCCCTACGCACTCAGAAAACGATGTGCTATTTTAGATCAAACCAAAATACTTGGCTTCGCAACACTCAGTGCACTTGGCGCTTTTCTCATGGAATCTTTCATCGTTACAACTTCCCCAGCTTATACCATGAAAAGCGTTGCCGTGATTGCCCTGCTTGTTTTTAGTGGGATCTCAGCCGCTTGGGCGGGAATGCATCTCTACAGCCTCGACAAAACGATTCTTCAAAAAATGTTTTCGGAGACGCGTAAGGAGATTACAAAAGCAAAAAACAGCGAGACAAAAAATTTTTATCTGCAGCTTCTTGATACAGCAGAACGGGATGGGATTATCGTCTTAAACATGATCTCCATGCACGCAGAGGATAAAAGCAAAAGGATTCTGTTAACTTCTGAGGCAATCCAACTCTCTTCTGTTAGCATTAAAACGATTTATCAGGAATTCCTTAAAGATATAGGAAAAAAGGAACAATAATTATGCAAGCATCCACTCTTTTGAACCACCAGAAAACGGATCCTCTGTCTCTACCACAGCATGCCTCGCAACCCAGCAAAAAAGAACCTCCCTTGCGTGATATTGAAGCACAACCCACGAGCACATTGCCCCTTTCACCTGTCAGCCGGACCGAGCAGCTTGACCTCGACGCATTTCTAGAAAAAGTGGCACAAGCTGAGCAAACAAAAGCAGTAGAGCAAGCATCAGCTGTCCAAAATAAATTGATCCGCGAGGGAAAAGAGCCCTATACTACGAAAAAAATGCGGTACATCGTAGAGCAAGTAGGACAGGCAGTTGTTGGAACATTTGCTCTTATTGGAGCAGGATACCAGGGGAAAAACCTGATTTTTGTGCACTTTTCCATCTATTCTCCTGATGCAGCCCTTACGACACTTCTGGGAGCCACTGGTATCATCTTTCTCGCGCTTGCCTTTCGAAAAAACCCCGTAGAAGATGTAGCAAGAGCTCTTTATACCCCTTTTAGACAACGTTGGGAAATGCATGCGAGCTCTGTACCTTCGGTCCCCCCTGAGTTTAGTTTAGATTCTCTGGATAAAATCCTCCTGACCACCCTAGACACCATCAGTCAAATCCGCCTTAGCGAAGAGGTTTATTTGAACAAAGAAAAGCTCTACGAACAGGCACTTGTTCGAGAGCAAGAGAGTCTAGTCGATTTCAATCAGAAGTTCGGTGCATTCGTTGTAACAAAATATATCAAAAAAAATAAATAATCTGCTATACTACTACCATGGTTGAACGTAACGATCCTTGCTGGTGCGGAAGCGGGGTGAAGTGGAAAAAATGCCACTACCCCGAAAAGAATCCCTTAACAGGAGAATCCCTAAGGCAGACCTACCGCAAAAAATACGGCATCTTAATCAAGACAGAGGAACAAATTACTGGAATCCGGCGAGCAAGCCAGCTTGCCTCCCAAATTTTGGAAGCCACCTGCAAAAAAGCCCTGCCAGGCACAACCACTGATGAGCTGAATGCGCTTGCCCATAAACTCCATCTAGAAGCAGGAGCTGTGCCCGCGTGCCTTCATTATGGATCCCCACCCTTTCCAAAAAGTATCTGCACCTCCCTAAATGAAGTGATCTGTCACGGCATCCCGAGCAATAGAGGCCTAGTGAAAGGCGACATCCTGAATGTGGACGTAACAGCTATTCTAGATGGTTACTATGGGGATTGTTCTCGGATGGTTGTTGTCGGCGGTAGCACAACGCCCGAAAGACAGCTCGTTACTGATGTCTCCTACGAATGTCTCATGCTCTCTATCGAAATCCTAAAACCAGGCGTTCTTGTTTCTCAAATCGGCGATATCATCGAAGAACACGCACACAAAAGAGGCTGCTCTGTCGTACACCAATTCGTAGCGCATGGCGTGGGCGTTCGGTTCCATGAAGGGCCCCAGATTCCTCACTGTAAGAATGGAGTACATATCCCTCTTGTCCCGGGAATGACGTTTACAATCGAACCGATGATCAATGCTGGGGTTGCGGAGGCACTTATCAATGAAGACGATGGCTGGACAGCCACAACAGCTGATGGAAAGGCAAGCGGGCAGTGGGAACATACCCTTCTCATCACCCCTACCGGTCACGAAATCCTTACCACCTGGACCCGCTAAACCAGATCAACTAAATGTGACCTTAAGGAGAGAAAGATCATCTTGGAAAGGCTTATCTCCCCCATAAGCTTTAGAGAAAGAAATGAGTGCATCAAGTGAATTTGCCTCCTTGACTCTCTCAATAAAGGTTTCAAAGGGAAGCAAAATTCCCTTCTCACTCATGATCTCATAAGCTCCATCACTAAAGAGATACAAAGTGCTGTTTGGAGGAATCCTGCAGCTTGCCTTTTCATACATCCCCTCCTCCATTCCCCCTACAATCAAACCATCCGTCTTCAGCTCTATCGCATTTTTCCCTATGAGTAAGAGCCCAGGGGGATGCCCACCTGTAGCATACATTAAAATACGACTGTCCTTGTTATAAACCCCATACCAGAGAGTAAAAAACATAAAATTATGCTTTTCCATTGGGAATGTTTTATTAAGCGAGCGAAGAACCGCCACCGGATCTGTAAAGTCGGTATGAGGAAGACTTCCTGAGCGCAGAACATTCATTACAGATATAGAAAGCAAGGCAGCTCCTACCCCGTGTCCACACACATCCAGAAGGTAAATCACAAAATGATGGTCATCTAACCAATGGTAACCAAAGATATCCCCCCCTAGTTCAGTGGATGGAATAAAACGCCAATCCGTTTGAATCTTTCCCGTGAGGGGCCTTGGTAAAAGAGAGCTCACATAATTTGCTGCCTCTTTAAGCTCTGCATTGAGGCGCGCCTGACTTACTTTTAAGGCATCATAAGCCTCATTTCTCTCAAGGAGCCTGATGTAACCATCTGAATGATGACGTATGCGCGCTAGAAGTTCTATCTTATCAGGAAGCTTCACAATGTAGTCATTTGCGCCGTAAGCAAAAGCCTCTGCTTTCACTTTTGGCTCTTCTTTAGATGAGAGAACAATCATAGGAATCAAAGCTGTTGTTTTATTAGCACGAAAGAAGCGAACAAGCATCAAGCCATCAACATCTGGCATCACAAGATCTTGTAAAATTACAGTCGGAGAAACCTCGATTGCCATCTGAAGTGCTTCTACTGGATTTTTACAATAGTAAAACCGTATATCTGGCTGATCCTGCAGCATGCTCTCTACCTGCTTTGCAACAATCTCTTGATCATCAACAAGAAGCACAGTGATGGGATATCCTACCATTTTTTTGCATCCCCCATACGTTTGATCGCACTTAAGATTTGCTGCTGCGAAGCCATTTCAGAAACAACCCCTCTGTCAAGGGCTGCCTTCGGCATCCCATACACAGCAGATGTGGAGGCGTCCTGCGCTAAAGTATACCACCCCTTTTCATAAAGTGCCTGCATGCCACGCATACCATCATTTCCCATGCCTGTAAGAAGTACAGCAAGTCCTGGCTTTTCTATTGCTTTAGAAACGCTTTCAAAAAACACATCGATAGAAGGTGTATAGGAGCTGTTTTCAGGAGTGGGGGTGTAGCGAAACTTGCCTTCTTTTGTCATAAGCAAATGGTTGTCTGCAGCAGCCACATAAGCCCTACCTGGAAGAGGCATTTTTCCATCTTCTGCAAGTGAAACCGGAATTTTGCTTGTCTTGGAAAGCCAGCTGACAAAAAGAGGGGAAAACTGCTCATCGATATGCTGCACGATCACAAGAGTTGAGTGAAAATCATGGGAAAGGTGGCTCAGAATGTACTGAATCACCGAGGGGCCACCGGAAGATGCGCCCATCGGAATGAGGGGTGACAAAACGGGCGCAGATCTCTGCCTTTTTCCGCGCGGCAGATTCTTGGTGACACCCTCAATAATGCGTATCTTTTTTACAAAAGCTGCGCACTCACTGCCCTCCACAGGTGGCGTCTGAACCACATCCAGTGCCCCGTAGCCAAGACCCTCAAATACAAGAGAGTTGTTTTTCTCAATATCCGCAGTCACAAGTAAAATGGGGCAGGGGGTTTGTTTCATAATTTCCCTTGTCGACTCGGCACCATTCATTACAGGCATTACAAGATCCATTAAGATAAGATCCGGAGGATCCTCTTCACAAAGATCGACCGCCTCCTTTCCGTCTTTTGCAATCCAGGCAATCTGCACGCCTTCCATCCTGAGCAAAATCCTCTGTAGTCCCGCAACTGCAAAAGGAAGATCGTTGACAATAGCAATCCTCATCCCGATGACCTTCCAATGACTTCTTTTACATAATCAATTAACTTCTCATCAGAAATCGTAGTTTTCGTCACATAGACTGTAGCTCCAGCTTCAAGGGCAAGGAATCGATCGTGCTCTTGCTCCTTATAGGAAACCACAATAATTGGCACAGTTGCTGTAGTGGGATCTTTTTTCATCCTCTTAATGAGCTCTATTCCATCCATGCGCGGCATGTCGATATCCGTAATCACAAGATCAAAGGAATGAGCGCGCACAGCATTCCATCCTTCTGCTCCATCAACTGCAAAGGCAACATCATATCCATGCTCACGAAGCAGCAAAATTTCAGACTCACGCACCGTCGCAGAATCCTCCACCACTAAAATACGCTTTGCAAAGCGCTTTAGATTTTTTTCTGCAAAGACATTCCCAACACAAATGCGGTCAATTGAAGAAAGAAGCTGCTGTGCATCTAAAATCAAGACAGGCAACCCATTTTCTAAAACAGCTCCAGCTGCAATATCAGGGATCTTCTTCAAATACTCATCCAGCTCTTGTACAACAAGATCTTTTTCTTGCAAGAAGCTATCCACAATAAGAGCGTGCTGATTTTTGCCTTCCCCAATCACAACAACAGAGAGCGTTTTTGTATTGCTTAAGCTTTTAGGCAATTCTAGAACCTGATACGCAGGAATAAGACCAATATTTTTCCCGTCGTAATGGAAATATTCTTTTTCCTCGATGGTAATGATTTGATCCTTGTTGATCACAAGAGCCCTGTCAATCTGTGCGAGCGGAAAAGCATACGATTGACCTGATATTGAAACGATCAGAGCACGGATGACAGAAAGCGTAAGGGGTAGAAGCAGATCAAACCGAAGACCTCCTTTGGGATTCTCTCTTACATGAATCGACCCGGAAACCTCTAAAATGGTGCGCCGTACGATATCAAGCCCGACCCCCCTTCCTGAAATTTCTGTCACCTGTTCTTTTGTGCTAAATCCTGGCAAAAAGAGAAACTCCATCAGCTCCTTATTGGATAGATGATCCACAAAATCTGGGGAAAGATGTCCAAAGCTAACCGCCTTTTTACGAATCAACGCATAGTCAAAACCAACTCCATCGTCGATGACTGATATGGCAAGCATGCCTCCACGGTGCCACGCTTCAATCCGAACAAGACCTTCTTCTGGCTTGCCTTTTTTTCTCCTTTCTTCTGGCGTACCAATCCCATGGTCTATTGCATTTCTTACAAGGTGGCTCAATGGGGCTTCTAGTTTATCCAAGATGTCGCGGTCTACGGCAGTTGTTTTTCCTAAGATCTCAAGATTTACCTTCTTATGAAGCTCCCTTGCTAGATCACGCACCATCCTTGGGAATCCTTCTACACCCTCGGAAAAAGGACGCATCCTTGAGTCAATCACTTCCCGATAGAGCTTGTCTGCTGTTTTAATGCTTTTTCTCACATGCGTCTCAAGCTCATCCATCCGGATGGAGAGGTCTGTATTTAAGAGGTGCAGATCATCCTGCAGCCCTAGCAAGGCAACTTCTGCCTTTTTTGAAAGCCTTACCTCTAGAGCTTCTTCCTGAATTTCATTCAGAAGAAGCGACGCATGCAAAAACTTTTTTTTGAGAGCAAGAAACTCTGTTAAAAAAGACCCAAGCCAGCGCGCTTGCATAAGAGACTCTCCAGAGAGCCCCATCAAGTCTGTAAAGCTTTGAGCAGATACCCTAACAATCCTCTCAGATGCAAGCGCACGTGGGGAGGAAAACTCTTTTACTTGGTTTTCTTTGACCTGCTCTGAAAACAGCCCACTTGTAATCTTTTGCACCTGGTCTGTTAACTTTGCAAACTCCTCTTCAATTTCCTGTGTGTGCTCAAGCTTACAGGCGCGCAAAAAATCAAGTGTCACAAGGAGTGCAGAAATCGCTTTCTGAGACAACGTAAGCTTTCGCTGTTTCACAGCCGAAAAACAGTCTTCTAGGGCATGCGAAAGCTTCACGATAGGTTCAAAGTGAACCATCCGAGCAGAGCCTTTCATGGAATGAGCCCCCCTCATCATGACATCAAGGGCATCTGTGCAGCTTATGTCTTTTTCAAATTCCAAGAGAGCATCAGTGATTGTTTTACAACAGCTTTCCATCTCAACTTCGAAAAGTTCGCTCATGGGCCCTTGCACAAGCGTTTTTTTCATCTTAGGTTCTAGCACTTTTTCCACTGCTCCAAGAGGTTGCAGGGAAGCTTTCCACGTATCTAGCAGTTGCTGGATAGGAGCTGGGTCCATGTCCCCTGATTCAGCAAGAACAGAGAAAAGCTCCAAAGATTCTTGCAGAATTTTTTCGAGCTCTCGTCCTTTTTTCTCCTGAAGAATTCTTTTTAGATGCTCCGAAAAGGAGGCAAGCTCCGAAAAACTTGCAAGAAGAGCAGCCCCCTTAATATCAGATAAAACCTCTTGAAGGGCAGCTATTGCATTCTGCTCTTCTTTACCTGCTTTCAGCCCCGCTATCTCGGCAGAAAAAATTTTAACTTGTCGCTCCATCTCAGAACGAAAGGCGTTTGTGATCAGAGATTTAGATTCTTTCTTCATGAGGCTTTCCAATGAAGAAGGGTGAAAAGAAGGCCCTCATCCAAAACGCTCACATCTTTTCCCTCCCAAGGCAAAATCCCTTTAAAGATATTTGCCTGCGTCTTTGCAAGAGAAGCAGGTACGTTTTGCAGTTCAGCTGGATTCAAAGGCGCGTTTGCTATGATCTCATCTACAAAAAAAACAAACTTCAGCTTATCTTTTTCCAAAAGAAGCATCCGTTTGGGCTTCTTCTCTTGGCTCGCTTCAGAAATGCATACAATATTACGAAGATCCACGCAGAGGACAAGTTTTCCCTGAATGTTGGCAACTCCTTTGTAGAAAGTCCCTTGGGTATGGGGGAGAGAGTGGACGGATCCTGCCTCAAGCACGCGGTTGATCACAGAAGAGCAAACCCCAAAGTTCTCCTGACCAAGCCGAAAAATCAAAATCGAACCAAGAGCGGCAGCCGCTGCCTCCAGCTCCTTCTCTGCAATTCTCTCTGTCCAAGTTTGCATATATTCTTCGTCTTGCTTTCGGCTCAGAAGCTGATCAATAGGCAAAGACACAGGGCGTTGTTTTTTCATAAAGGGTCCTGAAGCTTAACAACATGAGGGTCAATCAATTTAAAAAGAGCATCCACATCCATTTCATAAACGACTCCTTCCTCAGAATGTGTAAGCCCCCCAAAGTAAGGTAGCCCTGTGAGGCGGATTCTTTGCACAGCCTCTTCAAGTTGTGTAGTACGCACTACCAACTCTACCAAGAGGCCAATCAGGGAAAACCCCTCATTCTTTGGGTTTTTCAGTAAGATGATGCGAGAATGAAAGGATTTTTCGGAGGAAGAGTCCTCGTGCAACTCTTTAAAATCAATAACGGGAAAAAACTTTCCCCGGTAATTCAAAAGTCCGGCTATATATTTAGGAGCTCCTTGGATATCCCGAAGATACACGAGCGGTATGACTTTTTCGACTTTATGGCAAGGAATTGTAAATTGATGATTACCCTGTTGAAATAGAAGCTCAAGCACTGAAGCCCCCTCCATACTTCCTCAGGGTCAAAGCAACCTTTGAATCTTGCCCTCTGTGGCTGTATTTTTTACCTGAAGCTGTTGATCTAAAACACTTTGCGCCCCTTCAACAAGGTAGGCAGCAAGGGAGGTTTCCCCTTCATAGGTCATTTCTACGTCCATGTTTCCATCTTTACTTGGCTTGCTGCAGGTGATGAGAACATAACATGTGTTATCCTTCCGCAGGGTTTCGTGTAAATTCTTGTGTTTATCTTCGTTCATACAATCCTTGAGCTCAATGTCAGAGAGGGCAAAAAAACCTTCAGCGCCCTTTTTCGTCACCATACAAGATTGATGATTTATTACCAATACCCCAAGATATACAGATCGTGAATGCAAAAGCGCATGGGTGGAGGACACGGAGAATTACAAACTTACTACTATATTTTGATTTTCAATCACTTACAATTAGAAAAAAATGTTTGTGATTCACAACAAGATCCTTTAGAGTAAGGAAATGGAAGAAAAGTGCGCCCCCTACCTCCAATGGATCCACGGTCAGAAAGACCCAGCTCTCTCTCTTCTTCAAGAGCTTGCCGAGATCAATTCCCACTCCTATAATCAGCAAGGCCTCCTGCGCATTCTGAACCGCCTTGAAGATGCTTTCTCAATACTACCCGCGAAGATGGAAAAAATACTGCTCCCCGAAGGAAAATGTGCTCTCTCCCTGAGAAAAAAAGGGAAAGGAAAACCCATTTTCCTCTGTGGACATATGGACACTGTATTCCCCAAAGAGGCCGCATTCCAAAAGACCACTCAAATCGGCCCAAATATTTTGAAAGGTCCCGGAGTTGCCGATATGAAAGGAGGGCTTGTGGTGATGCTTACAGCTCTAAAAGCACTTGAAAGAAGTCCCTTTGGAGAAAATGTATCCTGGGAGGTCCTGATCGTTCCTGACGAAGAGATCGGTTCGCCCTTTTCTTGCTCTTTATTTCAGAAAATCGCCAACCGGTGCAGCGTAGGACTGATTTTTGAGCCTACCCTGCCCGATGGAAAGGTCGTTGTAGCCAGGAAGGGCTCCCTCAACCTCCACATTGTGGCCAAGGGGAAAGCGGCCCATGCCGGCCGCGACTTTTTTGAAGGACGCAGCGCAATTTTAAGTCTTGCGCACTTTCTGCACGAAGCAAGATCTCTTGCAGAAGAAGGGGTGATTTTCAATGTGGGTAAGATCCAGGGAGGCACAGCTACAAATGTCGTAGCAGACTTTGCAGAGGCGCATCTTAACATCCGCTCAGAAAGTCAGGAAGGAATCGATACTCTGCTAGGAAAACTCCAGCAGCTGGCAAAAACGATCGGAGAGAATCATGGGGCGCCGCTTCATATCCAGATTCACTCCGCGCGTCCTCCTAAAAAAAGAGATGAAAAAACCGAGCAATTGCTTCAAGAAATTGAACAATGCGCAAAAAAACTTGGAAGACCCTTTACAACGACAACATCGGGAGGAACAACCGATGGCAACAATTTTGCTGCCTTAGGGCTTGCCAACATTGACACCATGGGCGTACGAGGCGGAAAACTCCACACAGAAGAGGAGTACATGGAAATCTCAAGTCTTACCGAGCAAGCAGAACTAACTGCCTATTTTTTGATGAAAAAAGGAGAGTGTGCATGAGCTTTAGCGAAGAGTTTATGAAAGACCCACGCGTAAGGCAGGGAAAAGAACTTCTCTTAGCCGCACTCCATGATGCAAAAGCGCGCATCACAAAGATACAACCTGCTAAAGAAGAGAAAAAAGCTACGTATGAACAGCTCGTAAAGAGCTTCTCGCAGAATCGGGGCCTTGATCTTGTCTACCCCTACATTGGCTCTGGCTTTGGAAATGGCGCCCTCGTAGAACTTCTCGATGGAAGCGTAAAGTATGATTTTATCACAGGTATTGGTGTCCACTACTTTGGCCACAGCGCTGAAAAAATTGTAGAGTCTTCTCTTGACGCGGCCATAAGTGACACGATCATGCAGGGAAACTTGCAGCAAAATAAGGACTCGATGGAGCTTGCCGATCTTCTCGTAAAGGCATCTGGCCTACCCCACTGTCTTTTTACAACATCGGGTGCTATGGCCAACGAAAATGCCATGAAAATGCTCTTTCAAAAAAAAACGCCTGCTCAGAGGATCCTTGCTTTTGAAAGATGTTTTATGGGAAGATCTCTTACCCTCTCCCAAGTCACAGATAAACCAGGCTACAGGGAAGGCCTTCCTTTAAATCAGCCTGTGGACTATGTCCCCTTCTTTGATCCTGCATCCCCAGAAGAAAGCATTCAGAGAGCCACCTCTGTCTTAAAAAAACACATTTCTCGCTATCCCGAGGCTCACGCCCTCATGGCCTTTGAGCTTGTACAAGGGGAAGCGGGATCTTATCCTGGTAGCCGGGCCTTTTTTATTGCCCTGATGGATATACTGCGACAGCACAAAATCCCCATCTTTATCGATGAGGTCCAGACATTTGGCAGAACAAGCAGACTCTTTGCCTTTCAGCACTTTGGCCTAGAGAACTACGCAGATGTTGTCTCAATTGGAAAGCTCTCCCAAGTGTGTGCTACCCTGTACAAAACAGAATGTAAACCAAGGCCAAATCTCATCAGCCAAACCTTTACCTCTGGAACCTCTGCGATAAGAGCCTCTCTTGTGGTCATCAAAACCCTTCTTGAGGGGGGATACTTCGGAGAAAATGGAAAAATTGAAACAACCCATAGACATTTTGAAGAAAAGCTTGCTTTTCTTGCAAAGAAGTATCCCGAAAAGATTGAAGGTCCTTTTGGGATAGGTGCCATGGTTGCCTGCACTGTCTTTAAGGGTGATCCGGCAAAAACAAAAGAATTTCTCAAAAAGCTCTTTGAACTTGGTTTGATTGGCTTTCTAGCAGGAGGAAACCCTACACGGACAAGATTTTTGGTGCCGATGATGGCAATCACCCCGCACGATATCGATGAAGCCTGCCGTATTATTGAAGAGGGACTGCAATGTATATCTTAAGACCCATTGAGGAAAAAGATTTTGACGCCTACCAGGGATTTGCCTTTGCCGCCTCGCTTGGCCTCTTCAACTTGCCTAAAAACCCTGAGCTGCTGCGCAACAGGATCAGAAAGTCGCTTGCGTCCTTTTCTAAAAAAACAATTCAACCCGAGGATGAACTGTATGTGTTTGTATTAGAAGAACTTAAGACAGGATATCTTGCAGGCACATCAGCCATCCTCTCAAAAACAGCTATCGAAGCTCCAACCTATTTTTACAAAGTAGACTATGAGCAATTTCTCGATAGAAGAGTGCAGACCTTAACCCCCACCCAGCATAGGAAAGGAGAGAGTGAACTCTGTGGTCTTTTCATGAGCCATGAAAGCCGAAAAGAAGGGCTTGGCCGTCTTCTTTCTCTCTCCCGCCTTCTCTTTATTGCTGCTTTTCCTTCCCGTTTCGAATCGAAAATCATAGCTGAGCTACGAGGGGTCATCGAAAAAAACTACTCCAGTCCGTTCTGGACTAGCCTTGGATCAAAATTTCTTCCCGTTCCCCTTCCAAAAGCGCTCAGTTTATTTGAGCAGAGGACACTCAACATCCCTAGCATCCTCCCCCAGCACCCTATCTACTCAGCCCTCCTTACGAAAAAAGCGCAAAAAGTAATCGGAACAACCCACGTTCACACCCTCCCTGCCCGCAAAATGTTAGAAGGAGAGGGCTTTTGCTTTTCAGGTGAGATCGACCTATTCGATGGAGGCCCCAAAATGGAGGCAGAAACAAAAAAACTCCTCACAATTCGAGAGAGCACGACAGCAAAAGTCCAAGAGATCGTCTCTACTCTAGAAGGAGAAAAGGAAAAAATGATGTCGAATGACCAGATCGACTTTCGATCTTGTGTGGCTCCCCTTGCCTTGACGGGGCATACAGACGTCACTTTAGATCACGAAACAGCGCATGCTCTTAAAGTAAAAGTAGGAGATTGCATTCGATATGTAAGGGAGGCACTTTGAATATTGACCCCGTGGTAGAACAAGCAAAGAGAGGTTTTGCAAAGCTTTCGCACATGCATCTAGATGAAAGAATTGCCATCTTAAAAGAATATAAAGAAGAAGTGAGTTTGCATAAAGACGAGCTTGCTACTTTGATTGCAAAGGAGATGGGAAAGCCCCTTTGGGAGGCAACGGGAGAAGTGCTTGCCATGCTCAACAAGATTGATATCTCTATCGAAGCCTACGATGCGCGCAGTGGAACAAAGATTTTATCTGAGGGGGGAAGGGTACAAGCCCTTCGCCACAAGCCTCACGGTGTGATTGGAGTTCTGGGTCCCTTTAATTTTCCAGCTCATCTACCGAATGGGCACATTGCTCCTGCCCTTCTTGCCGGCAACTCTGTGATCTTTAAGCCAAGCGAACTTACGCCGAAGGTAGGAGAAGAAATCGTACGACTCTGGGAAAAAACCTCCCTCCCTAAAGGAGCTCTGCAACTGCTTCAAGGGGGAAAAGAGGTGGGGCAGCAGCTTGCGACCCACCCAGATATCTCTGGCCTTTTCTTTACAGGAAGCTACCGGACGGGCGTGTTTTTATCTGAAGAATTTGGCGCCCATCCGGAAAAGATTTTAGCCCTCGAAATGGGAGGCAATAACCCCCTTGTCGTAAAGAAGATCAGCAATCCCACTGCAGCTGCCTACATCACCATCCAATCGGCCTTCCTTACCTCAGGGCAACGTTGCACCTGTGCAAGGCGTCTTATTGTTGTGGAGGGAAAAGAGAGCGCGTCTTTTATCGAAGAGCTGCTGCGCCTTACGAGAAATCTACGGGTTGGCCCCTACACAGACAACCCAGAGCCTTTTATGGGCCCTGTGATTTCGCTACAAGCAGCAGAAAATCTGCTCCAAAACCAAAACGATTTGCTCTCTTTGGGGGGAAAAGCCCTTATAGAAATGAAACAGCTCAAAAAAGGCAGATCCCTTCTCTCCCCTGGCATTATCGATATGACAGAAGCCAAAAAAGCAAACGATGAAGAATTTTTTGGTCCCCTTCTTCAGCTCTACCGGGTCAAAGACCTTACCTCTGCCATTAAAATGGCAAACGACACAAAGTATGGTCTTGCTGCAGGAATTCTCTCTGAAGAGAGATCCGATTTTGAAACCTTTTTCAAAGAGATCCAAGCTGGCTTGATTAACTGGAACGTTCCGACAACAGGAGCAAGCAGCAGCCTTCCCTTTGGCGGCGTAGGTTGCAGCGGTAACCATAGGCCTTCTGCCTACTATGCGGCTGACTACTGCGCCTACCCCGTAGCCTCTACAGAGTCTGAAAAACTCTCCCTTCCGAAAACCCTTACACCTGGAATTGTCCTATGACAAAAGAGCTTAGCCTCGATGGTCTTGTAGGACCTACCCACACCTTTTCAGGCCTATCCCAGGACAATATGGCCTCACAAAAATACCAAAAAAAACCATCTAACCCCAAAAAAGCTGCCTTGCAAGGGCTAGACAAGATGTATCTTCTCCATAAACTAGGCGTCCCTCAAGCGGTTCTCCCCCCTCACGAAAGACCCCACCTGCCAACCTTGCGCGCCCTTGGCTTCTCGGGAAGCGATGCTCTGACCCTAAAATCAGCCGCCGAGCAGATGCCAAAAATTCTTGCAGCCGTTGGTTCTGCATCGAGCATGTGGGCAGCTAACTGCGGCACCCTTTCCCCTTCTTGTGATGCGCTCGATGGGAAAGTGCAGATCACACCTGCCAATCTTGCGACAACGTTTCATCGCTCCATTGAACCCCCTGTCACAGCGAGAATACTGAAGGCAATCTTTACAAATAAAGACTTTTTCACCCACCATCCCCCCCTTCCTCAAAGCCTCTATTTTAGTGATGAAGGGGAGGCTAACCACACAAGATTTTGTGAAGAGTTTGGAAAAGAGGGGGTACACCTTTTTGTCTTTGGAAGATATGCAGCTTCTAAAACCTTTACTAATTCCATCCCGAGACAAACGCTAGAAGCCTCCCAGGCAATCGGGAGGCAGCATAAGATTAAAACGGCACTTTTTGCAGAACAGAGCCTAGATGCCCTTCAAGCAGGGGTTTTCCACAACGATGTCATTTCTGTCGGCCATAAGCACTTTTTTCTCTACCACGAGAAGGCCTTTAGCAACACGCCGCAAGTTGTACACATGCTAAAAGAGCACTTTCCTAAGATTTCTCTTCTTGAAATCAAAAGTAGCGAGCTAAGCCTTCAAGAGGCCGTAGAGACCTATCTTTTCAATTCCCAGATTGTCACAACAAAGGAGAATAAAAATGTCCTTCTAGCCCCGATTGAGTGCCAAGAAATGGAAAGGGCCCATAGCATTTTAAACTCCCTTCCTTTTGATCAAATCATTTTCTGTGACCTGCGGGAGAGCATGCATAATGGCGGCGGCCCTGCTTGTCTTAGGATTCGTGTTCCACTGACAGATGCAGAACTAGCAGCGATGAACCAAGGCGTTCTTCTTACAGATACGCTCTATACCACCCTCACGGCCTGGGTCAACAAGCATTACCGAGACCACCTCTTGCCAGGTGACCTACAAGATGTACATCTCTTGCAAGAAGGCAAAGCCGCTCTTGATGAACTCACCCAGATTTTACGACTTGGGAGTCTTTATGACTTCCAACTTTAAAAAAGAGCTCCAAAAGGCTCTTGGAGAGAGTGTGCTTCTGGATGAAGCACACCGCACCGTGTATGCCGTGGACGCCTCAATCTATTCCATAAAACCTCTTGCCATCGTCACCCCTAAAAGGGTGGAAGATGTGCAGATCGCAGTTCAGATTGCAGCAAGACACAGCATCCCCATCACAGCTCGCGGGGCTGCAACTGGCATTACGGGCGGCTGCCTCGGCGCGGGGCTTGTTCTTGACTTTTCTTGCTTTATGAACAAGATTTTAGATATTAACCTTAAAAACAAAACAGTGCTTTGTGAAAGCGGCGTTATCCAAGATTCTCTCAACGAGGCACTGAGGCCTCATGGCTTTCGCCTAGGCCCTGACACGTCCACAGGAAATGTGGCCACCCTTGGTGGCATGCTTGCTAATAATTCCGCCGGCGCAAAATCGCTTCTCTTTGGCTCGATGCTGGACCATATTGAAGAAGTGGAGGTTGTGCTCGCTGATGGTACCCTTGTTACATACAATAAAGAATCAAAACTGCCCGCGCTTGAAAAAATCAAAGAGACCTATGGGAAGGAGATTGAGAGCCATTTTCCAAGGCTTGCCCGAAGCTCCTCTGGCTACAGTCTAAGAGCCCTTTTGGACTCTCCCATAAACCCGGCTAAACTCTTTGCAGCAAGTGAGGGAACACTTGGCGTTGTCACAAAACTTACCCTACGCATTGTACCCCTTCCCCCGAAAAGCCACATCTATCTCATTGCCTATTCATCTGTCACAGCTGCCCTGAGCGCTGTGCCAGAGCTGTTGCACCACCATCCCTACTCCCTTGAGCTGATCGATGATAAAGTGATCGATGGCGGAAGGAGATCGCCCAAACTCAAAAGCCGGATGCACTGGCTTAAGGGAAATCCAAAAGCCCTTCTTGCCCTTGAGCTTCCCATAGAAAAAGCCATACAAGGGGCAACTCTTCTCAAAAGCCCAAGCGAAGAGAGCGACTTTTGGGCACTGCGAAAAGGCGGGCTAGGTGTACTTCTTTCGAAGCGTGCCTATAGCCGAGGGATTGGTTTTATTGAAGATATTTCTGTTGACCCCAAAAACTTAGGTCCCTTCATGGAAGAACTCGTGGCCTATTTAAAAAGCATGGGGAAAGAAGCTGGTATCTATGGACACGCAGGCTCTGGCTGCATGCATATTCGTCCCTACATTGACCTTCGCTCTGAAAAAGAACAAGAGCTTCTTCTCACGATTCAGGAGTATATAACCGATCTTCTCCTCAAGTATGGAGGAGTGCTAAGCGGCGAGCATGGGGATGGCCTGATCCGGTCGTGGCTCAATCCAAAGCTTTTTGGAAAAAAGCTCTATGAAGCGCACCTTCTTGTAAAAAAGGCATTTGACCCTGAGAACCTGATGAATCCTGGCAAGATCGTTCATGGTAAAAGCCCTCTAAAAAACCTTCGGAAACCAGCTCTCAAGGAGCCAGAAACATTTCTTGACTTCTCAAAAGTTGGGGGCCTTGCGCTCTCTGTTGATCTTTGTAATGGCAACGGGCTCTGCCGCAAGAAGGAGGGGCTGATGTGCCCCTCCTACCAGGCAACAGGATCGGAATTTGATACCACCCGCGCCCGGGCAACAGCTCTTCGAGAATACGCTCTTCAGCCCACATCCGAAGTGCTGGACGTTCTTGACCTTTGCCTGCAGTGCAAGGGGTGTAAGACAGAGTGTCCTTCGCAAGTAGACCTTGCCAAAATGAAGGCCGAGATGCTCTACCAGGTGCAAAAAAAAGAGGGCACTCCATTGAGAAGCCTTCTCTTTGCCCATGTAGGTGAACTGAGCCATTTCTTTTTTCCCATGCGAGCCCTTTATAACCTCCTGCTCAAACTTCCCTTTGGCCCTCTTTTTGGCATTACCCCGCACCGCCATCTCCCCCCACTTGCAAAACTTCGTTTCTCAGAAAATGTCCCACCGCAACCAGACCTTTCCAAAAAGGTCGTTCTCTTAAGCGATACGTTTACTGAGTTTCATTGTCCCGAAGTGGGGTTTGCAGCGATCAAGGTCTTAAATCAGATGGGCTTTACTGCGATCGTGCCTACATGGAGCTGCTGTGGTCGTCCTGCTCTTTCCAAAGGGGTGCTGCCCAAGGCCAAAAGGCAAGCAGAAGCGCTCATTGCCTCTCTTGAACCTTACAAGAGTCTTCCCATTATTGGCCTTGAACCAAGCTGCCTTCTTACCTTAGTAGATGAATTTTCCACATCCCACTCCCTGACCTGCCTTACCTTTGATCAGTTTCTAGCCCAAAATCCTCTCCCGCCCCTGTACAACCCCTGCCCCATCTTGGTGCACGGCCACTGCCACCAAAAGGCGCTGATCGGCATGCAACCAACACTTCAGGTCCTTCGTGCAATTGGTGGGGCACAAGTTACAGAAATCCCTTCTGGTTGCTGTGGCCTAGCTGGCTCTTTTGGCTATGAGAAGGAACACTACAAACTTTCGATGGATATCGGGGAACTTGCTCTTTTTCCTGCGGTCCGCAAAAACCCGGAAGCGCTGATTCTAGCAAGCGGCTTTTCGTGCCGCTGCCAAATCCAGCACGGCACCTCCTGCCGCCCCCTCCACCTTGCCGAACTTATCGAAAAGAGCCTAGTAAAACCAAAATATTGATCCTTATGACTAGGCGGGCGGCTCTTCAAATAGCAACTTAAGAGCCCGTGCTTTTTGCTCCCCTTCAGGCAAAAGATTAAGGAGGTCTTGTTTTTTGAAGCCTTGAGATACCAACGCCTTCGCTACAGTCAATATTTCTGCATTTGACGCTCTTTTGCTGTTCTGTAAATTCCAGTGTTGTAATAAAACGCCTAATTTTTTCCATTTTTCTTGAGGCACATTCTTCCTTCTGAGACTGGCTTCCATCTCTTTGGCTAGCCTTGTCGCATTTTCCACTTCAGGGTTATTACCCTCACGGTTTTTTACGGCCTCGCTGGATATAAGCCTATTACACCTAGACAGCTCGAGAAGTGCTTGCCCCACACCTTCAGGGAAGACCTCTCTCTCAAAGTCGTCCCACTCGTCCACGTATGTCGTTATTTTTGCCGCTTCTTCTAATTCCTTTTCGAGAAGCATTCTGTCTTCCTCATCTAATATATATTCCCTTTTCGTATTTTCTAAATTCTCCCTTTCAATCCCCTCCGACGAAGAGCTCGTACGCTTATCCGCTTCTTCCTTTTCATTAGCAATCACATCCCTAAGCACCTTAACCTGCTTTCTAGCATCGAATTGATATTTACGCAGGGTGTCTAGCCCTGTCTTCTCGTTCTTACTTGTCCCAGTTGTTTTCTCTTTTTCTTGTTCAGCTAACCCTACCCTTTTTTGAAGGTTTTCAACTGAAATCGTTGCCGACTTACCGCTCGAGAATTTAATGCCGAATATTTTAGTTGGTTTCGTTGTATCTGTAACTTTAACTCCAACGATCTTATTGCTAAAAAAACCCGTTTTTAACTCGACCTTTGTTGTTTTTGTCAAAGTTTTCCCTAAGAGAGGACCTATGTTTGTTAGTACATCCTCCAGAGCTTTTTCTGCATTATTACCATATTCTTTCAGGATTTTCTTATCCAATACTACCTCGTATTCCTTTGAACCGTGAGAGGTTTTAATTTGAATATGTCCCTTAATCGTTTTTGAAGAATTGTTTTTTTCAACGCCTTCAAACTGGATGCCATTCGTATATGTGATTTGTGGACCTTTATATGGAGTAATGGAACTCATAAAACCCCCGTAAATGTAAAAGGTTTTTTCTAAATCTGGCCTTATTATAGCATATTCCCAAAATTGCATAAGAAATTTTTCACGACTGATAAGACGGGTATTCCATCAAAAAAAGTTTTGCAACCTCCTATGCCGACCATTTATATCCTCAAAAAACCTCTAATGATCTCTACATTTGTGCAAAAAACATAAGACGCTGGGTCGATCTTATAGGAGGTGACCTGCCCCTTGATCGGGGCAGCCACGCTTCGGTCCCATTTCAATTTTGAAACACTTTCGGTCTGTTTGTATTAATTTTGAGTTAAGAAATTGAGAAACAAATCGATAGGTATGGTAATCTGACTGCCTAGATTAAGGAGGCACTCATGGTAGGCTTAGTGGTACATAACGGAGTTGTAGAAAGTAAGTCGATTTCCGCCGTTGAGAAAGAAATTCAGGCTCTTTGGAAGGGATTTCAGGTGCGTCCCAAGCTGTCTGAGCTTAGCGCTATTCAAAAAAAGGCAGATACCATAGCAAATGAGCTTAAGAATTGCCAAAATGATCCTAAGGTTAATGAACTCAAAGACTTAATTCTTGCAACCAAACTCCAAATCAAAGAGTATCGCAAGCTCGAAAAGACAGAAAAAAAACTAGAAGATATTGCAAAGTCCTACCTCGGATGGCGAGAAGCCCCCTACCGCAAGCTTGTCAAATCACTCTACCATCTGAACAACGTACGAGGGGATGGGAACTGCCTACTCTATTCTTTAGTACGCTCCAAAAATCCAAACCTCTCCAGAGCCGAAGAAGACCAAGAAGCACGGGCTCTTCGTCAAGCGCTCGTCTGGGAAATGTGGCTACACGGGTATCAATACCGCTCTTTTGTACCTGGCAATTATAACGACTATGTACAAGAAATCAGCAAAAATTACACTTGGCTTGGAAACGTAGAACTAAAAGCTCTTGCAAAGATCTTAAGACGCCCTATTTATGTATATAGCGCAGAAGGCTCTCGCGTAGACTACAAAACAGGCCTTCTTCTACCACCAGATGATCAGATTTTCGGAAGACACTATAAAGGAGCGCCTCTTACCATCTACTTTGAGTCAGCCCACTACCAGTACCTGACTCCCAAGAAGATTTCTTAAGGGTTTTTTCTGGGGTCTGTTTCCTTGATGATGAAGCTTACGTTTTTTTGGTTAAAGCCCTTGTACCCCTCCC